>NZ_JBHLVZ010000084.1:0-525508 GCF_042433125.1 Muricoccus vinaceus | reverse complement strand
TTTCACCCGCGGCTCTCGCCGCATAGGCTTCACTCAGGTGTCTCAGAAACTGCGGGCGGTACAAATGGTGATTGTCTCAGTTCGTCGACCAAGCTGAGGATTTGTGTGGGGTGCTGGTTTCGGCCGGTTCGCCGGTACGCACTCGTCGCGGCGTAGGGTAGAAAGAGATGGGCATCCCGGGGGGGAAAGCTCGCAGCGAAGCGGCCGGGGTGAGGGCGATCCTCTCCCGGCCGTTTTCGTTCTGCCGCCTATGTGAGTCCGACGAAGAACCCCACGTGGGCGAACAGTTTGGGCCGCAGCATAGGAGGACAATCGTCCTAATAGGAGCCTGCTCGGAGGTACGCCTTGAGACACGATCTGAAGGCGAAGCAACTACCGTACGAAGATTTGGCCCTCCTGTTAACAAAATGGTCTTAAGTGCTGCGGCATTCTCAGCGATATGTCGGACAGCACTATCCCGCGTTTCAGGCCGGTGCCGCAAATCCTCGCCAGTAGGGTGCGGGCTTGGGCTGGGCGACGTTCGTCTATTCTTTCGAAGCCCTCCGACCTTGGGACGCCGAGCCGTACGGTTACACGCACGGTCACAGCGCTGACAGGCTTCGCCGCGCTTCTGATTGCTGCTGCTCTGCCGGTGACCTACTTGTTTGCCGCTCACTCTCGCGTGCAGGGCGCGCTTGAAGCCAGTGCTAGGCTACATGCTGCTGAAACGGCGGAGCTGTCGCGCTTCAACCCGGCATTCTGGGAGTTTGATGGATTAACCATTTCGGCACCTGCGCAGGGAAGGGCCTCAGTCGAGCGACGGCGCGTCTTCAATGAGCAAGGCCGCTTGGTGGTCGAGTCTGTTCCCGAACAGAAACTGGCTTGGCCTGTGGTCACCCACCGGGAGCCAATCCTTGAAGGTGCGCGAAAAGTTGGGGAGGTCGAGGCCGCACGCTCCATGCGGAGGGCGCTACTTACGGCGCTGCTGGTTAGTTCGGCATCCGTCTTCCTGGGCGTCATCATCTTCGCAATTCTACGGGTGCTTCCGCTCCGCTTGCTGAACCGAGCACTGGAGCGGGCCAGTTATCTTGCCGCGCATGACCTGCTGACCGGCTTGCCCAACCGCGGCCTGTTTACAGACAGGCTCCGGCAAGCCTTGGCCCTTGCGCGCCGTGACGCGGAGCCGCTCGCCGTTCTCTGTCTCGACCTGGACCGCTTCAAGGAGGTCAACGACACACTTGGGCATGCCGCCGGAGACCGCTTGCTGCAGGAGGTCGCGCAGCGCCTCTCGGCGGCTCTGCGGGAAAGCGACACGCTGGCGCGACTGGGAGGCGACGAGTTCGCCATCATTCAACCCAAGGCGCGCCAGCCGGAAGCGGCCGAAGCCCTTGCTCGGCGCCTCATTGCCGCCTTGGAGGCACCGATCGATCTTGGTGGTGATTGGGCCAGCGTCGGAGTGAGCATTGGCATTGCCATGGTTGGCCAAAGCGGGTCCGCTGACATTACCCAGTTGATGCGAGATGCCGACCTCGCCCTCTACCAAGCCAAGGAAAGCGGCCGCGGCGGCTACCGCTTCTTCTCGCCCGAAATGAACCAGAAGCTGCTGGAACGGCGAGCGTTGGAAGCAGACCTGCGCGTTGCCCTCGCCCGGGGTGACTTCCGCCTCGCCTATCAGCCGCAGGTGAACCTCGAAACCGGTGCCGTCATGGGAGCTGAGGCGCTCCTGCGTTGGGACAGACCGGGCGTCGGTAACATGCCACCCGACCGCTTCATCTCCGTGGCGGAGGAAACTGGGCTGATCGGACCCATCGGCACCTGGGCCCTGCAGGAGGCCTGCCGTGAGGCCATGACCTGGCCCGACCACCTGACCATCGCAGTCAATGTGTCCCCGGTTCAGTTCCGCCAGGCCGGCTTATTCGAAGCCGTAGTCTCGGCACTCGAAAGCAGTGGTCTGGCAGCTGGTCGCCTTGAGGTGGAGATCACCGAAGGTGTGTTGCTGAATGACACCGATGAGACTCTAGCAACGCTGCGCCGGTTGCGGAGCGTGGGCGTGAAGATCGCAATGGACGACTTTGGTACCGGGTATTCCAGTCTCGGCTACCTGCAGAAGTTCCCCTTTGACAAGGTCAAGATTGACCGCTCCTTCGTTCGCCACCTCGGAGATGATCGCAGTGCCGAAGCCATCGTGCGTGCGGTAGTCGGCATGAGCCACGCCCTTGGCGTGCACACCATTGCTGAAGGCGTGGAGACGGCCGTGCAGGCGGACATGCTACGTCAAAGGGGGTGTGAGGAAGTCCAAGGCTACATGTACGGCAAGCCGATGTCTGGTGACGACTTCGTCGAGATGCTGACATGCTCCACTGGAGTTAGCCACTCGTGATGAGAAGAGGTTCCGATAGGGAAATGTCTAGAAAATGTCTGTCACGATAATCTAGAGGGAAGTCCGTTTGCGGCAGCGGAACTGATCGTGGGAAGGCTGCATGCAGAGATTTTGCGGGCTAAGGCGCTTCCTTCCAATGATTGTCAACAAAGCGTCAACGCACCTGATTCTACATTGGCTCCTATCTGGTTCCGCCGGCCGATCATCCAGAGCATTCCTCGCATGAAACGATCTATTAAGCGGCAGCCGACCTGGGCAGCCAAACCGGTCGCGCGGTATCTCGAAGGTGGAGACAAGTCCACAGTGGTCCTGAAGACTGTTCACGCCCTTTGCTGAAGATGAGCATCGGGAAGCTGTTGCAGCCCAACAGGGCCCCTGCACCCCATGCTGAGGAGGCAGGCCAGCCTAGCCGCCGACAGTTGACGGCGGCAGCGATTGCTATTGCCTTCGCCAGCCTGCCCGATTCCGCATGCGCAGATGTTCTGCCGGAAGACCTCCATACCGCGGCTCGAAGCATTCTGTTCCTGAAAAATGCGCCGGTTGGGCGTGCCGATCTGGGGCTGGTGTTCACCGAGCGGGCAGGCCAGGAACTGGCGCAGCGGTTGGGCGACAGCTTGGGACGGCAGCTAAGGGTCGGCAGCCTCGATCTGGATCTCCGCCCCGTGGCCCTGGCCAACCTGGCCGGCAGCACAGCCCGAGCTCTGTTCCTGGTCGATCCGTCCCAGATGGCTGCGCGCGCGCTGAGTGGGTTTGTGCAAAGGCGTGGGATCCTGACGATCACATCGGACCCGTCCCTGGTGAACGCCGGCCTTCTCGTGATGGCTGTTCGGAGTCTGCCCCGAGTGACAATCCAAGTCAGCCGGGTGGCGGAGCAGGAGGCCGGCGTCAGCTTTGCACCAGCTTTCCGCATGATGATTCAGGAGCAGTGAACATCATGCTGCGCTTCGCTGCGCATCGGGCCGACCTGCCCTTGGTGCCTGCCTTCATCACAATCGTTTCGGCTTTTCTCCTAGGTCTGCCGACGCAATCCGTTTGCGCTCAGTCTGTTAGCCCGGCTTCTCTGGAGGCGCTCTTCGGCGAACCGGTGACAACCAGCGCAACAGGAAAGCCGCAGCGTGCCTCGGAGGTTCCAGTGCCGATGGAGATCATCAGCGCGGAACAGATACGCCGTTCCGGCGCGCATGACATTCCTACAATACTCGCGCGCTACACGTCGTTAGATGTGCAGCAGTACAACGCCCATGATTTCTCTGTCGGGGTGCGCGCATTCACAACGCCAATGGGGCAGCGCCTGCAGGTATTAGTGAACGGGCGACAGGTTTACCTGGACCATTACGGCTATGCCGCATGGGACTCTATCCCCGTTCAGATCGCAGAAATTCGCCAAATTGAAGTGGTTAAAGGGCCGAACAGCGCTCTGTTCGGCTTCAATGCCGCCTCGGGCGTGATCAACATTATCACGTATGATCCCATTCACGACCAGCGTAGCGTCGCCGAAGTGCGCGTTGGCAGTGGCGGGTACCGGGAGGTCTCCGCTGTGGCCACAGCCCCCCTCGGTTCAGCAGGAGGTGTGCGCATTTCAGCTGGCAGCAGGGGCGAAAGGCCTTGGGCGCGGGGCTACACCGATTTCGAGGTGCAGGAACTTGATGGCCGGCGATCCCCGACACGCAATCAAGTTGCCGCAGAAGCTGCCTTCAATTTGAGCCCCGGCGTGCGGCTGTCGTTTGATGCGAGCTACAGCCGCGCGATCGCTGGAAACTTCCAGGACTACGGTCAGGTCTGGCGCGAGGATAAGCGCGTTTGGAGCCTGCGCAGCAGGCTGACAGCAGATACCGACCTTGGCATCTTCGATGCTCAGATCTACCACAACGGTCTGACGAACACATATGCTGCAACGTCTTACCCTCTCGATAGCGGCCTGACAGTTGCGGACTTGGGCCACGCCTTCAAGATCAACCCAGCGCACACGCTTCGGCCGGTTCTCCAGTTGCGGCATGCCACCATGCAGCCCCTTCCGGGAGCACAGGTTAGCTACGACGTGGTGGGTACCGGCGTGATGTGGGACTGGGCGCTGAAGGACAATCTCACACTCACGAGCTCCCTTCGCTATGATCATCTTCGGCTAGGCGCCAAAGGGTACGACGACCCGGCCTTTCCGTTCGGGAACCAGAGCTACGACCGCGCCTTCGGGCAACTGTCCTGGAACATCGGTGCGGTGTGGCGGGCCTCGGACCTAGATACGGTCAGGGCGAGCGCTGCTCGCGGCGTGAGCCTGCCCAGCCTGTCCGATTATGGATGGCGGGATTCTTACCCGAGCTTCGGCTACCAGGACACGGGCACACCCACGATCGCACCGACGGTCGTGTACAGCTACGAGCTGGAGTACCGGCGCAAGGCGGCGATCATCAACGGCAACGTCGGCCTTAACACGTTTTTGCAGAGCTACCGGGGCTTCACCAGCGGGCTTTCGACCGTCACCTTCGTGCCGCCCGATGTCGCTCTCAACACCTACACGCCCGTTAATCTCGGCAAGGCCCGCGTTGCGGGGTTTGAAGCGTCAGCTGATGGCGTGCTCCCAGGTAGGTTCATCTGGGGCCTGCGCTACAGGCTGTCCGCCGTTTCGTCGGACTTCCGGCCGTCCCAGCAGGACCCGAAGCGTGTCTCGCCGCGCCACCTCGCCACGCTTCGGCTTGGCTGGTCCGACGACCGCTGGGAGGTGGATGTTTTCGGCCGCTACAGCAGTTCCATCTGGGGTTACCGGGCGTTGAACGAAGAGGACGTGGCATATGTGGAGGTAAAGAACTACGCCGCGTTAGCCGCGCGGCTCGGCTACAAACTGACAGAGCGCATGACGCTGTCCATCGAAGGCGAGAACCTGCTGCACGGGCGGCAGAGGCAGAATCTCGCCATCGAAGCGGAGCGTCGGGTCTATGTCTCTCTCCGGTCCGAGTTCTAAAGCGTTTCAGGCTCTAACGGACCCGGAGGGATGAGGCAACGCTGCTGAGAAACACTGAGGCTGGTCTCAGCACTTACGGCCCAGCCGAGGGCTGAAATCACCTAACCAACTCCAAGCTATGCGTTCGAGTGAAGCAACGGCGGATCAGGGTTCTTGCGAGTAGGAGCCTGCCCGACCTGCCCGACCATGGATCGAAGTGGTCGGGCAGGGGTTTAGGCCCGTAAAATAAGGCTCGCCCGACCTGCCCGACCATGCCCGACCGGTTTTAACATGTACCGGTGGCAAAGCGGTCAGCGGGTGCTTTTCGCAAGAGGGAAGACCACCCCCTCACCAAGGGTTCGCCCCTCCACTGCGGCTACCAACAGCTCGTTCCACCGCCGCATGGCCGCCTCCTGCTCCGGTATCCTACGAGCCTGCTGATAAACTCCCAGCACGCCGCCTCGGGTCGCAGCCTGCCGGTGGTTCAGCATCGCATCCGCCACCGCCTCGGCCACGCCGTGTTCTGCTAAGACGGTGACGAACGATCGGCGGAAATCGTGCCACGTCCAGCCGGTCAGACCACTGGCCTTATCCATTGCGGCCTTCATGGCGCTGAACGTCGTTAGAGCTTTACCAGCCTTTGGAGATGGGAATACCAGGCCAGCACGTGGCTTGCCCATCGCACGATGGCGCTCCCGCAGTATGCCTAGGGCAATGCTGGGGAGCGGCACGCGGAATGGGTCGCCGTTCTTCGTCAGCTTGCCCGACATCGTCCAGGATGCGGTTTCTAGGTCTAGGTATTGCCACTCTAAGCGTGTGGCTTCCACACGACGGGCTGGAACAGACAGCAAGAACCGGACGTAGTCTCGATGCACAGATCCGAAATCGCTCTCACTCGCATCAGTTTCGGCAGCGGCGGTCGCATGCCACAGCGAGGCAAGATCCGGAATTGTTAGGTGATGCGTCCGGGGTTTCGCTGGGCGCGGACGGCGGTTCTTCCCGATGGCAAGGCAGGGGTTCACGGTTATCAGCCCTTCTTCCCGACACCATTCGAGAAAGCGGGAGAGTGCACCGAACCGATAGCGCGCAGTTGCGGGACGCTTGGCCTCTTTGGTCAGCAGGGCACGGACATCCGCCTCCGTCACGTCCGATATACTGCGCTCCTCCACCTTCATCGTGGCGACGGCTAGACGAACGTTTCGCGTCTCTTCTTCCAGTGCGCGCGCCGAGAGAGTTCCTGTTCCGCGCATCTTGGGCCGATTGGGGAGGGCGGTGGTGTACTCCTGCACCAGCCGGGCAACAGTAGCGGCCCGGTCCCGTGCAGCCTTGGCAATGGCAACGCGACGGTCTTTTGCCGGATCAGCACCACCCTTAGCCTCGCCCTTCACCTTGTTCGCGGCGGTGCGTGCTTGCTCAGGGGAGTGGGTCGCAGGTGTCCCAAGCGTCACCTCCCTCGTTGACGGCCGCTTACCAGTTCGCGAGTCCAGCCCGCGCGGCTTGTAGGACACAGTCCAAGTCATGCCGGTAGGGTTCACCACCAGGGCTAAACCGCGGCACTCCGCATCCCTGATCGTCAGGCGGAAGTCCGGGCGACGGCGGCGCCAAGCGCCATCCACGGTCGCCTTCGTGATCCGCATCGGTCCTTCGGATGCCCGCTCCATGTTTCCACCCGCATACTGCCTGGACAAAGCGTCCCACGGCTGCCCGGACATTGCCCGGACACTTGGTGCGGAGGCAAGCGGGGGGGAGCGCAGGTATGCGAGAGGGTTTTGACCTCTAAACCACTAAACTTGTATGAGTTTGCGGTTCACTGCGATGGGTTGCGGAACGTAGCGGAATATCACAGCACCAGACTACGAATCTGGGGGTCAGGAGTTCGAATCTCTTCGGGCGCGCCAAACTCAGTACCGGCCAGCCGCGCAGCGGCCGGCCGCGCCAGGACTTCGCTTCAGTAGCGGCGCGGCCTTCTCAGCCTGGCAGATGCATGAAGTTCGCGGCGGCACTGGCTCGCGCCAGCAATGCGCGCATCGCCGGGTTCTGGTCCCCATCCTCCTCCATCAGTGCTTCCATCGGGCAGAAGTATTCGTGGGCCTGCGGCATCTGGCTGCGCGCGAACCCCTCGTACTGGCGTGCCTTGAGGCCATAGAGCACCCGCACGTCCCGCACCGGCAGCACCAGTGAATCCTGCGGTTCGCAACGCAGCAGGCGGATCAGGCGCCAGCGCGGGGTGGGGTCGTTGGCCTGGCAGGGGGCGAGCAGCCACGGCACCGGACAGACCGCCAGCAGCGATGTGGTGGAGGGTGCGAAGCGGGAGCGCTTGTCCAGCAGGTTCTGAAGGCTTGAGCAGGCCTCGATGCATAGGATGTCGGCATAGGCGTCCATAGGGTCGGGCGAGAAGTGCAGCCACAGCCCGTCCGGCAGGGTGCGGAGGCGATTGCTGCCTGGAAGCTTCAGGAAAGGCTGGTTGGCCGTCCTGGCTTCTCCGGGACGGGCCCGGAGCCAGGTGCCGGGCTGCTTGGCCGTGACGGGGGCACCCGGCGGCCGCTGCGGCCATTTGCGCAGGCGCCGGCGGACAAGCTCATCCGCGGACAGGTTGTTGGGCACGGACACGTCTGAGGAAATGTTCACGGGTGTGAGGCCCTTGGTCTGCAACTAAATATAGAATTCCCTCTTCAAGACATTGTGAACAAGAGAACATTACGAAAACAGTATCAAATATACATCCGCTGATTGCAATGCTGTTCCACCTACCCGTGAACAAGTGAGAGGACAGGCGGCTTCTGAGGTGAGGATTCTAAATTACTTCACATGCGTGCGGCATCTTCTTCTTGTGAAGTCTCATGTCGCTGCCGCGAAACAAAAAACCCGTCCCTCTCGGGACGGGTTCTTGCTGGCCGATGGCCCGAAGCAGGCGCGTGCGTCAGCCGCGGCTGTTGATCGCCGCGTAGTCGCGGGTGGTGGCGCCCGTATAGACCTGGCGCGGGCGGCCGATGCGCTGCGAGGGGTCCTCGATCATCTCCTTCCACTGGCTCACCCACCCAACGGTGCGCGCCACCGCAAAGAGCACGGTGAACATGGAAGTCGGGATGCCCATCGCCTTCAGGATGATGCCCGAATAGAAGTCCACGTTCGGGTACAGCTTGCGCGAGACGAAGTAGTCGTCATGCAGCGCGATCCGCTCCATCTCCATCGCCATGTCCAGCAGCGGCTCGTCCTTGATGCCGAGCTCGGCCAGCACCTCGTGGCAGGTCTCCTTCATGATCTTCGCGCGCGGATCGAAGTTCTTGTAGACCCGGTGCCCGAAGCCCATCAGCTTCACGTTGCTGTTCTTGTCCTTCACCTTGCTGATGAAGTCCGGGATGTTCTCGGGGCTGCCGATCTCGCCGAGCATCTTCAGCACCGCCTCGTTGGCGCCGCCATGCGCCGGGCCCCAGAGCGCCGCGATGCCCGCCGCGATGCAGGCATAGGGGTTGGCACCGGTGGAGCCCGCAAGCCGCACCGTGGAGGTCGAGGCGTTCTGCTCGTGGTCCGCGTGCAGCACCAGGATCCGGTCCATCGCGCGCGACAGGATCGGGTTGACCTTGTACTCCTCCGCCGGAACGGCATTCAGCATGTAGAGAAAGTTCTCGGCGTAGTTCAGGTCGTTGCGCGGGTACACGAAGGGCTGCCCGATCGAGTACTTGTAGGCCATCGCCGCGATGGTCGGCACCTTGGCGATGAGCCGGAAGGCCGCGATCTCGCGCTGGCGCGGGTCGTTGATGTCCAGGCTGTCGTGATAGAAGGCCGAGAGCGCGCCCACCACGCCGCACAGGATGGCCATGGGGTGCGCGTCACGGCGGAAGCCGTCGAAGAAGCGGCGGATCTGCTCGTGCACCATGGTGTGCATGGTGACGTTGCGCTTGAACTCGGAAAGCTCGCCCTCCTTGGGAAGCTCGCCGTTCAGCAGCAGAAAGCAGACCTCCACGAAGTCGGAGTTCTCCGCCAGCTGCTCGATCGGATAGCCGCGGTACAGCAGAACGCCCTGGTCGCCGTCGATGTAGGTGATCTTGCTCTCACAGGCGGCGGTCATGCCGAAGCCCGGATCGAAGGTGAAGACGCCGAGGTCGGCATAGAGCTTTCGGATGTCGGCCACGGCGGGCCCGACGCTCGCCTGGACCAGCGGTGCCGTGCTGGAACGGTTCGTACCGTCGAGCGTGAGGGTGACGGAACCCTTGGTGGACGCGTCGCTCATGCGTTGATCCTCGGCGGCCATTGCCTCTGGCCGTGTTGATGGGGAAACGGCGCCGGGGGCGTGGAAAAGCCCCCTGTCCCGGTGCCCCGGGATGGTGCGCCGCAAGATAGGCCTGCGCGCGGGCTTGTCCATCCATCGGGGAGCGGCGGGTCCCCACGGCGGACGGCGTGACGAAATCGCAATGTGGGAAGCAACAACCCACAAGGCGGGCGCTGCTCTCCTGCAAACGCCTGCCGCTCCGCGGCGCCGCCGCTCAGGCCGTCAGTTCAGGCCGTCAGTTCAGGCCGTCAGTTCAGGCAAGTCGCCGGGCTGGAGAAAGCGCACCAGCCGCGCGCCGCCGGGCGCCAGGGAGGCCCATGGCCCTGACAACGCGAACTCCGCCAGCGCGGCGGTCGGATAGGCCGCCGCCAAGCTCTCGGGCACCCCCGCGCCATCCCGGCCCCCATCCCCGGCCAGGGAGAGCGCCAGGTCGTGCAGCCCCGGGTTGTGCGCGATCAGCAGCACGCTGCCCACCGCCTCCGGTACCTCGCGCAACACCTCCAGCAGGCGTGTCCAGGGCGCGAGGTAGAGATCGTCCATCGGGTCCACCCGCGGCGGCCCCTCCAGCGTCCCCAGCGTTTCCAGTGTCTGGAGCGTGCGTCGGGAGGACGAGACCAGCACGAGCCCGGGCCGCAGCCCGAGCCCGCGCATGGCCGCGGCCATGGCGGCGGCCGCACGTCGCCCACGGGCATTGAGGGGACGGGCATGGTCCGAAAGGGCCGGATCGTCCCAGGCGGACTTCGCGTGCCGCAGCAGAAGCAACTGGTGCATGGGCTGCAACCTGCCACAGCAGCCGCCGCCTGTCGCGGGGAGGGGGGGCGGCTCCTTCGGCGCGGGAAGGTCAGCGCCGCGGCGGCGCGTTCATCACGCGCCCAGGATCATGCCCAGGATCGTGCCCAGGCGGCAGGGGTGCCACCTGCCCCGGCGTGCTCTGCGCCTCTTCCCGTGCCGCCTGCCCCGGGAAAACGGCACCCTCCGTCACCCCGCCCGGCGACCGCTGGAAGGCCACCTGCGCCACTCCCACCTGCAACCCATGCCAGGACACCGCGGCGCGCGAGAGGGCGGTGTCCTGCCCCGTGCGCACGAACCACTGGTCGAAAGCCAGGCGCCGCCGCTTCCCCGAGAGGCTGGGCATGTCCAGCTCATGCTCCAGGTGAAAGGCGTTCCCCGCCGTGCGCCCCCGCACCGGTCCGGTCGCATCCGTCGCCTCGCCCACCCAAGCCTCCCCGCCCGGTTGCGACGGGTCGCGCCGCAGCACCCAGAAACGCCGGTCCTCGAAGCCGTCCTCGTACCGGAAGTGCTCGTCGAAGGTCAGCACGGTGCCATCCCAGGCGCCCACCAGCCGTGCATTGAACCAGCTCTCGATCCCCCCCAGCCGGGTCACGAACAGCCCGCTGCTCCGCAGCCGGCCCGCGAAGAACTCCTCCGGCCGGAACGGCGGCTCCCTGGAGACGAAGGTCTCGGGCGCCGTGCCGCATCCGCTGAGCGGGATGGCGGCGAGGGCAGGAAGGGCGCGAAGCAGGGATCGGCGATCGGGCATGGCCCGCGACAATCCGCCACACGAACTCTCTTGAACAGGCCGCTCAGGGGCGGGGAGGGGAATTGGCACGGCCCTTGCTGATCCCGCCGGTGCCACATCGCACCGCCGCCGGTGCGCGGAGTTCCCGATGCGCCGCCGTTCCGCCCTCCTGGCCCTTCCCGGCTTGGCCCTTTCCCGCCGCGCCCTGGCGCAGGGCACCACCGGCCAGTGGCCCATGCGTCCCGTGCGGATCGTCGTCACCTTTCCACCCGGCGGCGCCTCCGACATCGTCGCCCGCGTCATGGCCGACGTGCTCTCCCACCGCATGGGCGCCCGTTTCGTGGTGGACAACCGGCCGGGCGCCGGCGGCACCGTCGGCGCGGCCCATGTCGCGGCGCAGCCGGCGGATGGCTACACGCTGATGCTTTCCAACACGGCCCCCATCGTCACGTCGCCCCCGCTTTACGCCAGGCCCGGCTACGACCCCGTCGCCTCCTTCACCCATGTCGCCTTTCTCGGCACCACGCCCGCGGTGATCACGGCGAACAAGGACCTTGTCCCGGCCACGGACTTCGCGGGCCTCGTCGCCTGGATCAAGGCGCAGCCCCAGCCCGTCGCCTACGGCTCCTCCGGCATCGGCTCCGTTCCCCACATCCTCGGCGTGCTGCTGGAGCGGGAGGCCGGGCTGCGCCTCAACCACATTCCCTACCGCGGCAGCGCGCCCATGCAGGCCGAGCTCCTCGGCGGCTCGCTCCCGCTCGGCTTCGACGTGCTGCCGGACACGGTGGAGAACATCCGCGCGGGGCGCCTCCGCGCCTTCGCCGTCACCGCCGCGAGCCGCCAGCCCCTGGCGCCGGAGGTCCCGACGATGGCGGAACTCGGCTTTCCCTCGATCAGGATCGACAACTGGCTCGGCCTCAGTGCCCCCGCCAACCTGCCCGCTCCGATCGCGGAGCGGCTGCGCGCCGAATCGGTGGCCGCCCTCGCCACCCCCGAGATGCGCCGCCGCCTGGACGAGCGCGGCATCGCCGGCGAGCCCATGGCCCCCGCCGCCTTCACCGCCATGATCGCCCAGCAGGTGCGGGACATCGGCGGCGCCGTCTCCGCCCTCGGCATCCGCCAGGACTGACCCGAACACGAAGGAGGGGAGGGGCCCGTCCTCAGCGGCGGGCGCGCAGCGGCGGCGCCACCACCTCCGCCGGGATCGGGCATTCATACGCCGCCGCGCCCCGCCGCTTCGCCAGCTCCGCCTTTGCCCGCGCCAGCAACTCGGGGTCGCGGAACCCGTCCAGCGCCGTCGCGGCCATCACCTTCGCCGCCTGCGCCATGCCCTTGTGCGCGTGGGCCGACTGCCCCTGCGCCACGGCCTGCCAGGTGTGGAAGGGCGTGCCCACCGCCCAGCAGGCCCCCCAGGCCTGCACCGTGGGCACGATCTGGGAAACGTCGCCCACATCGGTGGACCCCGCCTGGAACAGCGGCGTGCCGTCGAAGGGCAGCACCGCCTCGTGCAGCGCCACGTCCCCCAGCGCCGGATCGGCCGCGAAGCTCGCCACCTCCGAGGCGATGTCCTCCGCGCTCAGCGACCGCCGGATCTCGCCCGCGAAGCGCTGGTCCGCCTCGTCGTATTCCGCAGCGCCCAAGGTCTGGAAATTGCCATGCAGCACCGTTTCCAGGGTGCGGTTCGGCAGCACCTCCGAGCAGGCCTTGTCGATCTCGAAGCTCCAGGACGTGCCCGACATGATCGCCGCCCCCTTCGCGCAGTCCTTCACCCGCTCGAACAGCGCCGCCGCCTCCGCCACCCGCGGCGCCCGGACCAGGTAGAGCACCTCCGCCTCCGCCTGGACCACGTTGGGCGAGACGCCGCCCGAATTGGTGATGGCGTAATGAACCCGCGCCTCCTGCGGCATGTGCTCGCGCAGGTAGTTCACGCCCACGTTCATCAGCTCCACGGCATCCAGCGCCGAGCGCCCCAGATGCGGCGACCCCGCCGCATGCGCCGCCTTGCCCTTGAAGCGGAAGTACACCTGGAAGTTCGCGAGGTTGCGGATCGACATCACCCCGTTGAAGGCGCCGGGATGCCAGGTCACCGCCGCGTCCAGCCCGTCGAAGGCACCCTCCCGCGCCATGAAGGTCTTGCCCGACCCGCCCTCCTCGCCGGGGCAGCCGTAATAGCGCACCCGCCCGGCCATGCCGGCCTCGCGCAGCGCATCGCGCGCCGAAACCGCGGCCAGCATGGCTCCGGCGCCCAGGAGGTTGTGCCCGCAGCCATGCCCGTTGCCGCCCGCCTCCAGCGCCCGCTTCTCGGCCAACCCGGCCTCCTGCGAGAGCCCCGCCAGCGCGTCGAACTCGCCCAGGAAGCCGATCAACGGCCCGCCCTCGCCGGCCTCGGCCATGAAGGCGGTGGGAATGCCGGCCACGTTGCGCGTGACCCGGAAGCCCTCGGCTTCCAGCTGGGCGATCTGCGCCTCGGCCGAGCGGTGCTCGGCGAAGCGCAGCTCCGGCATGGCCCAGATCCGGTCGCTCAACTCGGCATAGGCGGGCGCCTTGGCCTCCACGAGGTCGGAAAGCCGGTCCAGTGCGATCGGATCGTTCTTCATGGCCCCGTTCTAGGGCGGCCGGTCAGGTCACCTCAATCACCAGCTTGCCGAAGTTCTTCCCGGCCAGCAGCCCCATGAAGGCCTCGGGCGCGCCCTCCAGCCCCCGCACCACGTCCTCGCGGTACTTCAACGATCCCTCGCGCACCCATTCGCCGCCCGTGCTCCGCCAGTCGGCGAAGGCGCGCGGGTGGTCGCTCACGATGAAGCCCCGCAGGGAAAGCCGCTTCCGCACCACCTGCATCAGATTCGGCCCCGGTGCCGGCGCATCATCATTGTACTCCGCCACCATCCCGCAGAAGGCCACGCGGCCGAAATCGTTCAGCAGCGGGAACACCGCCTTCTGCACGGCCCCGCCCACATTCTCGAAATACGCGTCGATCCCCGACGAACAGGCCGCGCGCAGCCGCTCCGGGAAATCCGCCGCCCGGTGGTCCACGCAGTCCGGGAAGCCCAGCTCATCCCGCACGAACGCGCATTTCTCGGCGCCCCCGGCAATGCCCACCACCCGCGCGCCCATTCGCATGGCGATCTGCCCGGCCACGCTGCCCACCGCGCCCGACGCCGCCGAAACCACGAAGGTCTCCCCCGGCCGGGGCGCCGCAAGCTCCGTGGTCCCGACCCAGGCGGTGGTGCCGGGCATGCCCAGCACGCCCAGCGCCGTGGTCACCGGCCCCGTCTGCGGGTCCAGCTTCCGCAGCCCCGACACCGCCACCGCCGAGAAGCGCTGCCACCCGAAGCCCCCCAGCACCCAGTCCCCAGCCTGGAACCGCCCCGTCGGGTCCTCCACCACCTGCGAGACGCATTGCCCCTCCATCACCGCCCCGATCTCCACCGGCGCCGAATAGGACTTCGCCGCGCTCATCCGCCCGCGCATATAGGGGTCGAGGGACAGGAACCGGTTCCGCAGCAGCGCCTCCCCGGGGCGCGGCGAGGGCAGGGGCCCTTCCGAGACCTCGAAATGCTCTGGCCCCACCAGCCCCTCCGGCCGCGCGCGGAGAAGGATGCGAAGGTTGGTCTCGGTCATGGGCGTGTCTCCCGTTGAGGCCGCCAGCCTCGCACCCTTCGCCACCCTGGTCACGGCTACGCCGCGCCTGTGGTCACGGCTACGCCGCGCCTGTGGTCACGGCTACGCCGCGCAGGGGGGCACGGCTACGCCGCCTGGCGGCTGGCGCCCCGCGCGCCACGGGGCTAGAGCCGCAGGGCAGGACCGAGGGCCAGAACGGGATGCTTCCTCACCGATGCGCGTGATCGGCCTCGCCGGCTGGAGTGGGGCAGGGAAGACCACCCTCCTCGCCGCCCTGATCCCCTGGCTGAACGCGAAGGGCATCACCGTCTCCACGGTCAAGCACGCCCACCACGACTTCGACGTGGACCACCCGGGCAAGGACAGCCACACCCACCGCCTGGCCGGCGCCGGGCAGGTGCTGGTCTCCTCCTCCCTTCGCTGGGCGCTCATGACAGAGCTCCGCGGCACGCCCGAACCCGCGCTCCCGGCCCTCCTGGCCCATCTGGACCCGGTGGACCTCGTGATCGTGGAGGGCTTCAAACGCGACGCCCACCCCAAGGTCGAGGTCCACCGCGCGGCCAACGCCAAACCCTGGCTGCACCCGGAGGACCCCGCCATCCGCGCCGTCGCCGCCGATTCACGCCCGCCGGGCTGCCTGCCCCATGCCGCGCTGGACGACATCCCCGCCATCGGCGCCCTGGTGCTGGAGCACGCCGCCGCATGGCCGGGCTGAGCCAGGACTGCTTCGCCCATGGCGGCGCCCTCCTTCCCGTCGAGGAAGCCGCCGCCCTCCTGCTCGCCCGCGTCGTCCCCCTGTCAGGCACCGAAACGCTCCCCCTCCGCGCCGCGCGCGGCCGCATCCTGGCCGAACCCCTCATCGCCCCCCACGACCTGCCGCCCTTCCGCAACAGCGCCGTGGACGGCTACGCCTTCCGCCTCGCCGACCGCCCGCCGGACGGCTGGATGCCGCTGGCGGCCCGGATCGCGGCCGGCCAGGCCGCAGCCCCGCTCCCTCCCGGATCCGCCGCCCGGGTCTTCACCGGCGCCCCGGTCCCCGAGGGCGCGGACACCATCGCCATGCAGGAGAACACCACCGCCCTCCCCGGGCAGGCGCCCGCCACGGTTTGCCTGCCCCCCGGCCTTGCCGCCGGCGCCAACATCCGCCCCGCCGCCGAGGACATCGCCCGGGGGGAGCAGGCGCTTCCCACGGGCCACCGCCTCGACGCCGCCGCCATCGGCCTCGCCGCGGCGCTCGGCCGTGCCACCCTGTCCCTCACGCGCCGCCCCGTGGTCGGCGTCTTCAGCACCGGGGACGAACTGGTGGAGCCCGGACACCCGCTTCGCCCCGCCCAGGCGCATGACAGCAACCGCCACACCCTGCTCGCCCTGCTGGACACCCTGCCGGTGGAGGCCCGCGACCTCGGCATCCTCCCGGACCGCGCCGCCGCCACGGCCGATGCCTTGCGCCACGCCGCCTCCCGGCACGACCTCCTTCTCACCTCCGGCGGCATCTCGGCGGGGGAGGAGGACCATGTCCGCGCCGCCATCCAGGCCCAGGGCACGCTTCATTTCTGGAAACTGGCCGTGAAGCCGGGCAAGCCGGCCGCCATGGGCGTGGTCGGCGGCACACCCGTCGTGGGGCTGCCCGGCAACCCCGTGGCCGCCGTGGTCGCCTTTCTTCACCTGGCCCGGCCGCTCGCGCTCCGGCTGGCGGGCGCGGCTCCGTCAGCGCTGCCCCGCTACCCCGCCATCGCCGGCTTCGCCCACGCCAAGAAGCCCGGCCGCCGCGAATACCTGCGCGTGTCCCTCCGCAACGGCATCGCCGAGCGACAGGGCCACGACGGCGCCGGCCTGATCGGCTCGCTGGCCCGCAGCGACGCCCTTCTGGAACTCGCCGAACACGCCACGGCGATCGAGCCCGGCGCGCCCGTCAGCGTGATTCCCTTCGCCGGCCTTCTATAGGTCCGGATCAGGGCTGTTCCTCAGGCATGCAGCGCCGCTTCCAGCAGCGCGAGATCCCCCGGTGCATTGGCATTCAGGAAGGGATCTCCTTCCCAGGACACCACCCCGCAGCCCTGCCCCCCCGCCCAGCGCGAAACCTTGCCCTCGCCCCCGCGCACCGCCGCGCGCAATCCCTCCCGCAGGGAGACGGGCCAGTACCCCACGGGCGGATGCACCCTTCCCAGCGAGGCCGCACAAGCCAGGGGCTTCGCCGCCGCGTGCAGCCGCTCCACCAGATCCATGGGAATGAGGGGCGTATCCCCCGGCAAGGACACCACCGCCTTCAGCCCCAGCGTCGCGGCGAAGTCCATTCCCGCCAGTATGCCGGCCAGCGGCCCCGGATATCCCGGCTCCCCGTCCGCCACCACGGCGACGCCCGGCGCGGCGGCGGCGAATCGCCGGGGATCGCCGTTCGCGTTCACCGCCACAGCCGCCACCTGCGGCGCCAGCCGCTCCAGCAGATGGGACAGCATCGGCCGCCCCGCGAGCATCAGCAGCGTCTTGTCCCCGCCGCCCATCCGCCGGGCGAGCCCCCCGGCCAGGACGACGCCGAGGACGCCCGCTCTATCCCCGTCCACGCAGCGCCAGGGGCCGCAGCAGAAATGCGGTGCCCCAGCCCCAGGCTGCCCCGATCAGCGGCAGCACCCAGGCAGGCGTGCCGCGCGGCAGGTGCTGCGGCACGAGGTAAGCCGCGGCCACCCCCAGCACCGCGCCGCAGATCAGGTCCGGCAGCGGCACCAGCCGCAGGAACAGCGCGAGGATGCACCCCCCCGCGCCGCCCAGGAGGCAGAACCAGGCGAGCCAGGGCAGGCCATAGGGCCCGGGCGCCTGGAGATAGGCCGCCAGCGGCATCACCTTCGCCACCTTGTTCAGAAGGAACAGGGTGGAATCGCGGAACACGATCACCGAGAGCGCCCCGCAGGGCACGCCGTAGAACACGGCGCGCCGAAGGCTCTCCCTCAAGCGGTCGCGCGCTCCGCCACGCACTCGCGCAGCGCCTCGCCCAGCATGTCCATGCCCTCGTTCACCAGGGCGTCCGAGGTCGTCAGCGGGCAAAGGAAGCGGATGACGTTGCCGCGCACGCCGCAGGACAGCAGCACCAGCCCCTTCTCCGCCGCCCGCGCCACCAGCGCCCGCGTCAGGTCCGGGTCTGGCTTGTCGGCGTCCCCGTCCGCCACCAGCTCCATCGCCACCATGCCGCCCACCGCGCGGATGTCGCCGATCACGCCGCGCAGCGAATTGCCCGTCTGCAGCTCGCGGATGCGCCGCACCAGCAGCTCCCCGATCTCGTCGGCGCGCCGGCAGAGGTCCTCCTCCTCGATCACGTCCAGCACCGCATTGGCCGCGGCGCAGCCCAGCGGAGAGCCGCCATAGGTCCCGCCCAGCCCGCCCGGATGCGGGCTGTCCATGATCGCCGCCGTGCCCGACACCGCCGAGAGCGGGAACCCGCCCGCCAGCGACTTCGCCATGGTCACGAGGTCCGCCTGGACCCCCGTGTGCTCCATGGCGAACATCTTCCCGGTGCGCGCGAAGCCGGTCTGCACCTCGTCGGCGATCAGCAGCATCCCGTACTTGTCGCAGATGGCGCGCAGCCCCTGCATCAGCTCCGGCTGCGCCTGGTAGAAGCCGCCCTCGCCCTGCACGGGCTCGATGATGATGGCCGCGATCCGCGCGGGGTCGATGTCCGCCTTGAACAGCGTCTCGATCGCCTCCAGCGTCGCCGCCACCTCCTTGCCGTGGTAGGCGATGGGGAAGGGCAGGTGGTAGATATCCGCCGGCATCGGCCCGAAGCCGACCTTGTAGGGCACCACCTTTCCCGTCAGCGCCATGCCCAGCAGCGTCCGCCCGTGGAAGGCGCCGGAGAAGGCGATCACCCCGGGCCGCCCGGTATGGGCGCGCGCGATCTTCACCGCGTTCTCCACCGCCTCGGCGCCCGTGGTCAGGAACACGGTCTTGGCCGGCCCCCGCACCGGCGCGATGGCGTTCAGCCGCTCCGCCAGCCGCACATAGCTCTCATAGGGCGTCACCTGGATGCAGGTGTGGGAGAAGTTCTCCAACTGCGCCTGCACCGCCGCCTTCACCTTGGGGTGCAGGTGCCCGGTGTTGAGCACCGCGATCCCGCCGGCGAAGTCGATGTAGCGCTTGCCCTCGACGTCGGTGATCTCCGACCCCTCGGCCTTGGCCGCGAAGACCGGGAGCGACGTCGCCAGCCCCCGCGGCACCGCGGCCTCCTTGCGCGCCTGGAGGGTCGCGTTGCGCGGCCCTTCCTCGAGCGGCGCGGTGGTCTCGCCGGTGATCGTGGTGCCCATGCTGGAAGCTCCCTGAAGAAGGGCGGAAATTGCGCCGCCCCGCGCGGCTCGGCAAGGCTCAAGGGAGGCCCCGGACAACCCGGTCGCGCCCGCGTGAGCCGCCCCACCCTTGCCGGCCCTGCCCGCCGCGCGCAACTTGCGCCGCCTTCAAAGGGGGAGTCCGCGTTCCGTGAATGGTGCCCATAGCCTTGTCCACACGCTTCTCAAGTCCGGCGTGGACACCTGCTTCAGCAATCCCGGCACCAGCGAGATGCACTTCGTCGCTGCCCTCGACCAGATCCCGGGCATGCGCTGCGTCCTCGGCCTGCAGGAGAACGTCGTCACCGGCATGGCCGACGGCTACTTCCGAATCGCGGGCAAGCCCGCCTGCACCCTGCTCCACTGCGGCCCGGGCCTGGCGAACGGCCTGGCCAACCTGCACAACGCCCGCCGCGCCCGCAGCGGCATCGTCAACATCGTCGGCGACCAGGCCACCTACCACCGGCCCTTCGACGCGCCGCTGACCGCCGACACCGAGGGCTGGGCCCGCCCGGTCTCGGCCTGGGTCCGCACCAGCAACGCCGCCGCCGAGGTGGGCCGCGACGCCGCCATCGCCGTGCAGGCGGCGCGGACGGCGCCGGGCGGCATCGCCACCCTCATCCTCCCCTCCGACTCCTCCTGGGACGAGGGCGGCATCCCCGCCGATCCCCTCCCGGTTCCGCACGCGATCGCCCCCGATCCCCACGCGGTCCGCACCGCGGCCCGCATTCTGCGGGAAAAGAAGAACGTCCTCGTCCTCCTCGGCGGCCCTGCCCTGACCGAAGAAGGCCAGCGCCTCGCCAACCGCATCCTCCAGGCCACCGGCGCCAAGGTCCTCGCGGAAGGGTCCAACGCCCGCGTCGCCCGCGGCCAGGGGCGGATGCAGATCGAGCGCGTCCCCTACGTCGCCGACGTCGCCATCAAGGCGCTGGCGGGCTTCGAGCACATCATCCTCGTCAACGCGAAGGCACCGGTCGGCTTCTTCGCCTATCCCGACAAGCCCTCCCGCCACTACTCCCCGGACGCGGAGGTCCACGTCCTCACCCGTTTCGAGGGCGACGCCCTGGCCGCCCTCGCCGCGCTCGCCGACGAACTCGGCGCCCCCGAGGCCGCCATCCCCGATCCCGGCCCCCGCCCCGAGGCCGCCCGCGGCGCCCCCACCCCCGAAGGCCTCGCCCGCACCGTCGCCGCCCTGATGCCGGAGGGCGCCATCGTCGCGGACGAGAGCGTCTCCTTCGGCCGCGGCTTCTACGCCGAAACCCACGCCGCCCCCGCGCATGACTGGCTCCACCTGACGGGCGGCGCCATCGGGGCCGGCATGCCGCTCGCCACCGGCGCCGGCATCGCCGGCGGGGACCGCCGCGTCATCAACCTCCAGGCCGACGGCTCCGCCATGTACACGGTGCAGTCCCTCTGGACCCAGGCGCGCGAGAAGCTGCCGGTCACGACCATCCTTCTCTCCAACCGCAAGTACCAGATCCTGATCGGCGAATATTCCGGCGTCGGCGCCAATCCCGGCCCCACCGCCATGAACATGCTCGACCTCGGCAACCCCGACCTCGACTGGGTGAAGATCGCCAACGGCCTGGGCGTGGAAGCCGCCCAGGCCACCACCCTCGAAGGCTGCGCCGACCTGCTCGCCCAGAGCACGTCGCGCACCGGCCCCTTCCTCATCGAACTCGTCATCTGACGGAGACACCGCCCATGACCGCCTATCCCAAGGTCCAGCTCCACATCGACGGCGAGTGGCGCGACTCCCGCTCCGGCAAGGTGCTGGAAATCATCAACCCCGCCACCGAGGAGGTCATCGGCACCGTCGCCCACGCCGAGATCCCCGACCTCGACGAGGCGCTGGCCGCCGCCGAGCGCGGCTTCGCGCTGTGGCGCAAGGTTTCGGCCTTCGAGCGCGGCAAGCTCATGCGCAAGGCGGCCGACCTTCTCCGCTCCCGCGCCGATGCCATCGCCACCATGATGACGGCCGAGCAGGGCAAGCCGCTCCCCGAGGCCAAGATGGAGGTGCTCGCCGGCGCCGACGTCATCGACTGGTTCGCCGAGGAAGGCCGCCGCGCCTATGGCCGCGTGATCCCCGCGCGCGCGGACGGCATCTACCAGCTCTCCCTGCGCGAGCCCGTCGGCCCCGTGGCCGCCTTCACGCCCTGGAACTTCCCGATCAACCAGGTCGTCCGCAAGCTCTCGGCGGCGCTGGCCACCGGCTGCTCCATCATCGTCAAGGCGCCGGAGGAAACCCCGGCCTCGCCCGCCGAGCTGATCCGCGCCTTCATCGATGCCGGCGTGCCCAAGGGCGTGGTGCAGCTCGTCTACGGCATCCCCTCCGAGATCAGCGCCTACCTCATCCCGCACCCGGTGATCCGCAAGATCACCTTCACCGGCTCCACCCCTGTCGGGAAGATGCTGGCAGGGCTCGCCGGCCAGCACATGAAGCGCGCCACGATGGAGCTCGGCGGCCACGCCCCGGCCATCGTCTTCAACGATGCCGACGTGCAGAAGGCCGCGAAGACCCTGGCGGCGGCGAAGTTCCGCAACGCCGGCCAGGTCTGCGTCTCCCCCACGCGCTTCCTCATCCAGGAGCGCTCCTTCGACGAGTTCCTGGAAACCTTCACGGCCGCCGCCAAGGCCATCAAGGTCGGCCCCGGCACCGAAGCGGGCGTCGCCATGGGCCCCCTCGCCAACGAGCGCCGCATCCCCGCCATCGAGGCGCTCGTGCAGGACGCGGTCGGCCGCGGCGCGAAGCTCCAGGCCGGCGGCAAGCGCATCGGCAACAAGGGCTACTTCTACGAGCCCACCGTCATCTCCGACCTCCCGCGCGACGCCCGCGCGATGAACGAGGAGCCCTTCGGCCCGCTCGCCCTGGTGAACCGCTTCTCCGACCTCGACGAGGTGGTGGAGGAAGCGAACCGCCTTCCCTTCGGCCTCGCCTCCTACGCCTTCACCGGTTCGGCCGGCACGGCGCAGGCGCTCGGCGCGCGGGTGGAAACCGGCATGATGACCATCAACCACCTCGGCCTCGCCCTTCCCGAGGTTCCCTTCGGCGGCGTGAAGGACAGCGGCTACGGCTCCGAGGGCGGCTCCGAGGCCATCGAGCCCTACCTGGTGACCAAGTTCGTCACCCAGACCGGCATCTGAGCCGGGGCGGGGAGGGGCCGATGACCGACCGCACGCTGGACGCCCTGCTGGCGGATCTCGTCATCGCCAACCGCATCCTCGCGCATGAGGGCGTGCTCGACGACTTCGGGCACGTCTCCGCGCGCGATCCGCACGACCCCTCCCGCTTCTGGCTCAGCGCCTCCCGCAGCCCCGCGCTCGTCTCCCGCGCCGACCTCATCCGCTTCGACCTCGACGCCGTGCCGGAAGACCCCGGCCAGCGCCGCCCTTACCTCGAGACCATCGTGCACGCCCGCCTCTACGCCGCGCGGCCGGACGTGCGGGCCATCGTCCACCACCACGCCCGCGCGGTGCTGCCCTTCACCATCACGAAGCGGCCGCTCCGCCCCGTCTTCCACCTCGCCGCCGTCCTCGGCGAGACCGTTCCCGTCTGGGACAGCGTCCCCGAGTTCGGCGACACCGCCATGATCATCGGCGACGCCGCCGTCGCCGACAGCCACGCCCGCGCGATGGGGCAGGGCAACAGCGTGCTTCTGCGCGGCCATGGTGCCACCAACGCGGAGACCAGCCTGGCCGCCGTCACCTTTGTCGCCATCACGCTCCGCGACAACGCCGAGGTCCAGGCCGCCGCCGAGGCGATGGGCGAGGTCCATTACCTCTCCCCCGGAGAGATCGCGCTCACCGCGAAAATGCAGATGAGCGAGCGACCGCTTTCGCGCAGCTGGGAATACCGCCGGGCCCGGGCGGGCTTCGGAGGAATCTAGTTCCGGTCCACAGGGGCGCTACCAACCGCCCGGGCCTTATGCCCGCGCCGCACCGGAGGCGACGCGATCAGG
The DNA here is from genome assembly GCF_042433125.1 of Muricoccus vinaceus. Lineage (NCBI taxonomy): Bacteria > Pseudomonadati > Pseudomonadota > Alphaproteobacteria > Acetobacterales > Roseomonadaceae > Muricoccus > Muricoccus vinaceus. The sequence goes on along the minus strand of NZ_JBHLVZ010000084.1, from coordinate 502,535 downwards.
GGCTCAGGCTTCCGCAGTAAAGCACCCCGAGCGGCGCGAAACTGATGGGCGCCGCGGCCATGGGCGGCAGCAGCGGCCCGGCGGCCTCGTCATGGCCCGCTTCCGGGTCCGGCTCGGCCCGGGCCTCCGCGCCACCGAGAACCGTCATGCTGATGGCGACGCGGTTCCCGCCCAGGGTGTAGCCGCCATGGACCTCGGGCATGAGCGTCGACTGCAGGAACTTCAGGGGTTTGGTGCGGAAGGTTGCGCGCGCCGTGTTCTGCACGAACTCCGAATCACCCACGCGCACCTTGAGCGATGCGCTGGCGGGGTGCGACACAAAGGAAATCGACAGCACGCGCCCCGACAGGCGGAAGCTCAGCGCAGCCGTCGGGAGCAACTCCGCCGCGCGCAGATCGAACGCCCGGTTCTGGTAAACCGTCTCGCCGCGCGGCCCCTGCAGGAAGGGCGAGAGATCGGCCAGATAGCGCGCATGGGAATAGTTTTGCGCATAGATCGGGCGGGGCAGCTTCGCGCCGCCATGCGATTGCAGCGCCCTGGCCATCTCACGCGCGACGATGCTTCCGACGACGGCCACGCCGTAGGGGCGTGAATAGTGGCTGACATCGGCATAGAGCGCATCATCGTCGAAAGCATCGGGCTGCTCCCTCGCCAGGATCTCGTTCAGGTCGATCACATGCGCGCCGTAGCGGGCCGACATGAAGTGGATGCCAGCCGAGTAGGGACAGATACGCCTCCGGTGAGCGCCGGATTGCTGCCCCAGAATCAGGGACACGACCATCAGCTCCGGGTTTTCCGTCAGCGCCTTTCTCAGGATTCCCTCGTAAGCCCTGGCCCAGTGGTCATAGAGCGCCGGCTTGCGCGAGAAGCCCGCGGAATCGTTCAACGCGTATTCCACGATCAGGATGTGCACGTCCCGGTGCACTCCGGTCCGGCAGAGCTGCGCCAGGCCGAAAAAGGAGGAGCTTCCCCCAAGGGAAAAATTGGTCAGCGTCGCGACGCGGACGCCATGCTCCGCTTCCAGCTCGTGTTGGAAGCACGCGAGATAGCCGTCCCTGATCAGGCTGTTGGAGCCGCCGACCACGGCGATGTTCAGGCCCTGGGGCGCGGATGCGATTGCCAGTGGCACGGTCGATCTTTCCCCTCCGCACTCGACTTCCCGCATAGGCCGGCGGAGCGGCGGCCATCATAATATCGTGATCGATATGTTGTCAGGACCTTTCGCGGGGGTTCGCGGGCAGGTGCCGCATGTTGCAGGGCGGGCGCCCCGCCCGTTCCGCGCCCTGCTTGCCCCATCACGCCAGCGAGGGATCGCTCAGGCCGCCCAGTCCAGCCCTGGCTCGTACCGCACCCCCGTGAAGCACAACCCTTCCGCCGGCGCGGTCTGCCCGGCCTTTGTCCGGTCCCGCCCCTCCAGCACCTGGCGCGGCCAGGTAACCGGCCGCTGCCCCCACCCGACCTTGGCCAGCGTCCCCACCAGGTTGCGCACCTGGTGGTGCAGAAAGGAGCGCGCCCCAACCCGCACCACGATCTCCTCCGCCTCGCGCGACACATCCAGCCGGTCCAGCGTGCGCATCGCGTGCTTCGCCTGGCAGGTCGCCGCCCGGAAGGCCGAGAAGTCGTGGTGCCCCAGCAGCCCCTGCGCGGCCTCGTGCATCGCTGCCGCATCCAGCGGGGCCGGCACATGCCACACCCGCCCGGCCTCCAGGGCCGGCCGTGCCCGCCGGTTCAGGATCCGGTACCGATAGCTCCGGTGAACCGCGGAAAACCGCGCGCTCCACTCCGCCCCGGGCCGGGCCACCGACAGCACGGAAACCCGGTGCGGCCGCGTCCGGGCGTTCAGCGCCTCCCGCACCCGCTCCACCGGCAGGTCCGCGGTCACGTCCATCTGCGCGACCTGCCCTTCCGCGTGAACGCCCGAATCCGTCCGCCCCGCGGCGCCCAGCACCGGCTCCACCCCGCCGTTCAGGAAGGCTCCGGCCGCTTCCAGCACGCCCTGCACCGACACCCCCTCCGCCTGCCGCTGCCAGCCGACGAAGCCCGCCCCGTCATACTCCACCAGCAGCGCGTAGCGCGGCATCTCAGCCCAGCACCGTGCCGGTGGGCACCGCATGCCCCCGCAGGAAGGCCCCGGCCTCCATCGCCGCCCGTCCGGCCTTCTGCACGCGGAGCAGCCGCAGCGCCGTTCCACCGCCGCAGGCCACCAGCATCGCGTCGTCCAGCACCGTCCCCGCTGCCGCCTCCCTTCCCGGCGCCGGCTCGGCCGAGAGCACCCGCAGCACCTCCCCGCCCAGCGCCGTGAAGGCCCCCGGCCAGGGCGTCATCGCCCGCACCCGCCGGTCCAGCGCGGAGGCCGGCTCGGCCCAGTCCAGCCGCCCGTCCTCCTTCCCCAGCTTGGGCGCATAGGTCGCGCCCTCCTCCGGCTGCGGGATTTCGGCCGGCCGCTCCGCCAGCGCCCGCAGGATCAGCCGCGCCCCCATGGCGGAAAGCCGGTCATGCACCTCGGCCGTGGTCTCGCGAGGGCCGATTGGCGTGGCCTCGCGCAGCAGCATGGGCCCGGTGTCCAGCCCCTCGTCCATCCGCATGATGGTGATGCCCGTTTCCGCATCGCCCGCCAGCACCGCCGCGTGGATCGGCGCCGCGCCGCGCCAGCGCGGCAGCAGGCTCGCATGGATGTTGAGGCAGCCCAGCCGCGGCGCCGCCAGCATCGGCCCCGGCAGGATCAGACCATAGGCGACCACCACCGCGGCATCGAGGCCCAGCGCCGCGAAGGCGTCGTGCTCCGCCACGTCCCGCCGCACCCGCGCCGGCGTCCGCACGGGCAGCCCCATCTCGATCGCCGCCTGATGGACCGGGCAGGGCGTTTCCCGCTGCCCCCGCCCCGCAGGGCGGGGCGGCTGTGCGTAAACGCAGGCCACCTCGTGCCCCGCCTCCACCAGCCCCCGCAGGGCCGGCACCGAGAAGGCCGGGCTCCCCATGAAGGCCAGCCGGAGGCGGGAGGTCACATCGCCTCCCGGGACTTCAGCTTCTGCTCCTTCAGGAACTTCTTGATCAGCATGTTCCGCTTCAGCGGGCTGATCCGGTCGGTGAACATCACCCCGTCCAGGTGGTCGATCTCGTGCTGCAGGCAGGTCGCCAGCAGGTCGTCCGCCTCGATCTCCCGGCGTGAACCGTCGAGCGCGCGGTAGCGCACCTTCACCCGCGCGGGCCGCTCCACATCCGCGTACTGCCCCGGCAGGGAAAGGCACCCCTCCTCGCGCACCGCCCGCTCCTCGCTGGCGGCCAGGATCTCCGGGTTCACCAGCACCAAGGGCTGGGGCGCGTCCTCCTTGGCCACGTCCAGCACCACCAGCCGCAATGCCTCGCCCACCTGGGGCGCGGCCAGACCGATCCCCGGCGCCTTGTACATGGTCGCCAGCATCCGGTCGGCGAGCGCCGACACGCGCGGGCCATCGCCTTCGGCCACCGGCCGGGCCTTGGCCCGCAGAACCGGGGAGGGGTGGAGAAGGATAGGGAGGATGAGGTCTTCGGTCATGATGTCCGCCCCGCATGTAGGACAGAACCCCGCCCGGCGGAATGCCGCCCGCGTCGGGCACCGTCGCTCGCAGGGCGCGCTGGCACGCCCTTGCAACGGGCTGCGAGGCCGACAATATTCCCTGTCGGCGGTTCGGCGCCTCCTGGAGGGCCGCACCGCGTGGCCTCGCTTTCTCAAGGATGCCGCGTCATGTCGCGTTCGCCGGTCTTCGGATCGCCACTCTTCCTGGGCTTCGACCACCTCGAGCAGATGCTCGACCGCGTGCAGAAATCCTCGGACGGCTATCCGCCCTACAACATCGAGCAAACGGCGGCCGACCGCCTGCGCATCACTCTGGCCGTGGCGGGCTTCGCCATGGACGACCTCCAGATCACCCAGGAGGACAACCAGCTGGTGATCCGCGGCCGCCAGAACGACGATGTCGAGGGCCGGATCTTCCTGCACCGCGGCATCGCCGGCCGGCAGTTCCAGCGGGCCTTCGTGATCGCCGAAGGCATCGAGATCGAGGGCGCCTGGCTCGACAACGGCCTGCTCCACGTCGAACTGCGCCGTCCCCAGCCGGAGGTCAGGGTCCGAACGATCCAGATCAACGGAAAGTCCCGCCCGATGGTTGACGGCGAGGCCTAGTCTTTCCCACTCCGCAACGCTCCGCCGAACCGGGGAGCCGATCGGACGTTAAGGGCCTGCAGGCCATTCCGGCTGCGGGCGAGGAGAACACCATGCACCCGAACCCCGAGATCACCCTCCGCAATCTGACGCCGCTCGACTGGGCGCGCTTCGGGGCGCAGGAAATGGCCTATATTCGCCCCGTGACGGTCAATGGCACCCAGGCCGTGGCCATCCACGCGGCGGACGGCACCCCCATCGGCGCCGCCCCGAACGAGGCCCTGGCCATTGCCGCCATCCTTCAGCACGAGATGGCGCCCGTCCTGGTCCACTGAACCATGGCTGGGGAGGCCACCCGGCCTCCCCTCCGTGGCGTCAGACCTTCTGGGGATCGATCCAGCCGACATGCCCGTCGGCCCGGCGATACACGACGTTCAGCACCCCGGTGCCGCGGTTGCGGAACATCAGGACGGTCTCCTGCGACAGGTCAAGCCGCATCACGGCCTCCGGCACGGTCAGCCGGCTGATCTCGGTCGGCGTTTCCGCCACCACCGCGCCATTGGCATAGCCGTCCGCCGTCACGGCCTCGCCCGGAGCGGCCTGGACGGTGTCGGTGCCCTCCTCCGGCTCGTCCTCCTCCCGCAGCACCACGCTTCGCGCCAGCTCCGTCAGCGGGTCGCGCTCCTCGGCCAGGCTGCGCGCATGCTCGTTCACCCGCCGCCGGTAGCGCCGCAGCCGCTTGCCGATGTGCGCTGCCGCGTCCGCGAAGGCCCGGTGGGCATCCACCCCCTCGCCCTCAGCCCGCATGTTCAGGCCGCGCCCGGCGCGCAGGTTGATGTCGCAGGCGAAAAAGGCGCGGTCCTTGCGGAAGGTCACATGGGCATCGATGGCATGGTCGAAGTACTTTCGGGTGACCGCCTCCAGCCCGTCCGTCACATGAGTCTTCAGTGCCTCGCCCGTCTCGACGCCCTTGCCGGCGACCGTGATCTGCATGGATCGGCTCCCTTCTCTAACTTGTAACATATGTGACCTGAGACGGAGCCGAGCCGGTTTAAAGGGGCCTGATCAGAGAACGAGCGCCGATTTCTCCCTTTTGCGCTGCACCGAGGAGGGGATCTTCAGGGCGTCCCGGTACTTCGCCACCGTGCGGCGGGCGATATCCACGCCCTCCGCGCGCAGCCGCTCCACGATCGCGTCGTCCGACAGCACCTCCTCCGCCGTCTCCGCGTTCACCATGTCCCGGATGCGGTGCCGGATCGCCTCGGCCGAGAAGCTCTCCCCTCCATGCGTCCCCGCGATCGCCGTGGTGAAGAAGTACTTCAGCTCCAGCGTCCCGCGCGGCGTCGCGATGTACTTGTTCGCCGTCACGCGGGAGACGGTGCTCTCGTGCATCCCCAGCTCGTCCGCCACGTCGCGGAGGATCAGCGGCCGCAGGTGCCCCACGCCGTGGCGGAAGAACCCCTCCTGCCGCCGCACGATCTCGGCCGCGACGCGCAGGATGGTGTTGGCCCGCTGCTCCAGGCTGCGCACCAGCCAGTTCGCCGCCTGCAGCTTCTCCGCGATGAAGGCGCGATCCTCCTTGCTCCGCGTTCCCGTATGCGCGGTGGCGTGGAAGCCCCGGTTCACCAGCACCCGTGGCAGCGTTTCCGGATTCAGCTCCAGCAGCCAGGTGCCGTCGGGCAGCCGCCGCATCAGCACGTCCGGCACCACGAGCGGCGCCACCTCGCCATCCGTCAGCGCCCCGGGCTTGGGGTTCAGGCGCCGTATCTCGGCTATCATGCCGGACAGGTCCTCGGCATCCACGCCGCAAACCCGGCGCAGTCCAACCATGTCGCGCCGCGCCAGCATCTCCAGGTTGTCCAGCAGCGCCTGCATCGCCGGGTCCAGCCGGTTTAGCTCCGCCAGCTGCACGGCCAGGCATTCGCGCAGGTCGGCGCAGAACAGCCCCGTCGGGTCGAAGCGCTGCATCCGCGCCCGCACGCCCGACACCACGCCCACCTCGCAGCCCAGCGCATCGGCGATCGCCTGGTCGGTCACCGAAAGCCGGCCTGCGCCGTCCAGCAGCGCGATCAGCTGCCCCGCGATCAATCGCTCCCGGGCATCGCCGAAGGCCAGCCGCGCCTGCTCGGCCAGGAGTTCGCGAAGGGAGCGTGGCCGTTCCCCCGCCATCTCCTCCAGGCTGCGCCCGTCCTCGTCCCAGGAGTCCGCCCGCGCCCCGCGCGAGGCCGGATAAAGCGCATCTCCGCTTTCATAGGAGGAAGACCAGTCCGCCTCGATCGGGCTGCTCGCTTCCTCCCCCATCGTGGTGGAGGAAGCGGCCTCGAAGGAATCGGGCTCCACCGTCACCGGCGCGGCGGGCGCGCTGCCCTCCTCGCGCTCCAGCATCGGGTTGCGCTCCAGTTCCTCCTCCACGAAGGCCGAAACCTCCATGTTGCTGGACTGGAGCAGCTTGATGGCCTGCCGCAGCTGCGGCGTCATCACCAGCTGCTGCGTCTGCCGGAAGTCGAGCCGCGGACCCAGGCTCACCATGCGGAGCTTACCACGTGCAGATCACCACGCCTGGCCCGCCCCCGCTGCAATGAGGACCTCCCGCGCCGTCACAGGCTGAACCGCTCCCCGAGATAAACGCGCCGCACGCCCTCATGCGCCACGATCTCGCTCGGCCGCCCCTCCATCAGCACCTGCCCGTCGTGCAGGATGTAGGCGCGATCGATGATCGCCAGCGTTTCGCGCACGTTGTGCTCGGTGATCAGCACGCCGATCCCGCGGTCCTTCAGGTGCCGCACGAGATCGCGGATCTCGCCCACCGCGATCGGATCGATGCCCGCCAGCGGCTCGTCGAGGAGGATATAGGCGGGATGCGTCGCCAGCGCGCGCGCGATCTCGCAGCGCCGCCGCTCGCCGCCCGAAAGCGCCAGCGCCGGCGCGCGGCGCAGATGCGCGATGCCGAACTCCGCCAGGAGCGAGTCGAGCATCCCGTCCCGCCGCTCGCGGTCCGGCTCCACCACCTCCAGCGCCGCGCGGATGTTGTCCTCCACGGAAAGCCCGCGAAAGATCGACGCCTCCTGCGGCAGGTAGCCCAGGCCCAGCCGCGCCCGCCGGTACATCGGCAGCATCGTCACGTCGTGCCCGTCGAGGAAGACCTGCCCCTCGTCCGGCCGCACAAGCCCGGTCATCATGTAGAAGGTCGTGGTCTTGCCCGCGCCGTTCGGCCCCAGCAGCCCCACGGCCTCCCCGCGCTTCAGCGAGAGCGAGACGCCGCGCACCACGGGGCGCTTCTTGTAGCGCTTGCCCAGCGCCCGGGCGACGAGCCCGGATTCGCCGGGCACGACACGAAAGGCATCGCTCATCGCGTGCGCCCCTGGGCCGGAGCCGGAGCCGGAGCCGGGGCAGGGGCCGGGCTCGGCCGCGCTCCGCTCTGCGCCCCCCCGGGCGCCACCTCCTGCCCGGAGGAGGGCAGCACCAGCCCCTGCACGCGCTGCCCGGGCGCCGAAACCAGGCGCGAGATGCCCGTGCGAAGATTCACGATCGCTTCCTGCCCCTGCAATTGGTTCTGCCCGCGCGTGATGCGCACGTTGCCCAGGACCCGCGCCATGCCGGACACCGGGCTGTAGACGCCGCGGTCGCCGCGGACCACCTCGGTTTCCGTGCGGATCTCCACGTTGCCGAACACCTCCACCCGGTCGAGCTTGGATCCCTCGCCCGGCACTGCCCGCCCCGGAGCGGCCGGCCCGGCCGGCGCGCGCCCCGGCGCGGCGGGCGCCGGCCGCGACGCCACCGGCTGGGCCGCCGGCGCCTGCTCCAGGAAGTAACCCACCAGCGTATCCGCCGCGATCTGGCGGTTGTCGCTGGTGTTCACCCGCGCGGCACCCCGCGCCACCGCCATGCGCCGCTGCGACCAGTATTCCAGGCTGTCACGCGCCACGATGGTGTCGTTGGGCGTGGAAAGCTTCAGGTCCCGCCCCGTCAGCACCATCACGGCCTGGTCCATGTCATAAACGCCGCGGTCGCCCTGGGCGCGATCGGTCGCGGTGGAGATGCGCACGTCCCCCTCCGCCTCCAGCCGCCAGATCTCCCCGCCCGAGAGCGGCCCCTCCTGCTGCGCCGCCGCGGCGGCGGCCTCCGTGCCCGGTGCCGGCGCCCGCGGGCGGTAGCGCGCGATCAGCCGCGCCGCATCCACCGTCACCCCGTCACGCGTCGCCCGCGCGCGGCCGCGCGCCACCACCACCTGCTCGCCCTGCCGCCACTCGATGCCGTCGGTGGAGGTGATCTCCACCGGCCCGCCGCCCGAAAGATCGATCGGCTGCGCGCCGAGCGGGCAGGGGAGAATGACTGGCCCTGCGAGCGCGGCCAGCGTCAGGAAAAGCCGCGGAACCCTCACCGCCGCCCCTCCAGCACCGCGCGGGCATTGCCCGTGAACACCACCACCGCGCCCCGGTCGCGCAGGCGGAAGCCCTCGCCGGTCAACGTGCCGAAGCTGCCCTGCGCGGCCACGGGGCTGTCGCCCTCGGCATGGCCCTCCTTCACGTCCACGCGGGCCTGCTGCGTCTCGATCAAGGTTCCATCATCCTGCCAGATCGTCACATCGCCCCAGAGGTCCAGGATATTCTCGTCCCGGTCCAGGCGCCCGGTCTTGCTGTCCAGCAGCACCCAGCCCCCGTTGCTCAGCGTCATGTCGCCGCGCGGCGCCTGCAGGTCCACCACGTTGCTGCTGCCCTGCTGCGCCGCGGTGAAGGCCGTCACGTTGTAGGGCCGCCCGGTGTCGTCCACGCCCTGGTAGCGCGGGTCCACCACCCGCACCGCCTCGGGCGACGTCCGGCTGAGCCGCCGGAAGGACAGCCGGGCATTCTCCCCGGTGCGCTCGAACTCCGGCCACAGCACGATGGCGCTCAGCAGCGCCAGCGCCCCCACCGGCAGGATCAGCTTGAGAAAGCGCACGGCCAAGCGCCGCCGGATCATGGACCCGCGCGTGTAGCCCCGCCGCGCGCGGGAAGGCACCGGCCGGTCCCGCCAGTCCGCCGGCAGGCCAGCGCCATCTCCCGCTCCCGTGGGGCCGGGAACCAGGGCGTAGAGCTTGCCCGGCCCCGGTGCGCCATTCGGCGCGGCGGGTGCGGGCGAGGGGGCTTGGGCGGTCACCCCCCTTGTATGGAGCCGGGCGAATGGCCGGTCAACGCAGATGCGGAACACATATTACCAAGAATCGTGCCACATTCTGCAACGCGGGGTTGATGCCGCTAATGGGAGAAGATGTCGGGTTCCGCATAGCCCAGCAGATCCAGCGCGCCACGCGTGGGCAGGAAGCGGAAACACGCCTCGGCCAGATCGAAGCGCCCCTCCCGCCGCAGCAGCCCCTCCAGCTTTTCCCAAAGCGCGTGCAGGTGCAGAACGTCGGACGCGGCATAGGCCAGCTGCTCCGACGAAAGCTCCGGCGCGCCCCAGTCGCTCGTCTGCTGCTGCTTGGAGATCTCCACCCCCAGCAACTCCCGGCAGAGCTCCTTCAGCCCGTGCCGGTCCGTGAAGGTTCGCACCAGCTTGGCCGCCACCTTGGTGCAACGCACCGGCGCCACGGTGACGCCGAGTTCCTTGTGCAGGATCGCCACGTCGAAGCGCGCGAAATGGAACAGCTTCACCGTGCCGGGATCGGCCAGCATCGCCCGGAGGTTGGGGCAGTCCACGAAACCGCCGCGCCGCGCGGGCCCGCCCAGATGCGCCGGGCGGATCTGCACGCAATGCGCGGCGCCGTCACCGCTGGACAGCTGCACCAGGCAAAGCCGGTCGCGATGGGGGTTGAGCCCCATGGTCTCGGTGTCGATGGCAACAACGGGCCCAAGGGAAAGCCCCGGCGGCAAATCGTCGCGATGAAGGTGAATGGTGGCGTTCGGCACGAAGAGCGTGGTTCCCATGAAGGGCGCTCCATCCGGCTCGCGGCCGCCGCTCGGCCGCCTGGATCGCTTGTGTCGGGGTGGTGGTGCCCAGGAAAGGACTCGAACCTTCACAACCTTGCGGTCACTGGCACCTGAAGCCAGCGCGTCTACCAATTCCGCCACCTGGGCAAGGGGGCCGGCCGCCCTCGTAGTCGGGAAGGCGTGGAGCGGGCTTCTATGGTCCCGCGCCGCCCCCGTCAAGCCGCCCCCGCGCAGAATTCGCCGGTCCCGTCCGGGCCCCCGGGGCGGCCGCGCCGGTGCCCGATTTGCGCCGCGCCCCACCCGCCCTAAGTTCGGCCTCAGGGCTCAGTGACGAATCCTGCACGAATGGAGGCGGCCGATGGCGCGGCGAGTGGCGGTGGTTTTCGGCGGAACGGGCTTCATCGGCCGCTACGTCGTGCAAAGGCTGGCCAAGCGCGACTACGTGGTCCGCGTCGTCACCCGCGGCGCCGAGGCCGCCCGCAGCCTGATGACCCAGGGCATGGTCGGCCAGATCGTTCCCGTCGCCGCCGGCACGATGGATGCCCCCGCGCTGCACCGCGCGCTGGAGGGGGCGGAGATCGCCGTCAACCTGATCGGCATCCTGTCCGAGGGCCACGCCGGCGACTTCGCCCGCGTCCATGCCGCGCTGCCCGGCCGCATCGCCACCGCCGCGGCGGCGGCCGGCGTCACCCACCTCGTCCAGATCTCCGCCATCGGCGCGGACCCGGCCTCGGAGAGCCTCTACGCGCGCAGCAAGGCGGAAGGGGAGGCGGCGGTGCTCTCGGCCTTCCCCCGTGCCACGATCCTCCGCCCCTCGGTGGTGTTCGGGCATGAGGACGCCTTCTTCAACCGCTTCGCCGGCCTCGCCCGCGTGCTGCCCGTGCTGCCCCTGGTGGGCGGCAGCACGCGCTTCCAGCCGGTCTATGTGGGCGACGTCGCCGACGCCGTGATGGCCGCCATTGAACGCCCCGAGGCCGCCGGCCGCACCTTTGAGCTCGCCGGACCCCGCGCGGCCACCTTCCGCTCGCTGATGGAATACATGCTCCAGCTGATCGGCCGCCGCCGCCCGGTGGTGGAGATGCCGGCCGGCCTCGCGAGGCTCCAGGCCCGTCTCACCGCCTGGTTGCCCAACCCGCCGCTCACCCAGGACCAGATCATCCTGCTCCGCAAGGACAACGTCCCCTCCGGCAACCTGCCCGGCCTCGCCGAACTCGGCATCGCCCCCACCTCGCTGGAGGCCATTCTGCCGAGCTACCTCACCCGGTTCCGGGAGGGCGGGGGCCGGCGCGCGGTGATCCCGGGCTGAAAGGTCCGGATCGGACATTTTATCTGTTGCTCACCCGGTAGCGCGTAGTTCGCCGGGGCATCGGGCACCTAAGAAGGACAGCAATACTGCCCCTTCAGCCATTTTGATCTCGCGGAGCCCGTGAGACTATGGCAAACCGCGCCTCCAATGGGCCCAGGCCCCTTCGCCGTTCGGGCAACCATCTTCCCGAACGGCTTGTTGCATCGCGTGCAGAGCAAGGATCGCGCCATGGCCGAGCGCATGTTGCAATTCGTCCGCCTTTCCCAGCAGACGCCCGAAAAGCGCCAGCCCACGATCCGCCGCGAAGATTTCGACGAGATCTACGCCCGCTTCGACCCCGCCCGTGCTGCGGAGCAGGCGAGCCGCTGCTCGCAGTGCGGCGTGCCCTTCTGCTCCGTCCACTGCCCCCTTCAGCAGAACATCCCGGACTGGCTGAAGCTGACCGCCGAGGGACGGCTGGAGGAGGCCTACGAGGTCAACGCCGCCACCAACACCTTCCCCGAGATCTGCGGCCGCGTCTGCCCGCAGGACCGCCTCTGCGAAGGCAACTGCGTCATCGAGAAGGGCTTCGAGAGCGTCACCATCGGCGCCGTCGAGCGCTACATCAACGACACCGCCTGGGAGAAGGGCTGGGTCAAGCCGCCCACCCCCGTGCGCGAGCTGGATCGCTCCGTCGCCATCATCGGCGCCGGCCCCGCCGGCCTCGCCGCCGCCGAGAAGCTCCGCACCCAGGGCTGGCAGGTCCATGTCTACGACCGCTACGACCGTGCGGGCGGCCTGATGATCTACGGCATCCCGAACTTCAAGCTGGAGAAGGACGTCATCACCCGCCGCACCGCCCAGTTCGAGCAGGGCGGCATCACCTTCCACCTGAACAGCGAGATCGGCCGCGACGTCACGCTGGAGGAGCTGCGCGAGAAGCACGACGCCGTCCTCATCGCCACGGGCGTCTACAAGGCCCGCGACATCGCCGTCCCCGGCGCCCATCTGGACGGCGTCGTTCCCGCCATGTCCTTCCTCACCGCCTCCAACCGCAAGGGCCTCGGCGACGACGTGCCCGAGTTCGACAGCGGCGCCCTCAACGCCGCCGGCAAGCGCGTGGTGGTGATCGGCGGCGGCGACACCGCCATGGACTGCCTGCGCACCTCCATCCGCCAGGGCGCCGCCTCCGTCACCTGCCTCTACCGCCGCGACAAGGCCAACATGCCCGGCTCCATGCGCGAGGTGCACAACGCCGAGGAGGAGGGCGTCCGCTTCGCCTGGCTTTCCGCGCCCGAGGCCTTCGAGGGCGACACGCAGGTCACCGGCGTCCGCGTCACGAAGATGCATCTCGGCCTCCCCGACGCCACTGGCCGCCAGCAGGTCGAGCCCATCCCCGGCAGCGAGTTCACCGAGCCCGCCGACCTCGTCATCAAGGCCCTCGGCTTCGACCCCGAGAACCTGCCGAAGATGTTCGACGAGCCCGGCCTCGCCGTTTCCCGCTGGGGCACGCTCACGATCGACCGCCGCAGCATGATGACCAGCCTCCCCGGCGTCTTCGCCGCCGGCGACATCGTCCGCGGCGCCTCCCTCGTCGTCTGGGCCATCCGCGACGGCCGCGACGCCGCCGACCGCATCGCCGAATACGTCAAGGCGCGCGACGCCGTTCCCCAGGCGGCCGAGTGAGCGAGGAAACAGCCATGTCCGACTACGTCTCCCAGCACCTCGCCAACACCGCCCTCCTCCGCGACGAGGCCCATATCGACACCACCGAGCACGACGCCTGCGGCGTCGGCCTCGTGGCCGCCCTCGACGGCATTCCCCGCCGCGAGGTGGTCCAGGCCGGCATCGACGCGCTGAAGGCCGTCTGGCACCGCGGCGCCGTCGACGCCGACGGCAAGACCGGCGACGGCGCCGGCATCCATGTCGAGATCCCCCAGGACTTCTTCGCCGAGGTCGTCGAGCACGGCGGCGACCGCCTGCGCCCCGGCCGCATCGGCGTCGGCATGGTCTTCATGCCGAAAACCGACCTCGGCGCGCAGGAGCGCTGCCGCTCGATCGTGGAATCCGAAATCCTCATCGCCGGCTACGGCATCTACGGCTGGCGCCAGGTTCCCATCGACGTCGCCTGCATCGGCGAGAAGGCCAACGCCACCCGCCCCGAGATCGAGCAGATCCTCATCTACGACCCGGAGCAGCGGGACGAGGCGACCTTCGAGCGCGACCTCTACGTCATCCGCCGGCGGATCGAGAAGCAGGCCATCGCGGCCCAGATCCCCGACCTCTACCTCTGCACGCTCTCCTGCCGCTCGATCATCTACAAGGGCATGTTCCTGGCCGAGAGCCTCTCGGTCTTCTACCCCGACCTGCTGGACCCGCGCTTCGTCAGCCGCTTCGCCATCTACCACCAGCGCTACAGCACCAACACCTTTCCCACCTGGCGCCTGGCCCAGCCCTTCCGCACCCTCGCCCACAATGGCGAGATCAACACGGTGCACGGCAACGTCAACTGGATGAAGAGCCACGAGACGCGCCTCTCCCACGCGCTGCTCGACCCCTTCATGGAGGACATCAAGCCCGTCGTTCAGGCCGGCAACTCCGACACGGCGTCGCTCGACAACGTCTTCGAACTCCTCGTCCGCGCCGGCCGCGACGCGCCGATGGCCAAGGCCATGCTCATCCCCGAGAGCATCGGCTCCAACGCCACCATGCCCACGGCGCACCAGGAGCTCTTCCTCTACTGCAACGCCGTGATGGAACCCTGGGACGGCCCCGCCGCCATCGCCGCCACCGACGGCCGCTGGGTCGTCGCCGGCCTCGACCGCAACGGGTTGCGCCCCATGCGCTACACCATCACCGCGGACCGCATGCTCGTCGTCGGCAGCGAGACCGGCATGGTCCGCTTCCCCGAGGAAAGCGTCATCGCCCGCGGCCGCCTCGGCCCGGGACAGTGCATCGGCGTGGACCTGGAGGAGGCCCGCTTCTTCGACGACGCCGCGCTGAAGGACATGCTCGCCGCCCGCAAGCCCTGGGGCGACTGGACGCGCCGCACCACCCGCATCGACGAGATCGTCAAGGCCGACGCGCAGGAAACCGCGACGCTGGAGGGTGAGTCCCTCCGCCGCCGCCAGCTCTCCATGGGCTACACCCTGGAAGACCTGGAGGCGATCCTTCATCCCATGGTGGAGGAAGGCGCCGAGGCCATCGGATCGATGGGCGACGACACCCCCATCGCCGTGCTGTCCCGCCAGTACCGCGGCCTGCACCACTATTTCCGCCAGGCCTTCGCCCAGGTCACCAACCCGCCGATCGACAGCCTGCGCGAAACCCGCGTGATGACGATCAAGACCCGCCTGGGCAATCTCGGGAACATCCTCGACGAGGACCCGACCCAGTGCGACATGCTGATGCTGGACAGCCCCGTGCTGTCCAACGCCGAGTTCGCGGCCATGCGCGGCTACATGGGCGACACCGCCTGCGAGGTCGACGCCACCTTCCCCGTCTCCGAAGGCGAGCCCGGCCTGCGCCGCGCCATCGAGCGCATCCGGCGCGAGGCCGAGGAGGGTGTGCGCTCCGGCTGCGCCCACGTCATCCTCTCGGATGAGGCGCAGACCCCCGACCGCGCCGCCATCCCGATGATCCTGGCCGTCGGCGCCGTCCACACCCACCTCGTGCGCCACAGCCTCCGCACCTTCACCAGCCTCAACATCCGCAGCGCGGAATGCATGGACGTGCACTACTTCGCCGTCCTCATCGGCGCAGGCGCGACCACGGTGAACGCCTACCTCGCCCAGGAAAGCATCGCCGACCGCCATCGCCGCGGCCTCTTCCCGGGCCTCTCGGTGGAGGAATGCGTCGCCAAGTACCGCAAGGCCATCGACAAGGGCCTGCTCAAGACGATGTCCAAGATCGGCATCGGCGTCCTGTCCTCCTATCGCGGCGGCATGAACTTCGAGGCCATCGGCCTCTCCCGCGCCCTCGTCGCGGAGTTCTTCCCGGGCACCCAGTCCCGCATCTCCGGCATCGGCCTGTCCGGCATCGCCCGCCGCGTGCTCGACATGCACGCCGCCGCCTGGGACGCCGCCACCCCCGTCCTGCCCGTCGGCGGCCTCTACAAGCTCCGCCGCCGCGGCGAGGCGCATGCCTTCGAGGGCAGCCTGATCCACCTTCTCCAGAAGGCCGTGAACGCCGACAGCTACGAGACCTACAAGCGCTACAGCCACGCCGTGCGCCAGCTTCCCCCCGTGGCGCTGCGCGACCTGCTGGACTTCCGCACCCCCACGGCCCGTCCCCTCCCGCTGGAGGAGGTCGAGAGCATCACGGAAATCCGCAAGCGCCTGCTCGCGCCCGGAATCTCGCTCGGCGCCCTCGGCCCGGAGGCGCACGAAACCCTCTCCATCGCCATGAACCGCATCGGCGCCCGCTCCGACAGCGGCGAGGGCGGCGAGGACCCCGCGCGCGCCAGGCCCCGCCCCAACGGCGACAACGCCAACTCCGCCATCAAGCAGATCGCCTCCGGCCGCTTCGGCGTGACCGCCGAGTACCTGAACAACTGCCGCGAGATCGAGATCAAGGTCGCGCAGGGCGCCAAGCCCGGCGAGGGCGGCCAGCTTCCCGGCTTCAAGGTGACGGAGCTCATCGGCAAGCTCCGCCACTCCACCCCGGGCGTCACGCTGATCTCGCCGCCGCCCCACCACGACATCTACTCGATCGAGGATCTCGCCCAGCTCATCTACGACCTGAAGCAGATCAACCCGGAAGCGACCGTCTGCGTGAAGCTGGTGTCCCGCTCGGGCATCGGCACCATCGCGGCCGGGGTCGCCAAGGCCAAGGCCGACGCCATCCTCGTCTCCGGCCATTCCGGCGGCACCGGCGCCTCGCCCGTCACCTCCATCAAGTATGCCGGCCTGCCCTGGGAAATGGGCCTCTCCGAGACCCACCAGGTCCTGCTGCTCAACCGCCTCCGCCACCGCGTGAAGCTGCGGACGGACGGCGGCATCAAGACCGGCCGCGACGTGGTCATCGCCGCCATGCTCGGCGCGGAGGAGTTCGGCATCGGCACGGCCTCCCTCGTGGCGATGGGCTGCATCATGGTCCGCCAGTGCCACTCCAACACCTGCCCCGTGGGCGTCTGCACCCAGGACGAGGCGCTGCGCGCCAAGTTCGAGGGCACGCCGGAGAAGGTCATCTCCCTCTTCTCCTTCGTGGCGGAGGAGGTGCGCGAGATCCTGGCCTCGCTCGGCGTCCGCAAGCTCGAGGACGTCATCGGCCGCACCGACCTGCTCCGCCAGGTCTCCCGCGGCGCCGAGGACCTCGACGACCTCGACCTGAACCCCCTCCTGGTCCAGGCCGATGCCGGCGGGCATCCCGCCTACTGCACGCTGGAAGGCCGCAACGAGGTTCCGGAAACCCTCGATGCCGACATGATCCGCGACGCCGCCGCCCTCTTCTCCCGTGGCGAGAAGATGCAGCTTCAGTACAACATCCAGAACACGCACCGCGCCATCGGCACCAAGACCAGCTCGATGATCGTCCGCCAGTTCGGGATGACCGGCCTCCAGCCGGGCCACCTCACCGTCCGCCTCCGCGGCTCGGCTGGCCAGTCGCTCGGCGCCTTCGGCGTCCGCGGCCTGAAGCTGGAGGTGCTCGGCGACGCCAACGACTATGTCGGCAAGGGGCTCTCGGGCGCCACCATCACCGTCCGCCCCGGCCCCTCCGCCAACTTCGTCTGGGAGGAGAACACCATCGTCGGCAACACCGTCCTCTACGGCGCGACGGCCGGCGAGCTCTTCGCGGCGGGGCAGGGGGGCGAGCGCTTCGCCGTCCGCAACTCCGGCGCCACCACCGTGGTGGAGGGCATCGGCGCCAATGGCTGCGAGTACATGACGGGCGGCACGGTGGTCATCCTCGGCGCCGTCGGCGACAACTTCGGCGCCGGCTTCACCGGCGGCCACGCCTTCGTCTGGGACGCCGACCAGACCTTCGAGCGCCGCCTCAACCGCGACACCCTCCTCTGGGCCCGTCTCGGCTCCGCCCATTGGGAGGGAATGCTGCACGGCCTCGTCGAGCGGCATGTGCGGGAAACCGGCTCGCGCCTCGCCGCCCGCATCCTGAACGACTGGTCCACCGAGCGCGACCGGTTCTGGCACGTCGTTCCCAAGGACTACGCCAAGCTCCTGCCGAAGCCGATGAGCGACCGGCTGATGGCCGCGGAGTGAGGGAACAGGGCCGGCGGCCAGCCGCCGGCCCTCGAGGCGGCTCGGCCTACAAAGCTTGACACTACAGGGTGTTGCGCGCGGTCCTTAAAGCGGCAGCGCGCCTTGCCCGCCGCGCCCCGGGGTGGCAAACACCCGCCCCGTGCGCATCCTGTATCACCTCCCGCTCTCCCCCGCCTGCCGCAAGGTGCGCCTTGCGCTCCAGGAAAAGCGCATCCCCTTCGAGCTGCGCGCCGAGCGCATCTGGGAGCGGCGGGAAGAGTTCCTGGTGATGAACCCTGCCGGCACCGTCCCCGTGCTGGAGGAAGAGAACGGCTTGGTTCTCGCCGACAGCAACGCCATCTGCGAGTATCTCGACGAAGCCTATCCGGACATGCCCCTTGTCGGCCGCACCCATGCGGAGCGCGCCGAGGTCCGCCGCCTGGTCGCCTGGTTCGACGGCAAGTTCGACCGCGAGGTCACCCGAAACCTCTACTTCGAGAAGCAGCTCAAGCGCATGCTGGGCCGCGGCAACCCCGATGCCGGCGCGCTCCGCGCCGGCTACGCCAACATCAAGCCGCACATCGAATACCTGGGCTGGCTGGCCGAGACCCGCGCCTGGCTCGCGGGCTCGCAGATCTCGCTCGCCGACCTCGCCGCCGCCGCCCACCTCTCCTGCCTCGACTATATCGGCGACGTCGACTGGTCCATGAACGACGCGGTCAAGGACTGGTACGCCCGCGTGAAGTCTCGCCCCGCCTTCCGCCCCCTGCTGGCCGACCGCGTCAGCGGCCTCACGCCCCCCAACCACTACGCCGACCTGGACTTCTAGCCCCGCCGCCGCGGCGCCTGATCCAGCTCCAGGTTCCGCCGCGCCACCGCCGCCGCGCCGCCCTCCGGCTCCCGCGCCAGCACCGCCTCCCAATCCTCCCGCGCACCCTCGGTATCCCCGGCCATCCGCCGCAGGATGCCCCGTTCCAGCAGCGCCGCCGCATTCCCGGGGTCGATCGCCAGCGCCCGCGCGACATCCGCCAGCGCCTCGCCGGTCCGCTCCAGCCGCCTGAGCGCCGCCGCGCGGAACACCCAGGCCTCCACCCGCCCCGGCTCCAGCGCGGCCGCGCGCCCCGCATCCTCCAGCGCATCCCCGAAGTGCCCCAGCGCCCCGGAGGCCGCCGCCCGGTCCACGAGCAGTCCCGCATCCGCCGGCGCAAGCGACAGCGCCAGGGTGATGGGCCCAAGCGCCCGCCGCGGCTGCCCCGCGAGCATCCAGGCCTGCCCGGCCTCCCCCAGCCAGGCGGCGCGCGCCGCGTCACCCGCGCCCGGCCGCCCGCCCAGCGCCTCCAGCCGTGCGGCCCCCCGCTCGGGCTCCCCGCCCGCCACGATCGCCAGGGCCGCGCAGCGCCGTGCCCCGTCTCCCCCGCCGCGCGCTTCCCAGGCCAGGGCGAAGTCCAGCGCCGCGGCGCCACCGGGACGCAGCCGCTCCAGGCATTCCTTGTCATCGCGCGCGGGCGCCGGCGCCCGCGCCGCTTCGGGCAGCGCGGGCGCCGGGGCAGGGGGGGCGGAGCCGATCACCCACCACCAGCCCCACACCGCAACCGCCAGCGCGGCAGCGCACGCCATCGATCCCGTGCCAGGCTTCATGCCCCAGCCTAGCCCGCAGATCCCGCAATGCCCAAGAATGGGGAATGGACCGCAACCTCCTCCTCATCGGCCTCGGCTTCAGCGGCGCCGCCATCGCGCGGGATGCCCTGGCGGCCGGCTGGCGGGTCACGGCCACCGCCCGCGACCCCTCCGCCGCCCCTGCCATCCCCGGCCTGTCGGTCATTCCCTTCGCGGGCGCCGGCCCCGGCATCGCCGCCGCCACCCACCTCGCCGTCACGGCCCCGCCGGGTGAGGCGGGCGACCCCGTGATCGCCGCCCACGCCGCCGCGCTCGCCAGGGCCCCCCTCCGCTGGATCGGCTACCTGTCCACCACCGGTGTCTACGGCGACCGCGCCGGCGCCTGGGTGGACGAGGCAACGGAACCAGCCCCCGCCCAGCCCCGCTCGATCCGCCGCCGCGCCGCCGAGCGGCAGTGGGAGAGCTTTGCCCCCCGCACTGCGGTGGACCTCTTCCGCTGCGCCGGCATCTACGGCCCCGGCCGCTCCGTGCTGGACGACCTCCGCGCAGGCACCGCCCGCCGCACCGTGCTGCGCGGCCACGCCTTCGGCCGCATCCATCGCGATGACATCGCCCTGGCCGTGCTCGCCGCCGCCGGCGACCCGCCCCCGCCCGGCCTGCGGGTCCTGCACCTGTCCGACGACGAGCCCGCCGAAAGCGCGGCCGTGACGGAAGGCGCCGCCCGCCTCCTCGGCATGGACCCGCCCCCCGCCGTTCCCTTCGAAACGGCCCGCGCCACCATGTCCCCGATGGCCCTCTCCTTCTGGTCGGAAAACCGCCGCATCGCCAACACCCGCACCAAGCAGGCCCTCGGCATCGCCTGGCGCCATCCGACCTGGCGCGAGGGGCTCGCCGCCATCATCGCCGAGGGCGGCTGATCCCTCTGCCGCAACCCCACCCAGGGGCGGGCGTTCGCCCCCTGCTCATCGGAACAAGGAAGCCCTCTGCCATGCGTCTCGACGGTCCGGAAAGCGACAACGTCGAGGACCGTCGCGGCAGCGGCGGGGGCTTCGGCGGCGGCGGATTCGGCGGCCTGGGTGGCGGCAGGCGCGGCGGCGGCATCGCGGTCGGCGGCATCGGCGGCGTGGTTCTGCTCGTGGTCGCGCTGCTGCTCGGCGTGGATCCCTCCACCATCCTCGGCGGCGGCGAGATGGCACCCCAGCAGCCCGCTCCACAGGAACGGCGCTACGACCCGGAGCCCGCCCGCCCGGCGCAGCGCCAGGCCCAGAACGAAAGCCAGGGCCAGGGTGGCCAGGAAGACGCCGGCCGCCGCTTCATCGGCCAGGTGCTGGGCGAGACGGAGCGCGTCTGGAACGCCCAGTTCACCCAGCTCGGCCGCCGCTACGAGGAGCCCGTGCTGGTTCTCTTCTCCGGCGCCACCCAGTCCGGCTGCGGCGCGGCCCAGGCCCAGACCGGCCCCTTCTACTGCCCGGAAGATCGCCGCGTTTACATCGACCTGGAATTCATGGCCCGCCTCCAGCGCCAGCTCGGCGCCACCGGGGAATTCGCCGCCGCCTACATCGTGGCCCACGAAGTCGGACATCACGTGCAGAACCTTCTGGGAGTCCTGCCGCAGGTCCAGCGGGCCCAGGCCCGCGCCGATGGGGCCGAGCGCAACCAGCTCCAGGTCCGGGTCGAGCTGCAGGCCGACTGCTTCGCTGGGGTCTGGGCCAACCAGGCCAACCGTGCCCGCCAGATCCTGGAGGATGGCGACATCGAGCAGGGCCTGAACGCCGCCGCCGCCGTGGGCGACGACCGTGTCACCGGCGGCCGGATCCGTCCGGAAAGCTTCACCCATGGCAGCTCGCAGCAGCGAGTCCGCTGGTTCCGCCGCGGCCTGGAAAGCGGCGATATCCGCCAGTGCGACACCTTCCAGGGCTGACCCGGGAAGCCTGACATTCCCTCCCCCTCGCGGGGGAGGGACCGAAGCCTAGCTGTTCGCCTCGATCATGGCCCGCACCTTCGGGTAAACCTCGCTGGCCCAGCGCCGCCCGCTGAACACCCCGTAATGGCCCACGCCCGTCTGCAGGTGGTGCCGGCGGTTCGCCAGGGGGATGTTCGGGCAAAGGTCCAGCGCCGCCATGGTCTGGCCGATCGCGCAGATATCGTCCCGCTCGCCCTCCACCGTCAGCAGTGCTGTGCGCCGGATCGCCTCCGGCCGCACGGGCTTCCCGCGATAGGTCAGCGCCCCCCGCGGCAGGTCATGCTCCTGGAAGACGCGCTGCACGGTCTGGATGAAGTACTCCGCCGGCAGGTCCATCACGGCGAAGTACTCGTCGTAGAAGCGCCGGTGCGCCGCCGCGGCCTCGGTGTTGCCGGCCACGATGTTGGCGAACTGGTTCCGGTGCGCCCTGACATGCCGCTGCATGTTCATGGACATGAAGGCCTGCAACTGCACCGCCCCCGGGTAAACCCGCCGCCCCGCGCCGGCATAGCGTCCGGGCACGGTGCCGATCAGGTTCTGCTCGAACCAGCCGATCGGCTTGGATTGGGCGAGTTCGTTCACCTTGGTCGGGCTCACCCGCGTGTCGATCGGCCCGGCCATCAGCGTCATGCTGGCCGGAACCGCCCGGTTCCGCTCCTCGGACATCACCGCCACGGCCGCCAGCGTCGCGGGCGCCGGCTGGCATACCGCGAGAACGTGGCTGCCCGGCCCCAGCACCTCCATGAAGCGGATGATGTGCGAGGTGAAGTCGTCGAAGCCGAACGCCCCGGCCGAGAGCGGGACGTCCCGGGCGTTCACCCAGTCCGTGATATAGACGTCATGGTCCGGCAGCAGCACCTCCACCGTGCCCCGCAGCAAGGTGGAGAAGTGCCCGGACATCGGCGCCACCACCAGCACCCGCGGCTGCTGCACCGAGGTGTCCTTGGCGAAGCGCAGAAGCGTCCCGAAGGGCGTCTCCAGCACCGCCTCCTCCGTGACCTCCACGTCGCGGTTGCCCACGCGCACGGTGGTGAAGTCGTAGCCCGGCCTCGTATGGGTGGTCCTGGCCTGGGCCACCATGTCGAAGGCCGCGGCCGTCCGGCGGATGAAAGGCGCCGCCAGCGGAAGGGCGGCGGTCACCGGCTCCATCTGCTTCAGCAAGCGCCCGGCACTTTCGGCGAAGGCCCGGAAGGGGAATTGCAGGTCCTGCTGCGCTTGCCAGAGCTGGTAGATCATGCAGGCCGCTTCGATTTCATCTGACGCATTGCCATGGAACGGCCGGGCAGGGTCATGGGTTTGATCACAGTTCGGGATGGTGGGCCTCGCCCCCATCGAGGTCAACAGTGTGGCCCGTTTCGCTCCCGGCTTGTGCCTCTTCTGCCGCAGCGCCCCTCCGCACCCGCCGCAGGGGACAATGGAACGGTTCTGGCATAGCCTCCGCTCCAGGCCGGCAGAGCACCCGGCGGCGCGAAAGGACAGCAAAATGGAACGGGCCCGGCTCCTCATCAGCAGCAGGAACTACTCCTCCTGGTCGCTCCGGGGCTTCCTGATCGCACGCCTCGCCGGGCTCGACTTCGAGGTGGAGAGGGTGGACCTGGACGACCCCGCCGCCCGTGCGGAACTCCTGATGCGCGCCTCCTCCACCCGCATCCCCTGCCTCCTGCACGAAGGCCTGCGGATCTGGGACACCACGGCCATCGCCGCCCATCTGCACGAGGCCTTCCCCGAGGCCGGCATGCTTCCCACGGACCGAGCCGCCCGCGCCCGCTGCCGCTCCATCTCCGGGGAGATGCATGCGGGCTTCCAGGCGCTCCGCGCCTCCCTGCCCATGAACCTCCGCGCCCACCGCCCGGGCTTCCGCGTCTGGGCCGGTCCGCAGGCGGACATCGACCGAATCCTCTTCATCTGGCGGGACTGCCTGGAAACCTGGCGCGGCCCATGGCTCTTCGGCAGCCGCCCCAGCGTGGCCGACGCCATGTACGCCCCCGTGGTCACGCGCCTCCTGACCTACGACGTCCCCCTGGCGGGCGCCTGCGCCGCCTATGCCGGGCGCATCATGGAATGGGCACCCATGGCCGAGTGGCTCGCCGCCGCGCAGGAGGAACCCGAGCCCGACATCCACGAGCTGGAGGTGGAGGCGGAGTTCTGAGCCCCGCCCCGCCGGCCCCGAAGGCTCAGTCCAGCTTCGCCCCGGCGGCCCGCACCACCTCCCGCCATTTGTTGTTCTCGGCCTCGATGTAGCGATCGAAGGCGCGGGGCCCGAGCGGCCGGGGCGCGCTGCCGATGTCGCGCAGCCGCTCGGCCGTGGCGGGCTCGGCCACCGCGCCCAGGATGGCATCCGCGAGCCGCTCCTGCACCGGCGCGGGAATCCGCGCGGGCGCCTGGAAGCCGAACCAGGCCACCGCCTCGAACTCCGGCACCCCCGCCTCGATCACCGTCGGCACCTCCGGCAGGGAAAACCAGCGCGCCGAGGAGGTCACCGCGAGGCAGCGCATCCGCCCCTCCCGGATATGCGGCAGGTAGCCCGGCAGGTTGTCGATCGCGACCTCCACCCGTCCCCCCAGCACGTCCGGGATCACCCCCGAGGTGCCGCGATAGGGGATATGGGTCAGGTTCACCCCGGCCTTGGTCTTCAGGTATTCCCCGCAAAGGTGCCCCGAGGTTCCGTTGCCGGGCGTGCCGTAGTTCAGCTCCCCAGGCCGTGCCTTCGCCGCCGCCAGCAGGTCCGCCAGGGTCCGGAGCGGCGAGTCCTGCGCCACCACGATCCCGTTCGCCACCTCGTTCACCAGCGCCAGGCTCGCCAGGTCGCGGGTCGGGTCATAGGGCAGGCGGGAATAAAGGAACTGGTTGATGCTGGCCGTGCCGATGGTGCAGCACAGGATGGTGTGCCCGTCCGGGTCCGCCTTGGCCACCGCGTCGCTGCCCAGGTTGCCGCCCGCGCCCGGCCGGTTGTCCACCACCACCGGGAAGCGGGAGGGCTCGCCGCCCTGGCCCAGCAACGCCGGCATGCGCTCCGCCACCACCCGCGCCGTCAGGTCGGTCGCGCCCCCGGCCGGAAAGGGCACGATGATCCGGATCGGGCGGTTGGGGAAAACGCCCTGCGCCCGCGCCACGAAGGGCGCGGCCAGGGCCGGTGCCGCCAGCAGCGCGGCGCGGCGCGACAGGGCGCCAAAGCTGTTTCTCTGATCCATATGACTCACTCCCAAGCCGCCTTCTTAACTCGCTCGCCCACTCGCTCACTCAACCGTCGCGCCGGATCTGCGCACCACCTCGCCCCACCGTGCCGTCTCCGCCCGCACGAAGGCGGTGAAGGCGGCGGGCGTCGTGCCGCCGTCCGGCGTCAGGTCGGGCATCATGCCGCCCACGTCCGCCATGCGTGCCCGGGTTTCGGGCTCCTTCACGACGGCATCGATCGCCGCACCCAGCCGCTCGATGATCGGCCGCGGCGTGCGGGCCGGCGCCTGGATACCGAACCAGGCCGTCGCCTCCACGCCGGGCAGCCCTTCTTCGGCGGTGGTCGGGCAGTCCGGCAGGGCCGGGGTGCGCGTGGCCGTCGTCACCGCCAGGGCCCGCAGCCGCCCGTCGCGCAGGTGTCCGATCGCGGAGGGCAGGTTGTCCACCCCCACCTGCACCCGCCCGGCGATCACCTCCGCCAGCATCGGCCCCGCGCCGCGGAAGGGCACGTGCGTCATCTCGATGCCCGCCTCCATCTTCAGCAGCTCCCCCGTCACGTGCAGCGACGTCCCGGCGCCCGAGGAACCGATGTTCAGCCTTCCCCGGTTCGCCTTGGCATAGGCCACCAACTCCCGCAGGCTCCGCACCGGCAGGGCGTTCGTCACGAAGATGACGTTGGGCACGCGCACCACCAGCCCCACCTCGGCCAGGTCCTCCGGCCGGTAGGGCATGCGGTCGCCGTAAAGGGTGTAGTTGATGGCGCCCGAGGAGATCGCCTGCATCAGCACCGTGTACCCGTCCGGCTCCGCCTTGGCGACGTAGTCCGCGCCCACATTGCCCCCGGCCCCGGCCCGGTTCTCCACCGTGAACGGCTGGTTCAGCCGCGCCTGCAGGCGCTCCGCCAGGATCCGCGCGGCCACGTCGGTGGTTCCGGCGGGGGTGAAGGGCACCACCACCCGGACCGGCCGCGCCGGCCAGTTGCCGGCCCCTGTTTGCGCCCACGCGCGAATCGGAAGGCCCGACAGGGCAGGAGTGGCGAGCAGCGCGCGACGCGAAACATTCATGAACAACCTCCTTGAGCAACCGCGCGCCGGGGTCTCACGCCCCTGTTCCGCCGCGGCGACAACAAAAGACGTGCCCGCCCCCACGGGCTCTTGCAAGGGTGTTCGGACAAGGGCTTGCGCCGGGCCGCAATCCGGTCGACCGCTCGTGCAGCCGAGTTCGGCCTGCCGCGTTGCGGAAACAGGTTCGCCTGGGGATGAGGCTGCCCAGGCCGTGTCCGGGTCGGACATGCGTCGGAATGCGTGCGTCAGAGAGCGTAAGGGGTTCGAACCGCATGGGATTTCTCCAGACCTATGCCCGCGTGCTGGGCCTGCTGGCGCCGGACAAGTGGGTGGCGATCGGCCTCGCCCTCGCCTCGCTCGCCCTGGCCGGCCTGCAGTTCCTCGAGCCGGTCCTCTTCGGCCGGGTCGTGGACGTGCTGACCAGCGCCGACAGGCTGCCGCAGGACGTGGTCTGGCGCTCGGCCGTCTCGCTGCTGGTGGTCTGGGCGGCGGTCGGCATCACGGGCATCGCGGCCAATGTCGCCGTTTCCCTGCTGGCCGACCGCATGGCGCACCGCAACCGCCTGACCGTCATGCACCGCTACTTCCAGCACGTGCTCGCCATGCCACTCTCCTTCCACGGCGACACCGCCTCGGGCCGCCTGATGAAGGTCATGCTGGTCGGCACCGACCACCTCTTCGGCATCTGGCTCTCCTTCTTCCGCGACCACCTGGTCACCTTCATCACCGTCATCGTGCTGCTGCCGCTCACCTTCTTCATGAACTGGCGCCTCGCCCTGGTGCTGCTGGCGCTGGTGATCATCTTCTCCATCGTCGCGGCCTATGTCGTCAGCCGCACGCAGGAGGCGCAGGAGCGGGTCGAGGACTTCCAGAGCCAGCTCGCCGGCAACGCCCAGGACGCGCTCTCCAACGTCGTGGTCGTGCAGTCCTTCACCCGCCTGAACGCCGAGGCCCGCCTCTTCGGCGACATCGTGCGCCAGGTGCTCGACCACCAGTTCCCGGTGCTCAACTGGTGGGCCATCGTTTCCGTGCTCACCCGCTCCGCCAGCACCATCAGCGTCATCACCATCTTCATGCTCGGAACCTGGCTTCACATGCGCGGCCAGGCCACCGTCGGCGAGATCGTCGCCTTCATGGGCTTCGCCACCATGCTGATCGGCCGCCTGGAAAGCGCGGTGGGCTTCGTCTCGCGCCTGCTGATGCAGGTGCCGGGCCTGCGCGAGGTCTTTTCCGTGCTCGACGCGCGCAGCACCGTGCCCGAGAAGCCCGACGCCATCGACCTGCCGCGCGTCCAGGGCATGGTCCACTTCGACCACGTCGCCTTCGGCTATCCCGGCGGCGGCCTGATCCTGAACGACGTGAACTTCGAGGCGCCTCCCGGCAAGACCGTCGCCCTGGTCGGCCAGACCGGCGCCGGCAAGTCCACCGCCATGTCCCTGCTCCAGCGCCTCTGGGATCCCGTCCAGGGCCACGTCACCATCGATGGACACGACCTGCGCGACATCTCCCTCGAAAGCCTGCGCCGCAACGTCGGCGTGGTCTTCCAGGACGCCATGCTGTTCAACCGCACCATCAAGGAAAACCTGCTCATCGGCCGCCCCGACGCGACCCAGGAACAGCTCGAGCACGCCTGCCGCATGGCCGAGGCGCACGACTTCATCATCCGCCAGCCCCAGGGCTACGACACCCGCGTGGGCGAGCGCGGCATCAGCCTTTCGGGCGGCCAGAAGCAGCGCCTCTCCATTGCCCGCGCCCTGCTGAAGGACCCGCCCATCCTCATCCTGGACGAGGCCACCAGCGCGCTGGATGCCGCCACCGAAGCCCGCGTCCAGCGCGCGCTGAAGGCCCTGATGGCCGGCCGCACCACCTTCATCATCGCCCACCGCCTTTCCACCATTCGCGACGCCGACGAGATCCTGGTCTTCGAGTACGGCAAGATCGTCGAGCGCGGCACCTTCGCGGAGCTGGTCTCCCTCGGCGGCCGCTTCGCCGAGCTCGTCCGCACGCAGCTTTCCGGGCCGGAGCAGGCGAAGGCGGCAGCCGTCGCTGCCTGAGGGGGCGCGGGCGCGACCGCCGCGCCCGCTTGGTTCAGGTTACGAAAACTTCACGGAGGCGTGACACCGCCTTTTCCCGCTTGCGGCCTCCCCCCTCAACCCTGCCACGATCCTCCCCATCACTGGCCCGGGGAGGCTGCGATGACCATCGCCACGATCCTGCGCAACAAGGGCTCCGACGTGATCTCGGTGGGCCCGGAAGAGGAACTCGGCAAGGTCGCCCAGACCATGGTCCGACACCGCCTCGGCGCCGTGCTGGTGCGCGGCCCGGCGGGCGAGGTGCTCGGCATCGTCTCCGAGCGCGACATCGTCCGCGCGCTGGCCGAGGAGGACGGCGTCCTGGCCGGCCAGACGGCGGCGGATGTGATGACCCGCAAGCTCTTCACCGCCACCCCCGACACGCCGATCACCCGCGCGCTCGAGATGATGACCGACCGCCGCGTCCGCCACCTGCCGGTTCTGGAGAACGGCGCGCTGCGCGGCATCGTCTCCATCGGCGACCTCGTGAAGGCGCGGATCGAGGAAGCGGTGGGCGAGGCCGCGGCGCTCCGGGACTACGTCACCACGGGCTGACGGCGGGGCACCACGGGGGAAGGGGGCTGGCCGGGCAGCCCCGCAGGTGGCAAGGGGCATGGCCGCGCCGCGCTTCCGGCGCGCCCCAGCCCGCGCGAGTCCCCCGCCAATGCCCGACCAGAACCAGCCGCCCCAGCCCCGGCCCGAGCACATCCTCACCCTGTCCTGCCCCAACCGGCCGGGCATCGTCGCGGCGGTGGCCACCTGCATCTTCGAGCACGGCGGCAACATCCGCGAGGCCCAGCAGTACGACGATGTCGAGAGCCGCCGCTTCTTCGCCCGCATCACCCTGGACCACCCGGACGGCGCTCTCGACATCCCCGCCATGCGGGCGGGCCTAACCGCGGTCGCCGAGCGCTTCTCCATGCAATGGACGCTCCGCGACCGCGCCGCCCGGCGCAAGGTGATCGTCCTCGTCTCGAAGTTCGACCACTGCCTGGCCGATATCCTCTACCGCTGGCGCCTGGGCGAACTGCCGATGGACCTGGTCGGCATCATCTCCAACCATGGGCGCGAGACCTACCAGCACCTCGATTTCGGCGCCGTCCCCTTCCACCACCTCCCCGTCACGCGGCAGACCAAGCTGGAGCAGGAGGCCGAGGTCTGGCGCGTGATCCGCGAGTCCGGTGCCGAGCTGGTGATCCTCGCCCGCTACATGCAGATCCTCTCGGACGGCCTGGCCGCCAAGCTGGCCGGCCGCTGCATCAACATCCACCACTCCTTCCTGCCGGGCTTCAAGGGCGCGCGCCCCTACCACCAGGCCCAGGCCCGCGGCGTGAAGCTGATCGGCGCCACCGCTCATTTCGTCACGGCCGACCTCGACGAGGGCCCGATCATCGAGCAGGACGTGGAGCGCATCTCCCACAACGACACCCCGGACGACCTCGTGCGCCAGGGCCGTGACATCGAGCGCCGCGTCCTCTCCCGTGCCCTGCTCTGGCAGCTGGAGGACCGGGTGCTGCTGAACGGCTCCCGCACGGTGGTGTTCCGGAACTAGGCGCGCCGTTCCGCCTGAACCGCAGGCTGTCCCCGCGAGGCCGCCGGGCACGGCCCAGACCAGGAGCATGACGATGCGAGCCACCGCCGGAGGGCGCATCGCCGCCTGGGTTTCGCTCGGCCTGGTCACCGCCGCCAACGTCGCGGGCTATGCCTTCGACCTTTACCACCGCTTCTGGTGGTTCGACCGTGTCCTGCACGGCGCCACCATCCTGGCGCTCACGCTCTGGCTGGGCCTCATGGTCTTCGCCCGGGCGCTCACGGGAGAGCCGCGCCAGCGCGTCCTCGTCGTTCTCCTGCTGGCCAGCCTCGGCATCGCCATCGGCGCCCTGTGGGAGGTGGCCGAATGGGGGTTCGACCAGTTCGCGCCCGGCGACGTCATCAAGGGCAAGCACGACACCATCCTCGACATCGTGATGGACTCCGCCGGCGCCCTGCTGGCCGCCCTCGCCGCCAAAGCGTTGCTGCACCAGCCACGGTGACCTCGCACCGTGCTCTCCCCGCCCAACGACGCCCGGACGCGAGGTCCGGACAGGAGCGGCACGCATGTTCTTCGACAGCTGGTTCGGCCTTCTGCGCGTGCTGGTGGTCGGCACCCTGGCCTATGTCGCCCTGGTGGTCCTGCTGCGCGTCTCGGGCAAGCGCACCCTGGCCAAGCTGAACGCCTTCGACCTCATCGTCACGGTCGCGCTGGGCTCGACGCTGGCAACGGTGCTTCTCAGCAAGTCCGTCGCCCTGGCGGAGGGGCTGCTCGCCTTCCTCCTCCTGGCGGGGCTGCAGTACTTCGTGGCCTGGCTCTCGGTCCGCTCCCCCGGCTTCAGCGACCTGGTGAAGTCCGAGCCGACCCTCCTGCTCCACCAGGGGCGCCTCCTGGAGGGCGCCATGCGTTCACAGCGGGTGACCCGGGCGGAAGTTCTGGCCGCGCTTCGCGGATCGGGCGCCGCCGATCCCGCGGAGGTCGGCGCCGTGGTGCTGGAAACAGACGGCAGCCTCAGCGTCCTCCCGCAGGCCCCGGGCGAAACCTCGTCCAGTCTGGCGGATGTCAGCGGCGCCGTCCCCGGCACCGAACAGCCCGCGCGCTGAACCCCCGGACGGCCAAGGAAGCGCCATGTCCGGCGGACCATCGGCCGGCTCCAGGTCCGCGGCAACTCCGCCGTCCGCCTCCTCCCCGGGCTCCGCCCGGGGGCGCTCTTCTCCGCCCCCGGTCCGCCCCCGGGCGCGCCATCCGCCCCGCGATGACGCGGGCCGCATCGCCGGCGGCGTCACCACCCCGATGGTGTTCCCGATCTCGGCCTCCTCGCGTTCCCCTCGGCCTCGGCGGGCGACCAATGCAACCCGCCGGGCATCCGCGGCGTGGCCATCCGCCTTGCCCTCCGCGACGTGTTGCAGAACCCCCTCGCCGGCATCCTGATCCCCCGACACCGCCTCCCTCTTCACCGAAGGGATCGAGGTGACCGCCGCCTACGAGATGCTCCGGCCACCATCGCGCCGCCCCCATGCTCCGCTCCCACGGGTATTTCCCGCTCACAACACCCGGACAAACCCGCCGCACCGATCCTCCGGAGGCCGCGCGAGGCAGCCCCGCCTCCCGCGCGCTTGACCTCCCCCCGCCCGCCTGCCACCTCTCCCGCCCTTATACCCACCGAGAGGCCCGCTCCGCCCCCATGCCCGCGATCACGCTGCCCGACGGTTCCGTTCGATCCTTCGACGGTCCCGTCACCGGCACCACCGTGGCCGCGTCCATCGGCCCCGGCCTCGCCAAGGCCGCCCTGGCCATGGAGGTCGACGGCGCCCTCCGCGACCTGTCCGTCCGCATCGAGGCCGACGCGAAGCTCCGTTTCATCACGCGGCGCGACCCCGAGGCGCTGGGCATGATCCGCCACGACGCCGCCCACGTGCTCGCCGAGGCCGTGCAGGAGCTGTTTCCGGGCACCCAGGTCACCATCGGCCCGGCCATCGAGAACGGCTTCTACTACGACTTCGCCCGCAACCAGCCCTTCACGCCCGAGGACTTCCCGGCGATCGAGGCGAAGATGCGCGAGATCGTCGCGCGCAACGCCCGGTTCGAGCGCGAGGAATGGCCCCGCGAGGAGGCCATCGCCTTCTTCGAGAACAGGGGCGAGCGCTTCAAGGCCGAGCTGATCCGCGACCTGCCCGAAAGCGAGACGATCTCGATCTATCGCCAGGGCGACTGGCTCGATCTCTGCCGCGGCCCCCACATGCGCGGCACGGGCGATGTCGGCACCGCCTTCAAGCTCCAGAAGGTCGCCGGCGCCTATTGGCGCGGCGACCACCGCAACCCCGTCCTGTCCCGCATCTACGGCACCGCCTGGCGCGACCAGAAGGAACTGGATGCCCACCTCCTTCAGCTGGAGGAAGCCGAGAAGCGCGACCACCGGCGCATCGGCAAGGAGATGGACCTCTTCCACCTTCAGGAGGAGGCCACCGGCTCCATCTTCTGGCACCCCAAGGGCTGGCGCCTCTACCGCACGGTGGAGGACTACATGCGCCGCCGCCTCGACGCCGCCGGCTACGACGAGGTGAAGACCCCCCAGCTTCTCGACCGCAAGCTCTGGATCGAGTCCGGCCACTGGGAGAAGTTCCGCGAAAGCATGTTCATCGCCACCGTCGAGGACGAGTCCGAGAAGGACCGCGTGCTCGCGCTGAAGCCGATGAACTGCCCCTGCCACGTGCAGATCTTCAACCAGGGCATCCGCTCCTACCGCCAGCTTCCCTGGCGGATGGCCGAGTTCGGCGCCTGCCATCGCTACGAGCCATCCGGCGCGCTGCACGGCATCATGCGCGTCCGCGCCTTCACGCAGGACGACGCCCATATCTTCTGCACCGAGGACCAGATCGCGGCCGAGACCGTCCGCTTCGTCGCCCTCCTGTCCTCCATCTACCGCGACTTCGGCTTCACCGGGTTCCGCGTGAAGTTCAGCGACCGCCCCGCCACCCGCGCCGGCGACGACGCCACCTGGGACCGCGCGGAGGGCGCCCTCCGCGAGGCCTGCGCCACCGCCGGCGTGGACTACGAACTCAATCCGGGGGAGGGCGCCTTCTACGGCCCCAAGCTCGAATTCGTCCTGCGCGACGCCATCGGCCGTGACTGGCAATGCGGCACCCTCCAGGTGGACTTCGTCCTTCCCGAGCGGCTCGACGCCGAATACGTGGGCGAGGACGGCGCCAAGCACCGCCCGGTCATGCTCCACCGCGCCATCCTCGGCTCCTTCGAGCGTTTCCTGGGCATCCTCATCGAGGAGCACGCCGGCCGCTTCCCCCTCTGGCTCGCCCCCACCCAGGTGGTCGTGGCCACCATCGTGGACGATGCCGCCCCCTATGCGGAGGAGGTGGCCGAGGCCATGCGCGCCGCCGGCCTCTCGGTCGCCACCGACACCCGCAACGAGAAGATCAACCGCAAGGTCGCCGAGCACATCGAGGCCCGCGTTCCCCTTCTCGCCGTGATCGGCCGGCGCGAGGCCGAGGAGCGCAACCTCGTCCTCCGGCGCCTGCCGGGCCGCGAGCAGGAAACCCTGCCGCTCGCCGAGGCCGTGGCCCGCATCCTCGCCCAGGCCGCCCCGCCCGACCGCCGGCCGGCCCCCGTCCAGGAGGCCGGGCCGGCCTGACCGCCCCCGGAGGTCGTCCCGTCAAGGACGGCCGAATCGGCTTGACCCCGCCACGCAGCGGTTGCAGACGCATCCGCCCCGCCCCATAACTTCCCAGAACGACCCACCACAACAGGAGACGACCCTGGCCCGAGGCCCAATGCCCAATACACTCCCGACCCGCGACGGACCGCGGGTGAACGAGGAGATCCGCGCGCCCCAGGTCCGCCTGATCGACCAGGACGGTGAGATGCAGGGCGTGATGAGCGCGCGCGAGGCCCTGGCCCGCGCCTATGATGTCGGAATGGACCTGCTCGAGATCAGCCCCAACGCTGAGCCCCCGGTCTGCAAGATCACCGATTTCGGCAAGTTCAAGTACGAGCAGCAGAAGAAGGCCAACGAGGCGCGCAAGCGCCAGAAGGTCGTCGAGATCAAGGAAATCAAGGTCCGTCCGAACATCGACGACCACGACTACGAAGTGAAGATGCGCCAGATGAAGGGCTTCATCGAGGAAGGGGACAAGGTGAAGGTCACCCTCCGCTTCCGCGGCCGCGAAATGGCCCACCAGGATCTCGGCGTGAAGGTGCTGGAACGCATCCGCACCGAGATGGCCGAGGCCACCAAGGTCGAATCCATGCCCCGCCTGGAGAACAGGCAAATGATCATGGTGCTCGCTCCCAAGTAGCCGCCAGGCCGCGTTTCGGCCTGGCAGAATCGGCGATCCCGGAAGCGCCCGTCCAGCTTCCCAGGGATCGCCGGATTTTCTTTTCCACTCCCCGGCCACGGGTTGGTCCTTACCGAACCGCCCGGCCTTACCGTCCTTGAACGTGGGACGCGATTGGAACGACCGGGAAGCGCCTGTCCGTTATCGTGTTCGCGGTCAGAACGAAGATGCGATCCGGCCTGTTGGCCTGACTGGTTTCGGCCCGGAGGCGGAATGCCACCTGCTGCACCCGCACGTTGCTCTGCACGACCTCCCTGTCGACCTCCTTTTCAACGAGAACGCCTGACCGGCGGACGTTCTCCAGCACCGAAACAAAAAGGGAGCGGATCAGGTCGATATCCGACCCCTGCGCAGAGACGCCGCACGAGATGCCGTCGCGTCCGAACACCGTGGCTGGGTTGATCCCGTCGACCGGGGGGACCCATGCGGACGCATCGGCGGAGCCGCCATACATTGGCAAGGTCTTCGCAGAAGCCGGCACGAGGCCGTTCTGTTCAGCCCAGCTCGCCATTCCCGGCGCCGAACCGAGATGGCCCCCGAAGCCCTGCCCAGGGATGTTCACGGTGGTGCCGGCCAGGGCCCGGATATCCACGAAGCCTCGCTCGCATCCGGTGAATTCCGTCCCGTCGCACAGCCCTGCGAGGCCACCCGGTCGCACAGGAGCAGCGCCGCTCCGAGCGGCGTTCCGGCACGTCGGTCTCTGGTGAAACCCACGTTACGGCAGAACACCATTTTCACGCCGCCCGGTCTCTGATGCGGTGTCCGGCGCCCGCAAGCGGATGGCACCGCGCTGCGGGCAACCGGAAGCCACCGCGCCTCCCGCGGCTCAGAACACGGGCGCCGTGGTTTCCTTGTTCGCCAGCTCCACCAGCGCCGCCGCCAGCACCCGCGTCCCCGCGGCGAGCTGCGGGGCGCTCGAATACTCCGCGGGATTGTGGCTCACGCCGTTCCGGCTCGGCACGAACAGCATGCCCGCCGGACAGATCGGCACCATGAACTGCGCGTCGTGGAAGGCTCCGCTCGGCATCCGCACGGCCGCAAGCCCCTGCGCCGTCGCCGCATCCTCCACCGCGTCGGTCACCAGCGCGTCGAACTCCACGGGCAGCGCGTGGAAGCGCTCCGTCACCGCCACCTCGCAGCCCTTCACCGCGCTGCGGATCGTCGGCTCGATGGCGTCGCCGTTGGTGATCAGCAGCTCCTTGTCGGGGTGTCGGAAGTCGATCGTGAACCGCACCCGGTCCGCCACCGTGTTGGAGGTGTTGGGGAACACCTCGATCTGCCCGACCGTGAAGCGCAGCACGTCCGTCGGGTCCGTCATAAGCGCGTTCAGCGCCGTGATGGCCCGGATCATGTCCTGCACGGCATCCTTGCGCGTGGACACCGGCGAGGTCCCGGCATGCGCCGTCTCGCCCGTGATCTCCACGATGAACCACCGGCTCCCCTGGATGCCCGTGACCACGCCGATGTCCTTCCCCTCCGCCTCCAGAAGCGGCCCCTGCTCGATATGGGCCTCCAGATAGGCGAAGGGCTTGCCCCCCAGCGGCCGCCGGGCAAGGTCGGCCTCGGCCTTGCGGTGCTCGTCCAGTGCCTGGCGGAAGGTCACCCCCTCCAGGTCCGCCACCGCGTCCCAGGCATTGGCCGGCTTGAAGTGGGCCCAGGCCATGCTGCCCATGCAGCCCGGCGCGAACCGCCCGCCCTCCTCGTTGGTCCAGGCCACCACCTCGATCGGCCGCTTCGTCGCCACGCCGGCCTCGCGGATCGCCTGAACCGCCTCCAGCCCGGCCACCACGCCCCAGATGCCGTCGAAACGCCCGCCATTGGGCTGGCTGTCCATGTGGCTGCCCGTCAGCACCGGCGCCGCCTCGGCGTCCGTGCCCTCGTGGCGGAAGAACAGGTTGCCGATCTCGTCCACCGTCACGGCGAGCCCCAGTCCCTCGGCCCAGCCGATCATCAGCCGCCGCGCCTCGCGGTCCAGCGGCGAAAGGCAGGGGCGGTTCACCCCGGGCGACCCGTCGGCCCCCGTGATGGCGCCCAGCTTCGCCAGTTCCATCAGCCGGTCCCACTGCCGCTGCTCGCTCACGGCCGCGATCAGGTTGGGGGCGGTGCTGGCGCTCATGGATGGTCCTTTCGGGTGGGCGTCCGCGCATTTGCGGTATTGCCGGGCGCCAGATCAACCCGCACCCCACCGTGTCGGCCGCGGCACGCTCCATGCTAAGCACCGGGCGCAACCATTTCCCCCCGGGACCTCCGCCATGCCCGACGACAGCGCGTCCATCCCTGCGGGCCATCCCGGCCTCGCCGCCCTGGCCCAGGAAGCCCGCCGGCAGCTCGAACTCCTTTCCTACCCCCGCCACCCCTGGGTGCCGGAGAAAGGTGAGGGCGTGCTGGACGTCGCCATCATCGGCGCGGGGCAGACCGGCCTTGTCACCGCCTTCGGCCTCCTGCGCGAGCGCGTGCAGCGCGTCCGCGTCTTCGACGCCGCCCCCGCCGGCGGCGCCGGGGTCTGGACCACCTTCGCCCGCATGAAGACGCTGCGCACGCCCAAGCACGTCACCGGCCCCGACCTCGGCATCCCCGCCCTCACGCCCCGCGCCTTCTTCACCGCCCGCGACGGCGCCGAGGCCTGGGACGCCCTGAACAAGATCGGCCGCGTGGACTGGCAGCGCTACCTCGACTGGCTGGAAGCCACCCTCGAACTCCCCGTCACCCACGGGCACAGGCTGATCCGCATCGGCCACACCGGAACCGGCGAGCCGCTCGAACTCACCTTCCTCACGGGCTCCGGCGAAACCATGGTCCGTGCCCGCAAGCTGGTGCTGGCCACCGGCATGGACGGCATGGGCGGCTGGGCGATCCCCGCTCCCTTCGACCAGCTCCCCGCCGCCCGCGTTTCCCACACCTCCGGCCATGTCGACTTCGGCGCGCTCGCCGGCAGGCGCGTCCTCGTGGTCGGCGCCGGTGCCTCGGCCTTCGACAACCTGGCGACCGCCCTGGAGGCCGGCGCCACCCAGGGCACCATGCTGGTCCGCCGCGCGAAGATGCCGCGGGTGAACCCCTTCCGCTGGATGGAGCAGTCCGGCTTCCTCGGCCAGCTCTACGCCATGCCGGATGCCCTCCGCTGGCGCTTCATGCAGCACATCTTCGCCCTGAACCAACCGCCGCCCCAGGAATCCTGGAACCGCGTCGCCTCGGACCCGCGCTTCGACCTGCACATGGCCAGCCCCGTCCTCGCGGTCCGCGAGGAAAACGACGAGGTCGTCGTCACCACGCCCCGCGGCGAGCACCGCACCGACCACGTCATCACCGGCACCGGCACCGCCTTCGACCTCGCGCTCCGCCCGGAACTCGCCCCCTTCGCCCGGCACGTCCTTCTCTGGCGCGACGTCTATACCCCGCCCGAGGGCCAGGAATTCCCCGTCCTCGGCGCCTGCCCCTACCTGCGGGACGACTTCTCCATGCGCGAGAACGCCCCGGGCGCAGCCCCCTTCCTCACCCACATCCACATGATCAACTACGGCTCCACCGCCTCCATGGGCCTGTCGGGCGCCACCATCAGCGGCATGAAGTACGGAACCCTGCGCCTGGTGGACGGCATCTGCCGCCGCCTCTGGCTGGAGGACGCCGAAGCCCACCTGGACAGCCTGCTCACCTACGCCGAGCCCGAGCTCACCGGCGACATCCCCCAGGAATCGATCGCGATGGCCGCCGAATGAAGCCCTCCGCCGTCTCCACCCACGTTCTCGACACCGCCAACGGCATCCCCGCCCAGGGCATGCCGCTGGAGTTCTGGCGCATGGAGCCGGAGCCCGTGCTCATCCGCGCCGGCACCACCAACGCCGACGGCCGCCTCGACGCCCCCCTCCTGCCGCCCGGCGACTTCGCCCCCGGCCGCTACGAGCTCCGCTTCGACGTCGCGGCCTATTTCGCCGCCCGCGGCCAGGATCCCGGCTATCTCGGCACCGTCGTGATCAATGTCGGCCTGCGGGAAGGGGAGGGGCACTACCACGTCCCCCTCCTCTGCTCCCCCTGGAGCTATTCCACCTACCGAGGCTCATAGGGCGAGGGATCGTCCAAACCCGGCGGCGCCTGCACCGAGGCGTCGCGCAGGATCAGCCCGGCATCGTTTTCCGCCACCTTGTTCGCCCGCTTGCTCACGGGCCAGCAGGCCAGCCATTCCGGCGGGCAGGGCTGCAGCAAAGCCTGCAGCCCCTCCACCGGAACTTCCTCCTCCCCCAGCCAGGCCGGCCAGTCCTCCCGGGCCAGGATCACGGGCATGCGGTGATGCAGCGGCTGCTGCTTCGGGTTCGCCTCCGTGGTGATGATCGAATAGGTGCGCAGCCAGTTGCCCTGGGGGTCCTGCCACCCCTCCCAGATGCCCGCGAGGCTCATCGGCTCCCCGCTGGCCAGGGCCACGGCGAAGGGCTGCTTCGGGTCCTTGCTCCGCACCGCCGCCTCGCTGGGCGAAAGCCACTCAAAGAAGCCGTCCGCCGGCACCAGGCACCGCCGCTTACGGAAGGCCTCCCGGAAGGATGGCTTCTCCGCCACCCCATCCGAGCGGGCATTGATCAGCCGTGCCCCGTCCTTCATGTCCTTGGCCCACCGCGGCACCAGGCCCCAGCGCAAGGCATCCATCCGCCGCTCCCCGCTTTCCGGATGGCGCCGCAGCACGATCCCGTCCTGCGTCGGTGCCATGTTCCAGCTCGGTGCGAAGTTCGGCGTCGGGCTGCTGGCCGGCGTGTCGTAGTACCGGGCCAGCTGCGCCGGATCGCGTTGAAGGAAATATCTCCCGCACATGTGATGCTCGATTCAATCTGTGATGTTGCGCGACATAAGGAGAGCAACCCCGCGGCGGACCCCACGTTCTCATCCCATCGCAACAACGACGTGGGAGACAGCACATGGCGATCGACAAGGACCGCATTGAGGGCGCCCTGAAGCAGGCTGGCGGCGCGATCAAGGAGAATGCCGGCGCCGCGATCGGCGACAAGAAGATGGAGGCCGAGGGCGCGGCCAAGCGCACCGAGGGCAAGGTCCAGAACACGGCGGGCGGCGCCAAGGACGCGGTGCGCGACGCCGTCAACAAGACCTGATCCCTCCGGGGATTGGCTGAAGGGCGGGCCACCGGAAGGTGGCCCGCCTTTTTGCGTTCGGCCGGGCTTCACGGTGAAGGGACTGAGCGGCGTGTTGCGGTCCGTCCGGACGGAGGACGCCGCCGCCGGGAGGGGCGGGAAGCTGGCCGGTGGAGCAAGACTCCGGTTCCGCCCGCATGCTGCCGTTCATCAGGCCCGGCGCCTTCCCATTGGCGAACCCTGCCACGCCGTCATCCCGGCCCACCGCCAGAGCCATCGCGCTCAACCTTGCGGTCGTCCCTGAACCAACTGCCCCGTGGAAGCCGCGGGTGGGTAACCCTGCCGAGGATCGGCCGAACGCTCAGGAGAACCGCTCGGCGCGGTAAGGTGCCGGGTCGATGAAGGGCGTCTTCGCATCCATCATCTCCGCGAGGAGACGCCCGGTGGTGGGCCCCAGCGTCATGCCTTGATGGGCGTGGCCGAAGGCACCCCAGAGCCCGTCATGCCCGGCTATGGGGCCGATCACCGGCAGCATGTCCGGCGTGCAGGGCCGCACCCCCATCCACGGCTTGTCCTCCACCTTATTCGCCAGCGGCAGGAGGGAACGCGCGATCGGCTCGGCCCGCTCGATCTGGATGGGCGTTTCCGGCGCGCCGGGGCGGGCGAACTCGGCGCCGGTGGTGAGCCGGATGCCGGCCCGCATGGGAACAAGGCAGAAGCCGCTGGCCTCGTCGATGAAGGGGTGGTTCAGCACCGCATTCCCCCGCATGCCGTAGTGGTGGTGGTAGCCCCTTTTGCCGAAAAGCGGCGGTGCATAGCCGAAGCGCTGTGTCACCGTACCGGCGGCCGCGCCAAGGGCCACGACGGCGTGGGCGGCCTCCACCGGTCCCTCCGCCCCCTGGACGCGCCAGCCGGCCCCGGCGCGCTCCAGCGTCGCGGCCTCCCCGAGGACGAAGCGGCCGCCCCTGGCCTCCAGGAGCCGCGCGTAGGATGTGGTGAGGGCATGGGGATCGCTGACCGAATAGGGATCCGTCCAGTGCAGCGCCCCGGCGCGCCGGACCATGAGGTGCGGCTCCGCCTCGGCCAGGGCGCCGGCATCCAGCACGCGATAGCCCACCCCGTGGTCGCGATGAGCCGCCTCGGCCTCCTGCCGGGCATGGTCCAGCTGCGCCTCGGTGCTGAAAAGGCGCATCCAGCCGATGGGGCGCAGCAGTTCCGCCGAGCCGGCATCGCGCGCGACCGCCATGTGCTCATCCAGGCAGGTGACGATCAGCCGGGCATAGGCCCGGGCCACGGCCTCGTAGCGCCCCGGCTCTGAATGCCACCAGTAGCGCAGAAGCGGCGAGGCCAGGCCAGGCAGGGCGGAAGGATGGTACACGGCATCCACGCCGCGGTTGCCGGCGATGCGCGTGAGCTCCGCGAGGCGCCGCGGGAAGGGGTGCGGGTGCACCGCCTCCCGCTGGATCAGCCCGGCATTGCCGAAGGAGGCGCCCTCCCCAGGCGGCCGCCGGTCCACGAGCGCCACCTCCCATCCGCGTTGCCGCAGGTGCAGGGCGATGGACACGCCGACCATCCCCGCGCCCAGCACGATCGCCGACTGCGCCATGCCCTGAATCTCCATCCGCCGCGGGGCTGCATTCACCGGGTCACGGTTCGGATGCGCCGCGCCGGCGTCCGCTCAGCAGCGCAATCAGCGCCGCGTCCAGCTCCGGATCGATCCCGGAGCAGACGACAACGGCGCGTGCGGGGCCGTCGCCGGCGTTGAGGTAGGCATGGCCCATGCTGCTGTCGAGGTAGATGCCGTCCCCGGGTTCCAGCAGGTCGGGCGCATAGAACTCGGTGTGAACCGCGACCCGGCCCTGAAGCACGTGGCAATACTCCTCGCCCGTGTGCCGGATCAGGGAGCCGAACTCGGCGAGGGAGCGGGCATGCAGCTCCGCCAGGATCGGGATCATGCGTTTCCGCGCGATGTCCGCGAACTGGTAGAGGTAGTCGTACCAGTCCGTCCGAACCCGCTGGCCCTCCCCAACGCGGCTGACGCTGCGCCGCGCGGTGACGGGCCGCCGCGCCGCGCCGGGCGCCTCGAAGAGCTTGGCGACATTGACCCGCAGCCCTTCGCTGAGGGCGAGCAGCTTGTCGTAGGTCAGCGACATCTGGCCATTCTCCACCTTCGAGAGGGTGGATACGGCGAGGCCCGAGCGGGCGCTGACCTCTTTCAGCGTGAGGCCCTGCGCCTGTCGCGCGGCGCGCACGGATTCCCCGAGCGAGGGGCGGCCGGGGGAGAGGTCGGCGACCTCATGCATGTTGACACATCCGATCGTGGAATTTCACTATCGATCAAATCTTGACGCATCGTAGGTGTTCGTTCGGCCGGATGCCAGATCGAAAGACAGGAGGTGCAGGCTGTGCGGATCTTCATTGCGGGGCTTGCCACCGAGACCAACACCTTCTCGCCCATTCCCACCGGCTGGGCCGGATTCAAGGAGGAGCGGGTCTGGTTCCGCGACGACGGCAGCCGCCATCCGCCCGTTGCCGGCAACATCCCGCTGATCGCCTGGCGCCGCCTGGCGGAGGCCGGGGGGCACGATGTCGCCGAAAGCCTCTGCACCTTCGCGCAGCCGGCCGGCACCACGCTGCGGCATGTCTACGAGGGGCTTCGCGACATGCTGCTCGACGACCTGCGTTCCGCCGGTCCGGTGGACGTCGTGCTGCTCTTCATGCACGGCGCCATGGTCGCGCATGGCTATGACGACTGCGAGGGCGACACGCTCGCCCGCGTCCGCGAGGTGGTCGGCCCCACCGCCAGGATCGGCATCGAGCTGGATCTGCACTGCCACCTGACGGAGCTGATGCGAAGGAACGCGGACGCGATCATCACCTACAAGGAATACCCGCACATCGACATGGCCGAGCGGGCGGAGGAGTTGTACGCCCTCTGCACCCGCGCCGCGCGGGGCGAGGTGAACCCGGTCACGGCCTATCACGACTGCCGCATGATCAGCATGTGGCGCACGCCGCAGGAGCCGATGCGGTCCTTTGTCGCGCGCATGCAGTCCCTGGAAGGAAAGGACGGCATCCTCTCCGTCTCCTTCGGCCACGGCTTTCCCTGGGGCGACGTGGAGGAGGTGGGCGCGAAGGTGGTCGTCATCGCC
This sequence comes from Muricoccus vinaceus, assembly GCF_042433125.1. NCBI lineage: Bacteria > Pseudomonadati > Pseudomonadota > Alphaproteobacteria > Acetobacterales > Roseomonadaceae > Muricoccus > Muricoccus vinaceus. Next base: position 461,015 of record NZ_JBHLVZ010000084.1, on the reverse strand, counting down.
GACGGCGACAGGGAGAAGGCCGAGGCCCTGGCCAGCCGCCTGGGCGACGAGATCTGGGCCATGCGCGAGGCCACCTCCACCCATCACGACACCATCGACGAGGGCATCGACCGCGCGCTGTCCGGCCAGGGCGGCCCGCTGGTCCTCGCGGATGTGGCGGACAACGCCGGCGGCGGCGCACCCTCGGACAACACCGCCATCCTCCGGCGGCTGGTGGACCGGGGCGTGAGGAACGCCGCGATCGGCTGCTTCTGGGACCCGCAGGCGGTGGCCTTCTGCACCGAGGCCGGCGAGGGCGCGGCCTTCCTGCTGCGGATCGGCGGCAAGTGCGGCCCCTCATCCGGCGATCCGGTGGACCTGATGGTCACGGTGCGCAGGCTCGATCCTGACTTCACGCAGACCGGGCTGAGCGGCGGCCGCGCGGGCTTCGGGCCGAGCGCCTGGGTGTCCGCGGACGGCATCGACATCGTCCTCGTCAGCAGGCGCCAGCAGACCTTCGCGCCGGACGCCTTCACCGGGCTCGGCATCACGCTGGCCGACAAGAACCTCGTCGTGGTGAAGTCCACCCAGCACTTCCACGCCGCCTTCGCGCCGGTCGCGCGCGAGATCCGCTACGTCGCCGCGCCCGGCGCCATTCCGCCGGATTACGCGAGCATTCCCTTCAGCAAGCGCACCCGCCCCTACTGGCCCCGCGTGGCCGATCCCTTCACGCCGACCAACACCCTCCAGGAGCCCGCCGCATGACCGCCTCCACCCGCCGCGCCCTGCTGGGCGCCACCGCCGCGACGGCGCTCGCGCCCGGCCTCGGCCGCCCGGCGGTGGCGCAGGGCGCGAAGGTCGTGAGCTTCGTGCCCCAGTCGGACCTCGCCGCCCTCGATCCGGTCTGGACCACCGGCTACGTGGTCCGGAACCACGCCTACATGGTCTACGACACGCTCTACAGCATGGATGCCAGGTTCCAGGTGAAGCCGCAGATGGCCGAGGGCCACGAGGTGGCGGATGACGGCCGCACCTGGACCATCCGCCTGCGGGACGGCCTGAGGTTCCACGACGGCGAGCCCGTGCGCGCGCAGGACTGCGTGGCCAGCATCCGCCGCTGGGCCGCGCGAGACGGCTTCGGCGCGACCCTCATGGCGCAGACCGACGATCTCTCGGCGGTGGACGACCGCACGCTGCGCTTCCGGCTGAAGGCGCCGTTCCCCCTGCTGGCGGAAGCGCTGGGCAAGCTGTCCAGCCCCGTGCCCTTCATGATGCCCGAACGGCTGGCCCGGACATCGCCGCAGGAACAGATCCGGGAAGCCGTGGGCTCCGGCCCCTTCCGCTTCGTGAAGGATCAGTGGGTCGCCGGCAGCCAGGCCGTCTACACCCGGTTCGACGGCTACGTGCCGCGCGCGGAGGCGCCGGACGGCGCCGCCGGCGGCAAGCGCGTCAACGTGGACCGCGTGGAGTGGAAGGTCATCCCCGACAGCTCCACCGCCGTCTCCGCCCTCTCGACCGGCCAGGTGGACTGGATCGAGAATGCCCCCACCGACCTGCTGCCGATCCTCCGCCGCTCCCGCGACATCACCATCACCACGCGCGACCCGCTCGGCGTCTACGTGCTGCTGCGCTTCAACCACCTCTTTCCGCCCTTCGACGACGTGCGCGTGCGCCAGGCCGTGCTGCACGCGGTGAACCAGCCGGACTACCTCCAGGCCATGGTCGGCGATCCCTCCCTGTTCAGCGAGTGCAAGGCCTTCTTCCCCTGCGGCACGCCCCTCTCCACCGGCGCCGGCGGGGAGGTCATGGAGGCCAACCTCGCCAGGGCACGGGAGATGCTGAAGGCCAGCGGCTACGACGGCCGCAAGGTGGTGGTCATCTCCCCCACCGACATGCCGTTCCTCGCGCCCATGGGCGACATCACGGCGGACCTCCTGAAGCGCCTCGGGATGAACGTGGAGCTGGTGGCGACCGACTGGGGCACGGTGCTGGCCCGCCGCGCCTCCCAGAAGCCGCCCGAGGAAGGCGGCTGGAACATCTTCCACACCACCGCCGTCGCCCCGGAGTTCATGAGCCCCGCCTCCCACCTCGCGCTGCGCGGGAACGGCCGCGCGGGCTGGGCCGGCTGGTTCACCGACCAGAAGCTGGAGGCCCTGCGCACCGACTGGTTCGGCGCCAGGGACGCGGCGGCGCAGAAGGTGCTGGCCGCGGAGATGGAGCGCCAGGCCTTCGCCACCGTGCCCTACGTGCCGATCGGCACCATCCAGCAGCCCACCGCATACCGCAACAGCCTCCGGGACGTCCTGCCGGGCACCGCGCCCGTCTTCTGGAACCTGCGGAAGGCCTGAGCCCCATGCACGACCTCATCATACGCGGCGGACGCCTGCTCGACCCGGAGACAGGCCTGGACTCCACGGGCGACGTCGCGATCGCGCAGGGCCGGATCGTCGCCGTGGGCGCGGTGGAGGGGGCGGCGCGGCGTGAGATCGACGCCGCCGGGCTCGTCGTCGCGCCGGGCTTCATCGACCTGCACGCCCACGGGCAGTCCATTCCCGCCGACCGCATGCAGGCCTTCGACGGCGTGACCACCTCGCTGGAGCTGGAGGTCGGCGTGCTGCCGGTCGGGCTCTGGTACGAGCGCCAGGCCGCGGCGGGGCGCGTGCTGAACTACGGCACCGCCGCCGCCTGGGTCTCGGCCCGCATCGCCGCCATGACGGGCATGGAGCCGGAGCCCGAGCTCGGCTTCATGGGACGCGCCACCCGCGAGCGCCGCTGGATGGACGAGGTGGCGACGGACGCCGAGGTGGCGGAGGTGCTGCGCCGCGTGCGCGAGGGCCTGGACGAGGGCGGCATCGGCATCGGCCTGCCCAGCGCCTACGCCCCCGGCACGGGCGTCAAGGAGATGTCCCTTGTCTGCAGCCTGGCGGCGGAGCGCGGGGTGCCGACCTACACGCACATCGCCTACATGTCGAACGTCGATCCGAAAAGCTCCATCGAGGCCTACACGCGCCTGATCGGCTATGCCGGCTCCACCGGCGCCCACATGCACATCTGCCACTTCAACAGCACCAGCCTGCTGGATGTGGAGCGTGCGGCGGAGCTGGTGCGGAAGGCGCAGTCGCTCGGCCTGAAGATCACGGTGGAGGCCTATCCCTACGGCTCCGGCTCCACCGTCCTCGGCGCCGCCTTCTTCACCGACCCCGCCTTCTCCGAACGCACGGGCCGCGACTACGGCTCGGTCCAGATGGTCTCCACCGGCCACCGCTTCGCCTCGCGCGACGAACTGGTGGCCGCGCAGCAGGAGGCACCGGCCTCGCTCGTGCTGTTCCACTTCCTCGACGTGGAGGTGCAGCCGCGGCACCAGGACCTGCTGGACACCTCCATCCTCTACCCCGGCGGCGCCATCGCGTCCGACGCCATGCCATGGACCCTGCCGGACGCCTCCGTCTACACGGGCGACGAGTGGCCGCTGCCGGCGGAGGCCTCCTCCCACCCGCGCTCTTCCGGCACCTTCACGCGCTTCCTGCGGCAATACGTGCTGAACCGGAACACGATGCCGCTGCTGGACGGCATCGCCAAATGCACGCTGATCCCGGCGCGGGTGCTGGAGGAAAGCACCCCGCAGATGCGCCGCAAGGGACGCCTGCAGCCGGCCTGCGACGCCGACATCGTGATCTTCGACGCGGAGGCCCTGACCGACCGCGCCGACTTCCGGCACATGAACCGCGCGGCCGAGGGCATGCGCCACGTGCTGGTGAACGGCGTCGCGGTCGTCGCGGGCGGCGAACTCGAGACCGCCGCGCGTCCCGGGAAGCCGGTCCGGCGCTGATGAGCGTCCCCGTGCTGCTCGTCACCGGGTTCCTGGGTGCGGGCAAGACAACGGTGATCAACCACCTGCTGACCGCCCCGCACGGCAAGCGGCTGGCGGCGGTGGTGAACGACTTCGGCGCGATCAACATCGATGCCGAGCTGCTCGCCGGAAGCGCCGAGGGGATGGTGGCGCTGCAGAACGGCTGCATCTGCTGCACGCTGCAGGGCGACCTTCTGCGGACCCTCTCGCTCCTCCTGCGGCGCGACCCGGCGCCGGAGGGCATCGTGATCGAGACCAGCGGCGTCTCCGACCCCGCCGAGATCGTGCGCAGCCTTCTGGACCCCGTGATCTGGCGGGAGGCCGCGCTCGACGCCGTGCTCTGCGTGGCGGACGCGCAGGCGCTCGCCGATCGGCCGGCAATGTTGGACGACGCGCTGCTGCTTTCCCAGCTCCGCGCGGGCGACGTCATCTCGCTGAACAAGGCCGATGCCGTGCCGGCCGGGCAGCTGGCGGATATCCGCGCCCGGCTCGCGGCCCTGCTGCCGGGCCGGACCGTGCTGGAAACCCGATGCGGCCGCGTGCCGGCCGGTCTCTTCCTCTCGGATGACCCGCTGGCCTTCCCGGATCGCGCGCTGCCCGCGGCCAGCCGATTCGCGACCCCCGGCTTCGAAAGCCTGAGCTGGACGGCGGAAGGTCCCCTGTCGCTGCCGCGCTTCCAGGCGACGGTCAGCCGCCTCGCACCGCTTCTCGTGCGCGCCAAGGGCATCCTGCGCTTCGAAGGTCAGCAGCACCCGATGCTGTTCCAGATGGTCGGGCAGCGCGCGACCTTCGGCGCGGCTCCCGCCGCTCCGCCCGGCGTGGCCCCGGTGCGGCTTGTCCTGATCGCGGAGAACGGACGGCTTCAGCCCGATGCGGTGCGTGCCCTGCTGAACGACTGCCGCGCCTGAGATCCGGCCCCGGCCGCCCTCCAGGCTCCCGCCACCGGGGCGCGAGGTCCGGTTGAGCCGCCGGCATGGCTCCCCTAGGGTCACCGGCAACAACGGACGCGGAGGATGTCATGCCCCAGGAATGGTGGAACCGGATCGGCCGCCGCTGCCTCGGCCTGCTCGCCCCTCTGGCCATCCTGTCCGGCGGGGCCGGCGCGCAGGAAGCCTATCCCGCCCGCCCCATCCAGCTCATCGTCCCCTATCCGCCCGGCGGCAACACCGACCTGATGGCGCGCGCCCTGCAGCAATCGCTGTCCCAGGCGCTCGGACAGGGCGTGGTGGTGGTCAACCGCGGCGGCGCATCCGGCACGATCGGCGACGCCGAGGTCGCCCGTGCCCGGCCGGACGGCTACACCATCGGCCTCTCGCCCAACACGCCGCTGACGGCGCAGACGCATCTTGTTCCGCTCAGCTACTCGCTCAACAGCTTCCGCTTCCTCTGCCTGGTGTACGACAACCCGCAGGTCCTCGTCCTCGGCCGCAACGCGCCGTTCCGCGACATCGCCGGCATGGTGGCCCTCGGCCGCACGAAGCCCGAGGCGCTCGTCTACGGCTCGCCGGGCCAGGGCAGCACCCAGCACATCCTCATCGCCAACCTGCTGCGCCGCGCCGGGGTGGAAGCGCTCCACGCCCCCTTCTCGGGCGCCGGCCCGATGGCGCAGGCGGCGCTCGGCGGCCAGATCATGGCCTTCGTCGAAAGCCCTTCCATTCCCGCTTCCACCGGCCTGCCGGTGGCCGGCGTCTTCAACGCCGCGCGCATCGCCTCCCTTCCGCAGGTCCCCACGGTCACCGAGGCCGGCTACCCCATCGTCGGCAGCTCCGCCGGCGGCCTCATCGCCCCCGCCGGCCTGCCGGACGCGATCGCCGCCGTTATCCAGCGCGCCTGCGGCGAGGCGGTGGCGAGCGAGAGCTTCCGCACCGCCGCCGGCCGCCTCAACGCCGTGCCGAGCTACGCCAGTGGTGCCGAGTTCCGGGAGCGCTTCGTCGCGGAAAGCGACAGCAACCGCCAGGTTCTGCGCGACCTCGGCATGGCCCACGAATAACCTGAACGAAGGGCGGGAGCGCCGCACCGCTCCCGCTTGCCGCTGCCGCCGCGACCGGGCGCGCCTTTCGCCTCTTCGCCTCTTCGCCTCTTCGCCTCTTCGCGTCCGCCGCTCCGTCCTACAGGCGTCCGATGGCGCGCCGCATGAGATCGAGCAGATGCGTCGCCGCGGGCGTCAGAGGCAGGTCGTGGCGCCTGATCAGCATGATCGCGGGGGCAGCGAGTTCCTCCGCGACCTCCACGGGGATGAGCGCCTCGCGCGTCAGGGCGAAGCGGGTCCATCCACGCGGCACCATCGCCAGCAGGTCGCTGTGCGCCAGGCAGGTCATCACGGTCAGGGCGGAACGCGAGCGCACGGCGAGGCGCGGCGGAGGCAGCCCATGGGCGTCGAACAGCCGGCCCATCTCGTCCGCCGCATCGGCGGTGACGGAGGTCGTGATCCAGTCGGCGCCGACGAGGTCCGCGAGGGACCGGGCCCCCGCAAGGGGATGGCCCTTGCGGCAGAGAACCACCCGGTTGCCCGGCCCCAGCACCTCCCCCGCAAGCCCCGGCGGCAGGGGTGATCCAGGGTCGGGCCCGATGTAGAAATCGAGCACGCCCGTGCGGAACAGGGGTTCCAGCGTGGGATAGAGGCCCTCGATGATCTGGAGTTGCGTGTCCGGATAGCGCGCGCGGAAGGGCCTCAGCGCGGGGGGCAGCAGCCCGATATGCGCGGCCGTCGACAAGCCCGCCGCCACCGTCCCGCCGGTCGCCCCGCGAAGCTGGGCCACCTCCTCCCGCGCACGCCGCAGATCCTCGAGGATGGCGGTCGCGCGGCCGACCACCGCGGTTCCGGCGGACGTCGCCACGACGCCGCGCGCGTGCCGCTCGAACAGGGGCACGCCGAGTTCGCGCTCAAGGTCGGCGAGGCTGCGGGTCAGGGCGGGCTGGGCGAGGTTCAGCGCGCGGGCGGCGGCGCGGATGCTGCCATGCTCCGCGATGGCGACGACTTCCTGCAGGTGATGCAGCTTCACGGCGCTTCCTCCACGCCCGCCTCCGCGCGGGGCCGCGCCGGGCAGCAAGGGGAGGAGGACGCCGGAAGGGCGATACCATACGGGTATCGCTCCGATCAAACCGGCATCTTGTGAGCATCCCCCGGCAAGGCATGCTCCACCCCGGAATGCTGGAAAGGGTCGCGCCTCCACTCCGGTGAACGGCGCGATCCCGGCGGCCCGGGAGGAAACAACGGTGAACCGACGGAACATGCCGTGCCGGGCGTGAGCGGCGCGGCCGACCCCGAGGTGCTGATCGTCGGCGCCGGACCCGTGGGGCTGGCCGCCGCGATCGAGCTCGGCCACAGGGGCGTGCGCTGCCTCGTCGTCGAGCGGAACGACCGCGTCGGCTACGCTCCCCGTGCGAAAACAACCAACGTGCGCACGCGGGAGCACCTGCGGCGCTGGGGCATCGCCGACGCGCTGCGCCGCGCCTCGCCGATCCATCCGGACCGGCCGTCCACCATCATCTTCGCGACGCGCATGGATGGGCCGGAGCTGGCGCGCTTCGAGGACGCGCTGAACGGCACCCGCGCCCGCACGAACCTTTACGCCGAGGAAGCACAGTGGGTCCCGCAATACGTGCTGGAGGAGGTGCTGCGCGCCCACGCGACGTCCCTTCCCGGCGTGGAGGTGCGGTTCCGCGAGGAACTCGTCTCGCTCGGGGAATCCGACGAAGCCGTCGCCTGCGTGATCCGGGACCTCGCGAGCGGAGCGACGCGCCACGTGCGGAGTGCCTATGTGATCGGCGCGGATGGGTCGCGCTCGGCGGTGCGTGGCGCGATCGGAGCGCGGATGACCGGGGCGGGCGCGCTCGCGGCCAACATCAACGTCATCTTCCGCGCGCCCGGCCTCGCGGCGCGAGGCCGGCACGGGCCGGGCATCATGTACTGGATGGTCAACGCCGACGTGCCCTCCGTCCTCGGGCCGCTGGACGAAGCGGGCCTGTGGTCCTTCATCGCGACCCGCCTGCCCGACGGCCACGATCCCGCGGCGATCGACCCGGTGGAGCTGATCCGGCGCGGCACCGGCCTGCCGGACCTCGCGGTGGAGATCCTGCGCACCGATCCCTGGGTGGCGCAGGAGCTGATCGCGGACCGCTACGCCACGCGCCGCGTGTTCCTCGCGGGCGACGCGGCCCATCTGCACCCGCCCTTCGGGGGCTTCGGAATGAACATGGGGATCGGGGACGGGGTGGACCTCGGCTGGAAGATCGCCGCCACGCTCCGGGGCTGGGGCGGCCCGGCCCTGCTCGCCTCCTACGAGGCGGAACGGCGCCCGGTTCACCAGCGGACCATCGCGGAGTCGGTCGTGAACTACGGGCTCGTCGGAAACCACCTGGTCCAGCCCGGCCTGGAGGAGGACGGCCCGCTGGGCGAGGCGACGCGCCGGGAGGTCGGCGCGATCATCCGCATGACGAAGGTGCGGGAGTTCATGACGCTCGGCCTCGTCCTCGGCACGCATTACGGGAACTCGCCGCTCGTGGTGCCGGATGGCAGCCCGGCCCCGGCGGAGAGCGCGACGGTCTACGTGCCCTCGGCGCGTCCGGGATGCCGCGCGCCGCATCTGTGGCTCGCGGACGGAACCTCGCTGTTCGACCACTTCGGCCCTGGCTTCACCCTTCTCGTCACGGAGGGCGCCGCCGCCGCCGCGGGCCCCTTCGCGGCCGCCGCGGCGGCGCGGGACCTGCCGCTGACGGTGCTCGCCCCCGGTGATCCGCGGCTGCGGCCCCGCTACGAGGCGGCGCTCTGCCTGATACGGCCCGATGGCCATGTCGCCTGGCGCGGGATGTCCGCGGAGGGCGCGGGCGCGATCCTCGACCGCGCGCGCGGCGGCACGCCTTCGGCCGCCGGCGGCAAGCTGCCGGTCGGGAAAGCGACAACATGAGGGGAGGGGAAACCATGCCGACGCGCAGGAGCGTGGTTGCGGGAGCCGTCGCGGCGGCATGGGCGCACAGGACGGAGGCGGAGGAAGCGGCCTTCCCGACCCGGCCGGTCCGGCTGCTCGTGGGCATTCCCGCGGGCGGGGCGCCGGATGTCATCGCCCGCCTGCTGGCGGACCGGCTGGGCGCCCTCTGGGGCCAGCCCGTCGTGGTGGACAACCGCCCCGCCGCCAGCGGCAACCCGGCGGCGGGGGCGGTGGCCACGGCGCCGCCGGACGGTCACACCCTGCTCTTCGCCCATGCCTCGCTCCTCCTCCTGAACGAGGGGCTGATGCGGAACGTGCCCTTCAACGGGGACCGCGACTTCACCCCGGTCTCCCTTCTCGCCACCACGCCCTTCATCGTGGCCAGCCGACCCGGCGCGCCCTATGCCGGCCTGGACGGGCTCCGGGCCCGGGGACGGCCGGAGGGGATCACCTTCGCCACCCTGAGCGCCACGGGCCTTCCGCGCTTCGTGGGGGAGCGGGTGAAGACCGCGCTCGGCATCCCGATGGTGAACGTGCCGTATGTTTCGATGGCCGGGGCCGTGCAGGACGTCGCGGCGGGGCGCGTGGACCTGCTGATCGACGGAACGCCCGTGATCACGCCGCAGATCCGCGGCGGCTTCCTCAAGGGCCTCGCCGTCACGTCCGCCGAGCGGGATCCCGCCATCCCCGACGTCCCGACGGCGGCCGAGACGATCCCGGGCTTCACCTCGCGCGGCTGGTTCGGCCTGCTGGGCCCCGCCGCGGTGCCGGAGGGCGTGGTGCGCCGCATCGCGGACGACGTCCGCCGCGTGCTCTCGCAGCCCGGGATACGGGAGCGCCTCCGGCGGGATTTCGGCGCCGACGTGGTGGCCGGCACCCCCGCCGAGTTCGCCGCCTCGCTCTCGGCGGACCGCGCGGTCTATCGCCGCCTCATCGCCGAGGTCGGCGCCTCGCTCGACTGATGCCCAACAGCAAAGGAGGAACCGAAATGGACATCATCCGCCCCGCCCTGCACCACGTCACGCTCAAGACGACGCGGCTCGACGAGATGATCGCGTGGTACGGCGCCGTCATCGGCGCCCGCGTGAACTTCCGGGACGGAATGAACGCCTGGATGACGAACGACGCGGCGAACCACCGCATCGCCCTGCTCTCGGCCCCCGGCCTCGGCGACGACGACCGCAAGAGCTTCCACAACGGGATGCACCATTCCGCCTTCGAGTACGAGAGCTTCGCGGACCTCATGTCCTCCTACGACCGCATGGCGCGGGAGGGGATCGAGCCGGCCTTCTGCCTGGAGCACGGTCTCACCATCTCGCTCTACTATCGCGATCCCGAGGGCAACTTCGTCGAACTCCAGAGCGACAACTTCGGCGACTGGGACAAGTCGAGCGAATGGATGCGGACCTCGCCGGTCTTCAGGGAAAATCCCATCGGCGTCTTCTTCGACCCGCGCCCGGTGTTCGAGGCGCATGCGGCGGGCGCCGGCTTCGCGGCGCTCCAGGCCGCGATCCGGGCAGGGGATTACGCGCCCGCCACGGCGCCCAACATAGGCCTTCCCACGCCCAGCCCCGCCCCGGCCTCCTAGAGGCGGTGCGGCGGGGAGCGACGAAAGGATGACCCGCATGGCCGATCCCCGACCGGACCTCCTTGCCGCCCTCCACCGGAAGGCCCTGTGGCTCTCCACCTGGATGATCCACCACGCCAACCATGTGCGGCCCGGCGGGGATGGCGTGAAGGTCGGCGGCCACCAGGCCTCCTCGGCCTCCATGGCGCATATCCTGGCCGCGCTCTACCTCGCCGTGCTGCGGCCGGAGGACCGGGTGGCGGTGAAGCCGCACGCTGCGCCGGTCTTCCACGCCCTCATGTACCTCCTCGGCCGCCAGGCGCGGGACAAGCTGCGGGACTTCCGCGGCTTCGGCGGCGCGCAATCCTATCCGTCCCGCACCAAGGACACGGCGGACGTGGACTTCTCCACCGGCTCGGTCGGTCTCGGCGTCGCGCAAACGCTCTTCTCCTCCCTGGCCCAGGACTACCTTCGCCTGAAGGGCATGGGGCAGGGGGCGGAAGGGCGCATGATCGCCCTCCTCGGCGATGCCGAGATGGACGAGGGCAACATCCACGAGGCGCTGATGGAGGGCTGGAAGCACGGCCTCCGGAACCTCTGGTGGGTGGTGGACTACAACCGCCAGAGCCTCGACGCCGTGGTGCGGGAAGGGCTGTGGGAGCGCCACGAGGCATCCTTCCGCAACTACGGCTGGGACGTGGTGGTGCTGCGCCACGGTTCCCTGCAGCGCGCGGCCTTCGCCGAACCCGGCGGCGAGCGGCTTCGCGCCTGGATCGAGGCGGCGCCGAACAGCCTTTACTCCGCGCTCACCTTCCAGGGCGGCGCGGCCTGGCGCCGCCGCCTCGTCGACGACCTCGGGGACCAGGGGGACGTTTCCGCGCTGATCGAGCGCCGCACCGACGACGAGCTCGCGGCCCTGATGGGCAACCTGGGCGGCCACGACCTCCCCACCCTGCTGGAGGCCTTCGGGGCGGCCCGCGCCCATGACCGCCCGACCTGCTTCATCGCCTACACCATCAAGGGGCACGGCCTTCCGCTCGCGGGCCACAAGGACAACCACGCGGGCCTTCTCACCCCCGCGCAGATGGACGGCTTCCGCCGCGCGATGAACATCCGCGAGGGCCATGAGTGGGACCTCTTCGAGGGGCTCGACCTGCCGGAGGAGGAGCTTCGCCGCTTCCTCGCCGGCGTGCCCTTCGCCGCCCGCCCCCGCGCCCGCCGCAGCGCGCCGGCGATCCCGGTGCCGGAGGCGCTTCCCGCGCCCGCGCAGCCCGTGCTCTCCACGCAGCAGGCCTTCGGCCTCATCCTCCACGATCTCGCGAAAACCGATGGCGAGCTGGCCCGGCGCATCGTCACCACCTCGCCCGATGTGACGGTCTCCACCAATCTCGGCCCCTGGGTGAACCGCCGCCGCGTCTTCGCCCGCGCCGAGCTGGCCGACACCTTCAAGCGCGAGCGCATCCCCTCGACCTTCGACTGGCACTTCTCCCCCAGGGGCCAGCACATCGAGCTCGGCATCGCCGAGATGAACCTCTTCCTCAACCTCTCGGCGCTGGGCCTGGCGCACGACACCTTCGGGGAACGGCTCATCCCCATCGGCACGCTCTACGATCCCTTCATCGCGCGCGGCCTGGATGCGCTGAACTACGCCTGCTACCAGGGCGCGCGCTTCCTGCTCGTCGCCACCCCCTCGGGCGTGACCCTGGCGCCCGAGGGCGGGGCGCACCAGTCCGCGAACACGCCGCTCATCGGCATGGCGCAGGGCGGGCTGGCCTGCTGGGAACCGGCCTATGCCGACGAGCTCGCGGTGCTGATGCGCCACGCCTTCGCGCACCTTCAGGCCGCGGACGGCGGCTCCGCCTATCTCCGCCTCACCACCCGCCCGGTCGAGCAGCCGCGCCGGGCCATGACGCCCGCCCTCGCCGCCGACATCGTCGCGGGCGGCTACTGGCACCGGCGCCCCGGCCCGAACGCCGCCGCGGTGATCGCCTGCTGCGGCGCCGTGACGCCGGAGGCCCTGGAGGCCGCCGGGCTGCTGGCGGAGGACCGTCGCGACGTCGGGCTCCTCGCCATCACCTCCCCCGACCGCCTCCACGCCGGCTGGAACGAGGCCATGCGATCTCGGGAGGCCGGCGGCCGCGCGGAGAGCCACGTCGAGGCGCTGCTCGCCGCCGTTCCCCGGGGCGCCGCACTCGTCACCGTGCTCGACGCCCACCCCGCGACCCTCGCCTGGCTGGGCGGCGTGCACGGCCATCGCATCCGCTCCCTCGGCGTCGAGCACTTCGGCCAGACCGGCACCGTGGCCGACCTCTACCGTCACCATGGCATCGACGCGGCGGCGATCATGCGCGCGGCGGAAGCGCTGGCGCCCGGACGGCCCGTGCGGCACCTTCGAACGGTATGACGAAGGACCAGGTGCACAACGTGACGGGAACGACGACGAGCACCCCTTTCAAGGGAAGGCGGGAGGACCGGCGCCTGCTGACGGGCGCCGGCCGCTACACGGCGGACCGGAGCTTGCCGGGCGAGGCCCATGCGGCGTTCCTGCGCGCCGACCGGGCGCACGCGCGGATCGCCGCACTGGACGTGGGCCCCGCGCTCGCCGCCCCGGGCGTGCTCGCGGTGCTGACCGGCCGCGACGCGGCCGCGGCAGGCTACAACCGTGGCCAGCCGCTCATGCCGCCGGCGCGGGGCGAACCGATGAAGGTGCCCACCGGCCCCGCCCTGGCGCTGGACCGCGTGCGCTTCGTCGGGGAGCCGGTCGCGATCGTTGTCGCGGAAACGGCCCATGAGGCGCAGGACGCGGCGGAACGGATCGTGGTGGACTACGACGACCTGCCGGCCGTGGTGGATGCGCGGGCGGCGTTGGAGGCCGGCGCGCCGCTCCTGCACGACGACGTGCCCGGCAACCTCGCCTTCGACACCGCCTTCGGCGACGGCGCGGCGGTCGGCGCGGCCTTCGCGCGCGCCGCCCATGTGGTGCGCCTGGAGCAGGAGAGCGCCCGCGTCGTCGGGAACCCGATGGAGCCGAAGGCGGCGCTTGCCGCCTGGGACGGGGAGGTGCTCGACCTCTGGAGCAGCTCCCAGGGCAGCACGGGAATGCGCATGAGCCTGGCGGGCCTGACAGGGCTGCCGCCGGAGCGCGTGCGCGTCCACGCCGAGGACGTGGGAGGCGCCTTCGGCATCCGCGGAAACGCTTATCCGGAATACGCCGCGATGGCGCTGGCGTCACGGCGCGTCGGGCGGCCCGTGAAGTGGGTCGCCAGCCGGTCCGAGACGTTCCTGAGCGACTATCACGGCCGCGCGGTCTGGATGTCGGCGGAGCTCGCCCTGGATGCGGAGGGCCGGTTTCTCGCGATCCGGCACGACTGGGTCTGCGATCTCGGCGCCTATCCCTCTGCGGCGGGAGCGGTGACGAACACGGTGAACGCGGCGCTCATGGCGGGCGGCGCCTACGCGATCCCGGCGGTGTGCGGCCGCACGCGGCTGGGGGTGACCAACACCGTGCCGATCACCGCCTATCGCGGTGCCGGCCGCCCCGACATGGCCTTCATGGTCGAGCGGCTGGTGGACGAGGCGGCGCGCGAGACGGGACTGGACCGGCTGGAGATCCGGCGCCGGAACTTCATCCCGCGCGAGGCCTTCCCCTACGCCATTCCCTCCGCGCCCGCCGCCGAGGCCTATGACAGCGCCGACTTCCACGCCCTGCTCGACGCGGCCCTGGCCCAGGCGGACTGGGACGGCTTCGCCGCGCGGCGCGAGGAGGCGGAGGCGCGCGGCAGGTTGCGCGGCATCGGCTGCGCCGTGTTCATCGAGCCCGCGGGCGGCGTTTCGCCAACGGACGAGGCCGCGATCACCTTCGAGCCGGACGGCTCCATCCTGCTCCACGAGGTGGCGATCGCCTCGGGCCAGGGGCACGAGACGGTGCTGCCGGAGCTTGCCGCCCGCATCCTGCAGGTGGAGCCGGAACGCATCACGCTGCGCGCGGGCCGGATGGACGGACCGTCCCTGAAGGGCGGCGGCGCCTTCGGCTCCCGCACGATGATGTCCATGGGCAATGTCGCGGTCGCTGCGGCGCGCGTGGTGCTGGACAAGGGCCGCGACCTGGCGGCCGAGGCGCTGGAAGCCGATCCGGGGGACATCGCCTACGCGGACGGCGCCTTCCACATCGTCGGCACCGATCGCGCGATCGGCCTCTCCGCACTCGCGCGCGCGCATCCCGGCGCGCTGGACGGGCGCGCGGAGCTCCCGGCGCCCAAGGCCTTCCCCTCCGGCGCTCACGTCGCGGAGGTGGAGGTGGACCCCGATACCGGCACGACGGAGCTGGTCCGCTACGTTTCCGTGGACGATTGCGGGGTGGTGGTGAACCAGGCCCTTCTGGAAGGGCAGATCTGGGGCGGCCTCCTGCAGGGCCTCGGACAGGTGTTCGGGGAGGTCTGCCGCTATGACGAGGAAGGCCAGATGCTCTCCGCGAGCTTCATGGACTACGCCATGCCGCACGCCGACCTCGTGAAGCGCGTGACGATCGAGCTGATGCTCGTTCCCTCGCCGGGGAACGCGCTGGGCGTCAAGGGCGTGGGCGAGGCGGGAACCGTGGGGTCGCTGCCGACCGCGATGAACGCGATCCTCGACGCGCTGCGCCCGCGGGGTGTGAGACGCCTGGAGATGCCGGCCTCGGCTGCCCGCGTCTGGCAGGCCTTGCGGTCCGGATAGACGCGGCCGACAGGGCCGGCGAAGGGGAGGGGTGGGCATGGCTAGGCTGTCGGGGCGCGGCGTGATCGTGACGGGGGCGGCGGGCGGCATCGGGGCCGCCTTCGCCCAAGCCCTCGCGGCGGAGGGGGCGCGGGTCAGCCTCTGCGACCTGCGCGCGCCGGAGGCCACGGTCGCCGCCATCCGGCAGGCAGGCGGCGAGGCGATGGGCGCGGTCTGCGACGTGACGGACCCGGCGGCGGTGGCGCGGATGGTGGCCGGAACGGAGGAGCGGTTCGGGCGCGTGGACGGGTTGGTGAACAACGCAGCCCTGTTCGCGACCCTGACGCCCCGGCCCTTCGAGGAGATCGCCTCGGACGAGTTCGACCGCATCCTGCGCGTGAACGTGCGAGGCACCTTCGAGTGCATCAAGGCGGTGCTGCCCGCCATGCGGCGCCGGGGCTACGGCAAGATCGTCAACATCGCCTCCGGCACCGTGTTCAAGGGCACGCCGATGATGCTGCCCTATGTCTCATCCAAGGGGGCGGTGATCGCGCTGACCCGGTCGGTCGCGCGGGAGGTCGGGAGCGATGGCATCCGCGTGAACTGCATCGCGCCCGGCCTGACGCTGAGCGAAGGGCTGCTCGGCCGCGAGGACTATCCGGACGAATACTTCGCCGCGGCGGCGGGAACCCGTTGCCTTCCGCGCGCGCAGCAACCGGAGGACCTGACGGGCACCATGGGTTTCCTGCTTTCCGCGGAGAGCGATTTCATGACGGGGCAGACCCTCGTCGTCGATGGTGGATCGGTGATGCACTGATGGAAGCCGGTCCCCGCACAGGCGCCGGAAGCTGACGGCTATTCCCCCGGCATCCCCGGCCAAGCCGGCGGACCCGCCGGAACACGCGGAACGCGAATCGCCCCGCCGCCTGCTCTCCTGCCGGTTTCGCGCGCTTCCCGCCGCAGCGCGCCTGCCCCACCCTGGCCTGATCAAGGCGGCCGGAGCCCTCAGCACGGCCGGGCATGCTGGCGGCCTCAGCGATGAGGCAGCACCGTCTGAATGACCTGCGCCGCGGCGGCGCGCACCAGCGCCGGAACCGTCAGCACCGATCCTGTGATCGCACCCAGCACCAGCGTCCGCTGCCGCCCCAGCGCCTCCAGCGCCCGATGCGCAACATGGGCGGGGTCCTGCGCGCCAGGCAGGTTGGCCCCGAAGCCTGACCGCTTGGCGAACCGGCTCCGCGTGGCGGTCGGGCAGAGCGCCAGAACATCCACGGGCCGTCCGGAAAGTTCCGCGGCAAGGGCTTCGGTGAGCGAAAGGTCGAAGGCCTTGGTGGCGGCATAGGTGGCCAGCCGGGGGGTCGGCACAAAACCGAGCCCGCTGGACACCACGATGAGGCCGGCGCGGTGGGCTTCCGCCTCGGCCCGCATGATCATGCCGGGCAGCAGCCGCCGTGTGAGCACGAGCGGTGCCAGCGCGTTGACGAGCACGGTCTCGCGCAGGTCCGCCTCGGGCGTGGCCAGGAAATCGCCGAAGGGACCCACACCGGCATCGCAGATCAGCAGATCGGGGCCGAACTCCTCCCCGGCCGTGCAGACCGCTGCAAGGCCCTCATCCATCGCCAGATCCGCGACAACCGTCTCGACCCTCCTCCCTGGTGCCTGGTCCCCCAGCACCGTGGCAATCCGCTCCAGCGCCTCCCCGTTCCGTCCGGTCAGCAGGAGGTTGGTCGTGACGGGCAAGGCATGGGCGAAAGCCTCGCCAATGCCGCTGGTGGCTCCGGTGATCAGTGCGGCGCGCGGAGAGTGGTGCATCGTTGCCCCGGCAATGAGGTGGGAGGGTGAGAAGAGGGAACAGAGCGGCGGGCGCCGGGGTTCCACTTGGGAATCCGAAGCCGGCTTCAGCCATGTGGGTGCTCCGCGCGATACGTCAGGTGGGAGGGCCCTCAGGGAAGTGGACCCCGCCCGGTCTTCCAGGCCGGAGGGCGGCATGGGTGAGGCGCCCGCCACCCCGGCGGCACCTGCCGGGGCAGGGGAGGGGAAGGCTCTCCGTCCCCGGCCCGCGGAGCAGGGCTCCGAGGCGGCTGCGCAGCCGTGGCCGCGAGGGGCCGCTCGATGTCCTGCTGCCGAATGGTCCGCCACAACGGGTGAACCGACCGGCCCGGCGGATGCCGCCGGTTCCCTCGCCGCTCGCGTGGTTCTCCTCTCGCCCGCACCGGCAACGGCGCCATGGGCGGGCTGCGGCAAGGCAGGCCCGGCCGATCGGGCCGGCGGAGCCGCTGGCCTTCCGGCGCTCCTTCGGCGCCCCGCCCGGGCGAGCCCGGCCGCGCGCGTCCTCGCCGCCGAGACGGCCCGCCCGGAGATCGCCAATGCGCGCTAGGATGCCGAGCCGGCAGCCGGCGGCGGCGCCGGGAACACGAGAGCGGGAGGAATGCATGCCGAATCCCTTGATCCGCCTGGCCGGGCACGCGGCCGACTGGCGTGGCCGCCCCCTGCCCGCGGATCTCGAGCACCACGCGCGCCGCGCCCTGCTCGACTGGTTCGCATCCCTCCTCCCCGGCTGCTCCCGCGCGCCCGCCACCCTGCTTGCCGCGGCCCTCGCGCCTGAGCGGGGGGCAGGCAAGGCGATCTGCTACGTGGACGGCGGCCGGGTGCCGCTCCGGCAGGCCGCCCTGATCAACGGCACCGCCAGCCACACGGTGGAGTTCGACGACATCCACCGCGACGCCGGCTATCACCCCTCGGTCGCGACCATTCCCCCCGCCCTGGCGGCGGCGCAGTCGAGCGGCGCCTCCATGCAGGACTTGCTGCGCGCGATCGTCGCGGGCTACGAGGTCGGCTGCCGCATCGGCCTTGCCGTCCAGCCCAGTCACTACCGCTTCTGGCACACCACCGGCACGGTCGGCACCTTCGGGTCGGCCGCGGCCGTCGCCGTGATCCTGGGGCTGGACGCGGCCCGCACCGCGCATGCCCTCGCCACCGCCGCCACCATGGCCGGGGGCCTGCAGCAGGCGTTCCGGGGCGATGGGATGAGCAAGCCCCTGCATCCCGGACACGCCGCGGAGGCCGGGGCGCTGGCCGCCATGGCCGCCGCCCAGGGCGTGACCGGCGCGCTGGACGTGCTGGACGGCCCCGCCGGCTTCGCCGCGGCCACCAGCGAGGACACGGGCAAGTGGGACAAGGCGCTGGACGGGTTGGGGAAGCGCTACGCCATCGCCGCGATGACCTTCAAGAACCACGGCTGCTGCGGTCATGTCTTCGCCGGCCTGGACGGGATCGAGGCGCTCCGCACCACCCGCCGCTTCGGCCCGGGCGACGTGGCCGCGATCCATATCGGCGGTTACGGCCCCACCAAAACCGTTTGCGACCGCCCGGAGGCGCGGACCGAGCAGGACTGCCGCTTCTCCATGCAGTACTGCGCCGCCGCCCTCCTTCACCTGGGCGGCGTGCGCCTCGCCGCCTTCGAGCCCGCGCAGCTCGCCGATCCCGCGATCCGCGCGACCATGGCGAAGGTCACCGTCTCGCTCGATCCGGAACTGGCGGATGCCTATCCTGCCCGCCGCGCCGCGCGGGTGCGGGTGACGCTGCGCAATGGAAGCGTGCTGGAGCACCTGCAGCCCACCCGCAAGGGCGACCCGGAGATGCCGCTGAGCGATGCCGACCTGTCGGCCAAGTTCCACGAGCTCGCCGGTCCCGCGATCGGCGCCGGGGCGGCGGCGCGGCTGGAGGAGGCCCTGCTGCGCGGCGACGTCCTGCCCGGCCATGTGCCGCTGCTCGCCCCCGCACAGGCGGCCTGACAGCCCGGCCACCCGCCTTTCCGGCCGGACAGGCGGGGGAGGCGCGGCGCCGCCGGTCGGTCGCGGACCACATGGCCGCCGGGTTCGGCCTGAAAGGACTTCAGACAAACCGAGGATCGATGGATCTCGGGCAACTCCCTTCGCCGCCTCGCCGCGAAGACCCGGCCCGCCGGGAGATCGCGGCGCACCCAGGCCCCGGCGCTGCCTGCCAAGCGCGCCGGCAACACCGCGCGCTTCGGGATGGCGGACGAGGCCATCCCGATCATGATCATGGACGAAAGCTGAAGCACCGCTATTCCGTGCGGATGCCGCCCTCGCGGATCACCGGCGTCCACGTATCGTATTCCCGCTGGAGGAAGCGGCCGAACTCGGCCGGTGAACCGCCGACCACCCGGCCTGCCTGGGTGCGGAACACGCCTTCACGCACCTCCGGAAGCGCGAGGATGGCGCCGAAGACCTCGTTGATGCGCTGCGTCAGCTCCGGCGCGAGCCCGGCCGGCGCGGCGACGCCGTACCAGACCGCGATATCGAAGCCGGGAAGCGTGTCGCTGACCGGCGGCAGCTCCGGCATGGCGGGGCTTCCTTCCGGGTTGCCCATGGCGATCGCACGGATGCTCCCGGCCTTGAGCTGCTGCAGCGCGGAAGAAAGGCTGGGAAAGCCCAGCTGCGTTTCCCCGCGAAGCACGGAGGTGACGATCTCGGAACCGCTGCGGTAGGGAACATGCACCATGGAGATCCCCGCCCGCCGGCAGAGAAGGGCCATGAACAGGTGGCTGCCATTGCCCACGCCGGCCGAGGCGTAGGTGTAGCTGTCCGGCCGCGACTTCGCCTTCGCGATCACCTCCGGCACGCTCCGCTCGGCAACGGAAGGATGGGCGAAGAGGACGGCCGGCAGGCTGACGAGCTGGATCACGGGGGTGAAGGCCGTCATCGGGTCGTAGCCCAGCCGAGAGTTCAGTTCCCTCCCGATGGCGTTGGCACCGATATCCGCCATCAGCAGGACATTGCCGTCCGGCCGCTGCCCGGCGACATAGCCGCCGCCCACGAGCCCCCCGGCCCCCGGCCGGTTCTCCACGACCAGCGTCTGGCCGTTCGTGAAGCGCGGAAAGTGCTGCGAGATCACGCGCGCCAGCGTGTCGGATGCACCGCCGGGGGTGAAGGGCACCACAAGGGTGACGGGACGGTCGGGCCAGGTGCTGGCCGCCGCCGGGCCCTGCAGGGCGGGGGCGCCCAGCAGCCCCATGCCGAGCGTGCCGAGGCCGCGCCGGCTCATGGTGTTCATCATCTTGCTTTCCTCCCTCCCTGTCCGCCCCCCGGCGCGTCTATTCGGCGGCCTGGGAACGCTCCGGGCGCGCCCACTTCGCGTCGAACTCCCACACTTCGGGAAAGCCCATGAGTTCGTTCATGTCGCTGAAGGCGTAGGTCTCCAGCCCGTGGCTGTCACCGTTCCGGCGAAGATGGGCATAGGCGCCCTCCAGCGCCCGGGCGACGCTGAGAAACCCGATGGCCGGGAAGATGGCGACGTTGTAGCCGATGGCCTTCAGCGTCTCGGCCGGCAGGATGGGCGTGCGCCCTCCCTCCACGTTGTTCGCGAGCAGCGGCGCGTCGATCTCGCCGCCGATGCGGCGCATCTCCTCCTCGCTCTCGGGGCTTTCGATGAAGATGATGTCGGCGCCCGCCCGGGCATAGAGCTTGCCGCGCCGGATGGCTTCATCAAGGCCGAGCGTGGTGCGCGCGTCGGTCCGCGCGATGATCAGGAAATCGTCGCTCCTGCGCGCCTCCGCGGCCACCTCGATCTTCAGCGCCATCTCCTCCGCGGGAATGACGCGGCGGCCGGGCGTGTGGCCGCACTTCTTCGGCACCTCCTGATCCTCGATCTGGATCGCGGTCACGCCACCCGCCTCATAGCCCTGCACGGTATGGCGCACGTTCAGCAGGCCGCCATAGCCGGTATCCGCATCCGCGATGACCGGCGTGCGCGTCCCCTGCGCGAAGCGCGACATGCGGGACACCATGTCCGTGAAGGTGGCGATGCCGGCATCGGGCACGCCCAGATGCGAGGCCACCGTGCCGTAGCCCGTCGCGTAAAGCGCGGCGAAGCCCATGCGGTCGGCCATCCGGGCGGAGATCATGTCGAAGATGCCGGGGGCAACGATGAACTCGCCGCCGCGAAGGGCGGCCTTGAGCGTGGGATCGGCCATAAAGGGAGTTCCTCTCCTTAAAGGGTGATGTTTCAGGTGGCGAGCGCCGCGCGGACGCGCGGCACCAGACCGCCAGCGGCCAGGATGGCGCGCACCTCGTCGCCCAGCGGCTGGGCCTGCCACCCGGTTGCGCCCTGACGAATGCTCGCGGCGCCGAGGTCGATCGAGGCGATGCCGCCGGCAACCATCGCTGCCGCGGCCTCGGGGCATATCAGCACGGGCAGTCCCAGGTTGATGGCGTTGCGGTAGAAGATGCGCGCGGCGCTGTGCGCCACGATCGCGCCAACACCAGCCGCTCGAAGCGCAACCACGGCGTGCTCACGCGAGGAGCCGCAGCCGAAGTTGCGGCCGACCGCCAGGATATCTCCCGGCCGCACGCGCCGCACGAAACCGGGATCGAGTCCTTCGAGGCAGTGTTCCCGCAACTCCTCAGGCCTCCGCAGCGCAAGGTAGCGGCCGGGGAGGATAACATCGGTGTTCACCTCGTCACCGTAGCGGTGGACGAGACCCTGCAGGGGCGCGCTCATGCCGGCACCGGTTCGCGAAGTTCCTGGGGCGACACGATCTCGCCCGCGACCGCCGCCGCCGCAGCCACCCAGGCATTCGCCAGGAACACCTGCGAGTCCGGATCGCCCATGCGGCCGCGGTAGTTCCGGTTCGTCGTGGCGATGGCCGTCTCGCCGGCGGAGAGGATCCCCATGTGGCCGCCGAAGCAGGCACCGCAGGTGGGCGTGGACACGGCCGCTCCGGCGGCAGCCAGGATGTCGAGCAAGCCTTCCGCCAGCGCCTGCCGCCAGATCCGCTGCGTGGCCGGCACCACGATGAGCCGCACCCCCGCCGCCACCCGGCGCCCCTTCAGCATCTCCGCGGCCTGCCGCAGGTCGGTGATCGTGCCGTTCGCGCAGTTGCCGATGTAGACCTGATCCACGCGCTGCCCACGCAGCGCGCCGACGGGCACGCCGGAGGCAGGCGAGGGGGGGCGGGCCACCATGGGCATCAGGGTCCCCAGGTCGAGGACCATGCGCCCGCGATACCGCGCATCCGCGTCCGCGCCCACCGGCGGGCTGGGGTGCGCGCCCGTTTCCGCCTGTCTCGCGGCGGACAGCGCGTCGCCCTCGAAAACACAGGTGTCGGCGCCCGCCTCCACGGCCATGTTCGCCACCGCCATGCGCGCATCCACCGACAGCGCGGCCACGCCCGGCCCGCCGAACTCCAGCGATGCATCCGCCGCGCCATCCGAGCCGATACGCCGGATCACCTCCAGGATCACGTCCTTGCCGCCGACATACGGCCCGGGCTGGCCCAGGAGCTCGACGCGGATGGAGTCCGGCACGCGCATCCAGAGCTGGCCGGTCGCCAGCGCGGCCGCGAGATCGGTGGAGCCGAAGCTGATCCCGAGCGCGTTGAAGGCCCCCGCCGTGCAGGTGTGGCTGTCGGCACCGAACACCACGCTGCCGTGTCCGACCATGCCGAGCTCGGCCAGAAGCGTGTGCTCGATGCCCCCCGTACCCGGCTCGTAGAAATGAGGGATCCCGTGTTGCCTGGCGAAGTCGCGGGTCATCCTGATGGCGCCGGCGGCAGCCACGTTAGGGGCCGGCGCGAAGTGGTCCGCCACCAGCACGATCCGCGC
Organism: Muricoccus vinaceus; assembly: GCF_042433125.1. Lineage (NCBI taxonomy): Bacteria > Pseudomonadati > Pseudomonadota > Alphaproteobacteria > Acetobacterales > Roseomonadaceae > Muricoccus > Muricoccus vinaceus. The sequence goes on along the minus strand of NZ_JBHLVZ010000084.1, from coordinate 438,374 downwards.
GGGATCGAAGGGACGGCTGGCGCCCATCGCTTCGAAGCCCTCGAAGGCAAGCGGCCCCGACACGTCGTTGAGCAACACGACATCCGGACGCACGGTCACGATCTCCCCGGCCACGGCCCGGCCCCCCACGGCATGGGCGGCGAGGATCCTCTCGGTGATGGTCTGGGCTGGCATGGTCCGTCCCTCACTGGTGGCGGAGTTTGCGCGTCGCCGCTTCCGGGCGGACGCTACCGACAGGCCGACGCCGCGTCCATGACGCAGGCCGGGCGCAGACGTGCCGGGTGCCGCCCCACCGCGCGGCGATCATGAGAATGGCTGATCCGGCGCCGGCGACCCATCGGGCCCCCGCAGCATCCCCGGAACGGTCCCAAGCATCCCGGTGGCGGGAGCATCGGTCCGGCAACCCTGCGCACCACGGAGTTGCTCGCCGTCGCGCGATCGCAGGGCCGGCCGGTGGCGCACACCCGCGTGGTCTATGCCGAAGACGGCTCCGACGCGGGCGCCTTCGCCATGAAGGTCCCCACGCTGCTCGGACTGACGGAGACGAGCCCCCTGTCCCGGATCGTGCCGGAGGTCGCGCCCCTGCCGGGCGAGGCCGTGTTCCGCAAGCGGCACGCCAGTGCCTTCTTCCGCACGGACATCGCCGCATGGCTCGCCTTCCGCCGCGTGGATACGTTGCTCGTGGCCGGCTGCACCAACAGCGGCTGCGTCCGGGCGAGCGTGGTGGATGCCCCGGCGCACAACCTCCGCCCCGTGATGGTGACGGACCGCGTCGGCGACCGTGCCATCGGGCCGCACGAGGCGAACCTTTTCGACATGGGCAAGAAATACGCGGATCTCATGTCGCTGGAGGGGTTGCGGGCGACCCTCGCCCGCAACGCGCAGTAAGCGGCAGCCCCTGCGGCGAAGCCGGGCTCCGGGCCGTTCCGCCTGGGCCCACCGCGGGCACCGCCGCCGCTTGTCAGGCGCTCGGAGATCCGTGGCCGGCGCCGTCGCGTCCATCCCGAAGGTCGGCCTCAATCCCGATCGCGCGCGCCGCGTTCGTCGAGACCATCTTCCGGATGTCCGGGTCCGAATATCCCAGATCCATGCACAGACGGATGCCACGGCGGAAGCCCTCCAGCGGGCTGAACACACCCGTCTGCCCGAGGTCGGAGCAGAGGATCGTGCGGTCGACGCCCGCCGCATCGATCTGCTTGCGCAGGTCCTCCTCGGTGCGTGTCTTGAACTTCGAGCCTTCGAGGAACATGCAGAGCGAATGTTCAACAAAGGCCCCCATCGCGACGATCCCGCGCACGTCGTTCATGGAGGCGTCGACGATGTCCTCGGGATGCGTCAGAACGAGCCGGTTGACGCCCCGCCGCCGCGCTTCCTCGAAAACGAGCCAGGTTTCGCTGATGTGCAGGTGGCCACTCGCGAGGACGATGTCGTTCTTCGCGATGATGTCCAGAACCTCCTTCACGTCGTCGCGCACCGACTTGCCGCCGTCGAGCACCGGTATGCCCGCGGCCGGCCTGATCTTTTGGGTTGAGGCGGGATGAACCCAGCCCGCCGTCTTTTCCCATCGCAGGTGGTTCTCGGCCGCCAGGGTCGGCATCCAGACGATCTTGCCGCCCATGGCAGCCATGTGCTCCACCGCGTAGGGATTGAAGCCCCCGACCACGTTGTTCAGCACGATGCTGGAATAGATCTTTGTTCTCAGCTCCGGATGGTGCCTAGCGATGAGGGCGGCCGTCATGACGCCGCTGTAGTCGTGGTCCTTGGTGACAACAGCCGCGAAGCCAGCCTTGGATGCCTCGACAACAAGGTCGAGATGATCGATGCCGCGCTCGGCGATGGAGGGGCCGCTATGAACATGCGGATCGATAGCGCCCTGCAGCAGCGCGTCGATGCGCTGTTCAACCGAATCAATGGTGCCTGTTCCTGTCATGGAATCCTCGATCGCTCCGAATGGCCAGGCGTTGTCCTGGGTGGCTCGTTCAGGCCGCACGGGCCCGCGGCGCGTTGCCGGCAAAGGGGCGCCCGCCAGGTCATGGCACAGCGGCGCCCGCGGCCCGGCCGGTCAGGGGGATGACGACGGCATCGGGTAGTCCGCCGCGTTGAGCACCCAGCCCGGCTTGCTCGAGAAGTCGAGCCGCGGCGGGCAGAAGAGATCGACCATCTGCCCGGGCTCCTTTGCCTCCGAGGTGTGGATGGAAGGCGGCGGGATAACGGTGAGAGACGCACCGCGGCAGTACTCGTGCTCGTCCTCGCGCCAGATGGTCATGTCCGTCATCCAGGGCCAGCGGAGGTGATGCGTGTACGCGCCATCCAGCACGAGCGATCCCTGCTCGAAGTCGTCATGATGGTGCGGCGACATCTTTCGCGGGTCACGCGGCCCATCCGCTGGATCGAGGACGTTCACCATCAGCGTGGTGCAGCGCCAGATCCGCCCGAAGCGGGTCGGGTCGGGCGGCACATCCAGGCTGTAGCTGCGATAGATCAGCCCGCCCGGTGGTGCCGGCCAGGGCCGCAGCGGCGGGATGTTGGGCTGCGGCTCGGCGAAGGCGGCAGCGTTGGAGCACCTGGCCGCGAGGTCGGCGGCACGCGTGGTGAAAAGCCGCACCACCCGCCCCGGCCGCAGCACTTCGATCCGGCTGTCGCCCGGGGGAACGAAGGCCAGGCTGTTGCCGGCCAGCACGTGCCGCTGCCCCGCCACCTCCACAGCGACCTCGCTGTCCGCATCGGGGAGCAGCACGCCGTATTCGTCCGGCTGGGCCTGCCTGGCCAGAACCGCGCCCAGCCGGGCTTCCGTGTACGCCACCAGGAAGTTCTGCGCCCGCGCGTACCAGTGCCGCCCGCCCGCGTCATCCTCCTGCGGCTCGGCTTCGTAGAAGCGTGCATACTGCGCGGGGGCGAAGGCAGTCGGGGGAGGTGTCTGACCCGCTGGCGCTGCCGCGAGCGCGGCGCGGGGGTCGGTCTGATCGTACATTCCGGACTTTCCACTACTGCTTGGGGATGTTGGAGCTCTCGACGATCCGCGACCAGCGCTCACCCTCGCTGCGGATAAAGGCGCCGAACTCCTCCGGTGAGCTGAACGCGGGCGTCACGCCGAGTTCGAGCAGCTTCTCCCGGATGTCCGGCAGCGCCAGCGCGCGCCCGATCTCGGTGTTCATCCGCTCCACGATCGCGCGCGGCATCGCGGCGGGCCCGGCGACGCCGTTCCAGGATCCGACCATGTAGCCCGGCAGGTCGCGCTCGTTCGCGGTGGGAACATCCGCCAGCAACGGGTAGCGCTCGGCGGAGGCCATGGCGAGCGCCCGCAGGCGGCCCGCCTGAACCTGCGCCAGCACGGGCGCCAGGATTTCGCTCGCGAGATGGACGTCGCCCGTCGTGGTCGCGTTGATCAGGTCCGGCGTCGAGCGATAGGGAACGATGGTCATGTCCACGCCTGCCATGCTGCGCAGCAGTTCCGCGCCGAGGTGCTGCGCATTGCCGACCGCGATGGAGCCGAGATTGATGCTGCCGGGCTTCGCGCGCGCCGCCTCGATCACGTCCCTCAAGGTGCGGTACGGGCTGTTCGCCGCCGTCAGCAGCACGTGATCGAAGGTCGCGACGCGCGCGACGGGTGCGAAGTCGCGGTTCGTATCGTAGGGGAGGCTGCGATACATGGCATCGGCCGTGCTGTTCGTGGTGGTGAGAAGCAGCATGGTGTAGCCATCCGGCACGGACCGCGCGACCGGCTCGGCCGCCACGATCCCGGCGGCGCCCGGGCGGTTGTCGATGATGATCGGCTGGCCCAGTCCTTCGGAGATGCGGGGCGCGATCATCCGTGCGGTCAGGTCGCCGACGCCGCCGGGCGCGAAGCCGAGGACCAGCCGGATCGGACGATTGGGCCAAGGGCGCTGCGCCAGGGCCGGGCGCGACAGGGCGGCACCGCTGACCGCTGCGCCAAGCACCATGCGGCGGGAGAGACTCATGCTTTTTCCTTTCTCGGGACGTTCCACGTTTTCGACGCTTGATCTCGCGGGGCAGGGGGCCTGGCCGTGGCCGCCGCGTGCCCCCCTCGGTTCACCCCTGTTCGCCCTCCGTGACGTAGCGGCGCCAGTTCTCTTCGAGCGGCGGCATCTGCGCGAAGGTCTTCCGGGCATCGGCCGCGCGGCCAACCAGCGCCTCCGCCGTCATCCCCTTGGCGAGCAGGTAGGCGTCGAGCGATGAGACCGCCTCGTGCAGGATGCCCGAGCCGCGCAGCATCACAGGGGAGGCGATGCCGACGGCGCTCGCGCCGGCCAGCATCATCCGCGCGACGTCCCGCCCGTCCCGGGCGCCATTGATGCCGATGAGCGCCGCCTCGGGCCCCAGCCTTGCGCGCGTGAGGGCAAGCCAGTGACAGGTGAGCGGCAGATTCCAGTAGCCGCCGATGCCGAGGCTGGTCCCGAGCACAGGGCTCATGCTGTCCAGGTCGGGCACCATCCCGAGCAGCCGCCCGGCCATCACCACCGCATCGGCGCCTGCCTCGAACGCGGCCTCCGCCAGCTCCGGCACGCGCTCCGACTGGCCGGTGAGCTTGACCCAGAGGGGAAGCGAGACGGCGCTCCTCATCGCTGCCACCAGCTCCCCCACGCGGCTCGGCTGCAACTCGGTGGTGACCACGCCCTTCGCGGCCTGGCTCGCATAGGGCGTGCCGATGTTGAACTCCAGCGCGCGAAGCCCGGCCCGCTCGATCCGGCGCGCCAGGTCAAGCGACGCCTGGAGGTCGGCCATGACGAGGCTCGCGACGAGCAGGCAGTCCCGCTCTCCGGCAAGGCGGTCCAGGACGACGTTCTGCGCGAGCCACGCGTCGAAGCCGAGCGGCGACATGCCGGAACGGCTGGCCAGCGTCACCTCGGGCGGCGCGCTGGCGTCCCAGGGAACCGGGTTCCATTCCGCGTCCAGGGCAACGTATTCCGCCCGGCCCAGCTGGTCCTTGCCCGCCATGGTCTCGTTCGTGGACTTCACCACGACCGCGCCGGCTCCGGCCTCGATGGCCGCCTTGATGCCCCTGGCCTCGATCAGGTGCTCGGCCGCCGCCGCGATCACCGGGTTCTTGAGGCGGATGCGGCCGAAGGTGGTCTGGAGGCGTGCGCTCATGCGCATGCCTCGCCGGGAAGCCAGCAGATCACGCGCAGAACCGGCTTCTGCAATGCGGGCCGCATGGCGCCCTCCCTCGATACTTGTTCACGACAGGGGAATATCGTTCGCGTATCCGTAGTCCGAACCAAGCAATGGGGTCAAGGAGAACGCGTTTGACGTAGCAGGCACTGAAGAAATCCTGTATTGTGTTCTTCCCTCGCGAACAAAGGACGAAACATGTCGCCTCCACGAGAAGCCGATCCACCCGGTGTCCGGGCGGCCGACACGGTCCTGTCCGTGCTGGAAACCGTGGCCTGGGCGGGGGAGCCGGTGGGCGTCACGCAGATCGCCCAGTCGCTTCACGCGACGAAGAGCGCGATCTTCCGCCATCTTCAAACCCTGGTGGACCGCGTCTACCTGATCCAGGACGCCGACACGAACCGCTACCGGCTCGGTCCCCGTGCCTTTCTGATCGGTCACCTGGCGCCGCGATCCTGGGACCTGGCGCAAACGCTGGAGGGGCCGATGCGCGAACTGCGCGACGAGGTCGGCTCGGCCGTTGTTCTCAGCACGCCGACACCGCGCGGAGCCCTGGTGGTTTCCACCCTCCCTGGAACGCGTCCGATCGACATCGGCGTGCGCCCGGGCAGCGAACTCGCGCTGCACGCATCCGCGCAAGGAAAGGTGTTCCTCGCCTTCGGCTCAAAGGCACTCTCGGACCGCGTGCTCCAGGGCCCGCTGACGGCCCTCACCGCGCGCACCATGACCGACCCGAACGACCTGGCCGCCGAGCTGACCCGCATCCGGGACCAGGGCTACGCGACGGCGCCGGAGGAAACGCTGCTGGGCTGCAATGCGCTCGCCGTGCCGATCCACGACCATGACGACCGCCTGGTGGCCTCGATCAGCCTTGTCGGCTCGATCCAGCACATCACAGCGGTCCCTGCGCCTCACCTCATTGCCGCAATCCGCCTTCTCGCGGAAAAGGCATCGCGTATGCTGGGCCAGGGTCTCGGAACCCGCGCCGTGACAGCGGCCGACCGCCAGCGGTGACATGCCTTGCGGCAGTCACCACCAGCAAAGTTCCCCATGCCCTGTGCCCGCCGCCCCGGGGCCCCTCGGTGCGCTGATCCGCGTCCCGCCCTTCCTGGCGCCTCGGCGGCTGGCGGCGACGGCTCTGGTTGCGCTGATCCGGAAGCCCCGGATCGAGGGCATCGCCCCCCGTTCGGTGAGCGACCTCGTCCGGGCCATGGCTCCTGGGGGCATCAGCAAGAGCCAGAACTCCCGGTTCCGCACCAGGACCGGCCGCCATGTTTCCAGCCGGAACCATCCCTTGGCGCCGGTCAGGAGCGCGTAAGTCAGGCCGGGTGCGGCGATCGTGATGCGGTTGATGCCGCAATTATGTCCGCCAGCCTCTAGGCCGGAACACCCGGCCCGCAACCGGATGGGCCCCTGCAACGTCATAGAAGATTGGTGCGGAGCAACGCACCCCATCTCTGGTGCCCCCTATGACCTCGTCGGGTGATCGTGCCTCCCTGCCGCCTCGCACCGTCATCCCCGACTCGGCCAGCCATCCGGCAACGACCAGCCAGGATCTCGGCCTCTTCAGGATCATCGCGGACACGGTGCGTGATGGCGTGCTGGTGACCAGCGCGGAGCTCGACTATCCTGGTCCACGCATCGAGTACGCGAACGCCGCCTTCACGCGCATGTCCGGCTACGAGCCCGAAGAGGTCCTCGGCAGGTCACCGCGGATGTTCCAGGGGCCGCGAACGGACAGGGCCACGCTCAACCGTCTGCGCGCCGCTCTGGAACAGGGTAAGACCTTCCTCGGCACGGCCGTGAACTACCGCAAGGATGGGACGGAATACGTCAACGAGTGGTTGATCAATCCATTCCGCAACGCGGAGGGAAAGATCGTGCGCTGGATATCGGCGCAGCGGGATGTGACGGACCAGATGCGCGCCGAAACCAGTCAGAAGCTTCTGCTGGGTGAACTCAACCACCGCGTCATGAACAACCTGGCCGCGGTGCAATCGCTCGCGGCGCGTCTTGGGCGCAGCGCCAGTTCCATGGATGAGTTCCAGGTCGCCCTGCAGCAACGGCTGTTTGCCCTGGCGCAGGCTCAGAAGGCGATCGTCGCCGCTCACTGGCAAAGCATTCCCCTCGATTCCCTGGCCCAGGCACAGCTCGCACCCTTCGGGATCGGCAACCCAGGCCGCGTGGAGGCAAGCGGGCCACAGATCCACCTTCGGGCCGGCGCGGCCGTGATGCTGGGGCTGGCATTGCACGAACTTGGCCTGAACGCCCTGAAGCACGGCGCCCTCTCCACGCCCCATGGCCGGGTAGGGCTGAACTGGTCGGTAACGCCCGGCGCCACGGGAGACGAGCTGTGCGTCGACTGGAGCGAGAGCGGCGGAGCGGCTGTCAGATCCCCGACCTTCCGGGGCTTCGGCCGCCGCCTCATCGAGGAGGTGCTGGTGCGGGAACTGCAAGGGCGGGTGAGGATGGACTTTGACGCGGAGGGCGTGCGGTGCTTGATCGGTGCCCCGCTCGCGGTTGTGATGGAGCGGCGTGCCTGATCCGCCAGGCCGTGCAGGTCTCCACCGTGGCCTGAAGCGCTGACCCGATCCGGAATTGCCCTCTGTGCGTCAGCCCGGACCATACTGCGCGGAACCGGATCTGATCTTGGGCACACCACCGCCAAGAGGAAAGTGGTCCTGCCCCCCCGCTCGCGAAGTTCCCGCCTCCGCAGGCGCCGCGAACTCGGCAGACCGCCCCCCGCGACGGCGGAAAGAAAAACAGAGGCAGAGCACAGACGGCCATCCAGCCACCTGCGCGCTGCCTCAAATCGCCGTCAGCCTGGTCGCCGCCAGAGCGGGCAGGGAGCCTCCCCGCCCGCGCCGACCTGCCTCAGCTGCCCGCCCGCTCGCGGGCTGCCGGCTTCTTGCCGGGCTGGCGGATCTCCACCTCATCCCGGCGGACGGTCTCCTTCACCGTCTCCACGTGCTGGGTGCGTTCCGTCCGCACCACGATCTCCTCGCGCAGCCGGGCCCGCTTGTTCACCACGGGCACCTCAGCGGTCTCGACCACCTCGACCGTCATCTCGGTCAGGATCTCGCCCGTCACCTCGTCGCTGACCGGGCGGCGGCGCTCCACCACCACCCGCTCGCTCTGCAGCGTCACCTGCTCCTCGACCTCGGTCTCGACGACGTAGCGCCGGACGCGGGCGGTGCCGCGGTTCTCCGTGCGCTTGGTGACCTCGAGCACCTCCTCGCCCAAGGGGATCACCTCCTCCTGGCTGGCGGCCGCGCGGGGCGCCGACGGCTGAGCCGGGCGGCCCGCCTGAAGACCCTGCATCGCGCCGGCCCAGGGCCAGAGGAACATGTCGGTCAGGGCGGAACCCGACGCACGCGCCGGGGAAGCAGCCGGGGCCTTGGCGATGGCGGGGGCACTTGTCACGAGCTGCGCCACCTTGCGGGAGGCACCGGCGGCAACCTCAAGCGGGACAACCGTCGCATCGGCGACCCGGCGGGCGGCGTCGCGGGTGCGGAGTTTGGCTGCCTGCTCCTCCTGCTGCTGGCGCGCCGCGGCCTCCGCTTCCAGCTCGGCCTGCTCGCGCTCCTGGCGGGCCTTCGCCCGGCGCTCCTCCGCCTCCTCCTGCCTGGCCTGCTCGATCTCGGCCAGGCTTGCCTCCATCTTCCCGGCGACCTCCTGGGTCTGCTCCGCGCCCAGGGCACGCTGCACCGCCGGCAGCAGCTCCTTCTTGTCGTCCCGCGAATGCTGGCGGAACGCCTTCTGCAACTCCGTGAGGCGGGGGATGAAGGCCTCGTCGTTCTTCGGCAGGGCGTCGATCTCGGCCAGGCGAGCCCGAAGATCCTTGTTGTCCTTGATGGCCTCGACCACCAAGCCCCGGGTTTCCGGATTCTTCCGGAGCAGCGGAAACAGGTGCTCCTCCTCCAGGTCGGCGTGAAGTTCGAGCTCGGCCTTGAGCTCGGTGAAGAGCTTCTCACGGGTCTTCACGGCGCCTTCCGAGGTATCGGAAAGCCGGACGAACAGGTCGTTCGCCTTGCTGGAGCCCGCTTGCATCAGAGTGCGGAGTGACATTCGGCTGATCCTTGGTCGGTTGCTGGTCGCTGCGTGGACCAAAGCCGGGCGGCTTTGGCGGCTTCGGGAGCGGCCTCGCTCCCGAACGTCGGTCCAGCCACCGCCCAGGGCAGACCCCTGGCGGCTGAGCTTCGTAGCCATTGGCTGCGCCGGTGAGGGCGAAGCCTGAGTCCGGTCGGCCAGCGCCACGCCAGGGCGCCGCCTGTCAGGCCTGCGGGGCGCGCGCCATCATTGTCGCCGAGGTGGCAGCCGCCTGCTCGGCCATCGGCGCGGAGGCCTGCTGCACGAGCTGGAGCGTCGCCTCCCGGAAGCTGGTCGCCTGGCTCATCGCCTGCTCCATCACCGAGCGAACATGGGCGGCCTGGATCTCAGCGGCCTCCTTCATCGTCCGAGCGGAGGAAAGCGCCTTGGCGGTCGCCTGGAACTGCTCCGTCATGCTCTGGGCAGCGCCGATGTAGCGCTTGCCGAGATCCTGCAGCCCGGCCGTCCAAAGCTGGCCCGAGCGCGTCGCCGCGTCGAGATAGGCGCGGTTGAAAGCGGCGCCGCCCGCCGCTGCCCTGGAGAGCTTGTCCATCGCGACAGTTGCCTGCTGCGTGCTGTTCATCGTCATCATCTGGCGGTTCTTCCCTGTGTGCGCGCGGCATTGGCGGACACTCGAAGCATCCATGCTGCAGCGCAATATGATGCTGGTTGTACGAGCAGTGACCATGAATCGCAAGAGAAATGCTGCGCTGCAACATCGCGCTTCCCCGCCGCACCAAAACCGCGAACCAAGCCCTCTCGATTTCAAATCGCGATGAACGTCTGCATCGGCCGCCATCCCACCTCCGTGCATGTCCCGCGAGGCTGCAGCGCCCCGGGTGATGCTGGCGCGGGGACGAACCCCCGATGGTTGAACCGCATGGCCGTGTCCCAATCCCCGGACGGCAGCACTCCTCCGGCGCAGCGAACGCGAACGGCCTGTTCCGCCGGAGTTTCCCCGGAGATGCCGGCCTGAGTGACCGTCTGGGGGTCGGTGTTGCGTGACGCGCCTGAGCAGACAGGCACACATGGCGACGCGGTTGTTTTCCCGGAGGCCCGGAGATGCGCCGGATTCAAGGGCAGGATAAGATCTGTTCCGCGAAATCGGCCCCGGAGCGAGTGCGCCATGGACTTCAACCTGACCGAGGACCAGCGGATCTTCGCCAGCAGCGTGCGCCGCTTCGCTGAGGACCATCTGGCCGCGGGCGCCCTGAAGCGCGCCCATACGCCGGGTTTCCCCTACGACGTGGCGCGCCTCATGGCAGACCAGGGTCTGCTTGGCATCACCATTCCCGAAAAGGATGGTGGCCAGGGCGGCACGCTGATGCACGCGGTGCTGGCGATCGAGCAGGTCGCCGCCGCATGTCCGCGCAGCGCCGACGTGGTCCAGGCCGGCAATTTCGGCCCGATCCGCACCTTCGCCGAATACGCGGCCCCTGAGCAGAAGGCGAAATGGCTGCCGGACCTGCTGGCGGGGCGGAACACCATTTCCCTCGGCATGAGCGAACCGGAAGCGGGATCGGCCGCGACCGAGCTGAAGACCTCCGCGCGGCTCGATGGCGAAACCTATGTCGTCAACGGCTCCAAGGTCTTCGGCACGCACAGCGCGGAGGCCTCGCTCTACCTGATCTATCTCCGCTTCGGCCCGGGCATCGACGGCATCGGCTCCATGCTGATCGAGCGCGGCACGCCGGGCTTCAGGATCGGTCAGCCCTCGCGCTTCCTGAACGGGGAGGAGTGGAGCACCCTTTACTTCGAGGAATGCCGCGTTCCGCGCGCGAACCTGCTGCTCGGCCCGGGCGGCTTCAAGAAGCAGATCGCGGCCTTCAACGCGGAGCGCGTGGGCAACACCGCGCGCTCGCTCGCGGTCGGGCGCTACGCCTTCGAGCAGGCGAAGGAGCACGCTGAGACGCGGCGCCAGTTCGGTCGCACCCTTTCCGAGTTCCAGGGCATCCAATGGAAGTTCGCCGACATGGCGCTGAAGCTGGAGGCCGCGCAGCTCCTGCTCTACCGCGCCGCCGTGAGCGCCGACCGCGGCCTGCCCTCGGCCTATGAGACGACGCTCGCCAAACTCGCCTGCAACCAGGCCGGCTTCGATGTGGCGAACGAGGCCGTGCAGATCATGGGCGGCACCGGCTTCTCCGAGGAGGCACTGGTGGAGTACTGCATGCGGCGCTGCCGCGGCTGGATGATCGCGGGCGGCTCCATCGAGATGATGAAGAACCGCCTCGCCGAGGACGTGTTCGGCCGCCGCTTCTCCCAGCGCCCGCCCCGGCCCACTGCGGCGGACGAGCCCCGGGCAGCGGAGTGAGCTGCCGCTGCCGATTGAGGGAGCGATGGACGCGGTGGGCCGTCCGCATCGAGGTGAACCTCGACTCCAATTCCGCCGGCCCGGCCGCACCCGGTGACCCCGGGGCGACCTCCTGGCGCAACAGCGGCATCGCCGGAGGGAACACGCCGGAAAGGAGGCGAGACAGGCCCGGCCGGGCCCGGTGGCACGACAATGCCGGCTTGCGCCGGCCGGCCTCCACCTCCCGGCCACCCGCCCGTGCAGCAAGGTTATCCTAGAAGGGAAGGATCGCATCCAGCACCTGCTGCCCATAGCGCGGCTGCTGAACGTCGCTGATCGTGCCCCGCCCGCCATAGGCGATCCGTGCCTCCGCCAAACGGTCGTGCTGCACCGTGTTGTCGCTCGCGATGTCCTGCGGCCGGATGATCCCGGCGATCGTCAGGTCGCGCATCTCGTGGTTCACACGCACCTGCTGCCGCCCGCCCACAACCAGGTTCCCGTTCGGCAGAACCTGGTTCACCGTGGCCGCGATCCGCATCGTCACCGCCTCGTTCCGCTGGATCTTGCCGTCCCCGGTGGAGGTGTTGGCCGAGGTCGCCTGCACCAGCCGCGAGGGATCGATGCTGTTCGGCAGGAACCGCATATAGGACGCATCCAGACCCAGCAGCCGCGGCACGCCCATGTTCTCCGTGTTGTCGCGGGACCGCTCGGTGGAGTTGGAAAGCTGCGCGGTGTCCCTGATCGCCACCAGCACGGTGATCAGGTCACCCACCGCCGCCGCGCGCTGATCGCGCAGAAAGGTCCGGCTGCCAGGCCGCCATAAGCTGTTCGCGGCGAGGTTGCGCGCGTCCTGCGGAGCCGGCATCGGCATCGACACCGGGCGGTAATCCGGGTTCCGGGTCGGATCCGCGATCGGCGCCATGTCCGGCGCATGCCCGATCCGCGCCAGCCGCTCAACCGAACCGCATCCCGCCAGCATGCCGGCGATCACCAGGGCCACAAGGCCTCGCGCAGTTCGCATCTCCCCCCTCATCGGCTCACAGGCGTGCTGCCGAAGGCGACGCGCACCCGCCCCGGCCCGATCGCCTCCCCCTCCACCACGCTGCGCGACGCCAGGTTCATCACCGGCACGACCTCCCCGCGCGCCGCCGCGGCCATGGCGCGCCCTTGCGCCGTCATGCTCAAGCCGGGCCCGTCGATCAGCATCAGCACGGTGGCGTTCTTCTCGATCACCGCCGGGGCCGAAAGGTCCGCCAGCGGAAAGGGCAGCCCCTCCGCCAGCGGCCGCCGCAGCGCCTTGCCCAGGATCTGCCCGGCGTCCGTCGCCATCCCCGGCCGCAGTCGCTCGGCCCGCTGGCGCACCAGCCGCACATCCTCGGCCCGCACCACGTCGCCCAGCGCCAGCCGCCGGCTCGCGACCACAACCGCCGCCGTCGCCACCGCGCGCCCCGCGATCCGCATCCGCAACGCCGGCATCCCCTCCGCCACCACCACCAGCGTCGCCGAGAACCGGTTCGTCGCCGCCTCGAAGGCCGGCTGCTCCAGCGCCAGCTGCGTGAACGCCGCCAAGGGCACGAGCGGCGCCTGGAACCCCGGCAGCTCCATCTCCGCCAGGGGATCCAGCCCCAGCCGCGCGAACTCGCCCCGCAGCAGATCCACCACCTCCTCGCGCGGAACGGCACGCCCCGGCCGCTCGACCACAACCGAATCCGCCGCCGTGAGCGGCCGCCACATCACCCCGTTCGCGCGCGCGATCGCCAGAAGCTGCGCCGGCTCCACCACCACGCGCCGCCCGGGCGCGGGCGCCGGCCCCACCACGCGCCCCGCATTCGGCCCGGCCTCGTCGAACAGGTCCGACAACCGGATCACCGCCTCCTCCACGACCGCCAGCGGCCGCAGCACCGCAAGCTCCGCCCAGGCCGGCCCCGCCAGCCCCGCCAGCACAAGCACCATGCGCCACATCGCGCTCACCGCAGCCGCGCCACGGTGTTGAGCATCTCGTCGCTCGCGGTGATCACCTTGCTGTTCATCTCATAGGCCCGCTGCGCCGTGATCAGGCTCGTGATCTCCTGCACCACGTTGACGTTGGACGTCTCGATGAAGCCCTGCATCACGTTGCCGAAGCCCGGCGCGCCCGGCGCCCCCTGCTGCGCCGCCCCCGAGGAGGCCGAGGCCATCAGCAGGTTGTCCCCCACCGCCTCCAGCCCGCCCTCGTTCGCGAAGATGGCAAGCTGGAACTGCCCCACGTTCTGCGGCGCCGTCTGCCCGTCGATCTTCACCAGCACCTCGCCGTTGCCGTTGATCGTCACGTCGCGCCCATTGGGCGGCACGGTGATCCCCGGCATCACCGGAAACCCCTCCGCCGTCACGATCACGCCCTCCGGCGAAAGCCCCAGCGTCCCGTCGCGCGTATAGGCCGTCTCGCCCGAGGGAAGCTGCACCTGCAGGAACCCGTTGCCACGGATCGCCACGTCGAACTTGTTCTCGGTCTGCTGCAGGCTTCCCTGCTCGTGGATGCGGTAAACCCCCGCCGTCCGCACCCCGAGCCCCACCTGCGCGCCCGAGGGCAGCGTGCTCCCCGTGTCCGAGGATTGTGAGCCGACGCGCCGCATGTTCTGGTACATCAGGTCCTGGAACTCCGCGCGGCGGCGCTTGAAGCCGGTGGTGCTCATGTTCGCGATGTTGTTGGAGATGACCTCCACGTTGGTCTGCTGGGCCATCATGCCCGTGCCGGCCGTCCAGAGCGCGCGCATGAAATCAGTCTCCCCCCATCATGTTCCGCGCCGGCGCCGCCACCCGCGTGCCCCGCATCACCCGCGCTTCCGCAGGATGCGCTCAACGGCGCCGCTCACGCGCTCGCCTTCCTTTTCCGCGAACTGCGCCATGAACTGGAACTCCCTCATCTCGGCCGTCAGCCGCGTCAGCTCCATCACCGGGCGCACGTTGCTGCCCTCCAGCGCGCCCTGCACCACCGCGGGCCGCTCCACCGCGTCCGGCGCCTGGCCCGCGCCTGCCGACAGCAGCCGGTCCCCTTCCGCCACCAGCCGCTGGGGCTCCGCGAAGCGCACAACCCTGATCCGCCCGATCTCGCCGTTCTCGCTCGAAAGCGTGCCGTCGCCGCGGATCACCAGCCGCGTGTCGCTGGGCGCCACGCGCAGCGGGTTCCCGCCGGCGTCCAGCAGCGCGTTCCCCTCCATGTCCACAACCGTCCCCTCGGGCCCGAGCGAGAACCGCCTGGCGCGCGTGTAGCGCTCTCCCCGCGGCGTCTGGACGGAGAAGAGACCCTCGCCGGAGATCGCCAGGTCCAGCGGATTTCCCGTGCTCTGCACCGCCCCGGGCTGCTCGTCGCGCCAGGTCGCCCGGTCCTGCGAGAAATGCACCGACTCGCCCCCCGCCGGGCCCCGCATTCCGCGCTGTCGCGCCAGATGCTCCGTGAATACGGGGCGCGAGGCCCGGAACCCCGGCGTCTCCGCGTTCGCCATGTTGTGGGCGAGCACCGCGGTCGCGCGGTTCTGCGTCACCAGCCGCGAGAGCGCCACATAACCTGAGTTGTCCATTCGCGCCGTCCGCCTTGTGCCGTCGGGCCGCAACCATCGGCCGACACTGGTTTCGGAAGCGTTTGCGCAACCCGCGTGCCACCCGATTCCCGGCTTCCCCAGGCCCGGAGCCGCCGCCTCCGGGCAGAAAGTGCCGCACCCCGGTCCTTTCGGGCCGCCGCCAACCTTTTCTTAAGCGGGCCCCCTCCAGGATCGCCCCATCGGAACACCAGGAAGCACCCCACCCCCATGACCACGGCGGCACCCCCGGCGGACGAAGCGGAGGCTCCCCCCGCGAAGGGCGGGAAGAAGAAGCTCCTGCTCATCGCCCTCGTGCCCCTGGTGCTGGCCGGCGCGGGCGCCGGCCTCTGGTTCAGCGGCCTGCTCCCCTTCGGCAAGTCCGATCACGCCGCCGGGCACGCCAGCGATGGCCATGGACCCCCCGCCGGCGCCGCCCCGGCCCATGGCCCTTCCTCCGCGCCCGCCCACGCCCCGTCACGCCCGCCGATCCTGGTGGACATGCCGGAGATCCTGACCAACCTGAACGTCACCGGCCGCCGCGCGACCTTTATCCGCCTCCGCGCAAAGCTCGAAGTGTCCGAAGCCGACGCCGCGGCCGTCAACGCCGCCATGCCCCGGCTGATGGACCTGTTCCAGACCTACCTGCGCGAGATGCGTCCGGAGGAACTTCGCGGCAGCCAGGGCACCTACCGCCTGCGGGAGGAACTCCGCAACCGCGCGACCCTGGCCATCGGCACTGGCAAGGTGACCGACGTCCTTTTCGTCGAGATGATCGTCCAGTGAGCCCGCGTCCCCTGGGTTCGCGTCGCATGACCCGTCGCCATACCCCCCTCGCCATGAGCCCGTCGCCATGAGCACCGAGGAGGACGACCTCGCCGCTGCCTGGGGCGCCTCCATCGAGGAGGCGGGGGAGGGGGCCGCCGCCCCCGCCGGCAACGCCGACGCCGCCCGCGTCCTGAACCAGGCCGAAATCGACAGCCTCCTCGGCTTCGACGACAGCCCCCAGGGCGAAGCCAAGTCGGGCATCGAGCAGATCATCAGCAGCGGCCTCGTCTCCTACGAGCGCCTGCCGATGCTCGAGATCGTCTTCGACCGGCTGGTGCGGCTCATGAGCACCACGCTCCGCAACTTCACCTCCGACAACGTCGAGGTGTCGATCGACGGCATCACCTCGCTCCGCTTCGGAGACTACCTCAACTCCATCCCGCTCCCCGCCATGCTCGCCGTCACCAAGGCGCGCGAATGGGACAATTACGGCCTCATGGTCGTGGATTCCGCCATGATCTACTCCGTGGTGGACGTGCTGCTGGGCGGCCGCCGCGGCACCGCCGCCATGCGCATCGAGGGCCGGCCCTACACCACCATCGAGCGCACCCTGGTGGAGCGCCTGATCGGCGTGGTCCTTCGCGACGTCTCCGCCGCCTTCGAGCCCCTGTGCCCCGTGGAGTTCCAGTTCGAGCGCCTGGAAGTGAACCCGCGCTTCGCCGCCATCTCGCGCACCTCCAACGCGGCCATCCTCGTGAAGCTCCGCGTGGAGATGGAGGACCGCGGTGGCCGCATGGAATTCCTTCTGCCCTATGCCACGCTCGAACCCGTGCGCGAGCTCCTCCTCCAGCAGTTCATGGGGGAGAAGTTCGGGCGCGACTCCATCTGGGAAAACCACCTCGCCGACGAGCTGCGCCACACCGAGGTCGCGCTCGACGTCGTGCTCGACGACCAGCCACTCCCGCTTTCCACCATCGTCAACCTCAGGCCCGGCGACCGGCTCACGCTGAACGTCGGCCCCGGCGCCCCGGTTCTTCTCCGCTGCGGCGAGGTCCGCCTCTTCGAAGCCATGCTCGGTCGCCGGGAGAACCGCCTCGCCGTCCGGATCGAGCGGGATCTGAAGCGCGTGGAAACGGAGCAGGCCGCATGAGCATGCTGGAGTGGACCCTGCAGGGCGCGCTGCTGCTGCTGCTGCTCGCCGCCCTGCCTTTCGCGCTGCGCCTGGAACGCGGCCTCGCCGCGCTCCGCAGGGACAAGGCCGCGCTGCACGAGAATGCCGGGGGCTTCGAGGCGGCCGCCAGCGGCGCCCAGTCCGTCCTCTCCGGCCTCCGCGCCGCGCTCGACACCCAGGCTCGCCAGGCTGCCAGCGCCGAAGCCCTGCGGGATGACCTACGCTTCCTCGTGGAACGCGCCGAAAGCCTCGCCAACCGCCTGGAAACGGCCGTCCGCCAGGGCCGCCCGCTCGCCGCTCCCGCCGCCCCCCAGGTCGCGGAGGAGCCCCAGCGCTCCCAGGCCGAGCGCGACCTTCTGCAGGCCCTGAGGATGGCCCGGTGAAGCGCCGCATGCCGCGCCCCAGGCTGCTTCCCGTGATCCTGCTGGCTTGCGCGGGCCTCGCGCTGGTCAAGGCGCAGTCCCTGTGGCGCGCGCTGCCGGGGGAGGGGGCGTTCGTCTCCGCCGCCGCCGCCTCCGCCCCGCCATCCACGCCCGCGCACGCCGCGCCAGCGCCGCCCCCGCCTCCTCCCCCACCCGATCCCGTGGACCAGGCCGAGCGTGCCCTCCTCGGCCGCCTGCGCGAGCGCCGGGCGGAGATCGAGGCAAAGGAGGCCGCCTTTTCCGCCCGTGAATCCGTCCTCGCCGCCGCGGAGCGCCGCCTCACCGCCCGCCTCGAGGAAATGGCCGCCCTGCAGTCGCGCCTCGAGGCACTGGAGCGCGGCCGGGGCGAGCGCGAGGAGGCCGGCTGGCGCGGTCTTGTCAAAACCTACGAGGCGATGCGCCCGCGCGATGCCGCCACCGTCTTCGACGAGCTGGAGATGCCCGTGCTCCTCCAGATCGTGAACCGCATGCGGGAGGCGAAGGCCGCTCCCGTGATCGGCGCCATGCGGCCCGATCGGGCAAGAAGCCTGACCGCGGAGCTGGCCCGGCTCCGCGCTGCCACAAACCGGCCGGACTGAAAGGAGAGCCAATACGATGGACAAGAGCACCAACGTTCTCATCGTGGACGACTACAAGACGATGCTCCGCATCATCAGGAACCTGCTGAAGCAGCTCGACTTCAACAACGTGGAGGAAGCGACCGACGGCCAGGAGGCCCTGTCCAAGCTCCGCGCCGGCAACTTCGGCCTGGTCATCTCCGACTGGAACATGGAGCCCATGACCGGCCTCGACCTGCTGAAGGAGGTGCGCGCCGACGCCCGGTTGAAGGCGCTTCCCTTCATCATGATCACCGCCGAGAGCAAGACCGAGAACGTCGTCGCCGCAAGGGCCGCGGGCGTCTCGAACTACATCGTCAAGCCATTCAACGCCGAGACGCTGCGCGAGAAGATCGAGAAGGTGATGGCCCATGCTTGAGCCCATGCAGAAGGTGGACCGCGCGCAGATCGCGCTGAACGTCATGTCCGGCCTCAACAAGACCGAAGCCACCCTCCTGCAGGAGCTGGAGGCCCTCGGCCGCATGGTCGCCGCCGCCAAGGAGGAGATCGCGGCGATGCGCGTGGAGAACGTGGACGCCACACATCTCCCCGCTGCGACCGACGAGCTGGACGAAGTGGTCAAGAGCACTGCAGACGCCGCCAACGAGATCCTCGACGTCTGCGAAACCCTGGAGAACCTCCAGCCCGGCCTCGCCCCGGAGGCCGCCGACATCGTCGCCGTCTGCGTGACCCGCATCTACGAGGCATGCGCCTTCCAGGACATCACGGGCCAGCGGATCGGCAAGGTGGTGAACGCGCTGAAGCAGATCGAGCAGCGCGTGCGCGAGACCACCGGACGCTTCGCCCCCTCCGCCGCGCTCCCCGCCCGCACCGCCCCCCCCCGCACCGAGGGTGAGCGCCTGGCCAACGGTCCCCAGGCCGGTGCCGCCGCCTCCTCCCAGGCGGAGATCGACGCCCTGCTGGCGAGCTTCGACTGATGCGCGGCGCGGCGGCCGGCCTCGCGCTCCTGCTTCTCGCATCGCCGGCACTGGCGGGCCGGGTGGCGGTGCGGCAGGGCGACCATCCCGGCCTGGGACGGATCGTCCTCAACCTCGCCGCGCCGAACATCCCCTTCGAACTGGAGGAAGGCCCGGAGGGCACGCTCCTGCGCCTTCCGCCCGACTTTCCCGTGGACCTCCCCGCCGCCCGCCGCCCGCCGCGCAACGTCCGGAGCATGGAGGCACGGCCCGAAGGCCTCCTTCTCGCCCTTCGCCCCGGCGCCCGCCTGCGCCACTACCGCCTGGGCAATCACCTTGTGCTGGACGTGGTGGACGCCGCTCCGCCTGCGCGCTCCGCCGCGGCCAACCTCCGCCCGCCGCCCGCGCCCGCCAGCCCGGAGCGCGGTTCCCAGCCCACCCCGCCCCCCGCGCCACCGGTTGCCGCGGCGCCCCCGCAACCCGCGCCGCCCCCACAACCCGCGCCGCCAGCAGAACTCCAACCCCCGCCCGGCGCCCCGCTCCGCATCGTGGCGGTCGGCGAGGCCCGCGCGCTGTCGCTGCCGACCGCGCCCGAGACAGGCCTCGCCATACTCCGCCGGGGCGACACCCTGCTGGTGGTGCTGGACCAGCCCCATGCCCTCAACCCCGCCGCCCTCCGCGCCGATCCCGTCTTCGGCGCCCTCCGGGTCGAGTCCTTCCCCGAAGCCACCATCCTCCACCTGCCGCTCGCCGCGCCCGCCGCCCTCCGCACGCGCCGCGACGGCCACCGCTGGCTCCTCATCCCCGTCGCCCAGCCCGAGCGCGAGCGCTCCATCCTGGCCGAATCCGACGGCCCCAACCTGATGTTCCGCGCCTCCTCGCCCGGCCGCCCCGTGCCGGTCACAGACCCCGTAACCGGCCTGCCCCTGCTGGTGGGCACGGTGCGCGAAGCCGGCCAAGCCATGGGCGCCACGCGCAGCCTCGCCCAGGCCGATCTCCTGCCCACCCAGCTCGGCGTCGCCGCCCTGGCCCGCGCCGACAGCACCGCGCTCCGCCGCGCCGGCGACCGCCTCCTCCTCTCCGGCATCGGCGGCGTCACCGCCGCGCCCGACCCCATAGCCGAAGCCGGCACCATGTCCCGCCTGATGGAGCTCCCCCGCCTCGACCCCGCGCCGGCCCAGGAACGTCTCCGCGCCCAGACCGCCAGCATCGCCGCCGCCCCCCCGCTCGCCCGTCTTCCCCTCCGCCGTGCCGCCGCCGAGGGCATGCTTTCCCTCGGCCTCGCACAGGAAGCCCAGGCCATGATGCGCCTCGCCTTCCAGGAAGATTCCCGCGCCTCCACGGACCCCCGCGGCCTCCTGGTCCACGCCGCCGCCGCCCTCCTCTCCAACCGCCCCGCCGAGGCCCAGGGCCTCCTTTCCCCCGACCTCCCCGCCAGCGACGAGCTCACCCTCTGGCGCGCCGTCCTCGCGGCATGGGCCGGCGAGCGCGCCCCAGGCCTGGCCACCGCCCTCCCGCTGCTCCTGTCCTACCCCGAGCCCGTTCGCGCCCGCCTTCTCCCGCTCGCCGCCGAAGCCCTCATCGAGCAGGGCGACACAGCCTCCGCCCGCCGCCTCCTGCGCGGCGCCGGCGAGCGCCCCGACTTCGCCTTCGCCCGCGCCCGCCTCGCCGAGGCCGAAGGTGGCGCCGAGGAAGCCATCGCCCTCTACGCCGCCGTGGCTGCGGGCCGCGACCGGCTGGCTCGCGCACGCTCCATCCGTCGCGCCACCGAGCTCCGCCTCGCCACCGGCACGCTCGACAAGGGACGCGCTGCCGATGCCCTCGAAGCCGCCCTCTTCGCCTGGCGTGGCGACAATGAGGAGTTCGGTGCCCGCCTCCGAATCGCCGAGCTCCGCCAGGGCGCCGGCGACAGCCGGGCCGCGCTCGACCTTCTCCGCGAAACCGGCGAAGCCTTCCCCGACCGCGCCGACAAGCTCCGCGCCGCGCAGGAGACGGCGCTGCTCCAGGCGCTCGCGCAGGAGCAGCCCACCATCGCCGTGGCCCTGCTGGAAGCCAACGAGGCGCTTCTCCCCCGCGATGCTCGCGGCGCCGAAGCCCTCTCCCTCCTGGCCGAACGCCTCGCGGCCATGGACCTGCCCGACCGTGCCGCCGCCATGGCCCAGCGCGCCCAGGAGCGTGCAACCCCTGCGCAGCGTCCGGCCATCGCCACCCAGCTCGCCACGCTCCGCCTCGCCGCCGGCGACCCGCAGGGCGCCCTTGCGGCGTTGGAAGCCGCCGAACCATCCACGTCCCGCACCCTCCTCCTCGCGCGCATCCGCACCAGCCTCGGCGAAACCGACACCGCCCTCGCTTTGCTCCGCGGCCTCGGCACTCCCGGCCTGCCGGCCCTCGCCGACCTCCTGGCCGCCCGCCAGGACTGGCCTAGCGCCGCCGACGCCGCCATGGCCCTCGCGGCCGCCCGCCCCGAAGATCCTTCAACCCCCCGCGAAATCCTCCGCGCCGCCGCCTTCGCCACCCTCGCGCGCGACGCCGCGCGCCTCGCCGCTCTCCGCAACGACTGGGCCGCCCGCATCGGCGAAGGCCCCCTGGCCGAGGCCTTCCGCCTGCTCACCGCCGATCCCGTCCAGGGCTTCGCCGACCTGCCCCGGCTTCAACGCGAACTGAACCTTTTCCGGGGAATTCCCGCCGGGCTGGAGGCCTTCCGGACAGCGGCGGCAGTTTCGCGTTGAGCTGCGCGTGGCACGCGGGGGGGCGCCGCGTTTTTTTCGGCAGGAAAAATCATGATTTCGCTTGCGTAGGGGGGGCGTCTGCCTCATATGCGCCCCCCGTTGACCTGATCGAATTCACGATCGCCCTGGTCATCGCCGGCCGAGGATTGGGGGGCCCACCTAATGGACACTCTTACCGCTTCGCTGGGGATGGTTTCGGATTTCAGCCCGAGCGAAGCCCTGCAAACCGAAGAGACGAAGGATTACTTCGTCGAGAAGAACGGCATTCGCTTCGCCGGGACTCACCTGATTATCGATCTGTGGGGGGCGACGAATCTCGACGACCCCGCGCATATCGATGAGATTCTGCGCAACGCCGCGATCGAGACGGGCGCCACGATCCTGCACGGGCACTTCCATCACTTTCAGCCAAATGGCGGGGTGAGCGGCGTGCTGGTGCTGGCCGAGAGCCATGTCTCCATCCACACCTGGCCCGAGAAGGCTTACGCCGCGCTCGACATCTTCGTCTGCGGCGCCTGCGATCCCTACCTGGCGATCCCTGTGCTGAAGCGCGGCTTCCTGCCCGAGCGCGTGCAGCTCGCGGAACACCGCCGCGGCATGCAGGCCTGAAGCCAAAGCTTCACCTGACCTGACCAGGGGCGGACCCTAGGGTCCGCCCCTTCTTCTTGTCCGGAGCGCGCTGATGACCACCGACATCTGGGTCAACGAAACCCTTTACGCCGGCTGGGGCCAGCGCTTCCGCGTGGTGCGCGAACTCGCCCGCCGGAAGTCCGACTTTCAGGACATCCTCATCTTCGAGTCCGAGACGCACGGCCGCGTCATGCTGCTCGATGGCGCCGTGCAGATCACCGAGATGGACGAGTTCGTCTATCAGGAAATGCTCACCCACGTGCCCCTCCTCGCCCATGGCGAGGCGAAGCGCGTCCTCATCATCGGCGCCGGCGACGGCGGCGTGCTCCGGCGCGTCCTCCAGCACCGCAACGTCGAGCGTGCGGTCATGGTGGAGATCGACGGCGAGGTCATCCGCCTCGCCAAGGAATTTCTCCCCTCCATCGCCGGCGACGCCTGGAACGACCCGCGCGCCGAAGTCCTCGTCGCCGACGGCATCGATTACGTCCGCCGCGCGGAGGCCGGCTCCTTCGATGTCGTGATCGTGGACAGCACCGACCCCATCGGCGTCGGCGAGGCCCTCTTCACCGACGAGTTCTACGCCAACACCGCCCGCCTGCTCACGGAACGCGGCCTCGTCGTGAACCAGTGCGGCGTCCCCGCCATGCAGGCCGAGGAGCTCGCGGAAACCTCCCTCCGCCGCGCCAAGGCCTTTCCCGACATCCACGCCTATGTCGCGGCCGTGCCCACCTATGTCGGCGGGCTGATGACGCTCGGCTGGGCCGCCAAGGACCCCTCCATGCGGAAAACCACCGCGGAGGAAATCCGCCGCCGCGCCGAGGCAGCCGGCATCCTCGGCACCACCGGCTACTGGACGCCGGAAATCCACGCGGGCTCCTTCAACCTGCCCCCTTACATCGCGAAGCACCTGCCGGAGCAGGGCTGAACGGCCTCCGCCCGCTGCGCTCCACCGCACCTCACCGCGCCCTGCGGAACGGATCGGGGCGGCGGTGCGGCGGCCCGGTCTTCGCTACGAACCGGCGAAGCCCTGCACCAGGCTCGCCGAGACGAGCCGCCAGCCATCCACCATCACGAAGAAGATGATCTTGAACGGCAGCGCCACCACGCTCGGCGGCAGCATCATCATGCCCAGCGACATCAGCAGCGACGCCGCGACGAGGTCGATGACGAGGAACGGCAGGAACATGAGGAAGCCGATCTCGAATCCCCGCTTCAACTCGCTCACCATGAAGGCCGGCACCAGCGCGCGCCAGGGCGTCTGATCCGCCGCTCCTGGTGCCGGCAACCGCGCCAGGTCCAGGAACAACGCAACATCGCTGTCGCGCGCATTCGCCGCCATGAACTTGCGGAACGGCTCGGCGGAAGCCGAGAGTCCCTCCAGTTCCGCCATCTGCCCGGCCAGCATCGGCTGCAAGCCCTGCGCCCAGGACGCCTCCACCACCGGCTGCATGACAAAGAAGGTAAGGAAGAGCGCCAGCCCGATCAGCACGGGGTTGGGTGGTATCCCCTGCGCCCCGATCGCGCTCCGCAGCAGCGACAGCACGATCACGATCCGCGCGAAGGCCGTCGCCATCACCAGAAGGGAAGGGGCCAGCGAGAGCAGCCCGATCATGGCCGTCAGCTGCACCAGCCGCGCCGTGCTGCCCGAGCCGCCGCCGCCCAGATCCAGCGAAACCGACTGCGCCAGCGCCACCCCCGGCAGCACCAGCAGGCCGCCGGCCAGCAGAGCCCTCAGAGCCAGCCCACGAACACGTCCTGCGGGCCGCCGGTCAGCACCAGCGCCTCGCGCCCGTCCACGCGCAGGATCACCGCCCGCCTGCGCCCGTCCAGCGCCGTGGCCTCCACCACCCGCACGCGCCGCGGCGCCCCCGAGGCCAGCCCGCCCCGCCGCGCCAGCCGCGCCACAGCCCAGAGCAGGCCCAGCACCAGCGCCAGCGCGCCCGCCGCCGTCGCCCATTGTCCTGCCGCCCCGCTCATGCGCCGCCCTCCACGGCCCGCTCACCGCCGTGCCAGCTGCCCATGCAGCGCCTCCACCTGCCTGAGCAGATCCGCCAGGGCTGGCCGCGCGGCCCGTCCCTGATCCGGGGGCAGGGCGGCGGCGGCCTCGCAGATGCCGGCCACCTCCTTGTCCAGCCCCTGGAGGTCGAGGGTCTTCCCCGTGTGAAGCAGCACCTCGGCGAGGCTCAGCACGCCCTGCAACTCATCGACGGCGGCGAGAACGGCGTTTTGCGGTTGGCTCGTCATGCGGCGGAGTTTGCCGCTCAAATCCCTGCCAAAGCCCTAACGCCCTTCGTCCCTTTCTCAATCCTCGCTTAACCCTCCCGGCCGATAATGCCGGGCATGGACCGCAGCAGCCCCGCCACAACGGCCCGCAGCCCGATCGAGCTTGCCGAGTCCCGCCTTCGCTGGCTGGACCGCCGGCAGGAGGTGCTGGCCCGCAACATCTCCAATGCCGACACCCCCGGCTATCGCCCGCGCGACCTCGCCTCCTTCTCCGCCCACCTCGCCCGCGCGGCCGGCGGGGAAGGGATGGCCCGTACCGACCGCCGTCACCTCGCCGGCACCGGCGGCGGTGGCCCCCGCGCCCGCCCCGATCCCGTCACCGAGGTCGCGCCCGACGGCAACGCCGTCTCGCTCGACGAGCAGGCCATCAAGGTGGCCGACACCGACACCGCCCATGCCCTCGCCATGGGCCTGCACCGCCGCTGGATGGGCATGTTCCGCACCGCCCTCGGCCGCAACGGGTAAGGAGACAGCCCCGCATGGACATCGAACGGGCTTTGCGAATCTCCGCCGCCGGCATGGCGGCCCAGTCCACGCGGCTCCGCGTGGTCGCGGAAAACCTCGCCAACCGGGACAGCACCGGCGAGTCCCCCGGCGCCGATCCCTATCGCCGCCGCACCGTCACCTTCGCCAGCCATCTCGACCGCGCGACCGGCGCGCAGGCCGTCAGCGTCTCCCGCATCGGTCAGGCTCAGGGCGAGTTCCCCCGCCGCTTCGATCCTTCGCATCCCGCCGCCGACGCCCAGGGCTATGTGAAAACCCCCAATGTCGACAGCCTCATCGAGGTGATGGACATGCGCGAGGCCCAGCGCTCCTACAGCGCCAACCTTTCCGTTCTCGAGACCACGCGCGGCATGCTGACCCGCACCATCGAGGCGCTGCGCTGATGCCTGCCCCGATCGGCGCCGCCGCGGCTGCCGCGGCCTATCGCGACACCTCCGCCACCCCTGCGGCGGCCCCGGCGGAAGGCTTCGGCAACGTGCTCCAGCGCGCCATCCAGGGCGCCGTCGATTCGGGCCGCCAGGCCGATGCCGCCAGCGCCGGCGCCATTCTCGGTCAGGTCAGCGTCACCGACACCGTGCTTGCCGTCAGCCGCGCCGAGATGGCGCTCCAGACCGCCGTCGCCGTGCGTGACCGCGTGGTCTCCGCCTATCAGGACGTGATGCGCATGCCGATCTGACCGTCCGCCGAAGCGGGCCGGGTATCGCGGAACAAGGCCAGGAGGGCCGCATGGAAGTCGATCTCGTCGCGCAGTCGATGCGCGACGCGCTCTGGGTCACCCTGCAGATGGGCACCCCGCTGCTCGTCGCCCTGCTCGTGGTCGGCCTCGCCGTCTCCGTGCTCCAGGCGCTCACCCAGATCCAGGAATCCTCCCTCGCCTTCCTCCCCAAGCTCGCCGTTGCCGGCGGCGGCCTCCTGCTGCTCGGCCCCTTCATGGCGGAAACCCTCCGCGCCTGGACCGTCACCCTCTTCGACCGCATGGTGGCGCTCGGCGGCATGCCTTGACCGAGGCCGCCTTCCTCGCCGCCCTTCCGGCCCTGGCCTTCCAGTCCGTGCTGCTCCTCGCCCGGCTCGGCGCCGCCGCCATGATCCTGCCGGGCCTGGGGGAGGGGGACGTTCCGGCCCCCGTCCGCCTCGCCCTTGCCCTTGGCCTGGTACCCCTCCTCCTCCCTGTCCTCTCCCCTGGCCTGCCTGGTGCCCCCGACTCCGCGGCCGAAGTCCTCCGCCTCCTGGCCCTCGAAGTCGCGGCGGGCCTCTGGATCGGTGGCCTCGCTCGCCTCCTGGCCCTGGCCCTCTCGGTCGCGCTGCAAGCCGGCGCCTCCCTGCTCGGCC
Source organism: Muricoccus vinaceus (assembly GCF_042433125.1). Taxonomy (NCBI): domain Bacteria; kingdom Pseudomonadati; phylum Pseudomonadota; class Alphaproteobacteria; order Acetobacterales; family Roseomonadaceae; genus Muricoccus; species Muricoccus vinaceus. Next base: position 411,962 of record NZ_JBHLVZ010000084.1, on the reverse strand, counting down.
TTGCCGCCATCCTCGCGCCCGACCCTTCCCTCGGCGGGGGCGCCTCCGCGCTCGGCCGGCTCGGTTCGCTCGCCGCCGCCGTGCTGGTTCTCTCCACCGGCCTCCACACCCTCCCGCTCCGGGCCCTGGCCGAATCCTATGCGCTCATGCCCCCTGGCTCTCCCTGGCCCGCCGCCGATGCCGCCGGCGAGATGGCCGAGGCCGGCGCTGCCATGCTCGCCCTCGCTCTCCGCCTCGCCGGGCCCTTCGTGGTGGCCGCCGTCACCATCAACCTCGCCATGGCCCTGGTGGCGCGCGTCGCTCCCTCTATCCAGGTCTTCTTCGTCGCCGCCCCCGGCCAGATCCTGGCCGGCATCGCCCTCCTGGCCGTCCTCGCCCCTTCCATCCTTGCCAGCTTCCACCAGGCCTTGCTCTCTGGCTGGTCCAACCTCCCCGGGCTCCGCTGAGCCATGGCCGAGGAAGGCGGAGACGACGCCGAGGACCGCCAGGAAGCCCCATCCAGCCGGCGCCTGGAGAAGGCCCGCGAGGAAGGCCAGGTTCCCAACTCCCGCGAGGCCTCCGGCTTCGCCGCCCTTCTCTGCGCCGTTCTCGCCGCCACGATGACGCTCCCCTCCATGGGCCGTGATCTCCTGCGCGCCCTGCGCGGCATCCTTGAGCGCGGCCACGAACTCTCGCCGGAGCAGGCGCTCGAGGTGCTGATGCCGACCGCCCTGGTCCTCCTTCCCGTCCTCGCCGCCGCCACCGTCGGCGCCGCCGCCACCACCTTTCTCCAGACCCGTGGCCTGGTCTCCGCCAAGGGCCTCGCCCCACAACTCTCCCGCCTTTCCCCCTTGGCTGGCCTCAAGCGCCTGCTGGGCGCCGAACAGCTCGTGGAATTCGCCAAGACCCTGCTCAAGATGGCCCTGGTGGGCGCCGCCATCTGGCATGCCGGTGCCGCCCCCACGCTGCTGGAGGCGGTGATGCACCAGCCCGCCGCCGCCCTCCTGAACGTGGTCGCCGACCAGGGCCTGCGCCTCGTCGCCGCCACCCTGGCCGCCTTCGCCCTGCTGGCCGCGGCGGACCTCCTTCTCGTTCACCTCCGCCACCTCTGCCGCCTGCGCATGAGCCGCCAGGACATGAAGGAGGAAGCCAAGGACGCCGATGGCGACCCCCACATCAAAAGCAAGCAGAAGGCCATCCGCCAGCAGCGCGCCCGCCAGCGCATGATGGCCGCCGTGCCCCGCGCCGCCGTGGTGATCACCAACCCCACCCACTACGCCGTCGCCCTCGGCTACGAGGAGGGCTCGTCGGCCGCGCCCACAATCCTCGCGAAAGGCGCCGACGAGGTCGCCGCCCGCATCCGCGAGAAAGCCCGCGAGTCCGGCATCCCCCTCGTCTCCAACCCGCCCCTCGCCCGGGCCCTCTTCAAGCTCCCGCTGGACACGGAAATCCCCGCCGAGCACTACCAGGCCGTCGCCGAGATCATCGCCTTCGTCTGGCGCGCCCGCACCCGCCATTCCGTGCCATGACCGCAACGATGGACGCACCCGCCCCAGCCGCTAGGCTGCCCCGCATGGCCCACGGCATCCGGCGCGCGCTGCGCATCACCCGATCCGAAACGGTACCGGATGCGGGCCTGCTCACCCTCTTCGATTCGCTCCCCCAAGGCGCCGCCCTGCTGAACCCGGCGCACAACCTCCTGCGCGCCAACCCCGCCCTGCACCTCATGCTCGGCCCCTCCCTGCCGCTGCGCCCCGGCACCTCCGCCTCAACCCTCATCGGCGCCGAATCGCGCCACGCCGTCCTCCAATGGCTCGCCCATGACGGCCCCGGCCCCATCGAGGCCCACCTCGCCCGCCCCGAGGGCCAGGCCCCCATCCTCGCCCTCCTGCGCCTCACCCCCCTGCCGGACGGCACCCGCATCCTCCTGGCCGAGGACCTGTCCGAGCGCGCCCGCAGGCGCGAGGAGGCCGCCGCCGGCGAACGCCTGCGCGCCGTCGGCCAACTCGCCGGCGGCATCGCCCACGACATCAACAACCTCCTCTCCATCATCGTCTCCGCGGTGGACCAGGCCCGCGCCGCCACCCCCGCCACGGCCGAAAGCCTCCAGCCCGCCCTCGACGCGGCCGCCCGCGGCGCCGCCCTCGTCCGCCGCCTCCTCGCCTTCGCCCGCCGCCAGCAACTCGAACCCCGCGTGGTCAACCTCGACGACGCCGTCGCCGCCATGGCCCCCATGCTCCGCTCCCTCCTCGGCACCCGCATCACGCTCGACCTCCGCCCTGGCGCCCTCGGCCGCCGCGTCCGCGTCGATCCCGTCCAGCTCGACCAGGTTCTCCTGAACCTCGCCACCAACGCCCGCGACGCCATCGGGGCCGCCATGAGGGAAGGGGAGGGGCGCCTCACCATCGCCACCGGCACCGCCCTCGCGCTCCGCGAGGAACCCGGCCTCCCCGACAACCTCCCCCCCGGCCGCTGGCTCATCCTCGAAGTCACCGACAACGGCCCTGGCATCCCCCCCGGGCTCCTCCACCGGATCACCGAACCCCTCTTCACCACCCGCGCCGCCCAGGGCGGCACCGGCCTCGGCCTCGCCACCGTCCACGGCATCGTCCGCCAGTCCGGCGGCGCCCTCCAGATCGAGAGCCGCCCCGGCCAGACCCGCTTCCGCATCGCCCTCCCCCGCCACGAGGGAGAGGCCGAGCCCACCCCCCCCATGCCCCCCGCCCCGCCGCCAGCCCCCGCCCCGCGCCACATCCTCCTCGTGGACGACGAAGCCCCCCTCCGCCGCCTCTCCGCCATCGCCCTCGAACGCGCCGGCCACCGCGTCACCCAGGCCGAGGACGCCGAAACCGCCCTCGAACTCATCGACTCCGGCCTCGAACCCGACACCCTCGTCACCGACATCACCATGCCCGGCATGGACGGCCTCGCCCTGGCCCGCGCCCTCCGCGCCCGCCACGCGGCGCTCCCGGTCATCCTCGTCAGCGGCTACGCCGAGGCCGCCCTGCACGACGAACTCGCCGGCACGGCCCAGCCAGGGCAGGGCAGGGGCCCGCCCCCCCTCCAACCCCGCCCCGCCTTCCTCCCCAAGCCATACCGGCCCGCGGAACTCGTCGAAACCGTCGCCAACCTCCCCGGACCCGCCGGGTTCCCCTTGATTCCCGAACCCTGAACATAATATGAACATCCCGGACCGCGGCGGTGTTTGGCGCTTGTGCCCCACCACCCCGGCCGGTTAACAAGCGCGTGAGGCGGTGGCGTAACACCCCACCCTCTCATCCGCCGGTGGCACGCGACGCGTCCACCGAACGCAAGGGGCACTTCCAATATGGAAAAGAACAAGGCTCTCGAAGCCGCTCTCAGCCAGATCGAGCGCTCCTTCGGGAAGGGCTCCATCATGCGGATGGGAGGCAAGCAGATCAGCGAGGAAGTGGAGGTCATCTCCACCGGCTCCCTCGGCCTCGACCTGGCCCTCGGCATCGGCGGCCTCCCCAAGGGCCGCGTCATCGAGATCTACGGCCCGGAATCCTCGGGCAAGACCACCCTCGCCCTCCAGTGCATCGCCGAGGCCCAGAAGAAGGGCGGCACCTGCGCCTTCATCGACGCCGAGCACGCCCTCGACCCCACCTACGCCCGCAAGCTCGGTGTGGACATCGACAACCTCCTCATCTCCCAGCCCGACGCCGGTGAGCAGGCCCTCGAAATCGCCGACACCCTCGTCCGCTCCGGCGCGATCGACGTGCTGGTGATCGACTCCGTCGCCGCCCTCGTCCCCCGCGCCGAACTCGAAGGCGAGATGGGCGACAGCCACGTCGGCCTCCACGCCCGCCTCATGTCCCAGGCCCTCCGCAAGCTGACCGGCTCCATCAGCCGCTCCAACTGCATGATGATCTTCCTCAACCAGATCCGGCTGAAGATCGGCGTCATGTTCGGCAACCCGGAGACCACCACGGGCGGCAACGCGCTGAAGTTCTACGCCTCCATCCGCATGGAAATCCGCCGCATCGGCCAGATCAAGGACCGTGAGGAGGTCGTCGGCAACCAGACCCGCGTGAAGGTGGTGAAGAACAAGATGGCCCCGCCATTCCGGCAGGTCGAGTTCGACATCATGTACGGGGAGGGCGTCTCCAAGGTCGGCGAACTCATCGACCTCGGCGTCAAGGCCGGCATCGTCGAGAAGTCCGGCGCCTGGTTCTCCGCCGACAGCCAGCGCATCGGCCAGGGCCGCGAGAACGCCAAGCAATTCATGCGCGACAACCCCGCCATGGCCGACAGCATCGAGAAGCGCATCCGCGACCAGGCGAGCGCCGTGGCCAACGCCATGATGGTCGCCCCGGACGCTGAGGAAGCCGCCGCCGCGGCGGAGTGAAGTTGCGCTGATACCAAACGACGAAGGGCCGCACCTTCGGGTGCGGCCCTTTTTCGTTGTGGCCTTCGCGAGCGGCCCTGTGGAAGGCTCTGCCGGCCTTCGGCGTCCGCGGCAGTGCCTCGGACCCCCTCGATACTCCCTTCCGCCAGGAGCCTGGCCGCTGTGGAACCGCGCCTGTTAACTCGTGACAGCGCCGGTACGATGAAGTAACTCATGTGAAGCTGCGCGCATTCAACCTGGATCACGTATATCAGCTGTGGGTTCGTCACCTCGAAGTTTGGCGGCCGATGAATCCTCTAGAATAGGATTGGGGATGTTGTGGCTTTTGAAATTGATTTTCTTCCGGTTGGTGTTGGAACTAGAAGCGGTGACGCAATTTGCATCCGGTACGCCAACGCAAGTGGTTCGTTCAGCATCCACGTAGTTGATGGCGGGTACAGTGAAACTGGTCCTGAAATCGTTAAACACATTAACGAAAACTATAACTATCCGAGCTTTATCGATAACGTCGTGCTAACTCATCCCGATTCTGATCACGTATCTGGTTTGTTTAACGTGCTGGAAAGTTTTTCGGTCGGAACGCTATGGATGAACCGGCCTTGGTTGCATGCGAGTGAAATAATTCATCGTTTTCATGGAAACTGGACGACTGAGGGATTGACTTCGTACCTACGAAAGCAATTCTCAACCCTGGTTGAGCTGGAGGAACTGGCAATTTCAAAAGGCACCATAGTGAAGAGTCCATTTCAAGGCTCTAATATTGGACCTTTTGTCGTTCTAGCTCCCAGCAGGACACGTTACCTGGATTTACTTGTTGATCTACCGAACACTCCGGCAGAGGTGAAGTCGAAAAAAGGCTCCTTCTTTGACACCTTAGCAAAGTCACTCGAAGAAGCGAAAATTGCAATAGCAAATTATATTAGTGAAACTTGGTATGGTGAGACCCTGTCTGAATACCCTGAGCCGACAGGCCCTTCTAACGAGTCGTCTGTGGTGCAGTTTCTTTATGCGGATAATGAGCATATTCTGCTGACCGGTGATGTTGGGCCTGGCGGTCTGACTGAAGCGCGCGATTATTATGAAAGCTCCCTATATTATGCGTCAAAAATGAACTTAATGCAAGTTCCGCATCACGGGAGCAGGCGTAATGTGACCCCGTTCGTTCTCAGCAGGTGGTTGGGTGAAGTCCAGCAGCAGGGGCAAGCGCAGCGTGGTTACGCTGTGTGTTCTGCAGCCAAGGACGATTTGGATCATCCGAAAGCAAAGGTTGAGAATGCGTTTCTTCGACGTGGTTACCCGGTATATACAACCAACGGGCAACTTCTGGCTTACTCAAGAAATATGCCTTCTCGCGGATATGGCGCGGCAACACCAGCTCCTTTTAGGAGTAGGGTTGAGGAATAGAGGTGAACTTGGAACCTATCTTGAGATACTTCGACGCATACTCGCTCAAAGCGAGGGTCTTTCCGGCTTTAATTGCTGGGCTTCCTAGCTTTGCCATGCTTCTGATGATGGTTAAATGGGATAATCTTGGTTTATCCAACTTGATCGTATCTGCAACAAGTATGCTTCTACTTTATGCGCTTTCTGACCTCGCTCGAAAGATGGGAACGAGTTTGGAGAAGAAGTTAGGTTCGCGAGCAACCCCTCACTTGTGGCGACGAGATAATGATACGATTGATGAGGTGTCGAAACGTAGATATCGTGAGTATATTGCTCGTCAGATCAAAGCAGTTGCTCCAACGGAGGAGGACGAATTACGTACGCCCGAGGAAGCGAGGGCCTTCTACCTAAGCGCGGGCAACTGGCTTCGTAGTCAAACAAGAGATCAGAAGCAATTTCGTATACTCTTCGATGATTTAATTTCTTACGGATTTCGCAGGAACCTGCGCGGACTGAAGTACGTTGGTTTGGTCGCTAATGCGGTTGTCCTCTCTATATGCCTTTGGATTTTGCTTGGTAGTGAAACATATTTTGAGAGTATTCCTCAGATTCAGCAGAAGGCCTTGTCCATAGTTGCTGTTGTCATTATTCATAGCATATATTTGGGCGTTGCAGTAAATCGCCAGTCCGTTCTGAATGCGTCAGAGACATACGGAAAGCAGTTGATTCTAGACTGTGATATTCTGATTAAACGTTCAGAAAATAATACTAGTAAGCCGCGGCCTACTCGCGCAGCGAAATTCAGTAGCTCGTCAGATGATGAAAAACGGTTGTAGGAGAGGACAACTATCCAGTTGACAATGAGACAACTTTCCTGTAGGTGGCGAGCGTACATGGAGGCTTCTCATGTACTCAAAATCCCGCCTCACCCCACCCCGCCCCTGGACCCCCCTCTCCGACGACGCCTGGCTCGCCCTCCTCCCCTACGTCCTCCCCCGCGCCCCGCAGGGCCGCCGCATCCCCGACCTCCGCCGGCGCATGGACGCCCTCTTCCACCTCGCCCACACCCCGAACGACCCCTGGCGCACCCTCCCGCCCGAGTACGGCAACGCCCAGACCGTCGCCCGCTTCTTCCGCCGCCTCACCCACGCCGGCCTCTGGCACCGCCTCCTCGAAGCCCTGCACGATGCCGCCCCCAACCACCCCCTCCGCAGCATCGAATACAGCATCTGCCGCGCCACCCGCCGCGCAGCCCGCCTCGGCGGCATGCCCCTCCTTCTCCTGATCCGTAAGCTCGGCTTACGCACCGCCCTCAACGCCCCGCCCTGGCTCCTCCCCGACCCCCATTTGTCCGAAATCGTCGCGCGCGCCCCGCACCCCCGCCTCGAACCCACCCGCGCCTCCCTCGCGGCGGCAAAACAACACCTGAAAACCCTCGCCGCCCTCGCCAGAACCGCCCTTGGCCGCAAGCGCATCCCTGCCTCGGTCAGGAATGCGTGGCCATGAACGCCCCGCCACCCCCGCCCCTCGACGCAGCGCCCCCCACCGGGCTAAACGCCCCGGTCGCGTTCCCGCGAGGAATCGGAACAAACAACACCGCCATGACCAGCAGCAACGACGTCCGCGCCACCTTCCTCGACTACTTCGCGCGCCAGGGGCACGCGGTGGTCGACAGCAGCCCCCTGGTGCCGCGCAACGACCCGACGCTGCTCTTCACCAACTCCGGCATGGTGCAGTTCAAGAACGTCTTCACCGGCGCGGAACGCCGCCCCTACAACCGCGCCACCACCGCCCAGAAATGCGTGCGCGCCGGCGGCAAGCACAACGACCTCGACAACGTCGGCTACACCGCCCGCCACCACACCTTCTTCGAGATGCTCGGGAACTTCTCCTTCGGCGACTACTTCAAGGAACAGGCGATCACCCACGCCTGGACCCTGCTGACGCGCGACTTCGCGCTCCCCAAGGAAAAGCTCCTCGTCACCGTCTACAGTGAGGACGAGGACGCCGCCGCCCTCTGGCGCAAGATCGCCGGCCTCCCCGACAGCAAGATCATCCGCATCTCAACCAGCGACAACTTCTGGCGCATGGGCGACACCGGCCCCTGCGGCCCCTGCTCCGAGATCTTCTACGACCACGGCGAGGCGATCCCCGGCGGCCCTCCCGGCTCCCCCGACGAGGACGGCGACCGCTTCATCGAGATCTGGAACCTCGTCTTCATGCAGTACCTGGAGGAACCGGCCGGCACCCGCCGCCCCCTCCCGCGTCCCAGCATCGACACCGGCATGGGGATGGAACGCTTCACCGCCATCCTCCAGGGCGTCCACGACAACTACGACACCGACACCTTCCGCGCGATCATCCTCGCCTCCGCCGAGGCCACCGGCCAGGAAGCGGACGGCCCCTTCAAGGCCAGCCACCGCGTCGTCGCCGACCACCTCCGCGCCGGTTCCTTCCTCATCGCCGAGGGCGTCCTCCCCTCCAACGAGGGCCGCGGCTACGTCCTCCGCCGCATCCTCCGCCGCGCCATGCGCCACGCTCACATGATGGGCGCGCGCGACCCCCTGCTCCCCCGCCTGGTTCCGGTGCTGAACCGCCAGATGGGCGCCGCCTACCCCGAGCTGGTCCGCGCCGAAGCCCTGATCACCGAAACCCTGCGCCTGGAAGAAACCCGCTTCCGCCACCTCCTGGAACGCGGCCTAGGCCTCCTCGCCGAGGAAACCGCGAAGCTCGGCGACCGCCAGCCCCTCCCGGGCGACGTCGCCTTCCGCCTCTACGACACCTTCGGCTTCCCCCTCGACCTCACCCAGGACGCGCTGCGCGCCGAGGGCCGCCCGGTGGACACCGCCGGCTTCGAGACCGCCATGGCCGAGCAGCGCCGCCGCGCCCGCGCCGCCTGGTCCGGCACCGGCGACGCCGCCACCGAGTCCCTCTGGTTCGACATCAAGGAACGCCTCGCCACCGGCACCGAGTTCCAGGGCTACACCACCGAGCGCGCCGAGGCCTCCATCCTCGCCCTCGTCGCCAACGGCCAGGAGGTCCAGTCCGCCCCCGAGGGCACCGAGATCTCGGTGGTCCTCAACCAGACCCCCTTCTACGCGGAGTCCGGCGGCCAGGTCGGCGACGCCGGCCTCATCACCGCCGAAGGCCTGCAGATCGCGGTCCGCGACACCCAGAAGAAGCTCGGCCTCTTCATCCACATCGGCATCGTCCAGCACGGTACTGCCAGCACCGGCGCCGCCGTCCTCGCCGAGGTCGCCCACTCCCGCCGCAGCGCCATCCGCGCCCACCACAGCGCCACCCACCTCCTGCACGAGGCGCTGCGCCGCCGGCTCGGCGACCACGTGGCCCAGAAGGGCAGCCTCAACGCCCCCGACCGCCTCCGCTTCGACGTCTCCCAGCCCACGCCCATGTCCCCCGAGGACCTGCACTGGGTGGAGCAGGAGGTGAACGCCCGCATCCGCGAGAACGCCGAGGTCACCACCCGCCTCATGACCCCCGAGCAGGCGGTCGAGGCCGGCGCCATGGCCTTGTTCGGGGAGAAATACGGCGACGAGGTCCGCGTCGTCGGCATGGCCCACGACCCCGAGGCCACCTCCCGCCACGGCGTCTACAGCCTGGAACTCTGCGGCGGCACCCACGTGACCCGCACCGGCGACATCGGCCTCTTCAAGATCGTGAACGAAGGCGCCGTCGCCGCCGGCGTCCGCCGCGTGGAAGCCGTCACCGGCCCCGCCGCCCTCGCCATCATCGAGGAGGAGGAGCGCCTCCTCCGCGAAACCGCCGCCGCCCTGAAGGTCCCGGCACACGAGGTCCCCGCCCGCATCGCCGCCCTGCTGGAGGACCGCCGCAAGCTCGAGCGTGAGATCGCCGACCTCCGCCGCAAGCTCGCCACCGGCGGCAGCGCCTCCGAGGTCGAGGAAGTCGCAGGCCTCCGCGTCGCCCTCCGCGACCTCGGCGAGATCCCCCCACGCGACCTGAAGGGCCTCGCCGAAGCCATCCTCAAGGGCGGCACCGCCGACGTCGTCGCCCTCGTCTCCTCCGCGGAGGGCAAGGCCAGCATCGTCGTCGCCGTGGGCGAGGCCGCGAAGGGCAAGGCCGACGCCGTCACCCTCGTCCGCGCCGCCTCGGCCGCGGTCGGCGGCAAGGGCGGCGGCGGCCGGCCTGACATGGCCCAGGCCGGCGGCCCCGAGGGCACCAGGTCCGCCGAAGCCCTCGCCGCGATCCGCGGCGCGCTGGCGGCCTGAGTGCGCCGCTCAGCCCACCGTTTCGGGGCAGAGCGGCCCGCCGGCCTGCTCGGACAGGCCGCGCAGAACCTTGGACAGGGCGTCCTCGATCTGGCGCAGGAGCGTCGACGCCTCGGCGGCGTCGAACTCGGAGACCACGATCTGGTCGGGCATGTCGTGCACGAGGACAACACGACCGGGGAGGGAGAGGGCTCGGAAGGTGCTCATGCGACGACGTTAACAAGGGATCACCGAACCTTCACAGTCCCGTGATGAAGTCCTCGGGCGATGTTGCGCCGCGGCCACAGCTGCATTCGCATCTTGCAACGGCTCCAGCATCCGGCGCGTTGAGCCCCGGTTCGCAGGAGGTCCCATGATCCATCAGCCGATCCACTACCGGCCGGAATTCGAACACCCCGAGCCCGGGGAAGCCGAGACCACCCGCGACCTGACGGACACCATGCGGGGCATCGTGGAGACCACCTTCAAGGACTACGGCTACCCCGTTCGCGCCGTTCACGCGAAGAGCCACGGCCTGCTGCATGGCGAGATGACGGTCCTGGGCGGCTTCGCGCCGCCTTTCGCGCAAGGCGTCTTCGCCAAGCCTGCCACCTACCCTGTCGTGCTGCGCTTCTCCACCAACCCCGGCGACCTGCTGGACGACAGCATCTCCGTCCCGCGCGGCCTGGCCGTGAAGATGGTGGGCGTGGAGGGCGAGCGCCTGCCGGGCTCGGAGGAGCAGCGGACGCAGGACTTCGTCATGGTGAACGCCCCCGCCTTCGCCGCGCCCACCGCCAAGGCCTTCCTCGGCAGTGCCAAACTTCTCGCCAGGACCACCGACGCGCCGCAGATCCTGAAGAAGGCAGTCTCCGCTGTGCTGCGCGGCGCGGAAACGGTGGTGGAGGCCGTGGGCGGCAAGAGCCCGACGCTCACCACCCTGGGCGGGCACCCGAACACTCACATCCTGGGAGAAACCTTCCACAGCGCGACGCCCTTCCTCCATGGTCCCTACATGGCGAAGTATTCCGTCGCGCCGGTCACGCCGATGCTCAAGGCGCTGAAGAACCGCAAGGTGGACGTCGCCGGACGGCCGGAAGCGCTGCGCGAGGAGGTCATGGCCTACTTCGCCTCCCAGGATGCCGAATGGGAGTTCAGGGTGCAGCTTTGCACCGACCTGGACACGATGCCGATCGAGGACTCCTCGGTCATCTGGCCAGAAGAGGAAAGCCCATATGCCGTGGTGGCGCGCATCCGCGTGCCGGCACAGCCTTCGTGGAACGAGGCGCGTTCCCGTTCGGTTGATCTCGGCATGTCGTTCAGTCCCTGGCATGGGCTGTCGGCGCACAGGCCGCTCGGATCGATCAACCGCGCGCGCAAGCCTGCCTACGAGATGTCATCGGGGTTCCGCGCCGCGCACAGCGGCTGCCCGATGCACGAACCCCGGACCCCGGAAGAGATCCCGATCTGACGGCGATCCCGCCCCCGGCACGCTGCTCGGGCTGAGGAAGCGTTCAGGCCTGAGCGCCGGATCTTCCCCCGGGCCATCAGCGGCCGCCTGGCGCGGGGAGGAGTCTGGTGGGGTGCCGCCGCGTCGTGGTCATGGTGGGGAGGGCTGGCGGCCATCCCCAGCGGCTCAGAGCCATTCCGGCAAGGGGAGGTCGCGGAAAGTCTGGCGCATGCGGCTGGACCAGCCTTCACGAAGGCCCGCGAAGTAGGAGTCCTCGGCGCCGATGCGCCGTACCGGCGGCAGCGTCAGCGTGTCGGTGCGGTACACCAGCAGGTCGAGCGGCAGTCCGACGGAAAGGTTGGTTCGCATGGTGTCGTCCATGCTGACCAGGCCAAGCTTCACGCCGTCGCCGAGCGAGGTGTCGTGGGTCAGGACCCGGGTGATGACGGGCTTGCCGTACTTGTGCTCGCCGATCTGGAGGAAGGGGGTGTCGGGCGTGGCCTGGATGAAGTTGCCGGCGGAGTAGACGAGGAAGAGATGGGGCGGGCCGCCCTTGATCTGGCCGCCGACCAGGAAGGAAGCGGAGAAGGAGAGGCCCTGGGCTTTCAGGGCGGGACCGTCGGCGGCGTAGACGGCGCGGATGGCGGCGCCGACAAGCTGCGCCGCGCGGAACATGCTGGGCACGCTGAGCAGGGTGTGGGGCGTGTCGTCCAGCGTCACCCCCTCCTCCAGGCGGTTCCAGACGGCCTGGGTGACGCCGAGATTGCCGGCGGAAAGAAGGCAAAGGGCGCGCTCGCCCTCGGTCCCCGTCGTGTAGAGCTTGGAGAAGGTGGAGACATTGTCCACGCCCGCATTGGTGCGGGTGTCGCCCAGCATCACCAGCCCATCGCGAAGGAAGAGGCCGACGCAGTAGGTCATGGTTGCAGCGCTCCGTCCCGCGTGGGACGGCAACACCGCAAGCCGCCCTTTGTTGCGGCGGGCTGCTAGCCGATCAGGAAGCACTTCCCGATGGATGTGCCCAGGCGGCCGTTGCCGTCCACCACCTCCGAGAGAAGGTCGGGCAGGCCGCCCTCCATCAGCCGCGCCGGGCTTTGCGCCACGCAGCGGCCGCGCAGCGCCGCGGCCAGGCGGCGGCAGGCCACGCGGTCCTCCCCGTCGGACATGGCGAGGACGCTGAGGATGGCGTTGACCTCCTCGTAGCAGGCGGAGACGGAGCGGGGGTGCTCGGTGCGCATCAGCAGCAACTCCACCACGCGGGCGGGCCGCAGGCGGTCCCGGAACATGTGCTGATACGCCCGCAGCGCCGAGACGGAGCGCAGCATGGTCTGCCACTGCGCATGGTTCGCGGCATCCGCCTCCGTGCCCGGCGCGAAGGCGTTTCCGCGGGAGGCGAGCAGGCGGGCGGTGTTGTCCGCCCGCTCCAGCATGGTGCCCAGGCGGACGAAGCGCCAGGCGTCGTCGCGCAGCATGGTGTCCATGGCGGCGCCGTTGAACAGCACGGCGCGCGACATCACCCAGTCCAGGAAGCCCATCAGGCGGTCGCCGGCGGCTGCCTCGCTGTCGAGCTTGCGGATGTCGATCCAGGCGTCGTTCACCGCCTCCCACATGTCCACGGTGAGGGCCGTGCGGACGGCGCGGGCGTTGCGGCGGGCGGCTTCGAAGCAAGCGGCGACGGATGATGGGTTGAGGGTGTCGAGCGTGAGCCAGCGGGCGGCCTGGTCGGGCGTCGGCTCGCCGTAGAGCTCCTGGTAATGCCCGGCCGTGCCGGTGGCGGCGATGAGGGCGGTCCATTCGGCGGCCTCCGTGCCGCGTGGGGCGGCGAGGGCTGCCATGCGGAGGGAGGCGTTCAGGGCACGGGCGACGTTGCCCGCGCGCTCCATGTAGCGTCCGAGCCAGAAGAGGCTGTCTGCGGTGCGGGCGAGCATCAGCGGGCCTTCCCGGGGCCGGGCTTGCCGAAGCCCATATCATCAAAGCTCTGGGTCATGCCGCCCATGCTCTGGGTCATCACGCCCGGGCCCATGGACTGGCTCATCGGTGGCGGGTCCTGCTCAAGCACCCAGGTGTCCTTGGTGCCGCCTCCCTGGGAGGAGTTCACCACCAGCGATCCCTCCCGCAGCGCGACGCGGGTGAGGCCGCCCGGGACGATGCGGACCTGCTCGCGGCCGAAGAGCACGAAGGGGCGGAGGTCCACGTGGCGCGGGGCCATGCCGCCGGCGCTGAGGGTGGGCACGGTGGAGAGGGCGAGGGTGGGCTGGGCGATGTAGTCGGCGGGCTTCTCGCGGATGCGGGCGGCGAAGATGTCGCGCTCCTCCGCGGTGCTGTGGGGACCGACCAGCATGCCGTATCCGCCCGAGCCCCGGGCGAGCTTCACCACGAGTTCGCCGAGGTGGCCGAGCACGTAGGCGCGGTCTTCCTCGCGCTCGCACATGTAGGTGGGCACGTTGCGGAGGATCGGTTCCTCCGAAAGGTAGAAGCGGATCATCTCCGGCACGAAGGGGTAGATCGCCTTGTCGTCGGCGATGCCGGCGCCCGGGGCGTTGGCCAGGGTCACGCGGCCGGCGAGGTAGGCGGCCATCAGGCCGGGCACGCCGAGGGTGGACTCCTCGAGAAAGGCCTTGGGGTCCAGGTACTCGTCATCCACGCGGCGATAGATGACGTCCACGCGGCGCGCGCCGGCGGTGGTGCGCATGAACACCGTGTGGTCGCGCACGAAGAGGTCCGCGCCCTCCACCAGCTCGACGCCCATTTCGTCGGCCAGAAAGGAATGCTCGTAATAGGCGGAGTTGAACGGGCCGGGGGTGAGGACGACAACCGTCGGCTCGCCGCTGCAGGCCGCGGGCGCGAGGGACTTCAGGGTTTCGAGCAGTTCCTCGGGGTAGTGGCTGACGGGCGCGATCCGATGGGCGGAGCAGAGGTTCGGCAGGAGCCGCATCATCGCCTCGCGGTTCTCCAGCATGTAGGAGACACCGGAAGGGACGCGGCAGTTGTCCTCCAGCACGAAGAACTCGTCCGGGCCGGTGCGGACCAGGTCGATGCCGGAGATCACGGTGTAGACGCCGCCCGGGGGGGTGAAGCCCTCCATGATCGGGCGGTAGCCCTCGTTCTTCAGGACGAGGTCGGCGGGGACGATGCCGGCCTCGAGGATCCGTCGCGGCCCGTAGACATCGGCGAGGAAGGCGTTGAGCGCGCGCACGCGCTGCTCCAGGCCGCGTTTCAGGCTGTCCCATTCGCTGCGCGCGATGATCCGGGGGATCACGTCGAAGGGGATGAGGCGCTCGGGGTCACCGCCCTCGGTGTAGACGGCGAAGGTCACGCCGATGCGGCGGAACAGCACCTCCGCCTCTCTCCGCTTGGCTTCCAGCTCCTGCCCGCCGGCCGCCTCCAGGTAGCGCGCGATGCCCGCGTAGGGCGCGCGGACCTTTCCGTCCTCATGCATCTCGTCGAAGGCCGGCACTGTGTCCCCCCGTGTGCTGCGGCCGGGACGGGCCGCTCTTCCCATCGTCGCAGCAAGTGGCGTGCCGGGCGAGGGGGGGTACGGCGACGATTTTGTTCCGGATTCGATTGGGACACGTCCGCGTGCGCGGCGGGGTACCGCTGCAGATTTGGCTTGCCCGATCAGTTCATGTTTTGTTCACTGATGCCCATGCGATATCTCCATGCCGCAACCCGCCCCATCGTCCCCAACGACGCCCTGCGCGAAGCCATGCTGGCCTTCGTGATCGCGTTCCCGGCCTTCTGGGCGCTCGGCGAGGCCGCGGTGGCTCTGGGCTACTGATGGGCCGCGATCAGGGCAGCCACGAGGCGCCCCCGCGGATGAAGGACTGGATCTCGAGCCGGTAGCCCTGGGGGTCGCGGAAGAAGGCGCTGCGAACGGTGCCGCCCATGCCGGTGGTGGCCGGACCCTCGAAGGTCACGCCCCTGGCGGACAGGGCGGCGATGGCCGCGTCGAGGTCGGCGACGGCGAAGCTGACCAGCACGCCCTCGGTGCCGAGGCGGCGGCCGGGAATGTCGCACAGGCCGATCAGCGCGGTGGCGCTGGCGCGCAGGATGCGGCACCGGCCCTGGTCCACCACGCATCGAAGGCCGAGCGTTTCCTCGTAGAAGCGGCAGAGCCGGGGCAGGTCCGCCGTGTAGAGGAAGGTGATGGTGCGGCCTTCCGCCAGGGCGGGGGGAGGGGTGTCATCCATCGTCCTCGGGGTCCTTTCCGGGGCGGCCCGTGACGTGGCGCCAGTGGTGCCAGAGCAGGCGGGCGGCGAGCGAGCGCCAGGGCTGCCAGCCCCGCGCCGCTTCCGCCAGGGCGCGGGGTGGAAGGCGGGCGGGCAGGTCGCGCAGGTGGGCCAGGGCGGCGGCCAGGGCGAGGTCGCCCTCGGGGAAGATATCCGGGCGGTCCTCGGCGAAGAGGAGGTGGACCTGGGCGGTCCAGCGGCCGAGGCCGCGGATGGCGCAGAGGTGGGCGACCGCATCCTCGTCGGCCATGCCGGCCAGGTCCTCCAGGCGGAGCCGGCCTTCCAGGATGGCGGTGGCCAGGCTGCGGGCATGGGCGGCCTTCGGGCGGGAGAGGCCGGCGACGCCGCAGAGGACGGCATCGTCCAGTGCCATCAGCCCCGCCGGATCCAGGGCGCCGGGAAGGGCACGGAGGCGGGCCCAGATCGCGCCGGCGGCGCGGTTGCTGATCTGCTGGCCGCAGATGGTGCGGAGAAGCCCCGGAAAGCCCGGGGCGCGGCGGCGCCAGGGAAGGGGACCGGCCGCGGCGAGGACGCCGTGCAGCGCCGGGTCCGCCAGGGCCAGGCCGAGGAGGCCCGGGGCGGCCCAGGCCGGATGGTCGTTCATGAGAGGGGAGGTGAACGGCGGCGGGCGCCGCGACAAGGGGGGATGCGGGATGCCCGCCGCCGTTCCTCCGGCGGCGCCCCGGGGGATTGGGGGGATGGGGCGGCGCCGTTGGGGCGATATCTGGCGTTCCGGGGCCGCCATCCAAGGCCTGTTCCCGGGATGGTGAAACAGCCGGCAACGCCGGCCCGTTCCGACATGGAATGTAACAACACGCCCCGCGACACCGGGCCCGGGCGCGCTATGTAACAGGGCATGGAACCCGCCCCCCACATCCTGGTCGTGGACGACGACCGCGAGATCCGCGACCTGCTCGCCCGTTTCCTCGAGAAGCAGGGCTTCCGCGTGACCACGGCGCGCGAGGCGCGCGAGGCGCGGCGCGCCTGGCCGCTGGGCCGGTACCACATCGTGGTGCTGGACCTGATGATGCCCGGCGAATCCGGGCTGGACTTCGCCCGCTGGCTGCGCTCGCAGTCCGACGTGCCCATCGTGATGCTGACGGCGATGGGGGAGGAGACGGACCGCATCGTCGGGCTGGAGCTGGGCGCGGACGACTACGTGGCCAAGCCCTTCAATCCGCGCGAGCTCCTGGCCCGCATCCGGGCGGTGATGCGGCGCGCCCACGGCGAGGGGCCACGGCGCGACCCGCTGCCCAGCGCGATCCGCTTCGGCGGCTGGGTGCTGGAGCCGCAGCGGCGGCGGCTGCTGAACCCGGACGGCGCCGAGGTTTCGCTGACGGGCGGGGAATACGAGCTGCTGACGGTTCTGGTGGAGCGGCCGAACCGGGTGCTGACGCGGGACATGCTGATGGACCTGCTGCGAGGGCGGCAGGCCGGGCCCTTCGATCGGGCGATCGACGTCGCCGTTTCGCGGCTGCGGCGCAAGCTGGAGGATGACGGGCGCAACCCCAGCCTGATCAAGACCGTGCGCGGCGGCGGCTATGTGCTGGCCGCGGACGTGGAGCGCGCGGCGTGAGGCGCCCCGGGGGGCATCGGGCCGCATGAAGGGGCTCATCCGCCGCATCCTGCCGCGGACGCTGGCGGCCCGCACGGCGCTGTTCCTTCTGCTGGCGCTGATGGCGGTGCAGGCGGCGGGGCTGACCATCCATGCGCTGGACCGCGTGGACCTGCAGCGCGCGGCGATGGAGCGGGAGATGTCGGCGCGGGTGTTCGGCCTGTGGCGCAGCATGGTGGTGGCCCTGCCGGACCGCCGCCCCTCCGTGCTGGCGGAGCTGGAGCTGCCCACCGGGCTGGAGGCGGGACTCGACGACCAGCCCTGGGTGCGGTCGGGCATGCTGCCCGCGCCGCCCGAGGTGCTGCGCATGGTGCGCCCCGAGATCCTGCTGGGCGGACCGCCGCGCTGGCGGGCGCGGGAGGTGCAGGCGGGGATGGGCTTCGGCACCCTCTACGTGGCGGCGCTGCTGCCGGACGGGTCCCAATGGGTGAACCTGAAGCTGCACATGCCGCCGCTCAGGCCCTGGCATTCCGAGACCTTCCTGATCGCCTTCCTGCTGATGACGGCGGCGGCGGCGCTGCTGATCGTCTGGGCGACGCGGCGGCTGACGCGGCCGGTGCGGGACCTGGCGCGGGCGGCGAACGCGCTGGGGCGCGACGTGAACGCGCCGCCCATGCCCGAGGACGGGCCGCTCGAGGTGTCCACCGCCGCCCATGCCTTCAACACCATGGCCGAACGCATCCGGCGCTTCGTGGGGGATCGCACGCAGATGCTGGCCGCGATCGGGCACGACCTGCGCACGCCCATCACCCGTCTGAAGCTGCGGGCCGAGTTCATGGAGGACGAGGAGCAGCGGGCGAAGATGCTGTCGGACCTGGAGGAGATGGAGGCCATGGTGAATGCCACCCTGGCCTTCGCGCGGGACGACGCGGCCGCCGAGCCTTCGGTGCCGCTGGACCTCGCGGCGCTGTGCCGCACCGTGCTGGACGAGGCGGCCGACGCCAGGCCCTACGCGCCGCCCGAGGCCTTCGCCTATGAGGGGCCGGAGCGACTGACGGTGCGCGGGCGGCCGATCGCGTTGAAGCGGGCGCTGGCGAACCTCGTGGCCAATGCCGCCAACTATGGCAATGCCGCGCGGGTGCAACTGGTGCCGCCCCAGGTCGGCCAGGCGGCGCAGATCCAGCTTCGGGTGGAGGACGAAGGCCCGGGCATTCCAGAGGAAAGCCAGGAGGCCGTGTTCCAGCCCTTCCGCCGGCTGGAGGCGAGCCGCAACCGCGAAACGGGCGGCGTGGGACTGGGCCTGCCGATCGCGCGCAACATCCTGCGCGCCCATGGGGGGGACGTGGTGCTCCGAAACCGGCCGGAGGGCGGCCTGCTGGCGGTCGCGACGCTGCCGGCCTGAGGCGCCCTCAGGTTCGGATGGGAAGGCCGAGCAGGCCCGCCAGGGCGATGAGGACGAAGCAGGCACGCCGGAAGGTGGCCTCGCTGGCCCTGCCGAAGAGGCGTGCCCCGGCCCAGAGGCCCAGCCCGTAGGGCACGGCTGCCAGGGCGGCCAGGGCCAGCACCTCCTCCGTCAGCAGGCCGCCCAGGAGGTAGGTGGCGGCGCTGATGACGCCGCTGGCGGCGAAGAAGAGCACGATGTTGGCCCGCACGCGCGCCGCCGGGATGGCGCCGCCCAGCCAGTAGGCGACCACCGGCGGGCCGCCCATCTGGGCCGCCCCCGAGAGCAGCCCGGAGGCAGCGCCGACGCCGAGGGAGAGCGGCAGGGCCGGGCGGCCGTGGTAGCGCCAGCCCGACGCCAGCAGCGCCAGCATGGCCAGGGCGAGGGCGCACATGCCCCAACGCAGCGCCTGAGGGTCGAGGTGCAGGAGGAGCCATGCGCCGGCGGGCGTTCCCGCCAGGGCCCCGGCGAGGAGGGATGCGACCTCCCGGCGGTCGGCGGTTCGCCAGGCGGCGGGGATGAGGGGCAGGGCGGCGGCGTTGTCCACCAGCATGAGCAGCGGGGCTGCGACGCGCGGGCCGAGCGCCGCGCTGACGAGCGGAATGAAGATCAGCGCCGCGCCGAAGCCCGAGAAGCCGCGCGCGAGGCCGGCGACGAGGGCGGTGGCCAGCGTCGCGGCGAGCTCGGGAAGGGGCGGCAGGCCGGGAAGGGTCATCGGGCGCCGCGGCGGGAGTTCACGGAACCTCGAAGGGGCAGGGGCGCAGGCGGGTGACGTGGTCGCCGGCCGTTGTTTCCCCGATGCGGCCGCGGTGGTAGTCGCGCTGCCAGCCCTGGGCGCGGGCCTCGCTGCCCGGCTCCTTGAGCGCGGCGTTGAAGCGGGCGCGGGAGGCGCTCCAGCCGCGGTACCCGGCCTCCAGGGCAGGGTCCGCCGCCAGGGGGCGGATGGCCGGGCGCACGCGCTCGATCAGGTCGCGCGGGATCGGGAAAAGCAGGCAGAGGGGCTCGCCCGGGGCGAAGCGCACGGGGTGGCGCGGGCGGGTGAAGCGCCAGTTCATGGTGAAGGTGGCGGGGGACCAGTCGGTCTCCACCACGCCGGTCAGCGGAGCGATGCCGTCCTTTGCCGTGTTGGTCGGGCCCGAGACCCAGAGGCTGTAGCCAGGGTCGGTACGGAACAACATGTCGATGTGGAAGGTGAGCACGCCCGAGCCGAAATGGCTGACGGCGGCGGGGCGCCCCTCGCGTTCCGTGCGGATGGTGATGTCGGAGGCATTGGGGCCGCCGTTCCACCAGGCCTCGAAGGCGCCCTCGCCCACCACCTCCCAGCCATGGGCATTGGCCATGGTCAGCGGCAGGCAGCGGTTGGCGAAGCCCTGGGGGGTGGCGTCCATCCAGTCCCGCCGCGCCGGCGCCGGGCGGAGGGTGGGGGATGGGACCCCCAGGCTGTGCGCCGTCAGCCCGATCGGGGGCGCCTCATCCGCCATGCACGGTCAGCGGGTGGTGCAGCGCTTGAGGGGGCTGGGAAATTCGGAGCAGTTGGGAAAGAGGATCTCGTTGGGGCCGCGGCGTTCCACCCGGAGGTTGTTGGGGTTGGCGCAGCCGAAGGCGCTGTCCGGGGGCAGCCGGCCGCCCAGCGGCGGGATGGAGGCGCTGGCCGGGGCCATGCGGAACTCCACCGCGTCCGGGCCGCCCGAGACGGTCTCGATCAGGCGCTGCCGGTAGGGCACCTCGAGCACCGAGACGCGCATGATGACGTCGCGCGTGAAGATGACGGTGGGCTGGGCCGCGCAGTCGGCGCCCTCGGTTTCGGTGGCGGGGAAGATGCCGCCGGTCCAGGTGCCGAAGAGCCAGGCATGGGGGGCGGCCGGTGCCGGTCCCTGCTGCGCGTCGGCCGCCGCAAGCGGGGCTGCCAGCAGCGCGACCATGATCCACTTCGCCCAGTTCCGCCGCATCGAACAGTCCCTCATGCCCTGAAGTGGCCGCAGAAAAGGGGAGGGCGGGCCGGTTGTCCACCCCGCCGCGATGGATCAGGCCGCGGCGGGCGCGGCCAGGGGAGCCGGTTCGCGGAGCGGCAGGTGGATCAGGGCGGCGAACACGCCGCCCGCGACCGAGATCAGCCACATGGCGTCGTAGCTGCCGGTGCGGTCGAAGATGAGGCCGGGCAGCCAGGCGCCGAGGAAGCCGCCGACCTGGTGGCCCAGGAAGACCAGCCCGAAGATGGTGGCCAGCCAGCGCGTGCCGAAGAGGCGGGCGCAGAGGGCGACGGTGGGCGGCACGGTGGAAAGCCAGAGCACGCCCATCAGGGCGGAGAAGACCAGGATGGAGGCGGTGGACTTCTCCACCACGAAGAACACGGCGATCAGCAGGGCGCGCAGCGCGTAGATCGCGACCAGCAGTTCCCGCCGCTTCCAGCGCTGCGTGAGTTCCCCCGAGCCGAGTGAGCCCACCACGTTGAACAGGCCGATCAGGGAAATGGACCAGGCGCCGACCTGCACGGGAAGATGGCAGGTGGCCACGAAGCCCGGCATGTGGATCGCGATAAAGGAGACGTGCAGGCCGCAGACGAAGAAGCCGAAGAAGAGGCACCAGAACATGCGGGAGCGGAAGGCGCGGGACAGGGCCTGGCGCGCGGATTCCTCCGGGACCGCGCTGGCGGGCTTCGGCGCGGGACGGCCGGCCAGAGGCAGGGCAAGGGGCACCATCAGCAGCGCGGCGCCGGCCATGGCCAGCAGCGCGGCCTGCCAGCCGAAGCCCGCGAGCGCCGCGCCCGACATGGGCACCACCAGGAACTGCCCGAGAGAGGAGCCCGCCGTGCCCAGCGCCGCCGCGCGGCCGCGCATGGAATCGGGAAGCTGGCGGGTGAGGGAGGCGACGATCACGGGCATTCCCGCCGCCGAGACGGCGACGCCCATGACGAGGCCCGCGAAGAGGGTGAAGACCCCGAGGCCGGGCGCGAGGGCCATGCCGGCGATGCCGAGGGCGTAGAGCAGCGCGCCGCCCATCACCACCACGCGCCCGCCGAAGCGGTCCGCGAGCTGGCCGACGAGGGGCTGGCTGAAGCCGTTGATGAGCACCTGGCAGGCGATGGCGAAGGCGAAGCCGCTGGTGGACCAGCCGAGCGCGGTGGTCATGGGCGCGAGGAACAGGCCGAAGGACTGGCGCAGCCCCATGGCAAGCGCCGCGCAGCCGACCGAAAGGGCGAGAACGAGCGCGAGTGACCGGCCTTGCACGATGTTCCCGCTCCCGCGTTTCGTGGCTCAGCCTAATCCGGCCGGCGGTGGCGGTCCAACCGCCTCAGGCGGCTGCGAGCAGCAGGGCGGCGTGCTCCGCGGGCTTCACCTTGCGCCAGATGGCCTCCACCGTGCCCTCGGCCGAAACCAGGAACGTGCTGCGCTCCATGCCCATGTACTTGCGGCCATACATGGATTTCTCGACCCAGGCGTCATAGGCGGCGGCGAGGGACTGGTCGGCGTCCGACGCCAGGGTGAAGGTGAGGCCGAACTTCCTCGCGAAGGCGTCCAGCTTCTTCACGGGGTCGGGCGAGACGCCGATCACGGTGATCCCCGCCTTTCCGAGCGCGGCCAGGTTCTCCTGCACGCCCTGGGCCTGGACGGTGCAGCCGGAGGTATCGGCCTTGGGGTAGAAATACAGGGCGTAGCGGCGGCCGCGGAGCAGGGCGGCGCTGGCGCGCCCGCCGCCCGCGGCCGGCATGTCAAATTCCGGTGCCTTGTCCCCGACCTCGATCATGCGGCCCCCTTCAGCGGCAGCGCGCCGAGGTGGCGCTCGAAGCTCGAACGCACGCCGGACGCGACCTCGCGCATTTGCCCGCGGAGGGCGGGCAGGTCAACGGGCGGCTCCCGGCAGGCGGGGGCGATGCCGCGAAGAAGGGCCTGGGTGGAGGCGGGGGGCAGGTGTTCGGTCCGCACCCGGCCGACGGTGAGGCGCAGCAGGGATTGCAGGGTGCGCCAGAAGCGCTCCGCCGCGATGAGGGCCGCGGCCTCCTCCGCCTCCAGCAGCCCGGCGCGGGCGAGGTTCGCCAGGGCGTCGCGCGTGGTGGGGGCCAGGATCTTCGGGTGCGCGGCGGCATGGGCGCATTGCAGGGCCTGCGCGATGAACTCCACTTCCACCAGGCCGCCGGGGATGGCCTTCACGTCCCAGGGGCCGTCGGGCGGCAGGTCGCGCAGCATGCGGGCGCGCATGGCCAGGGCATCCGCGATGGCCTGGGGGCCGGAATGGGCCACAAGGGCTTCGCGGCAGCACTCGGCGATCCGGCGGCGCAGCGCGGGGGGGCCGGCCACGGGCCGGGCGCGGGTCAGCGCCATGCGTTCCCAGGTCCAGGCCCCTCCGGTTCCCGGGCCGCCGGCCTCGCGGGGGCCGTGGTAGCGTTCGAAGGCGGCGATGCTGGCGGCCACGGGGCCTTTGTTGCCGGAGGGGCGGAGGCGCATGTCCACCTCGTAGGGCTTGCCCTCGGCGCCCGGGGCGGTCAGGGCCGCGACGAACTGGGCGGCGAGGCGGGCGAAGTAGGTGGAAACGGCCAGCGGCTTGGGGCCGTCGCTCTCGGCCGCGTCCTCGGCGTGGTCGTAGATGAGGACGAGGTCGAGGTCGGAGCCCGGCAGCATCTCCCGGCCCCCGAGCTTGCCCATGCCGACCACCGCCATGGCGCCGCCCGCGACCTTGCCGTGGCGGGTGGCGAAGTCCTTGGCGACCTGGGGCAGCAGGCAGGCGATGGCGGCATCGGCCAATTCGCTGCGGGCGATGCCGGCGGCGTCCACGTCCAGCGTGCCCTCCAATGCGGCGACATCCACCTCGAAGCGGCCTTCGGTGACCATGCGGCGGACGGATTCGAGGGATTCCTCGTAGTGGCGGGCGGCGCCGACCAGGGCGGGGATGGCGGCCGCGGCCTGCCCGGCGCCGCCCGCGAGCAGGCCCTCCAGGGCGGAGGCGTCGCGGGCCAGGTGGTCGGCGAGCGCCGGAGCGGCGCCGAGCACGCCGGCCACGCGGTCCAGCAGGGCGGGGTTGCGGTGCAGGAGGCTCAGCACCTGCACGCCGGCGGGGAGGCGCTCCAGAAGGGCGTCGAAGCGGGCAAGCGCCGCGTCGGGCTCGGGCTGGCGGGCGAAGGCCGCGAGGAGGGCTGGCATCAGCGCGGTCAGCAGCTCGCGCGCGCGGGCGCTCCGGGTGCCGCGGCGGTGGCCGTGGTGCCAGGCGCGCACCATGGCGGAGATGCCGCCGGGGTTGGCGTAATCCATGGTGGCCAGGGTTTCGAGGGTCGCCGGGTCGTTCTCGGGGCCGGTGAAGACGAGGTTGCCGCCCTCGAAGCCCTCCCCGGCGGGCAGGCTGAGGGAGGGCTCCGATTCGAACTGGCGGGAATACTGGCCGGCGACGCGGCGGAGATGGCCGGTGAGGACGGAAGCGAAGGAGCCGGTGTCGTCGAAGCCCATGAAGGAGGCGATGCGGGCCAGGCCGTCCTCGTCCTCGGGCAGCCTGTGGGTCTGGCGGTCGGCCACCATCTGGAGCCGGTGCTCGACATCGCGAAGGAACACATAGGCGTCGGCCAGCTCCGCCGCCGCGCGCCGGTCCATGCGGCCGGCGGCGGCGAGGGCGACGAGGGCGCCGAGGGTGGTGGGGTCGCGCAGCGTGGGGTCGCGGCCGCCCCAGATGAGCTGGGCGACCTGGGCGGTGAACTCGATCTCGCGGATGCCGCCGCGGCCGAGCTTCACGTCGTGGCCGGCCACCGCGATCTCGGACCCCGCGCCGCGCTTGGTTCCGTGCACCGCGTGGATCTGGCGCTTGATGGAGTGGATGTCGGCGATCATCGCGAAGTCGAGGTGGCGGCGCCAGACGAAGGGACGGATCTCCGCCAGGAGCTGGTCGCCGAGCGCGCGGTCGCCGGCCACGGGACGGGCCTTGAGCATGGCCGCCCGCTCCCAGTTCTGGCCGAAGCTCTCGTAATAGGCGATGGCCGCCTGTATCGAGACGGCGAGCGGTGTCGCGGCAGGGTCCGGACGGAGGCGCAGATCAGTCCGGAATACATAGCCCTCGGCCGTGCGTTCCTCCAGCAGCCGCACGAGGTCGCGGGCCAGGCGCACATAGGTCGCCTGGGCCCCGTCGGGATCGGTCGCCGCGGCTGGATCGAAGAGGACCATCAGATCGACGTCGGAGGAATAGTTCAGCTCGCGCCCGCCCAGCTTGCCCATGGCCAGCACGACCAGGCCCGAGCCCCGGCTCGCGGCGCGCGGGTCGCGCTTGGCGCCATGGGGCAGGGTGATCTCGCCGCGCCCGGCGGCCTCCCGCAGGAGGTGCGCGCAGGCGAGGTCGATGGATGTTTCGGCCAGGGTGGAGAGGGCGCCGGTGACCTGATCGAGGCTCCATTCCCCCGTGAGGTCCGCGGCGGCGATGATGAGGGCTGCCTGCCGTTTCGACTGACGAAGCGCGGCGCCGAGCTGGGCGAAGCTGGCGCCGGGATCGGCGCGGCCGAGCGGGTCCAGCGCGGCGGCGAGCGCGGACTCGGCGCCGCGCTCGGCCATGCGCAGCAGCGTCGTGGCTTCCCGCAGGGCGAGGTCCGCGAGGAAGGGGCTGTGGCCGCCCAGTGCCGCCAGCAGCGCGGCCCCCGGCGCCGTGGCGGCATAGGCGGCCTCGGCGGACCCACGCGCGGCGAAGTCCTCGGCCAGCCGCGCGGCGGCGGCAGGGTCGAAGGGTGTCGGCGGGTGGCGGCGGGTGGCTTCAGTGGCGGACATGCGCCTGCAGGCAACGCGTGAGGCGCCACCTCGGTCAAGTGGGGAAGCGCTTCGGGGCGCTGGCCTTGCAGGCCGTTTCCTTTCTTCTCCGGCTGGCCATGCTGGCGGCGATCCTCGCCGGGGTGGGTCTGGCGGCGCTGGGCTGGCGGCTTGCGCAGGGTCCGATCGCCATTCCGCCCATCCCGCCGGTGAACGATGCCATTGCGGCGCGGCTGACCGGGCTGGCGCCGGGGGTGCGGATCACCTTCGGGCAGGCCTGGGTGGCCTGGGGCGGCTGGCAGGGAGGCGTGGCGGCGCCGCTCCGCCTTCGGCTGGACACGCTGCGCGTGGTGGATGCGCAGGGGGCCACGCGGGCTTCCCTCGAGGCCGCGGAGGTCACGCTGGCCGTGCCGCCGCTGCTGCGCGGCGTGGTGGCTCCGGAGCGGGTCGTGCTGCGCGACCCCGCCGTGATGCTGCGCCGCGACGAGCAGGGGGAGCTTTCGCTGGACCTGGGCGTGCCGCCCGAGGCGGCGGTGCCCACGGAGGGAGCGCCTTCGGGCGAGGCGCAGAGCCTGGAGGCGGGCACCCAGGCGCTGGCCCGGGCGCTGCGGGCCCCGCCCGGCGATTCGCCGCTGGCCTCGCTTCGCGAGCTGCGGGTGGAGAGCGGGCTGGTGCAGGTGCGCGACGACCCGCTGCGGTTCGGCTGGTCGCTCGACGACGTGAACCTTTCCATCACGCGGGGCAGTGGCGCGGACGCGGCGATCGGGATGTCCGGATCCGGCGCGTTGCTGCTGGCGGGGCAGGAGATCCCCGTCCGGATCATCGGGCGGGCGGAGGGGGAGCCGCTGGTGGCGGAGGCGATCCTGGAGATCGATGCGGTGAGCCCGCCGGCGCTGGCGACCGCCCTGCCGTCGCTCCGGCCGCTGGCGGCGCTGGAGGCCGATCTCGGGGCCCGGTTCAGCGGGCGCTACGACTTCAGCAGCGGCGAGTTCCTCGGACGGGTGGAGGTCCGGACGGAGTCCGGCCACGTGGTCGCGCCCGGCCGGCGCATTCCCGTCAATGCGGCGCGGCTGGTGCTGACCGGGGACGGGCGGCGGCTTCGCATGGAGCGGCTGGACCTGACCTTGCCGGCGCCGCCGCGCCCGGGAGCGCGGCCGACCCGGATCACGGCCAGCGCGCGGGCCGACCGCGACGGGGACCTCTGGAGGGGGGAGCTTGAGCTGGGGGTGGATGCGCTGGCCGTGGTGGACCTCGACCGCTACTGGCCGCCCGGGGTGGCGGAGAACGTGCGGTCCTGGCTGGTGGAGAACCTGACGGCGGGCACCGGGCGGGACGGGCGCTGGGTGCTCAAGGGGGAGGTTGCGACCGACTTTTCCCGCCCGCGCGTGACGGATGTCTCGGGCACGCTGCGGGCGGAGGGGGCGACGGTGCACTGGCTCCGCCCGATCCCTCCGCTGGAGGGGGCGGACGGGCTGATCACCTTCTCCCTCGCCGAGGTGGTGGTGCAGGCGCGGGCGAACCGGCAGGCGGGCACGGGGCTCTCGGTGCCCGAGGCGCGGGTGCGGCTGTTTGACCTCGATGTCGATGCGGAGAAGGCGGAGATCGAGGGGCGGGTGGTGGGGCCGCTGGCCGATGTGCTGGCGGTGGTGCGCAACCCCCGGCTGCACCTGTTCGACAAGCGGCCGCTGGAGCTGGGGGCGGCCGGGGGCAGCGTGGACGCGCGGCTGCGGGTCTCGACGCCGCTGAAGAAGGACCTGCGGACGGATGAGGTGCAGGTTGCCGCCCAGGGGCGGCTGACCAACGGGCGCATCGCCGACTTCATCCGCGGCCTGCCGGTGGAGCGGGCGGACCTGGATGTTTCGGTGGACCTGGCGGGGATGAAGCTGGCGGGCACGGCGCGGCTGGGCCCCATTCCCGGCCGGCTGGAGGCGCAGCTCGACTTCCGCGATGGCCCGCCTTCCCAGGTGACGGAGCGGGTGCGGGTGGAGGGGCGGACGGAGGCGGCAGACCTCAGGCGCCTGGGTGTGGACGCGGCGCCCTATGCCACCGGGCCGCTGAACTACGTGGCGCAGGTGGAGCGGCATCGCTCCCGCGAGGCGGAGGTCTCCGTGCGGGCGGAGCTGCGGGACACGCGGCTGTCCCTCGCGCCACTCGGCTATAACAAGCAGGCCGGGGTGCCCGCGCGGGCCGAGGGGGTGCTGCGCTTCCGCGGCGACGATCTGGTGGCGCTGGAAGGGGTGCGGGTGGAGGGGCCGAACCTTGATGTCCGGGGCGGCGTGGCCTTCGTGCGCAACAGCGACGCCTATGGGGCGGATGTGCTGGAGGCGCGGGTGGGAGCCAGCCGCTTCTCGGGGCGTTTCGCCTCTCCGTCCTCGCCCGGGGAGCCATGGGACATCCGGCTGCGCGGGGCGGTGCTGGATGCGCGCGGGCTGCTGCGCGAGCGCGAGCGGCGCGGCGCCGGCGGCGGGGGGGAGCCGACCGCGCTGCGGCTGGATGCCAGCTTCGACCGCGTGCTGCTGGCCGAGGGCCGGGAACTGGCGCCGGTCCTGGCAACGCTGTTCATCGACGGGCGCGGTGTGCTGCGCGACCTGCGCGCGAGCGGGCGCGGGGTGCGCGGCGGAGGGTTCGAGGCGGTGGTGGTGCCGCGCGGCGCCGGGCGGGCCATGGAGGCGCGGGTGGATGGCCTGGGCAACCTGCTCCGCGACCTCGGCCTTTTCGACGCGCTGGACGAGGGGCGCTTGCACATGTCCGGCGAATGGCCGGGCAACGCGCCGGGCTCGCCGCTCACCGGCGTTGCGGAGCTGCGGGACTTCGGGGTGCGGGAGGCGGCCTCGATCGGCAAGCTGCTGCAGGCGCTCTCGATCTACGGCATCCCCGAGGCGGCGCGCGGGCCGGGGCTGCGCTTCACCCTGGCCAACGCGCCCTTCACCCTGACGCCAGAGGCCCTGGTGCTGCGCGAGGCGCGGGCGGTCTCGGCCTCGCTGGGCATCACGGTGGAGGGGCGGATCCTGCGGCAGGCGGAGCGCTTCGACCTGCGCGGGACCATCGTGCCCTCCTATGCCGTCAACAGCGCGCTGGGCCGCATTCCCGGGATCGGGCAGCTCTTCACCTCCGAGCGGGGCGGGGGCGTCTTCGCCGCGAACTTCCGGATGCTGGGCAAGCTGGACGATCCGGACTTTCAGCTCGACCCTCTGTCCATCCTGGCGCCGGGGGCGCTTCGCGGACTGTTCACGGGGCCGAGCCCGGCGGGGCGTTGACCCCGCGCTTGACCGGAGGGGGTTGGGGACGCAAACCCCCGGGCAAGCTGCCCCGGAGGACGACCATGCAACGACGCCATCTCCTCGCCCTGCCCCTGGCGGGCGCCCTGCCGCTGCCTTTCGTGCGGAGAGCTTCCGCGCAGGGGGCCACGGTGATGCGGCTGTCGCACCAGTATCCGCCCTCCCACCACATCGCGGGCGTGCTGGCGGGCTTCGCGGCCGAGGTGAAGGCCAGGAGCAACGGCGCGGTGGACGTGCAGGTGTTCCCCGCCGAGCAGCTGGCGCGGGTGGCGGAGAACTTCCCGGGCGTCGCGCGCGGGGCCTTCGAGGCGGCCGTGGCCACCAACTTCACCTGGGGCAACACCATCCCGGAGATGTCGGCCCAGACCATTCCCTTCTTCTTCACGGAGGTCGAGCAGAACCGGCGCTTCCCCAAATCCGAGGCGCGGCGCTTCCTGGACGGGATCACGGCGCGGCGGGCGGTGCGCTCGGTGGCCTGGCTGTTCACCACCAACTCGGCGATCTTCACCTCGGGCCGCAAGGCCCTGATCAATCCCGAGGATTTTCGCGGCGTGAAGATCCGCGGCATCAACACGCTGATCGACCAGTCGCTCTCCGCCGTGGGCGCGGCCCCGGCCGCGACGCCGGCCCCGGAGGTGGTGGGGGCGCTGCAGTCGGGCGTGCTGGATGCGGGGCTGACGGATGTGTCCGCCGCCGTGTCGCGCCGCTTCTACGAGGTGCAGAAATACGGGACGGTCTCGCCCTTCTTCAGCGTGTCCACCCAGGTCTACGTCAATCCGCGCTGGTGGGACGGGCTGCGGCCGGAGGCGCGCGCGGTGATCGAGGCGGCGCTGGCGCGGGCGGAGGAGGAGGCGGTGGACGTGACCGTGCGCACCGCCGAGGCTGCGGTGGGCGAGCTTCGCGCCAAGGGGATGGAGATCACAGTGCAGACGCCCGAGCAGGCCGCGCGCTGGCGGGACGCGATGCAGAAGCCGGTGATGGACGCCTTTCTGCGGCAATCGCCCGAGAACGGACCGCGGCTGCTGGACCTGCTGCGGGCGGTTTGATCGTGCTGCGCGCCGTTTCCCTGGTATCCCGCCTGTCCTGCTGGCTGGCCTCGCTCTCCACGGTGGTCTGCCTGCTGCTGGTCGGGGCCTCGGTGGTGGCGCGCTATGTTTTCCACACGCCGCTGCCCTGGATCGACAAGGTGGCGGGATGGCTCGTGCTGGCGCTGGTGCTGCTGGCCGCGCCCGAGGCGCAGCGGCGCTTCGAGCATATCGGGGTGGATGTGGCCGTCGGGCGCATGGGGCCGCGGCTGGCCCGGGCGGCGCATGTGGTGGGCGCCGCGTCCGTCGCGCTGGTGGCCGCGATCCTGCTCTGGGCGGGATGGGAGACGGTGGCCTTCTCCCGCATGGTCGGCCTGGTGACCGATGTGGCGGAGATCCCGGAGTGGTGGGTGCAACTGCTGCTGCCGGCGGGCGCGGCGGTGCTGCTGCTGGTCTCGCTGGCGCAGTGCTTCGTGCTGCTGGCCGGCGGGTCGCCCGAACACCTGCCGACGGGTGACGAGGAGTTGCCGCGCGACACGCTGGCGCGCGGGGAATAGCGCATGTCCTTCCTGATCCTGATGGCCGTGCTGATCGGCCTGCTCTACCTCGGCCTGCCGATGTTCGCGGCGCTGTTCCTGCTGCCGCTGGCGGTGCTGCTCTGGGTCGAGGGCGGCATTCCCGCGCTGGGCGAGATCGTCATCGGCAACCTCAACGGCTACCTGCTGGTGGCCATCCCGCTGTTCATGATGATGGCGCATGTGATGGTGCGCGGGCGGGTGGTGGACGACCTCTACGGCGCGGCCTTCGCCATGCTGCGCCGGGTCCGTGGCGGCGTGGGCATCGCGACGGTGCTGGCCTGCACGGTGTTCGCGGCGATCTGCGGATCCTCCGTCGCGACGGCGCTGACGATCGGCAAGATCGCGATCCCGCAGATGCTGCGCTACGGCATGTCGCGGCGCGGCGCCTTCGGGGTGGTGGCGGGGGGTGGGACACTGGGTATCCTGATCCCGCCCTCGGCACCGATGGTGCTCTACGCCTTCGTGACGGAAACCAGCGTGGGGGCGCTGTTCCTCGCGGGCCTGGTGCCGGGGCTGATGATGGCGCTGGTTTTCGCCCTGTATGTGTTCGTGACCGAGGGCAAGGCCGTGGCGCCGGCGGACGACCCGCCGCCCGAGCGCGTCGGGACCTCGCTGCGGCGGGCCGGCTGGTCGATGACGCTGCCGGTGTTCGTGCTGGGCGGCATCTACATGGGGGTGTTCACGGCAACGGAGGCGGCGGGGGCGGGGACGCTCTATGCCATCGCGATCGCGGCGATCATCTACCGCACGCTGACCTGGCGGGACCTGTGGGACGGGGTGCAGGACGCGACGCGGACCAGCGCGATGCTGCTGATGATCATCGCGGGCGCCGCGGTGTACGGCTACATGCTGACCAAGCTGCACATCCCCCAGGAGCTCGCCGCCCTGGTGACGGATATGGGGCTGTCGCGCACCGGGTTCCTTGTGGCGATGATGGTGCTGTTGTTCGTGCTGGGGCTCGTGCTGGAGAGCTTCTCCATCATCCTGCTGACCATGCCGGCGATCCTGCCCTCGCTGGGTGCGCTGGGGATCGACAAGGTCTGGTACGGGGTGCTGCTGACGCTTTCCCTGGAGATGGCGCTGATCTCCCCGCCGGTCGCGATGAACCTCGTGGTGATCAAGGCGATCACCGGGGCGCCGCTGGCGGAGGTGAATCGGTCGATCATCCCCTACATGCTGATGCTGGCGGCGGGGACCGCGCTGCTGATCGCCTTTCCCGGAATCGCGCTGTGGCTGCCGCGGCAGGCGGGCTACGGGGGCTAGGCCAGGCGGCGCGGCGGGGGCGCGCCGGGAAGGCGGCCGGGCCGGGCGAAGAGGTAGCCCTGGGCCAGTTCGACGCCGAGCGAGGCCATAACGGCGGCGTGTTCCTCGGTTTCGACCTGCTCGGCGATCACCCGGGCGCCGACGGCGAGGCTGAGGTCCACCATGGAGGCGACGAAGGAGCGGTCGCGCTCGCTGCGCACGGCGTTCTGGACATAGGCGCCGTCCACCTTCACCCAGTTCACGGCGAAGTTGCGGAGGTAGCGGAAGGCCGCGGCGCCGGCGCCGAAGTCGTCGATGCAGAGGGAGACGCCGCGCGCGCGGAGCATGTCCAGCGTGGCGCGGGCCTCCTCCTCGTTCTCGATCTCCACGGATTCGGTCAGTTCCGCCATCAGCCGGGGCAGCAGGGCGCGGTTGGCGTCCAGCCGGTTCTGCAGCGCCTGGCGGAAGCGGGGGCTCTGCATGGAAAGGCCGGAAATGTTGAGGGCGACGTGAACGCCGGGCGTGAAGCGCAGCGCATCCAGCACCGTGTCGGCGACGGCGAGGTCCAGCTCCTCGGTCAGGCCCACGGCTTCGGCGCAGCGGATGAAGGTGTCGACCTGCTGGCCGCCCGGGCGGAGCAGGGCCTCGTAGTGGTGGGTGCGGCGGTCCCGCAGGTCCACGATGGGCTGGTAGAGAAGATCGAAGCGGCGTTCCCCGATGGCCCGCCGGATGGTGCCGGCCTGAGCGGCGATGTCGCGCAGGGCTTCGGTGAGGCCGCCGGTGGCGAGGGCGGCGGTGCCCCCGGTGGCGAAGTTGGACAGGGCATGGCGGAGGGCGCGGGTGGCCTGGGCCGGGGTCAGGGATTCGGGATCGAGGGGGAGGTTGCGGGTCGATACCTCCCCCGGGAGGCCGTGGGAAAGAAGAACGGCTTCCATGCGCGCGGCGAGGCCGGGCAGGTCCGGAGGCTGGCGGCTGCTGACCAGGCCGTACCGGCCGGGAGAAAGGCGGCCCGTGAGGCCGCCGCCGGAGCCTTCCAGCAGAGCGGCGTCCAGCTCCCCCTGCAACTCCGGGCGGCGGGCGATCGCGCGGCGGATTTCGTCGGGCAGGTCGATCAAGGCGAGAACGGCGCTTCCGCCCGGGCCCTGCATCAGGCCGGCGGCGGCGCGCCCGAATGCGGCGCCTTCGGCCACGGTGGGGGCACGGGGCGGGGCGGGCAGGGGGCCGAAGGTGAGGCAGAACTGCCCCTGCGGACCAGAGGGGGCGAGGCCGGCAAGGGAGAAGGGCGTGCGCCTCGCGTCGTTCAGGCGGATGGCGGTCGGCGGCAGGCGGCCACGGGCCGCCAGCAACTGCATGGCCATGGCCAGCGCTCCGCGCTCCTCGGCCGCGATCAGATCGTCCAGCGGGCGGCCGACGAAGGCTTCCGGCGCCTCGCCCAGGTGATGGCGAAAGGCGCCGGCGGCGAAGGTGATCGTGGCATGGGGCCCGGTTTCCACCAGGAGGTCGGCGGCGGCGAAGGCGAAGGTGAGGAAGCGGTCGCGCTGGTCCGCGCCCGGCGTGCGCGGGGGAGAGGAAGATCGCGACGCGATGCCGGAGGCCTGCATGCGGGCAGGTTGCCCTGCCCGCCTTGCGGAAGAATTAAGCCGGGCTGATCGGCCCGGCCCGGCCCGCTCAGGCCGCCTGGGCCAGTGCGTCCTCGCCGTCGAGCACGGAGGCGACGGCGTGCACCACGGCGGCGATGCGCACCGCGGCCTGCACCTGCTCGGCCGTCACGCCGTGCTCCCGAACCACGCGCTCGTGGCTTTCCATGCACATGCCGCAGCCGTTCACGGCGGACACCGCGAGGGACCAGAGCTCGAAATCCACCTTCTCCACACCGGGCTTCGCCATGACGTTCATGCGGAGCTTGGCGGGCATCTTGCCGTAGTCGCCGTGCACCATGTGCGTGAAGCGGTAGTAGATGTTGTTCATGCCCATGACGGCGGCGGCGGCCTTGGCGGCGTTCAGCGCCTCGGGCGAGAGCTTGGGGCCGAACTCGGCGACGATGGCGCTGGACACCTCGGCGTTGCGGGAGGCGAGGGCGCTGACCACGAAGCAGCCGGCGCGCTGCTGCTCGGACAGCACCGGCTCGGTGGCCAGGCTGCCGAGGTTCAGGCGAAGGTCGCGGGCATAGTCGGGCAGCCGGTCGCGCAGGGCGTCAAGGGACATCGTCGTCTCCGTGTGTGAATGGGGGAGCGATCATGGGGAAGCGGTGTGCGGGGCCGGCGGGGAGCGCCGCTCCGGCGCACCGCTCCCGCGGGCCGTGCTTCCGGAGGGAAGGGCCACGCGGGAGGGCGATCGGGGCCATCCCCGGGGGGAGGGCGGCCCCGGTGCCCGGGTCACGCCGGGAGGGGCGCGGCCCAGGAAGGCAGGCGGGTGGCTCAGGCGGCCTTGAGGACGTCCTCGCCCTTCTGCCAGTTGCAGGGGCACAGCTCGTCGGTCTGCAGCGCGTCGAGGATGCGCAGCACCTCCTGCGGGTTGCGGCCGACGGAGAGGTCGTTCACGCCGACGTAGCGGATGATGCCCTCGGGATCGACGAGGAAGGTCGCGCGCAGTGCCACGCCCTCGTTCTTGTCGAGGATGCCGCAGCCCGTGGACAGCTCGCGCTTGATGTCGGCGAGCATGGCGAAGGGCAGGTCCTTCAGGTCGGCGTGGTGCAGGCGCCAGTTCATGTGCACGAACTCGCTGTCGGTCGAGACGCCGTAGATCACGGTGTCACGGTCCTCGAACTCGCGGAACAGCTTGCCGAAGGCCACGATCTCGGTCGGGCAGACGAAGGTGAAGTCCTTGGGCCAGAAGAAGACGAGCTTCCACTTGCCGGCCTGATCGGCCTCGGTGACGGTGGTGAAGGCGGTGTCCAGGTCCAGGCCCTTCGGGCCGCCCTCGACTGCGGTCAGCTTGAAGGAGGGGAAGCGATCGCCAACGGTGAGCATGCCGGATCCTTTGATGGGACGGGGATGGAGGGGAAGGGGAGCCACGCTGCCGCGATTCCCCTTCCGCGCCTCCTATATCGCGATGCAGCATGCGGATGGCAAATGGGACATTTGGATTAAAACCATCGAATTCTTCGATGGAAATTCGGCCCGTACCACCTGTCCGGGCAACAGCATGCTTCATCGACGGGACATTCTGGGCGGCTGAGGCTCCCCCGTGTTATTGAATGATTCCTGACGTTCCGATCGAAAAGTTCGATGCACCTCCCCAGTCCGCAGCAGCTCCGCTACCTCGTCGCCCTGGCGGATCACGGGCATTTCAGCCGGGCGGCGGCCGCCTGCGCGGTGACGCAATCCACGCTCTCGGCCGGGATCATCGCGCTGGAGCGGCAACTGGGTGTGGCGCTGCTGGAGCGCGGGCCGTTGAAGCGGCCGGTGTTCACGGCCATCGGGCTGTCGGTGGTGGACCGGGGGCGCGCCGCGCTCCGGGCGCTGGAGGCGGTGGTGGAGACGGCGGATTCGGGCCGGGCGCCGCTGAGCGGGCCGCTTCGCCTGGGGGTGATCCCCACGATCGGTCCGTTCCTCCTGCCCCGGCTGATGCCGGCCTTGCGCGCCGCCCATCCACGGCTGCGGCTCTGGCTCCGCGAGGACGTGACGGCACGCCTGGCCGAGGACCTGGAAGCCGGCCGGCTGGACCTGCTGCTCCTGGCCCTGCCCGCAGCACTGCACGGGGCGGAGACGCTGGCCGTGGCGGAGGACGCCTTCCTGGCGGCCATGCCGGAGGGGCACCGGCTTGCGGGGGAAAGCACGGTCCCGATGTCGGCCCTGGCCGCGGAGCGGCTGCTGCTTCTGGAGGATGGGCACTGCCTGCGCGAGCACGCGCTGGACGCCTGCCGGCTTTCCGCCGCGCGCGAGACGGAGGGGTTTTCGGCCACATCCCTGCACACCCTGGTGCAGATGGTGGCCGGTGGCCTCGGGGTCACGCTGCTGCCGCGCCTGGCGGTGGAGGGGGGCGTGCTGGCCGGCACGGCGCTGGCGGTGCGGCCGTTGGATGAGCCTGCCTCCCGCACGCTCGGCCTGGCCTGGCGGAGCCGCTCGCCCCGGGCCGCCGAGTTCCGGGGCCTGGCCGAGGCGGTGCGGGAGGCGATCGGGGCGGCGCCGGCCTGAGGCCGGGCCGACTTCGGGCCGACCTTGGGTTGGCTTCGGGCGCGCGGTTCAGGCGGCCATGCGGTCCATGCGGTCCCGCAGGCGGTACCAGCCGCCGACGAGGGGCAGGAACCAGGGCCTGCCGCGATAGCTGGGGGCGGTCGGGAAGGGCAGGTCGGCCAGGGCGAAGGGCTCGTTCTCCGCGCCCGCGATGCGCAGCCCCGCCCGGTGGCCGAGGAAGCTGGCCATGGCGACCCCCGAGCCCTGGCAGCCGGCGGCGTAGTGGATGCCGTCCTGTGTGCCGAGATGGGGCAGGAAGTCGAAGGTGAAGGCGACGTTGCCGGTCCAGGAATGCGTGATCCGGGTTTTCGCCAGTTCGGGAAAGACGGCCGTCATGAATCCATGCAGCACGGGCGCGGCCTGTTCGGGGGAGGTGGGGCCGAAGGAGGCCCGGCCGCCCCAGAGGATGCGGGTGCCGTCCGGCGAGGGCCGGAAGTAGTTCAGCACGCGCTTTGTGTCGCTGATCATGCGGCGGCCCGGGAAGAGGCGGTCGATGGTGTCCTTCGGCAGTTCCTCGGTGGCGATGATGTAGGAGCCGACGGGGATCACGCGGCGGGCGAGCCAGGGCATGGCGCTGCGGCCTTCGCCGTCGATCGAGTAGCCGTTCGTGGTGACCAGGACGGAGTCGGCGCGGAGCGTGCCGCGCGCGGTGCGGATGGCGAAGCCTTCGCCGCTGCGGGCGACGCCCTCCACGCGCGTCTGGTCCACGAGCGTGGCGCCGGCGCCCTTCGCCGCTGCGGCGAGGCCGCGCGCGTACTTGCCGGGATGCAGGCTGCCGGTGGCCGCGGCCAGCATGCCGCCATGGTAGTGGTCGCTGCCCAGAGCTTCGCGCTGGCGCGCGCGCGGGAGCATGGCGGTGGGCAGTCCGGTGGCCTCGGCAATGAAGGCGGCCTTCGCCGCCTGCGCCTGATAGTGCGCGGGGGTCCAGGCGGCGGCGAAGCGGCCGCAGCGGGTGTAGTCGCAGTCGATGTGCTCGCGCGCGATCAATTCTTCCAGAAAGGGGAAGGAGGCGGCGCTGTCGCGCGCGACAGCGGCCGCGCGCTCGGGGCCGAGGGTTTTCGCGAGGTCGCCCGAGGCGAGCTTGAGGCCGCCCGAGACCATGCCGCCGTTGCGGGAGGAGGCGCCCCAGCCGATGCGCTCGGCGTCCAGCACCACCGGGCGATGGCCGAGGCGGGCGAGGGTGAGGGCGGCGGACAGCCCGGCATAGCCGCCGCCGACGATGGCGACGGCGGCATGGTCGGGCAGCTCCGCGGGGCGTGGCGCGGGTTCCGCGGCTTCCCACCACCAGGGCGTGGTCTTGAAGTCCTGGGCGAAGAGGGGGTGGCTCATTGCTTCGCGAACCGTCCTGGTATCAAACTTGCTGGCATCGTTCTCACGGACAGGCAGGGTCGCCCTGCGCGACGTTTTCGGCAAGGGCGAGGAAAGGGGAACAGCGATGGCGCAGAGCTTTCACGAGGATTGCCTGGACCTCGCACGGCGCGCGCTGTCGCGCGGCGGCCTGGAGCGGCGCGCTGCGCTCAAGGCCCTGGCCGCGATGGGCGCGGCGGTGGCCGAAGGCGCGCAGGCGCAGGGATCGCGGGAGCTGGTGATCGTCAACTGGGGCGGGGTTGCGAACGAGGGCTTCGCGCGCAACTACGGCGCGCCCTTCGAGGCCGCGAATCCCGGCTTCAAGGTTGTGCAGAACAGCACTGGCCCATCGGCAGGGCGCATCAAGAGCATGGTGGACAGCGGCTCCGTCACCTGGGACCTCTGCGACAGTTCCGCCTCGGCCTCGCGTGTTCTCAGCAAGCAGAACCTGATCGCCCGGATCGACTACGACGTGGTCAAGAAGAGCGATGCGATCTCCGAGGCCTTCACGCTGGAATACGGGGCGGCGCCCTATTCCTTCTCCTCCGTGCTCGCCTATGACAGCAGCAAGTTCCCGAACGGACCGCCGCAGAGCTGGGCGGATTTTTGGGACCAGCGGAAGTTCCCGGGCACGCGGCTGCTGCGGCGGGATGCGCTGGCGGTGATGGACGCGGCGCAGATGGCGCTGGGGCGCGACCTCGCGAAGCTTTATCCGCTGGACGGGCGGGCGTGCCTCGCGAAGCTGCGCGACATCCGGCGCAACGCGGTGTTCTGGACCAACGGCGCCGAGAGCGAGCAGTTCCTCCGCACGGGCGAGGCGGTGATGGGGCAGATCTGGCACACGCGGGCGAAGGTGCTGGAGCAGGAGACCAACGGGCGGATCAAGTTCACCTGGAACCAGGGGCTGCTGCAGGCGGGCATTTTCGTGATCCCGCGCGGGGCGCCCGGCGGCGCCGCGACGCAGCGTCTGCTGGCGAGCATGCTGGCCAACCCGGAGCCGCAGGTGGAGCTTCTGAAATTCATGGGCAACGGGCCGACCAACCCGCGCGCGGCGGCGCTGGTGCCGGCGGAGTTCAAGCGGTTCAACCCGACCGACCCGGAAAACGCGCGCCAGCAGGTCGTGCTGGACGGCAATTGGTGGGGCGATAACTACACCGAGCTGAACGCCGACGTGGTCGACATCATCACGGGCTGACGCAATGCTTCTGGTCAAGGTGGAAGGCGCGCGGACGCGCCAGGCGTGGTGCGAGGTGCTGGGCGAGCTGCGCCCCTCGCTGGTGGTGAAGCCCTATGATGCGCCGGACGTGCGGCCGGAGGAGGCGGCCTATGTGCTGACCTGGGCGCCGACGCCGGGCTGGCTGGCGGGATTGCCGAACCTGCGCGCGATCTTCTCGCTGGGCGCGGGCGTGGACCACATCACGACGGACCCGACCTGGCCCAGGCACGTGCCGCTGGTGCGGATGGGCGGCGAGGAACCGGGGCAGCGCATGGGCGAGTACATCGCCTGGGCCTGCCTGACGCTGCTGCGCAACGGGCGCGATTTCGCGCGGGCGCAGGCGGAGCGGCGTTGGGACTACAAGGTGGGCGAGGACACGGCGCGGGACCTGTGTGTCGGCATCATGGGCCTGGGCGCGCTGGGCGCGGCCGCCGTGCCGATGCTGCGGGGGCTGGGATATCGCGTGGCCGGGTGGTCGCGGAGCCGGAAGGCGGTGGAGGGCGCGGAGAGCTTCGCGGGGGCGGGTGAGCTGGACGCCTTCCTCGCGCGGGTGGACGTGCTGGTCTGCCTGCTGCCGTCGACGCCCGAGACGGCGGGGATCGTGAATGGGGCTTTGCTGGCGAAGCTGCGGCCGGGTGCGGGCTTCGTGAACGTGGCGCGGGGCGCGCATGCGGTGGTGCCCGACCTTGTGGCGGCGCTGGATTCCGGGCAGTTGTCCGGCGCGGTGCTGGACGTCTTCGACCCCGAGCCGCTTCCGGCCGAAAGCCCGCTCTGGTCCCATCCGAAGGTGACGGTCACGCCGCATGTGGCGAGCGTGGCGCGGCGGCGGGAGCGGGCGCGCTACGTGGCGGAGGCGATCGCGGGGTTCGAGGCGGGCAGGCCGCTGCCCAACCTTTATGATCCCGTGCGGGGTTACTGACCATGCCCATGCCGCCCGCGCCCCTGCGGCCCGACCCGGACCATGTGCCGGACGAGGCGGAGCTGCGGCGCGACCTGGCGGCCGCCTACCGGCTGATCGCGCATTTCGGAATGACGGACCTCGTTTACACGCATCTTTCGGTGCGGGTGCCCGGAGAGGGGCACCGTTTCCTCGTGAACCCTTACGGGATGCTGTTCGAGGAGATCACCGCATCATCCCTCGTGCTGGTGGATGCGGAGGGGGAGCCGGCGCAGGAAACGCGCTGGCCGGTGAACCCGGCGGGCTTCGTGATCCATTCGGCGCTGCATCTCGGCTCGCCGCGCGCGCAATGCGTGATGCACACGCACACGCTGGCCGGGATGGTGGTGGCCGCCCAGTCGGGCGGGCTGCTGCCGCTGAACCAGATCAGCACGGAGTTCCACGGCCGCGTCGCGGTGCACGACTACGAGGGCATCGCGGCGGACGACAACCTTTCGGAGCGCGAGCGGCTGGTGCGGGACATGGGCGACAATCCCTGCATGATCCTGCGCAACCATGGTCTGCTGACGGTGGGGCGCACGGTGGCCGAGGCTTTCTACTGGATGTACTACCTGGAGCAGTCCTGCCGCATCCAGGTGGCGGCGCAATCCACGGGCGTGCCGCTTTCGGTGCCGCCCGAGGAGGTGGTGCTGCGCGCGCGGAACCAGATGGGCGAGAGCCCCGTCAAGGGCTGGCTGCCCTGGCAGGCGCTGCGCCGGAAGATGGACCGCGAGCAGCCGGACTACATGTTGTGAGCGGGCGCGCCGGGCATGCGCTCTCGTTGCAGGCGGTCTCGAAGCGCTACGGCGAGTTCGTGGCGGTGGCGGATGCCTCCCTGGAGGTCGGCAGCGGGCGGTTCCTGACGCTGCTGGGCCCTTCGGGGTCGGGCAAGACCACCATCCTGATGATGATCGCGGGCTTCGTGGAGCCGAGCGCGGGGCGGGTGCTGCTGGACGGGCGCGACATCACGGCCGTGCCGCCGGAGCGGCGCGAGTTTGGCATGGTGTTCCAGGGCTACGCGCTGTTCCCGCACATGACGGTGGCCGAGAACGTGGCCTTTCCGCTGCGGGTGCGGCGGCTCGGGCGGGCGGAGCGGGATGCGCGCGTGCGCGCGACGCTGGACCTCGTGCAACTGGAGCAGTTCGCCGACCGCCGGCCGTCGCAGCTTTCGGGCGGGCAGCAGCAGCGCGTGGCGCTGGCGCGGGCGCTGGTGTTCGACCCGGCGCTGCTGCTGCTGGACGAGCCGCTTTCCGCGCTCGACAAGAAGCTGCGGGCGGAGTTGCAGGACGAGCTGAAGGCGCTGCACCGGCGCGTCGGGCGCACCTTCATCAACGTGACGCATGACCAGGAGGAGGCGCTCAGCCTTTCCGACGAGATCGCCATCCTGAACAACGGGCGGCTGGTGCAGGTGGGGGCGCCGCACGCGCTGTATGAGCGGCCGGCGACGCGCTTCGTCGCGAGCTTCCTGGGGCGGTCGAACTTCATCGAGGGCGAGGCGGAGGAGGATGACGGCGGGCTGGTGCTGCGCCGTGGGGCGACGCGGGTGCTGGCGGTGGGCCGGGCCGGGCCCGGCCGCGCGCTGCTGTCGCTGCGGCCCGAGAAGATCGCCGTGCTGCCCGAGGGCGAGGCCGAGGACAATGTGGTGGAGGGGCGCATCGCCGCCTGGTCCTATTTGGGGGCGGGATACGCGATCACGGTCACGACCGCCGATCTCGGGGAACTGAAGGTGCATCTGCAGGCCTGGCGGATCCCGGTGACGCCGGCCGAGGGACTCCCGGTCCGGCTGGGCTGGCCCCGCGGCGCGGCGGTGGCGGTGGCGGAAGACGCCGCGTGAGGCCGGCGGGCCGCCATGCCCTGGGCTGGTGGGGGCTGATCCTGCCGGCCTTCCTGCTGATGACGGCCTTTTATGTCGCGCCCATCCTGCAGGTTCTCGCGATCAGCTTCACGGAGCCGCAGCCTGGGCTGGGCAACTACGAGCGCCTGCTGACCAGCGAGAGCGTGCAGCGGGTGATCGGGACCACGCTGCGGATCGGGGTGGTGACCACGGCGATCGCGCTGGTGCTGGGCTATGCGCTGGCCTACCGCATCGCGCTTTCCGGCCCGAAGGCGCAGCGCTGGTGGCTGCTGGCGGTTCTGGTGCCGCTCTGGATCAGCGTGCTGGTGCGGGCCTTCGCCTGGGTGACGCTGCTGCGGCGGCAGGGGCTGGTCAACCAGGGGCTGATGGCGGTGGGTGCGATCGAGGAGCCGCTGGCGCTGGTGTGGAACGAGTTCGGCATCGTGGTGGGGATGGTGCACTACATGGTGCCCTATGCGGTGCTGCCGATGCTGTCCGCGATGCGGGAGATCGACCCGCGCGTGCTGGCGGCGGCGCGGGGGCTCGGCGCGGGGCGGGCGGGGGCCTTCCTTCGGGTGTTCCTGCCCTTGTCCCTGCCCGGGGTGTTCGCAGCGGGGGTGCTGGTCTTCATCTTCTCTCTGGGTTTCTACATCACGCCGGCGATCCTGGGCGGCGGCAAGACGCTGATGGCGGCGGAGTGGATCAAGCTGCAGATCCTCGACCTCATCCGCTGGGGGCTGGGCGCGATGATGGCGACGGTGCTGGTGGTGGCGATCCTCGGCACGCTGGCGGTGTTCTCGCGGCTGGTGAA
Organism: Muricoccus vinaceus; assembly: GCF_042433125.1. Lineage (NCBI taxonomy): Bacteria > Pseudomonadati > Pseudomonadota > Alphaproteobacteria > Acetobacterales > Roseomonadaceae > Muricoccus > Muricoccus vinaceus. The sequence continues at coordinate 370,183 of NZ_JBHLVZ010000084.1, read as the reverse complement.
CCTGCGCCGGCTGTTCGGGGCGGGAGGGTAGCGGAATGGGAGGGCACCGGGCGGGGTGGTTGAGCGCGGGGGTATCCTGGGCGACGGTGCTCTACCTGCTCCTGCCGATCACGATCATCCTGCCGGTTTCGCTGACCGACCAGCGCTTCCTGTCGCTCCCTTACGAGGCGCTTTCCCTGCAGCACTACGCGCGCCTGCTGAACACGCCGGCCTGGACCGGCGCGATCGGGCAGTCGGCCGGGATCGCGGCGGCCTCCACGCTTCTCGCGGTGGTGCTGGGCACGGCCTGCGCGATCGGGTGCTGGCGGCTGTCGCGGCGGAGCACGGAGCTGGTTCGGGCGCTGATGCTGCTGCCCATCATCATCCCCAGCATCGCCTATGCGATCGGGCTCTACCGCTACTTCGCGCGGCTGGGGCTGCTGGACAGCTTCACGGGGGTGGTGATCGCGCATGGGGTGACAGGGATCCCCTATGTTGTGATCACCGTCTCGACCGCGCTGGCAGCCTTCGACCCCAGGCTGGAGAGCGCGGCGCGCGGCATGGGGGCGTCGCTTTCCCAGACCCTTCGCTGGGTGATCCTGCCGCGGATCATGCCGGGGATCGTGTCGGGTGCGATCTTCGCCTTCATCCATTCGTGGGATGAGCTCGTGGTGGTGCTGTTCATCGCCTCGCGCCGGGTGTTCACCCTGCCGCGGAAGATCTGGGACGGAATCAACGAGAACCTGGACCCGGCCATGGCGGCCGTCGCCGTGCTGCTGGTGGGCATGACCGTGCTGCTGCTGCTGCTGGATCTGGCGTTGCGGCGGCAGCGGACGGATTGAGGGACAGACCATGACCGAGAAGCATCCTGTCACCGCCCGCAAGGGCATGGTGGTGACGAACCATCCGCTGGCGTCCGGCGCGGGGGCGGAGATGCTGCTGGGCGGCGGGAACGCGGTGGATGCGGCGGTCGCGGCGCTCTTCGCGCTGACGGTGGTGGAGCCGATGATGGTCGGCATCCTCGGCGGGGGCGTGGCCCATCTGCGGCTGCCGGATGGGCGGCACGTGGTGGTGGACGGGCTGTCCACGGCGCCCGCCGCGGCACGGGCGGACATGTACCGCACGCTGTCGGACGTGCTGCCGGACTACCAGGAGACGGAAGGGCGGGAGAACCATTTCGGCCCGCTGGCGATGGCGGTGCCCGGGGCGCTCAGGGCCTGGTGCCACACGCTGTCGGCCTATGGCACGATGCCGCTGGCGGATGTGCTGGAGCCGGCGATCCGCCTGGCCGCGCGGGGATGGGCGGCGACACCTTACCTGGCGGATTGCGTCGGCGACAACGCGGCGGAGCTTGCGACCGATCCCGGGCTTTCCGCGACCTTCCTGCCGGGCGGCGCGCCGCTGCGCGCGGGGGATCGCGTGCGGCGCGGCGATTACGCGGAAAGCCTGCGGCTGATCGCGCAGGCCGGGCCGGACGCGCTGCATGATGGCCCGCTGGGCGAGGCGCTGGCGGCGCATATGCGCGGGGCGGGCGGGCTGATCACGATGGGCGACCTGCGCGCGGCGGGGCCGGTGGAGCGGGAGGCGATCCGGGCCAGCTACCGCGGGCACGAGATCCTCGGGCCACCGCCGCCCTCGTCCTCGGGCGTGCACGTGGCGCAGATGCTGAACGTGCTGGAAGGGTTCGACCTTCGCGCGCTGGGTGCCGGGACGCCGGACAGCGTTCATCTGCTGGCGGAGGCGCTGAAGATGGCTTTCGCGGACCGCGCGGTCGCGACGGCCGATCCCGCCTTCGTCGAGGTTCCCGTGGCGCGGCTGGTCTCGAAGGATTACGCGGCCGGACGCCGGGCGGAGATCGCCCTGGACCAGGCGCGGGACTGGGCGCCCGGGGCGGGCCTGCTGGAATCGGCCAACACCACGCATGTGACGGTGGCGGACGACCGAGGCACCGTGGTGTCCTCCACCCAGACCATCAACAGCCTGTTCGGCGCGCGCTTCACCGTGCCGGGCACGGGGATGGTGGCCAACAACTACATGTACAACTTCGACCCGCACCCGGGCCGGGCGCTGTCGGTGGCGCCGGGCAAGCGGGTCTTCACCTCCATGGCGCCGATGATGGTGCTGCGCGGCGGGGTGCCGGTGGTGGCGCTGGGGCTGCCCGGGGGGCTGCGGATCTTCGGTTCGGCCATGCAGGCCATCATCAACCTGCTGGACCACGGCATGTCCCTGCAGGAAGCGGTGGAGGCGCCGCGGGTCTGGACGCAGGGGCACCTGCTCGAGCTGGAGCCGGGGATCTCCGCCGAAACCGAGGCCGTTCTGGTGGCGCGTGGGCACCGGGTTTCGCGGGTGCGGACGGTGGGCGGGGGCATGGGAGCCATCGCCTTCGGCACGGACGGAACCATGGACGGAACGATGACCGGGGCCGCGTGCTGGCGTGCGGACGGCACGCCCGTGGGGATCGGCGGCGGCCTGGCGCGGGCCGGGGTGCGCTTCATGCCGGACGTGGCGGCACGGTGAGGCCCGGCCTCCACCCGGCAGGGCGTTGATCGACCTGGATTAATCCTGGCGGGCCGGAGCGGTGCTTCTGATCCGCCCCGCCTGAAACTCCGGGCATCACCGGCGTGTTGGGAAAGCCCGATGCTGGTTTCGGCTGAGGGAACGGGAGGGCGGCACGCCAATGCACCTGCGCCAGGAACGTGAGAGCAGGGATTTTTCCGCGTCGCCCGGCGAACGGCACGGCACGGCCGGCCTGGTGTTGCAGGGCCTGCTGGCCGGCCTTGCGGGCGTCGCCGCGATGACGGTGGCGGAAAAGCTGGAACAGGCGGTCACCGGGCGCCCGAACTCCTTTGTTCCCGCCCATACGCTGGAGCGCCTGCTCGGTGCGCCCCACAGGCCCGACCGGGAGCGGCTCCTGATGAACTGGGCCATGCACTGGGGACAAGGAATCGTGCTCGGCGTGGTGCGGGCGTTGATGGCGCGGTCCGGCCTGCGGGGGCCGGTCGGGTCCTTCATGTTCCTCAACCTGCGGCTGCTGAACGATCAGACGCTGGAGAACGCGACCGGCGTCGGGGCGCCACCCTGGACCTGGCCCGTGGACGAGCAGGTGGTCGACCTGTTGCACAAGGGTGTTTACGCCTTTGCCGCCGGAGCGGTCGCCGACAGGCTGGTGCAGGCCGGGCGGCACCCCGACGGCGATGAGCGGCGCGGATCACCGGCCCGGACAAGGCTGTTCTGAAGCCTTCCTGCCAGGGCCGGACTGCCCGGCCGCCTCCCGCGCCGCGTTCAACGAGGGGGGGTGTCGCTAGCCCACCAGCAGAGGTGCCACGGCGTCCTGCAGCGCCCGGGGCAGGGGAGTGGGGCGGGTCTGGGTCTCCCGGTCCACATAGACGTGGATGAAATGACCCTCTGCACTGGCCGTGTTCTCGTCGTTGCGGAAGATGCCGATCTCGTAGCGGATGGAGGTGCGGCCGATCCGGGCGACGCGCAGGCCGGCGGTGATGAGGTCCGGAAAGGACACCGGGGCGAGGTAGCGGCAGCCGGTTTCCACGACCACGCCGATCACCTCCGAGGTTTTGAGGTCGATTGCACCGGATTCGAGCAGGAAGCGCGAAACCACGGTGTCGAAGAACGAATAATAAACGGTGTTGTTGATGTGCGCGTAGGCGTCGTTGTCGCCCCAGCGCGTGGGAATGGACAGGAAATGGCGGTAATCCGCCCGTGCCGGGCGGGCCCTCTCGCTCATGCGCGTCTTGCTCCTCGATGGGTGGCCGTGACCGGATGGCCACCGCCAAGGGTCCTCGCGCGAGGCGGGCCACGCAAGGCTTCGCCTGCCGGGCACTTCCCTGTAATGTGAGGGGGAGACCCAGAACCAGGACACCGCGCGCCCGAATGTCATCTCCCGCGTCCGAAGCCCGACTGGAGCCGTTCCGGCTGCGCGGGGCCAATTTCAACCTGCTGGTGCTGCGGCTGCTCGACCCCCGGGTGGAGGTGATCGTGCCCGCGCTCGCGGACCAGTTCCGGAGGGCACCGGGCTTTCTGCGCAACGCGCCGATCGTTCTGGGTCTGGACGACCTCGACCCGGCGGCGGCGCCGGATTTCACGCACCTGACCGCCCAGCTCCGCTCCGTGCAGATCGCGCCCATCGGCACCACGGGCGGTGCGCCGGAGCTTCGCGCGGCGGCCCAGGCGGCGGGACTGCCGCCGCTGCGGCCCGCGGGCGGGGAGCAGCCGGTGACGGCCGCGGCGCCCGAACCCGCCCCGGCCCCCGCGCCGGAGCCCTTGGCGATCCCCGAGCCGCCGCCGCCCTCGGGCTGGCAGCCGACCATGGTGGTGGACCAGGCGGTGCGGGCGGGGCAGCGGATCTGGGCGCAGGGCTGCGACCTGATCGTGCGTGGCACGGTCAACCCGGGTGCCGAGGTGATCGCGGACGGGAATGTTCACGTGTACGGAACGCTCAAGGGCCGGGCGATCGCCGGAGGGGCGGAGAATCGGTCCGCCCGCATCTTCGCACTGAATTTCGAGCCCGAACTGGTTTCCATCGCGGGCTATTACGCCGTGCGGGACGGGCTCGGGGACGCGCCGCTCGGCAAGCCCGTTCAGGTTTGCCTGATCGGCGAGAGCATGCGGTTCGACAAGCTCGGCTAAAGCCCGAAATCAAATTTCCGGTGGAATGCCCTTTGCAGGGTTGCCTCCGGGCATGCGATGGAAGCGCGCTTTTCGCCGGGTGGGCGGCGTTATCTGGGGGGCGGAGGTCTGCGCATGGCGCAAGTGATCGTGGTGACTTCGGGCAAGGGGGGCGTGGGCAAGACCACTTCTTCGGCAGCCTTTGCGACCGGGCTGGCACAGTCCGGCAAGAAGACGGTGGTGATCGACTTCGACGTCGGCCTGCGCAACCTCGACCTCATCATGGGGGTCGAGCGGCGCGTGGTGTTCGACATCGTCAACGTGATCAGCGGCGAGGCGCGGCTCAGCCAGGCGCTGATCCGCGACAAGCGGGTCGATACCCTCTCGATCCTTCCGGCGAGCCAGACGCGGGACAAGGACGCCCTGACCAAGGAGGGCGTCGCGACCGTGATCGAGGAGCTGTCCAAGGACTTCGACTACATCCTGTGCGACAGCCCGGCCGGAATCGAGAAGGGCGCGCTGCTGGCGCTGTATTTCGCCGATCAGGCGATCGTCGTGACCAACCCCGAGGTTTCCTCCGTCCGCGACAGCGACCGGATCCTCGGCGTGCTCCAGTCCAAGTCCAAGCGCGCCGAGGAAAAGAAGGACCCGGTGAAGGAGCACCTTCTCGTCACGCGTTATGATCCGAACCGTGTGGAGCGGGGCGAGATGCTGAAGCTGGACGATATTCAGGACATCCTGCGCATCCCGTTGCTGGGCGTCATCCCCGAGAGCGAGAGCGTGCTGAAGGCCTCCAACACCGGCAACCCGGTGATCCTGGACGAGCCTTCGCCCGCCGGCCAAGCCTACAAGGATGCGGTTGCACGCTTCCTGGGCGAGGATCGCAAGATGCGCTTCACCGACTTCGAGAAGAAGGGCTTCTTCTCGCGCCTGTTCGGCGGGAGGGCTGCATGAGTTGGCTGCATTTCTTCCGGGGCAAGCAGGACGAGATCCCCCCGACAGCGCCTCAGGCCAAGGAGCGGCTGCAGATCGTCCTGGCCCATGAGCGCATCTCGCGCAAGGGCGAGGACTTCCTGCCCAAGCTGCAGCGCGAGATCGTGGAGCTCGTGGCCCGGCACGTCTCGATCGACCCGGAGCGGGTGAACGTCTCGCTGGAGCGGGGGGGCGACCTGTCCACCCTGGCGATCGCGGTGGAGCTTCCGGGACCGGAGCCGGTGCGCCGCGCCTCCTGAGGCGCGAGCCATACGTGCCGGCTTAACGCTCGGTCAAGGCCGCTCCGCCACCATCCCTCCCGACAGGACGGGAGTCGGGCGATGGCGGGGCGATTCTTCCCGATGCGGACCTTGCGGACGCGGCTGATCGTCTTCTGGGCGGCGCCTTCGCTTCTTTGCGTGCTTCTGCTGGCGGTCGCGTTTCCCTGGCTGCTCCGCGACCTGCGCGGTGACCTCGGTGAGCGGGAAATGGACATCCTGGCCGCCCGGATCGAGGCCGAGGTGGCCGGGGTCCAGTCGCGGGTCGGTGCGCTGGCGCAGCTTCTGGCACGGGACGCAGGCCTGCGTGAAGCCTTGTCCGCCACCTCGGACGGGCACGACGCGCGCGACGGAGGGCTGGATGGCGGGCTGCTGGCCAGGCTCCTGGCCGGGCTGCGCGTCGCCGAGCCGATGATCCGCAGCCTCGATGCCGTGTTGGCGCGGCCGGGCGCGCCGCCCCGGCGCTGGCGGACCGAGGAGGATTGCCCGCTGGCCCGGGCCCTGGACTGCCCCCTGCCGGACCTTCCCATGGCTGTCGCGGTGGTGGCCTTCGACCTTTCGGGCGGCGCGCGGACCGAGCTCCGCCTGGCCGCGTTCCTGGACAGCGCGGCAGCCGGGGCGCTGGTGGGGAACCGGGGCGGCGTGCTGCTGATCGCCGATGGCCGGGTCCGGGTGGCAAGCCTTCCCGGCACGGAGGAAGCGCTCGGCGCATCCGCCCCGCCCTGGCTGCGGTCCGCCCTGTCCGGGGAACGTGGGGCCATGGGCAAGCTGGAGGCTGGCGGGCGGAGCTGGTTCGCCCGGCTGATGCCGCTGCGTGAGGACGTGGCGGAGCCGGGCGCGGGGCCGGCGAGGATGTCGTTGCTGTTGCTGCTGCCCGACGAGGTGGGGGCCAGTGGCATGGACCAGGCGTTCCGGATCGTCGGGCAGGTGGTGGCCCTTCTGCTGGTTGTGCTGGCGGCATTCGCCGCCGCAGCCGCGCGGCGCCTGGGCGGCATGCTGGCCGCCTTGACGGATGCGATGCGGCAGCTCGGGCGAGGCGACCTGGGTGTCGCGATCCCGCCTCCGCCGCGTGGCGCCTCACGGGATGTGGTGGAGCTGGTGGAGGCCTGCACGGCGTTCCGCGATGCCGCCGCCGAGCGCAGCCGCCTGTCGGAGCGGCTCCGCTGGCTGGCGAACTTCGATGGGCTGACCGGCCTGCCCAACCGCGCCCTGATGGCGGATCGGCTGGAGCTGACCTTTGCCGCGGCCCGGCGGGACGGGACAGGCCTGGCGGTGCTCGCCATGGATCTCGACCATTTCAAGGAGGTGAACGACAGCCTCGGCCATGCTGCGGGGGACGAGGTGTTGCGGGCGGTGGCCTCCCGCCTGCGTGGGTGCCTGCGCGCGACCGACACGCTGGCGCGGGTCGGCGGCGACGAATTCGTTCTCGTGGCCCCCGGGCTGGATGACCACGGCGCGCTCTCGGCCTTCGCCGCGCGGCTGCTCGCCAGCATGGAGGAGCCGTTCCAGGTCGGCCATGAAAGCCGCCCCATCGGCCTTTCGATCGGCGCAGCGACCCTTTCGCTGCACGGGCTGGACGGCCGGCCGGAGGCGCTGCTGCAGGATGCCGACCTCGCGCTCTACCAAGCCAAGTCGGAGGGCGGGTCCTGCCTTCGCGTGTTCGAGCCGGCCATGGACGAGCGGTTGCGGACGCGCCGCGCGCTGATCGCGGACCTGCGCCTGGCGGTGGAGCGGCAGGAGCTCACCATCCTGTTCCAGCCCCAGGTTTCAACGGCCACGCGGCGGATCAAGGGCGCGGAGGCCCTGTTGCGCTGGCACCACCCGCAGCGCGGGCTGATCGGGCCCAACACCTTCATCCCCCTGGCCGAGGAAACCGGGCTGATCGTTCCCATCGGCGCCTGGGTGCTGGAGGAGGCGTGCCAGGTGGCGCGGGGCTGGCAGGGACTGAACCTCGCGGTGAACGTCTCGCCCATCCAGGTCCGCCAGGCGAGCTTCGTCGCAACGGTGGAGCGTGCCCTGTCCCGCTCGGGCCTGCCGCCCGAGCGGCTGGAGCTGGAGATCACCGAGGCCGCGATGCTGGCCAACACGGCGGAGACTCTGGGCATGCTGTCCCGGCTGCGCAGCCTGGGGGTGCGGCTGGCAATGGACGATTTCGGCACGGGTTACTCGTCGCTTGCGACGTTGCAGCGATTCCGCTTCGACAAGATCAAGGTGGACCGTTCCTTCATCCGCCACATCGAGGACGACGCGAAGGCGGTGGCCCTGCTGCGCGCCGTCATCGCGCTGGGGAGTGCCCTGGACGTGACCACCAACGCCGAGGGCGTGGAGGAGGAGGGCCAGCTTTCCATGCTGCGGGCCGAGGGCTGCGAAGAGGCTCAGGGATACCTGTTCGGCCAGCCCATGCCGGCGGCCGAGTTCCGAGTCCTTGCCGGGCTGGCGGATCGGTGGGCTGCCTGATGAGGCAGCACGCGCCTCAGCGGCGGAAGCGCAGGTCCAGCCCGGCGGCCTTCCAGGCGGCCTCGATGGCCGTCATGTCCACGTAGCCGGTGGGATTGGCCTTGCGCGGCTGACGATCCAGGAAAGGCGCCCGGTCACGCCGCCAGATGGCCAGGAGGCGGCTCATCTCCGCCAGAGGCTCCGGATGGTCGTCCACGCGGATGTCGAGGTCCGGGAAGTCCTCGGTGGTGATCAGGCGCATGGCGGCGGATTGGCGGCCGCGGCGGTCGCCGCCGGCGGCCTCCCCGGCCTCCAGTGCCAGCGCCAGGCGCTCCGGCAGCGACATGGCGCCGTTGATCGTGAAGGCGGCGACGGTGTCGTTCACGACGGCAGGACCGGCCAGCATGTTGCCGGCCACCGAGAAGCCCATGGCGGCGTGCTCGCCGGCCCATCCCACGCAATTCTCCCCGGTGAAGGCGGCACTGCGGCCGAACCGGTCCACGGCGTGGACCTGCCGGAGGTTTCGCCCCTCGTCCCCGGCCAGGGCTCCCTCGATGGCGGCGCCGGGGGAGAGACCGCGGGCCATGCCATCCAGCACGGCCGGGCCGAGGTAGCGGTTCGTGAAGGACTGGGTGGAGACGGCGCCCACGCCAGCCCGGACATGCGGGCAGGAGGCACCGACGGCGAAGTTGCAGGTGGTCACCGCCACGGCGAAGGCGCCGCTGGCGGGGTCATGGGCGACGATGGACCAGGTCATGGGCCAGTCAATCCTCCTGGCTTCGGTGCGCGGAGACTACACGGGTGGTGCGGGGCCGGCATCAGGGCATTCGGGCCAGCAGGATAAGCCATGCGGCGTGGCGGGGACCCGCGTCCTGGCCCGCTTCCTCCAGGAGGGCGGCGGCGGGCTCGGCGGGGTCCAGGCCGGGCGGCGGCGCTTCGGCCGTGGCCCGCCAGGTGTCCAGCGAGTGGCCCTCGAGATGGATGGGGACAAGGCCTGCGGCATGCGCCGCCCCGCGCAGCGCCGCGGCCGATGCGCCGCCCGGCGGGACGGCCCGGCCCAGCGCGACGGCGAGGCGGCGGCCGAGCGAGCCGGCGTTCTCCGCCACCACGATGGCGGTGCCGCCCGGGCGGAGCAGGCGCGCTGCCTCGGCGAAGGGGGCCGGTGCGGCGTCGGGCGGAAGAACCAGGGCGGCGTCGAAGCAGGCCTCCGGGAGGCCCGCTGCCCCGTCGGATACGGGCGTCGCCGGCGGGAGGGAGGCGGCGGCGAGATCCAGCGCCCCTCTGCCGAGCGCGGCGACCCGGCGCCCGGCGGCGTCGCCCAGCAGGGCGGCGACGCGGGCGGGCATGCCGCCCCAACCGGCCACGGCCTGCGGCGTCGGCCGCAAGGCGGGTGGCGGGGATGCGCCGGCCGAGGCGGGCTTGGCCTCTGGCCCGGCGGCGGGTGGCGCGGCGTCCGGTGGTCTCGCGCTGGGAAGGCGGGGTCGCTCGGCGGCGGGAAGGCCGGACCGGGGCGGCGGGGAGACTCGCGGGCGGGGCTCGTCCAGCGCCTGTTCTTCCTCCCGAGGGGGCATGGCCGGGCGCTCGCCAGCGGCCTGTTCCGCCAGGATGCGGACCGGGCCGGCGTTCCGCTGGTTGGTCAGGCCGAAGGTGGGCTGGCGGGCGAAGACAACGAAGGCGGCATTGGCGAAAACCGGCGTCGTTTCCGTCAGCAGCCGGCGAAGCAGTGCGATGGGGAAACCCTTGGCTTCCGGTACGCGCAGCACGGCCCAGTCCGGCAGGGCGGCGGGATCCGGCGGCGAAAGCTCGCCCAGCAGCGACGCGAGGGAATCGGGCGCCACCACCCGGAGCCCGGGCGGGATGCGCCCCTCCAGGAAGCGGGCGAGGCTGGCCCGGTCGGGGTCCGGGGCAGCGCCGATCTGCGGGTCTGACATGGCCGCAAGTTCGCGGGGTTGGGCAACGGGATCAAGCCGCGGTGCGGCGTGCCGGGCGGCGTGCGGCGGAAAACAGCGGGACTTTGGGGCGTTCCTGTCCGGGCGTGGCACCGTGGGCTCGGTTCGGCCTCTCTCCGCGGCTTTGGCGGCGGAAGCGGAACGCCGCCGACCGGTCCGAACCTTGGGGAATGATCCATGCCGATTGAGCCGATGCGAGGACCTGAAGCGGGGCCGGGGGAGGGATCGGCCTGTTCCGTGCATGGCGCCGTGCCTGTCAGCCTGGCGGAGACGCGGCTCTCGCCGCCGATCAGGATCGCCGGGCTGGAGGAGGATGAGGATCCGCGCGGCGAGTGGTGGGCATTGCTCCGGGCGGTCGCCATCGGCGTGGTCGCGATCATGCTCATCGGCTGGCTGATCTCGCGCTAGGCGGAGTGGCCGGGCGCGCTCATTCGGCTGGCATCGGGAACCCTTGGGGGCTATGCCTTCGCCATGCGCAGACGTGACGCCCTTTCCGGCCTGATGGCCGGGCTGCTTCCCGCCATTGGCCGCGCCGAAACCCCCACTGGATCCCCCGTCGGACTTCCCTTTTCCGGCGTGGCGGAGTCCGCGGAGGCACCGCCGGTTCAGCCGGCGGGGCCGGGGCCGCAGGGCTGGGATTCGGTGTTCCGGCTGGCGGCCAGGCTGCGCCGGCTCGGCCAGGAGGGGTTGGACCCGGTGGCCTATGGCATTCCGCCGGACAGCCTGGGCGCCTCGGACCCGGCAGCCTTCCATTCGGGCGTCTACCACGCGGCCAATGCCGCGATGGGCGACCTCGTGCTCGGGCGGCTGAGGCAGCCGGGCTGGCGCGGCGATATCCTGCGCGATCCGGTCGGTGCGGACTTCCCGCGCTGGCAGGCCGAGCTGGTGGGGGCAGCCGAGCCCGCGCGGGTGATCGAGCGCGCGGCCGACCTGCTGGAGGGAGCCGCCGTCCTCCGGGCGGAGCTGGCGCGGGCGAGCGGCGTGGTCAGCGCGGGGGGATGGCAGCCCATCCCGCCTGGAGCGCCGACGCTGGACCCGGGCATGGTGGACGTGGTGCGCATTCCCGTGCTTCGCGCACGGCTGCGCGCCGAGGACCCGGTGCTGGCCGCGGCGCGGGATGGCGGTGCCACCTATGACGCCGCGCTGGAGGCGGCGGTGCGCCGCTGGCAGGCGGCGAGCGGGCTGGAGGCCGATGGGCGCGTGGGCGCGATCAGCCAGGGGCTGCTGAACCGTCCGGCCACGGCGCGGGTCGCGCAGCTCCGCACGGCGCTGGACATGCGGCGCAACGCCGCGCGGCCGGGCGACGAGCGCCGGATCGAGGTGAACATCCCTGACTTCCTGCTTTCCGTGCAGGAAGGCGAGCGGGTGCTGCTGAAGATGAACGTGATCGTCGGCAAGCCGGCGCGGGCCACGCCACCCATGCGCGCCCGCTTGACCACCGTGCAGTTCAACCCGACCTGGGGCGTGCCGGAGCGCAACGCGCGCGAGGACCTGCTGCCCCGCTTCCGCCGCGACCCGGCGGGAATGACCGCGAAGGGCTTCCGCCTCTACTCCGTGGTGGGCGGCGAGCGCGTGCAGGTCGATCCCGCCAGCGTGGATTGGTCCGCCGTGCGGGCGGACCGCTTTCCCTACCTCATCCGACAGGACGCCGGCGACGGCAACGCGCTCGGACGGATCAAGTTCATCATGCCGAATTCAGACGACATCTACCTGCACGACACCCCGGACCGCAGCCTGTTCAACAGGCCGGACAGGGCCTTCTCCTCCGGCTGCATCCGGCTGGCGCAGCCGGATGCGTTGCTCAACGTCGTGCTGGAGGGAACGGGCTGGGACGCGGCGCGCGTCCAGCGCGTCTATGACAGCAAGCAGACACAGGGCGTGTCGCTGCGGCGCTCCCTGCCCGTCCGCCTGCACTACAGCACCGTGACGCTGGAGGCCGGGCGGGCGCGGGTGCGGCCGGACATCTATGGGCTGGACGCCGCCTATGCCCGGGAGATGGACCGGGTGGGCACGCGCGTGGCGTCGGCCGGGGGAGTGGTGCGGTGATCCGCGTTCTCTCGGGCGGCCGGCCGCATGAGCCGGGTTGCGACTGCTGCGCGGCCACCGGGCTGGGGCGGCGCTCGCTGCTCGGAGCGGGCCTCGGGTTGCTGGCCTGCGGCACCGTGCCGGGACAGGCGGAGGCGCAGGCGGTGCGAGGAACGCGGCGGTTGACGGTGCGGCGCGCCTACACCAGCGACTCCTTCTCGGGCGTTTATTTTGCCGATGGGCGCTACGTGACGGATGCGCTGAGTCGGCTGGACTGGGTGTTCCGCGACCTGTCGCGCGAGGAGGTCACGCCAATGGACCCGCGCCTGTTCGACGTGATGAACGCGGTGGCGGCGCGGATGGAGGCCACGGAGGCCTTCGAGGTGATCAGCGGCTACCGCGCGCCGGAAACCAATGCGGCGATCCGCCATCAGTCGTCGCGCGTTTCGACCGTTTCGTTGCACATGTCCGGCATGGCCGGGGACATGCGCCTGCCCGGGCGGGAATCCATGGGCATGGCGCGGCTTGCGGCCTCGATGGGGCTGGGCGGCGTGGGGCTCTACCGGCGGGACGGCTTCGTCCACCTGGATTGCGGGCAGTCCCGCCGCTGGTGAAGGAAGCGCCGCCGGGGTGAACCGGCGGCGTTCCGCGCTTCAGGAGTTGGCGCGCAGCGGGTGGGCCAGCAGCAGGCCCGCGCGGCGCATCGCCATGCCGACCGCGAGGGCCGGGCCCATGGCGGCATAGGCGGCGCCCGGCGGCGCGAGGCGGAGGAAGGCCGCAAGGGCCTCGCGCCGGGTGGCGCGCTGGGCGAGGCCCAGCCCCATCAGGAGCGCTCCCTCGGCCGGGGTGAGGCGTGGGCAGAGGCGGCATCCCATGGAACCCGGGCAGGCCAGGCCACGGAGGAGGGCGTCCAGCGCGGGGGCCGCGGATTCGACCCCCTCCGTGACCATGGGCAGGCGCAGTGCCGGCAGGGGCGCGCGGCCTTCGCGGGTTGCCTCCACCCAGGCGCGGCAAGCTTCCAGAAGAACGGCCTCGGCGGGCGGCAGGTCCTCGGGGGCGGCGCCGTTCCAGGGCCAGTGGGGAAGGCCGCGGGTGGTCATGGGTCTGGTCTCCGTGATGGGCGCTCCGGCACTCTGACGAAAATGATAATCGTTCGCAAGCGGGCGGTGGTCGAAGCACCCTTCGTGAAAAACTTGCGGCGCGAGGTGTGGAAGGGGCTTCCAAATGGGCTTGCTGCGGCGCAGCAAGGACGCCACGACCCCTGCGAAGGATCCCATGCCGTCCTGGCTCCCCCTGCTCCTCGGCTTTCTGACGGCGATCAACCCGATCTCCACCGACATGTACCTGCCGGCCTTTCCGACCATCGAGGCGCAGTTCCGCACGGGGCCGGGCAGCGCCCAGCTCACCCTGGCCACCTGGTTCATCGGGCTCGCGGTGGGGCAGGTGACGCAGGGAAGCCTGTCGGACCGCTTCGGGCGGCGCGGCCCGCTGATCGTGGGGACGGTGGTCTATACCTTCGCCTCCATCGGCTGCGCGCTGGCGCCCGACATGGGATGGCTCGCGGTGTTCCGCGGGCTTGCAGCCTTTGGCGCTTCGGCCAGCGCGGTGATTCCGCGGGCGGTGGTGCGTGACCTGGCGACGGGGCTGGAGGCGGCCCGGCTGATGTCGCGCCTCATCCTGGTGATGGGCGCGGCGCCGATCCTGGCGCCCTCGCTGGGCGGGCTGCTGCTGGGGGTGGCCGGGTGGCGCTCCATCTTCTGGATCATGGCGGGCTATGGCGCGCTGTCCTGTCTCCTGGTCTGGCGCCTCCTGCCGGACACGCTGCCGGTGGAGCGGCGGCTGCGCCAGGGCCTCTGGGGCCTGCTGCGGGGCTACGGGCGCGTGCTTTCGGAGCCGGTCTTCATGACCCACGCCTTGCTCGGGGCGGCCGTGATGTTCGTGGTGTTCGCCTATATCAGCGGGGCTCCCGCCATCTACATCGAGCATTTCGGCATCACGCCCGGGCAGTTCGCGGTGATCTTCGGCGCTTCGGCGGCGGGGTTTATCGGCGGTGCGCAGCTCAACCCCATGCTGGCAGCGCGTTTCCGGCCGGGGCGGGTGCTTACGGCGGCCTCCTCGGGCGTTTTTGCCGCCGCCCTGCTGCTGGCGGTGCTGGCCTGGACGGGATGGGGCGGGATCTGGGGCATCTTCCCGCCGATCGTGCTGATGCTGACCGCCAGCAGCCTGGTGCTGCCCAACTCGGCCGTCGGGGCGCTGGCGCGGCACGGGCAGCGCGCGGGCACGGCTTCCGCGCTGCTCGGCACCATCCAGTTCGCGGTGGCGGCGCTCGGCAGCACGGCGGTGGGCCTCTTCGCCGATGGCACGCCGCGACCGGTGACGGCGGTGATGCTGTTCGGGGCGCTGATGACCGTGGGGCTGAACCAGCTTCGCCGGCGCTATGGCTGAGGCAGGCATGAGAAGGCGGTTGTTGCGCCGGGGCCGCAACACAGCCAGATAACGCGGATGGACCAGACCACCCCCATCGAGGCCCTCCAGTCTGCGCCGGCGGATGCCGGCAGCGCCCAGGTGGCGCGCGAGGCCGCGCGGCGCCGGGCCTTCGCCATCATCGCCCACCCGGATGCCGGCAAGACGACGCTGACGGAGAAGCTGCTGCTGCGCGGCGGCGCCATCCAGCTGGCCGGGCAGGTCCGGGCCAAGGGCGACCGGCGGCGAACGCGCTCGGACTGGATGAAGATCGAGCAGGACCGCGGCATCTCGGTCGCGACCTCCGTGATGACCTTCGAGCGGGACGGGGTGGTGTTCAACCTGCTGGACACGCCGGGCCACGAGGACTTTTCGGAGGACACCTACCGGACGCTGACCGCCGTGGACGCGGCGGTGATGGTGATCGACGCGGCCAAGGGCATCGAGGCGCAGACGCGCAAGCTGTTCGAGGTGTGCCGCCTGCGCGACATCCCCATCATCACCTTCATCAACAAGATGGACCGCGAGAGCCGGGACGTCTTCGAGTTGCTGGACGAGATCGAGAAGACGCTGGCGCTGGACGTGACCCCGGCGGCCTGGCCGGTGGGGTCGGGGCGGGGGTTCCTGGGCACCTACGACATGCTGGAGCCGGCGCTTCACCTGCTGGCCGAGGGCTCGGGGCCGGTGAAGCTGTCCGGGCTGGACGATCCGCAGATCGACAGGCTGGTGCCGGCGGCCGAGGCGGAGGCGCTGCGCGAGGGCGCGGAGCTGGCAGGGGCCTTCCCGGCCTTCGACCTGGAGGCCTTCCGCCAGGGAACGATGACGCCGGTCTATTTCGGCTCGGCGCTGCGGGACTTCGGGATCGGGCACCTGCTGGAGGGGCTGGCGCGCTTCGCCCCCCATCCGGGCGCGCGGCCCGCCGACACGCGCCGGGTTCGGCCGGAGGAGCCGGCGCTGACGGGCTTCGTGTTCAAGATCCAGGCGAACATGGACCCCAACCACCGGGACCGCGTGGCCTTCCTCCGCATCTGCTCCGGGCGGCTGGAGAAGGGCATGCGGCTGCGGCAGACCCGCACGGGGAAGCAGGTGCCGGTGAACGCGCCGCTGTTCTTCTTCGCCCAGGACCGGCAGGTGGCCCAGGAGGCCTGGCCGGGGGACGTGGTGGGGATCGCCAACCACGGCATCCTCCGCATCGGCGACACGCTGACCGAGGGGGAGGCGCTGAACTTCCGGGGCGTGCCGAGCTTCGCCCCCGAGATCCTGCGCCGCGTGATGATCGAGGACGCAATGGTCGGCAAGAAGCTGCGCACCGCGCTGGAGCAGCTGGCCGAGGAGGGGGTGGTGCAGTTGTTCCGCCCGCTGGACGGCACGCCGCCGGTGGTGGGCGTGGTGGGCGCGCTGCAGCTCGACGTGCTGGCGGAGCGGCTGAAGGCGGAATACTCGGTGCCCAGCCGCTACGAGAGCACGCCCTGGGGGATGATGCGCTGGGTGGTGTCCGAGGATAAGGCGGCGATGGACGGATTCCGGCAATCCGCGCCGCACGACACGGCAGAGGACCATGACGGGGCGCTGGTGGCCTTCTTCACCAGCGACTGGCGGCGGAACCGGGCCGAGGAGGAATGGCCAACGCTGAAGTTCCTGAAGCTGCGCGAGCAGCACGCGGCGGCGTGAAGGCGCCGTCCGCCCGCGGTGGCGCGAATGCGCCGTCCGCCCGCGGTGGTGCGAATGCGCCGTCCGCCCGCGGTGGCGCGGACGCTCCGTCCGCCCGCGGCGGCTTGAAGCTTTTCGTCGACCTTGACGGCGTGCTGGCGGATTTCGACCGTGGCGTGGTGGCCGTGACCGGTCGCCGGCCGGAGGACCTGCCGCTGAAGACCATGTGGGCGGCGCTGTCCCGCGCGCCCGCCTTCTTCGACACGCTGGAGTTCATGCACGATGCGGAGGCGCTCTGGCGCTTCTGCGAGCCCCACCATCCGACCATCCTGACGGGGCTGCCGCTGGGCCAGTGGGCGCCGGCGCAGAAGGCGCGCTGGGTGGCGCGGATGCTGGGGGCGCATGTGCCGGTCATCACCTGCATGAGCCGGGAGAAGCCGCGCTGGTCGGGGCCGGGGCATGTGCTGCTGGATGACCGCGCCTCGGCCCGGGAGGGATGGGAGGCCAAGGGCGGCATCTTCGTGCACCATGTCTCCGCGGAGCGGTCCACCGCCGCGTTGCGCGAGCTGGGCTTCATCGGGGAGGCGCCGCGCGGGATCTGATCCCGGCCGTTGCTCCTGCTACCGCCCGGGGCCGAAAACGGCCGGCCGGAGGCGGATGGGGCGGGGAGGGGCCAGGGGCATCCAGCCATGCTCGCGGATGACGTCGTTGCTTTCCACGGGCTTGCGGCCAAGTCCGAGCGACCAGGTGATGTGGTACGTGGAGCCGCCCGGCCGGTTCGTGGTGCCGCCGATCTCCACCACCAGCGCCTGGACGCCCCGGCCGTCATCGGCTGTGCCGACCACCCGGCCTGTTGTTTCCGCGGGCAGGGGGTGGTCCTTGCGCAGGCCGGGCCGGAGGGTGACGTGGTGCGCCACGACCCGGGGGTAGCGGGGCGCGACCACGGCGAGCAGGGCCGCGCGCTCCTCCTCCGGCAGGAGCCATCCGAGAATGAGTTGCGGCATCCGGTTCTCCTGGCTGGGTCACTCCGGGGCGGCGCCGTCAGCCTCCCTCGGCCAGGGCCGCCTGCACGGCGGAGCGGAACTCCCGCCGGTGGAGTTCCGAAACCACCCAGAGCGAGGCCAGCATGAAGGCGACCGGGTGGACCATCCAGGCGAGCACGGCCAGTCCGAAGTAATAGGCGCGCAGGCCCGTGTTGAAGTGGCGGGCGGCGCGGTTCACCACCTGGGCCGCGACCTCGGCGGCCGGGCGCGCGGCTTCGGTCCGGCCGAGGCCGCCGAGCAGGATGGAGCCGTAGTTGAACTGGCGGAGCGCCCAGGTCAGCTCAAAGAAGGCGCGGACGAAGATGAGCAGGATGAGGAGGATGCGCGCCTCCCAGCCGCCGTCGGTCAGCGCGCCCTCGGCGAAAGGCATGGCGCCGAGCACGCGCCGCCCGGTCTCGGGCGAGGCGAGGAGGGCCATGGCGCCGCCGATGATGAAGATGCAGGTGTTGGCGAGGAAGGAGGTGGAGGACATGAGGTTGCCGACGATGGCGACGTCGGCGATCCGGTTGTCCTTGGGAATGGCGGCGGCGAGCCAGCGGCGGCGGTGCTCGTCCATGGCGTGGATGACGCTGCGGCGGCGGATGGAGGGGACGCGGTCCACGAGCGTCGCGTAGCCGACCCAGCAGAGGACGAAGACCAGGAGGGCCAGCAGGTCGAGGGTGGTCAGGAAGCCGGGCATGGTCATCTTCCTCGGGTGGCTTCCAAGACCGGGGCCATGAACGGAAAGGGGGCGGGCCCTTGCGGCGCCCGCCCCCTCCGGATCGCGCGGCGCGCTGGGTTCAGCCGCGGGCCTTCTGCAGGTTCTCGTCCAGCTTGGCGAGGAAGGCCTGGGTGTTGAGCCAGGGCTGGTCCTTGCCGATCAGAATGGCGAGGTCCTTGGTCATGTGGCCGGCCTCGACCGTCTCGACGCAGACGCGCTCGAGGGCATCGGCGAACTCGACCACGTCGGGCGTGTTGTCGAACTTGCCGCGATAGGCCAGGCCGCGCGTCCAGGCGAAGATGGAGGCGATCGGGTTGGTGCTCGTCTCCCGGCCCTTCTGGTGCTCGCGGTAGTGGCGCGTGACGGTGCCGTGGGCGGCTTCCGACTCGACGGTGTTGCCGTCGGGGGAGAGCAGCACGGAGGTCATCAGCCCCAGCGAGCCGAAGCCCTGGGCCACGATGTCGGACTGCACGTCGCCGTCGTAGTTCTTGCAGGCCCAGATGTAGCCGCCCTCCCACTTCAGCGCGGAGGCGACCATGTCGTCGATCAGGCGGTCCTCGTAGGTCAGGCCACGCTTCTCGAACTCCGCCTTGAAGTCGGCGTCGTAGATGGCGCGGAAGATGTCCTTGAACTGGCCGTCATAGGCCTTGAGGATCGTGTTCTTGTGGCTGAAGTAGACCGAGAAGTTGCGGGCCAGGCCGTAGTTGAAGGAGGCGCGGGCGAAGCCCTCGATCGAGGCGTTCAGGTTGTGCTGGCCCATGAAGACGCCGGGCGCCTTGAAGGGGAAGTCGCCGATCTCGACGGGGGCGCCGCCGCCCTCGGGCGTGTAGGTCATGCTGACCTTGCCGGCGCCGGGGATCTTCATCTCCACCGCGCGGTAGATGTCGCCATAGGCGTGGCGGCCGACGACGATCGGCTTGGACCAGTGCGGCACCAAGCGGGGCACGTTCTGGCAGATGATGGGCTCGCGGAAGATCGTGCCGTCGAGGATGTTGCGGATGGTCCCGTTCGGGGAGCGCCACATCTTCTTGAGGTTGAACTCCTTCACCCGCGCCTCGTCCGGGGTGATCGTCGCGCACTTCACGCCCACGCCGTACTGCTTGGTGGCGTTGGCGGCGTCGACCGTCACCTGGTCGTCGGTCTGGTCGCGGTATTCGATGCCGAGGTCGTAGTACTTCAGGTCGACGTCGAGGTACGGAAGGATCAGCTTCTCCTTGATGAAGCCCCAGATGATCCGCGTCATCTCATCCCCGTCCATCTCCACGACGGGGGTCTTCACCTTGATCTTGGCCATTCCGGTCCTCGCAGGCTCACTGGGCGGGCACGTGCCCGCAGGGAAAAGGGTGTTCGGGCAGGGCCCGCTCGTAGAGGGGGCCGGGAGGGGGCCCCCGGCGGCGGCCGGACATTCGCACCGGGCCGCCGCACGGGCAAGGCGGCCCGGTGCGCTTCCTATTCTGCCCGGCCCGCGTTCTTTCCCGGATGGAGCGCGGCCAGCAAGGAGAGACCGGCATGGAGAGCGTGCGCGAATGCCCGCATTGCGGGGAGCCGACCGTGCCGAACCGCCTGGGCGACGGGCAGGTGGTCTGCTCCTGCGCGGCGGAGCGGGAGTTGCCCTCCGGGCCGGTCGCGGTTCCTCAGTCCGGCAGGATGGCGGTGGCCTCGATCTCCAGCCGCGCATCCGGCTCGGCCAGCGCGGAGATGCCGAGCAGCGCCATGGCCGGGAAGTTGCGGCCCATCACGGAGCGGTAGGCGCGGCCCAGCTCGGGCAGGCAGGCGCGGTACTCGGCCATGTCCACCACGAACCAGGTGAGGCGGCCGATGTGCTCGGGGCCGGCGCCGGCCTCGGCCAGCACCGCCAGGATGTTGCGCAACGCCTGCTCGGCCTGGGCGACGAACCCTTCGGCGAAGCGGCCCTGCTCGTCCCAGCCGATCTGGCCACCCACCAGCACCACGCGGCCGCGCCCGGCGATCCCGTTGGAGTAGCCGCGCGGGGCGGGCCAGCCGGGCGGCTGGAGGATGTCGAGCTTGCCGCTCATGGGGTGTTCTCCTGGCCCGGGCCGCATTCCGCCTGATAGCGCAGAAGGGCCGCGCGAAGGTCGGGCGGCACCGGCACGCTGGTGCGGCTGGCAAGGTCGGTGGTGGCGGTGACGAGGTCCAGGCGGGCCAACTCCTCCTCGCCGCGGTGGATGTGGAGGTCGAGCGCGTAGGAGGCGCCGCCGATGCGCCGGATCAGGGGGGTCAGCGCCACCTCGTCCCCCATGGCGCCCGGGCGCATGAAGGTGGCGGCGGCGTGGACAAAGCCGGTGCCGATGCCGCGCGTGCCGTGGAGGTGGTGGAAGTCGATCCCGAGGCGCTCGCGGAAGAGGTCCTCGATGGCGGCATTGGCCATGACGAACCAGTTGGGGAAGAAGACGATCCCGGCCGGGTCGCAGTCGCCGAAGCGCACCCGCAGCGCCGCTCGGAAGGCGGCGGAAGGCAGGGCGGAGGCCGGAACGGGGGTGGGGCGCGTCAAGCGCTGGCCATCTTGCGGAGAGCGAAGCGCTGGAGCTTGCCCGATTCGGTGCGCGGCATGGCGTCCAGGAACTCGATGACGCGGGGTGCCTTGTAGGGAGCGATCTCCGCGCGGACGTGCTCCTGGAGCGCTCTCACCATGTCCTCGTTGCCGAAGTATTCGGGCTTCAGCGCCACATAGGCCTTCACCACGGTTCCGCCCTTGCCGTCGGGGGCGGCGACGACGCCGCATTCGCGGACGGCGGGGTGGGTGAGCAGCGCGCCCTCCACCTCGGGGCCGGCGATGTTGTAGCCCGCGGCCACGATCATGTCGTCGCCGCGGCCCTGGTAGCGGAAGTAGCCGTCCTCGTCCTGGATGTAGACATCGCCGGGGATGTTCCAGCCATGGCGGACGTAGTCGGCCTGGCGGGGATCGGCGAGGTAGCGGCAGCCGATGGGGCCGCGGATGGCGAGCCAGCCGGGGGTGCCGCGGGGCACCTCCTTCCCGTCGCGGTCGATCACGCGGGCCTGGTAGCCGGGGACGGGGATGCCCGTGCAGCCCGGCCGCAGCGTTTCCTCCGGCGCCGCGATGAAGATGTGCAGCATCTCCGTGCCGCCGATCCCATCCATCAGCCGCAGGCCCGTCGCGGCCTCCCAGGCGTCGAAGATGGCGCGGGGCAGGGTTTCCCCGGCGGAGACGCATTTGCGGAGGGAGGAGATGTCGAAGCCCGGCACCTTGCCGGCCATGACGCGGTAGGCGGTGGGGGCGGTGAAGCAGATGGTGGCGCGGTGCTTCTCGATGGCCGGGAGAAGCTCGTCCGGGCCCGCGCGCTCCAGCAGGATGCCAGTCGCGCCGATGCGGAAGGGAAACAGGACGAGGCCGCCCAGGCCGAAGGTGAAGGCGAGCGGGGCGGAGCCGATGAAGCGGTCCTCGGGCGTGGGGCGGAGGACGTGGCGGGAATAGCCGTCGCAGATGGCCAGCATGTCCCGGTGGAAATGCATGGTGCCCTTGGGGAGGCCCGTGGTTCCGGAGGTGAAGCCGATGAGGCAGACGTCGTCGGCGGCGGTGTCGCAGGCGGCGAAGCCGGGGGGCTGGGCGGCGCAGCGGGATTCGAGATCGCCATTGCCCCAGAAGGCGACGTGTTGCAGGAGCGGCGCCTCGGCGGCCGCCTTATCCATCTCGTCCCTCAGCCTCACGTCGCAGAGGGCGTGGGTGATCCGCGCCTTCTCCAGCATCTGCCCGAGTTCCCTGGCGCGGAGCAGGGGCATGGTGGCGACCACCACGCCGCCGGCCTTGAGCACGGCGAGGTAGGTGGCGGTCATCCAGGCGTTGTTGGCGCTGCGGAGCATCACGCGGTTGCCCGGGATCATGCCGAGGTCGCGGGTGAGCACGTTGCAGATCCGGTCCACCCGGTCCTGCAGTTCGCGATAGGAGAGGGTTTCGTCGGGGGTGATGATGGCGGGGTGGTCGCCGCGGCCGCGCTCGACGTTGCGGTCCAGGAGCTCGACGGCGCAGTTCAGGCGCTGGGGGTAGCGGTAGTCCGGCAGGTCGAAGAGGAGTTCGGGCCACTCCTCGCGCGGGGGAAGGCTGTCGCGCGGGAAGGTGTCGATGTGCCCGCTGGGCGCGAGGTCGGGCGTAGCACCGGACCAGTCGTCCTGGGGAAGATTGGTGTCCATCATGCCGCTCCCTTCGCGCGGTCCCTTTCGGCACGCGCGATGATGATCCGCTGGACCTCGCTGGCGCCCTCGTAGACGCGCAGCGCGCGAACCTCCCGGTAGAGTTTTTCGGCCGGGTGGTCGCGAACGACGCCGTGCCCCCCGTGGATCTGGACGCAGCGGTCGGCGACGCGCTGGGCGGATTCGGTGGCGTGCAGCTTGGCCATGGAAGCCTCGCGCGAGACGCGGGGGGTGCCGGAATCCTTCAGCCAGGCGGCGCGATAGACAAGGAGCGCGGAGGTTTCGACGTCCACCGCGCTCTCGGCGATGGCGGCCTGGGTCATCTGCTGGTCGAACAGGGGGCCGCCGAAGAGGCTGCGGTTGGAGGCGCGGGCGACGGTGAGGTCCAGTGCGTGGCGGGCGAAGCCAAGGGCGGCGGCGCCGACGGTGGCGCGAAAAACGTCCAGGGTCGCCATGGCGACCTTGAAGCCGTCGCCCGGCTGGCCGAGGCGGTGGGTGTCGGGCACGCGCATGCCGTCGAAGCGGAGCGTGGCGAGGGGATGGGGGGCGGAGACCTCGATGCGCTCGACGATCGAGAGACCGGGCGTGTCGGCGGGGACAAGGAAGGCGGTGAGGCCGCGGGCGCCGGGGGCCTCCCCGGTGCGGGCGAAGACCACGTAGGTGCCGGCGATGCCGCCGTTGCTGATCCAGGTCTTGGAGCCGTCGATCCGCCAGTGGGCGTTGCCGTCGCGCGTGGCGGTGGTGGCCAGCGCCGCCACGTCGGAGCCGGCCTCCGGCTCGCTGAGGGCGAAGGCGGCCAGGGCGGCTCCGGCGCGGGCGGCCGGCAGCGTGTCGCGCTTCAGCGCGGGGTCGCCGAAAAGGGTGACGGAACCGGTGCCGAGGCCGGCCATGGCGAAGGCGAAGTCCGCCAGGCCGGAGTGGCGGGCCAGGGTTTCGCGGGCGATGCAGAGGGCGCGGACATCGAGGCGGCCATCCTCGGGCACGGCGACGCGGAGAAGCCCGGCCTCGCCCATGGCGCGGGTGAGGTTCCGCACGGCGGTGTCGGTGTCGCCCGCGGAGAGGCGTTCGGCATGGGCGCCCGCCCAGGCCTCGACCTCCTCCGCCCAGGCGCGGTGGCTGGGCTCCAGGAACGGCCAGAGGAGGAAGTCGCGGTCGGCCATCAGTTGCCCTCGAAAACCGGGCGCTGCTTCGCCACGAAGGCGTCATAGGCGCGGCGGAAGTCCCTGGTGGTCATGCAGAGCGCCTGGGCGACGGCCTCGGCCTCGATCGCCTGCTCGACGGACATGGACCATTCCATGGCCAGCATCCGCTTGGTCATGGCGTTGGCGAAGCCGGGGCCTTCCGTCACCTGCCTGGCGAGGTTGGCGGCGGCTTCCGCCAGCAGTTCGGGCTCCATGGCGCGGGAGAAGAAGCCCCAGTCCAGCCCTTCCTGCGCGGACATGGAACGGCCGGTGTAGAGCAGCTCGGAGGCGCGGCCCTGGCCGATGATGCGGGGCAGGATCGCGCAGGCGCCCATGTCGCAGCCGGCAAGGCCGACGCGGTTGAACAGGAAGGCGACCTTGGCGCGGGGCGTGGCGAGCCGCATGTCGGACGCCATGGCCATGATGGCACCCGCGCCGGCCGCGATGCCGTCCACCGCCGCGACGATCGGCTGCGGGCAGGCGCGCATGGCCTTCACCAGGTCGCCGGTCATGGCGGTGAACTGCATGAGGCCCCTGGTGTCGCGGTCCAGCAGGGGGCCGATGATCTCGTGCACGTCCCCGCCCGAGCAGAAGTTGCCGCCGGCGCCGGAAAGGACGAAGGCGCCGACCGTCTCGTCCTGTATGGCGGCGCGGAAGATCGCGACGAGTTCGGCATAGGAGTCGAAGGTCAGCGGGTTCTTGCGCTCGGGGCGGTCGAGCAGGATGGAGGCGACGCGGCCCTCCACCGTGAGGCGCACATGCTGCGCGTCGAAATGCCTCAGGCTCATGGCATGCCTTCCGAGATGGCGGCGCGGACGCCGCGGCGCGTGCGGTCGAGCAGGCGCAGCAGCGCCGCGCGGTCGTTCGGGGAAAGGGCGCCGAGGAGTTCGGCGACCCATTCCTCGTGCGCGGCGGACTGGCGGGCGAATTCGCGGCGGCCCTGGGGCGTCAGGCGCAGGGTGACGGCGCGGCGATCCTCGCGAACGGCGCGGCGCTCGATCAGGCCCTCCTCCTCCAGCCGTGAAGCGAGGCCGGTGACGTTGCCGCCCGTGACCATCATGCGGCGGCTGATGTCGCCGGGAGTCAGGCCATCCGGCGCCCGTTCCAGCTGCGCCAGGAAGTCGAAGCGGGGGAGGGTGGTGTCGAAGCGGAGGCGGAGCCGCCGGCGCACCTCGCCCTCGATCAGCCGGGCGCAGGAAAGCATGCGCAGCCAGAGGCGGAGGTCGTCCTTGTGGCCGGCGGGGGCGTGGTCCAGCGCCGTCTCGGCGTCCACATGGGTGTCGGGGGTCATGGGACCTCGCCCCCGTCCACCGCGATGGCGCGGCCGTTGACGGCGCTTGCGGCGTCCGAGCAGAGGAAGGCGACGGTGGCGGCCACTTCCTCCGGCCGGACCAGGCGGGCCTGGGGGTTGTGGCGGGCGAGTTCGGCGCGGGCGTCGGCCTCGCTGCGGCCGGTTTTCGCGACGATCCGGGCGACGCTCTCCGACACGATGTCGGTGTCGGTGAAGCCGGGGCAGACGGCGTTCACGGTGATGCCCCTGGTGGCCACCTCCAGCGCCAGGGCGCGGGTCAGGCCCAGAAGGCCGTGCTTGGCGGCCGCGTAGGCCGTGACATAGGGGTAGCCGCGCAGCGCGGCGGTGGAGGCGACGTTGACCACCCGGCCCCAGCCGGCGTCCAGCATGGCGGGAAGGGCGGCGCGGGTGGAGGCGGCGGCGCCGAGGAGGTTCACGCGCAGCATCCGCTCCCACAAGGCGTCGTCGGTGCGGAGGAAGGGAGCGCTCTCGGCGGCGCCGGCGGCGTTGACGAGGATGGCGGGGGTGCCGGCGCGGGAAAGGGCGGCGGCGAAGGCGCCGGGCTCGGTGACGTCCGCCAGCTCGAAGCCGGCGGCGTGGCCCGCCTCCACGGCGGCGCGGAGCGGGGCCTCGCGGCGCCCGGTGACGGTCACGCCGGCACCGGCGCGGGTGAGGGCGGCCGCGACCGCCAGGCCGATGCCTGTGCCGCCGCCCGTCACGATCGCATGGCGCCCGGTGATGCCGTTCATGATCCTTGAAGCCTAAAGGAATTCGGCGGCCTGCCGCAAGCGCCCGTTGAAACCTTGAAAGCTTGAAGCCTAAACTATCTCATGCCCGGGCACCCCAGGAGACATCCCATGCGGATCGCGGTCATCGGCGGCGGCCCCGCCGGGCTCTACTTCGCCATCCTGATGAAGCGCGACCGGCCGGAGGCGCGGATCACCGTGGTGGAGCGCAACCGGGCGGACGACACCTTCGGGTTCGGCGTGGTGTTCAGCGACCAGACGCTGGAAACCTTCGAGCGGGCGGACCGGGAGTCCTACGAGGCGATCACCGAGGCCTTCGCCTACTGGGACGACATCGAGATCGTGGCCAAGCGCGGCAACGGGGTGGCGACCCACCGGATCGGCGGAAACGGCTTCTGCGGCTGTTCCCGCCGCACCTTGCTGATGCTGCTGCAGGAGCGTGCGCGCGAGCTTGGGGTCGAGCTGGAGTTCGGGCGGGAGGCGATGCCGGAGGACTTCCCGGATGCCGACCTCGTGGTGGCGGCCGATGGCATCAACAGCCCCGTGCGGCAGCGCGACCTGGAGCACTTCGCGCCGACCGTGGACCTGCGGCCCAACCGCTTCGCCTGGATGGGCAGCACCCGGCCCTTCGACGCCTTCACCTTCTTCTTCAAGGAGCGGCCCGAGGGCATCTTCATCGCGCACTGCTACCAGTACGAGGCGAATGCCAGCACCTGGGTGCTGGAGACCGATCCCGGGACCTTCGAGCGCGCCGGGCTCGGCGCGATGGACGAGGCCGCGAGCGCGGCTTTCATGGAGGAGGTGTTCGCGGAGGAGCTGGAGGGCCACCGCCTCATCACGAACCGCAGCATGTGGCGGCGCTTTCCGATGATGCGCTGCGCGCGGTGGTCGAAGGGCAACGTGGTGCTGCTGGGGGATGCGAAGGCGACGGCGCATTACTCCATCGGGTCCGGCACCAAGCTGGCGATGGAGGATGCCATCCACCTGCACGCCGCCTTCATGCGCGGCGGCACGGTGGAGGAGGCGCTGGCCCGCTTCGAGGGCGGGCGGCGCGAGGAGGTGGAGAAGATCCAGCACGCGGCGGACGTGTCGCTCGTGTGGTTCGAGCACGTCGCGCGGTTCTGGGACATGCCGGCGACGCGCTTCGCCTTCGGGGTGATGACGCGCTCCAAGGCGATCACCTGGGAGAACCTTTCGCTGCGCGCGCCGGAGTTCGTGGAGGGATCGCGCGCGCTGTTCGAGGAGGAGGTGCGCGCGCAGGGCCTGCCGGCCGTGAAGGGCGCGCCGCCGATGTTCCAGCCCTTCCGCCTGAGGGGCATGGAACTGGCGAACCGCGTGGTCGTCTCGCCGATGTGCCAGTACTCGGCGACGGACGGGATGCCCGATGACTGGCACCTCATGCACTACGGCGCGCGCGCGACGGGCGGCGCCGGGCTGATCTTCACGGAGATGACCTGCGTCTCGCCGGAGGCGCGGATCACGCCGGGTTGCACGGGGCTGTGGAACGACGCGCAGGAGGCCGGGTGGAAGCGCATCGTCGATTTCGTGCACGCGCATGGCGGCAGCCGGATCGCGCTGCAGCTCGGCCATGCCGGGCAGAAGGGCGCGACGAAGCTGATGTGGGAGGGGATGGACCAGCCCCTGCCGGAGGGCGGGTGGCCGATCGTCTCGGCAAGCGCGATTCCCTACTTCCCGAACAGCCAGGTGCCGCGCGAGATCACGCGCGCGGAGATGGACCGCGTGCGCGACGACTTCGTGGCGGCTGCCGTCCGCGGCGCGCGGGCGGGCTTCGACATGCTGGAGTTCCACTGCGCCCATGGCTACCTGTTGGCGAGCTTTCTTTCGCCGCTGCTGAACCGCCGCGCCGACGCCTATGGCGGCAGCCTGGAGAACCGGCTGCGCTATCCGCTGGAGGTTTACCGGGCCCTGCGGGCGGCCTGGCCCTCCGACCGGCCGATGAGCGTGCGCGTGTCCGCGACCGACTGGGCCGATGGCGGGGTGACGGACGCCGAGACGCTGGCCATCGCCCGCGCTTTCGCGGAGGAAGGCTGCGACCTGCTCGATGTCTCCACCGGGCAGACGGTGGCCGATAGCGCGCCGCATTACGGGCGCATGTTCCAGGTGCCCTGGTCGGACATGATCCGGAACGAGGCCAAGGTGGCCACGATGTGCGTGGGCAGCATCACCTCGGCGGACCAGGTGAACACCATCCTGGCCGCGGGGCGGGCCGACCTTGTCGCGCTGGCGCGGCCGCACCTCGTGGATCCGGCCTTCACCATGAACGCGGCTGCGCGCTTTGGCGTGCGCACCGCCTGCCCGCCGCAGTACCGCTGGGGGCAGGAGGCCATCCTGCGCAGCGCCGTGCGGGAGGAAGCGGAGATGATGGAACTGCGCCGCAAGGCCCGCCCGAAGCGGCACGCCGTGCAGGAAGAGCGCGGAGCGTAGCGGGCCGAAGCGCCGACCGTTCCGCTGTCCGTCGCAACTGCCTCACGAATCGGCCGTTTTCAGAACAGTCCGAGGTGAGGTTGCAATGACGGCTGAGGCCACTGCCGAAACCGTGATTCCTCTCGTCGAGGAAACGCTCCAGGTGAGCAAGCGCCTGGTGGAGACCGGGCGTGTCCGCATTTCCCTGACCACCGAAGTGGTCGAGGAGGTGCTCCGCGAGACGCTTCGCAGCCGCTACGCCGAGGTCGAGCGCCGCCCGGTCGGGCGGGTGGTGACCGAGGCGCCCGCCGTTCGGCAGGAAGGGAACGTGATCATCGTTCCTGTCGTCGAGGAGGTTCTCGTCGTTGAGAAGCGCTTGATGCTCCGGGAGGAGGTTCACCTCCGCCTGGTGGATGGCGAGGAGGCCGTGGAGCACACCGCTTCCCGCCGCGTTCAGCACGCCGCCGTCGAGCGCGTGCCCACCCCTCCGGAGGAACGGCTCCCCTAGGGGCTGCCTCCGCCACGATTTCGCGTCCTGACCCATGCGGCCGCCACCGGCGGTGCCAATGAAGGAATGCCCATATGACACGTACGATCACCGGCCTTTTCGACGACCGCGCCGAAGCGGAAGCCGTCGCTTCCCATCTGCGCTCGCATGACGGGATCGATGCCAGCCGCATTGCGATCCATGGCAACACCGGCGAGATGGGGAGCGCCGCGGGTGGCTCCATGACTGGCTCCGGGAGCAACGACCATGGTCTCTGGGCCTCGCTGAAGGACCTTTTCATCGCCGACGAGGACCGCCAGGCCTATGCCGAGGGCATTCGCCGCGGTGGCTACGTGGTCTCCGCAGAGGTTGACGACACCATTGTGGACCACGCACTCGACGTGTTCGAATCCCATGGCGCCGTCGATCTCGACACGCGCGAGGCCGAGTGGCGCGCGGGTGGCTGGACGGGTCGCATGGATGATGCCGAAGGCACGGGCATGGCCATGAACACGTCCTCGGCCGTAGGGGCCGCGACGATGGGCGGCACCTCCACGCCGGCGATGGGAACTGGGATGGGCGTTGCCAGCCCGACGGCGCCCGGCATGACGGCCGGAATGGGCACCCAGCCCGCAGCGGGCAACCAGGCGGGCAGCCGCATGGCGGGAGCCGCCACCAGCGAGGAGCGCATCCCGGTGGTGCAGGAGGAGCTCCGCATCGGTAAGCGGGAGGTCGACCGCGGCCGGGTGCGGGTGCGCTCCTATATCGTCGAGACGCCGGTCAGCGAATCCGTCACGCTGCATGACGAGCACGTCTCGGTTGAGCGGCGCGCCGTGGACCAGCCGCTGTCTGCTGCCGACGATGCCTTCCGCGAGCGGGTGATCGACGCGGTGGAGCACAGCGAGGAGGCGGTCGTCTCCAAGGAGGCGCGCGTGAAGGAGGAGCTGGTGATCCGCAAGGAGGTCGGCGAGCGCACGCAGAACGTCACCGATACCGTCCGCCACACCGAGGTGGAGGTCGAGGACGACCGCACCGCGGGCAGCAAGGCCAGCACCACGACGGGCACCACGACGGGCACTTCGGCCAAGCCCCGGGTTTGATCCGGCTTTAAAAACGCCGTATCACGAGGGCCGTGGCGCAAGCCGCGGCCCTTTTCTTGTTCAGGGTGCCGGCCCAACCGTGTCCAGCACGGCCCTGGCCGCGGCCTCGCTCGGGCTGCCGCCTCCGGGTGGGGAAAGCAGGGACATGACGCGGGCGAAACCCTCGCGCTGGGCCGCCACGCCCTCACCCGCCAGCAGGCGCCCCAGAACGGCAGCGAGGCGTGGCGGGCGGCAGTCTTCCAGGAGCAGCTCGGGAATCACCTCCTCGTCGGCCAGGATGTTGACGATGCTGGCATACTTCACCTTCGCCATCCGGCGGATCAGCCAGGCGGTGATGGGGTTCAGGCGATAGCCCACCACCATCGGCACGCCGGCCATGGCGACCTCCAGCGATGAGGTGCCGGACTTGATCAGCCCGGCCGAGGCGGCGGCGAAGGCGTCGTGCTTTTCCTCGACGCCGCGCAGCAGGATGGGGGCCGGGCTCCAGCCGGCGGCGGCGGAGCGCACCGCCTCCTCCACCGGGCCTGCGATCGGCACCACCGGGCGAAGGCTGGGCCGGCTGGCCGACAGGAGCCGCAGCGTTTCCCCGAAGATCGGCAGGAGCCGGCTGACCTCCGTGCGGCGGCTGCCTGGCATCACCAGCACCACCTGCTCGTCCGGGCCAATGGCGTGGCGGGCGCGGAAGCGCGCGGCGTCGCCCCGGTCGGCTCCGCTTTCGAGCACGGGATGGCCGACAAAGGTGACGGGAATGCCGGCGTGCTCGAAGAAAGGGGCTTCGAAGGGCAGCAGGGCGAGGATGCGGTCCAGCCGATGCGCCATTTCCTTTACCCGTCCCTGGCGCCAGGCCCAGACCTGGGGGGCGACGTAGTGGATGACGGGGATGCCGAGGGGCTTCACCCGCTTCGCGATCCTCAGCGCGAAGCCGGGGCTGTCGATGGTGATCAGGGCGGCCGGGCGGCGCGCCGTGATCTCGGCCACCGTCTGGTCCATGCGGCGCGTCAGGTTGCGGATGTTGGGCAGCACCTCCAGCAGGCCCATCAGCGCCAGCTCGCGCATCGGGAAAAGGCTCTCCACTCCCTGCTCCGCCATGCGTTCGCCGCCGATGCCGGCGAAGGAGAGGTCGGGGCGTGCCTCTCGCAGGCGGGCGACAAGGCGTGCGCCGAGGACGTCGCCGGAGGATTCCCCCGCGACGACATAAAGAAGTGTCATGCCGCGCGGCGCCGCCGGGCGCTGCCGATCAGGCCATGGATGTCCCGCATGGGCTCATGCATAGGCGGGGATGGCGGCCCTTGGAAGTGGCCGGCGGAGGGGCGCGGGAGAGGCGGGCAAAGGACGGTGTGGAGTGGCTCGGCGTTGTGGCGGGGGGGCCTGACCACCGTCGCCCTCGTGCCCCAGGTGCTGCGGACGCACCGAAGCCGGTCGGCCTGCGACCTGTCCATGCCCATGCTGCTGCTGTTCAGCACGGGCGTCGGGCTGTGGCCGGCCTACCGGCCGCTGATCGGCAGCAACGGCATCATCCTGGCCAATGCCGCCACGATGATGCTCTCGGCCTCTATCCTCGCGATGAAGCTGCGCTTCGGCTGAAACGTCACATCACCGGCGTGTAGCGGGCCATCTCCACGAAGATGTCGCGCACGGCATTGCCGAGGGAGCGGCTCAGCTCGTCGATGTCGGCCACCTGGGCGATCCGCGGCTCGGCGGCCTCCAGCGCGTCGGGCGCCAGGATCAGCGGCAGCAACCCGGCGGAACGGGCCAAGCCGATCAGCAGGCTGTCCCGGTGATCGGGGACGTGGTCGTCGAAGATCACGCCGGCCAGGCGCGCCTTCACCTCGCGCTCCTCCCTGTCGGAGATCATCGGGTAGCGGCGCTCGGGGAAGATCCAGAGGAAGCGGCCTTCCTCCGCGCGAAGGATGCCGTGGGCGACCAGCCGGGCGAAGATGGCGTCGCGGAAGGCGTCGGCCTCGCCCGCCAGGGTTTCGATCCACCAGCGGCTGTCATGGGGCACGTCCGCCGTGGCGCCGGGATCGGCGGCGATGCGGGCGAGAACGGGGTCGAGCAGCGAATCGCCCGTGGGGGTTGCGTCCGTCACGAGGAAGCGCCCCTGCTCGGTGTTGATGCGGTTGCGCAGCGCCAGTTCCGCGAGGATCGCGCCGGCGAGGGCGTAGCCGGAGGCAGGGCCGGCGGTTTCGTTCAGCCGTCCTGTCCGGTCGTCCAGCATCAGGAGGATCAGCTCCTCCGGCATGGTGAGCGGCATGAGGTACCCCGATTTCCGTTTGAACCGGAGCCAGGGAAGCCCCGGTGGCACGATGGCGTCAATCGAGGCCGGCGGCTCAGCCGGCGCCGTAGAGGGTTGCCGGCGCCGCGAGCACGGGTTCCAGCGGCTTAACCGCTTGCCCCTCCAGGCCCCAGGAGAAGCAGGAGCGGCGGCCGGTGTGGCAGGCGACCCCCTCCTGGTGGACCGTGGCGAGCAGCGCGTCGCCGTCGCAGTCCAGCCGCAGGTCGATCAGGTGCTGCACCTGGCCGGAGGTCTCGCCCTTGCGCCAGAGGGCGCGGCGGGAGCGGCTGTAGTAGGTGACGCGGCCGGTTTGCAGGGTTTCAGCCACTGCCTCGGCGTTCATCCAGGCCAGCATCAGCACCTCCCCCGTGCCATGGGCCTGGGCGATGGCGGCGACGAGGCCCTTGCCGTCGGGCTTCAGCGCGGCGGTGAAGGCGGCGCGGGCCTCGGGAGAGGGGGCGTGCCAGGGGGGGATGCCGGCCGGGCGCCCGGGTGGACAGGGCGGGGGATGGTTGGGGGGCTTGGCCATGCCGACTATATAGGTGGCAGAGGCGCCGGTGTCCCCCGCGCGCCGCCACCGAGGACCGGATGCCCCACGGCGACCATCACCCCGCCCCGACCGCTGGCGCACCCGGCCAGGCGGCGGCCCTGCGCGAGGCCGAGGATTCCTGCCTGCGGCGGGGCGCCCAGCTCACGCCGCTGCGGCGCCGCGTGCTGGAGATGGTGCTGGAGGCCGGGCAACCGGTCGGCGCCTATGCCCTGCTGGACCGGCTGCGGGCCGAGCGGCCGGGCGCGGCGCCGCCCACGGTTTACCGCGCCCTGGATTTTCTGATGGCCCAGGGACTGATCCACCGGATCGAGCGGCTGAACGCCTTCCTGCCCTGCATGGAGGCTCCGCACGGGCATGAGCACGACCATCCCCACCAGTTCCTGATCTGCGGAAAGTGCGGGCGCACGGCGGAGCTTTCGGACAACAGCGTGACGCAGGCGGTGACGGCCGCCGCCCGTGCCGCCGGGTTCAGCCCGCTGCGCGCCACGGTGGAGGTAGAGGGCACCTGCGGGGATTGCACGCGGGGCTGAGGGCGGCGCAACCAAGTTCTGCCCGGCCGGTTTCGCGGAACGCCGATCCATGGGCACACTCCGCTGAAGGCACGACGCCGCTGGCCGCATCCCGCGGCCCGTCCCCCGGGGAGACGACGCCATGCACGCCAACCGCCGCACCATCCTTGCCGCCGGGGCCGGTCTCGCGGCCCTTGCCGTTCCGGGCAGGGTCCAGGCCCAGCCGGCGCTGATCCGCAAGCCGATCCCCTCCTCCGGGGAGATGATCCCGGTGGTCGGCCTCGGCTCCGCCAGGCGCTACGAGGACGCCAAGACGGAGGAGGACATCGCGCCGCTGCGCGAGACCTTCCGGCGCTTCCAGCAGCTCGGCGGCACGGTGCTCGACACCTCGCCCACCTACGGGGTGGCGGAGCCGGTGATGGGCGGGCTGATGGCGGACCTGAGCATCCGCCCCTCCATGTTCGTCTGCACCAAGGTGGCCGTGGACAACAAGGAGCAGGGGCGGGCGCAGATCGAGCAGTGCTTCCGCAACCTGCGTACGGACCGGATCGACCTGATCGCCGTGCACAACCTGCGCGACATCGCCGACGAGCTGGCGACGCTGCGCGAGCTGAAGGCGGCGGGGCGCATCCGTTATCTCGGTGCCACCACCTCCTTTGACCGGCAATACGAGGCCTTCGAGGCCATGATGCGCCGGGAAACGCTGGATTCGATCCAGATCGACTATGCGCTGGACAACCGGAACGCGGCCGACCGGATCATCCCGCTGGCGCGGGACCGGGGCATGGCGGTGTTCGTCAACCTGCCCTTCGGGCGGGGCAGCGTGTTCCGGGCCACCCAGGGCAAGCCGCTGCCGGACTGGGCGGCCGAGATCGACTGCACGACCTGGGCCCAGGTCATGCTGAAATACATCGTCTCCCATGAGGCCGTGACCTGCGCGATCCCGGGCATGGCCCAGGCCCGCTACGTGGACGACAACCTCATGGCGGCGCGGGGCCGCATGCCGGACGCGGCGCTGCGCCGGCGGATGGAGCAGTACATCGATGCCCTCTGACGCCTCCTCCGCTGCGGAGGAGGGCGGCTGGATGTTCCGCATCCTGCGCCGGATGATCGATGTTCGCCCGGCGGAGGCGCGGGCGCTGGGCTGGTCCTGGCTCTACGTCTTCGCGCTGTTCCTGGCCTACTACGTGCTGCGGCCGATCCGGGACGAGCTGGGGGTGGCGGGCGGGGTGCGGAACCTGCCCTGGCTGTTCACGGGCACGCTGGTGGCGATGCTGGCGGTGAACCCGCTCTTCGCCTACGCCGTGCGGCGCTTCCCGCGGGAGCGCTTCATCGCGATCGCCTACCGCTTCTTCATGCTGAACCTGGTCCTCTTCATGGTCCTGCTCAGCGTCTCGACGCCCGAGCAGCATGTCTGGATCGGGCGGGCCTTCTTTATCTGGATCTCGGTCTTCAACCTGTTCGTCGTGTCGGTCTTCTGGTCCTTCGTGGTGGACGTGTTCGACGCGGAGCAGGGAAAGAGGCTGTTCGGCTTTCTGGCGGCCGGCGCCACCCTGGGCGGTATCGCGGGGTCGGGCCTGACCTCGGGCTTTGTGGAGCAGGTCGGACAGAACTGGCTGCTGCTGGCCTCGATCGTCCTGCTGGAGGTCGCGGTGCTGGCGTCGCGCAGGCTGTCGCGGATCAGCGATGCCTTTGCGAAACCGGTCCAGGGGGATGATCCGCACCGGGCGGTGGGGGGCGGCATCTTCGCGGGCATGACGCACACCTTCCGCTCCCCCTATCTGCTGGGGATCGCCTTCTTCATCCTGTTCTACTCCGTCACCTCCACCTTCCTTTACTTCCAGCAGGCGACCATCGCGGAGGCGAACTTCCCGAGCCGCGCGGCGCGCACGGCCTTCTTCGCCGACATCGACTTCTGGGTGAACGTGATCACCCTCGTGTTCCAGCTCTTCCTGACGGGCCGGCTGATGGGGTGGCTGGGCGTTGCGCTGACGCTCTGCGCTCTGCCGCTGTTCAGCGTGGCGGGCTTCGCGGCGCTCGCCGCGTCCCCCACCGTCGCCGTGTTCGTGGCGGTGCAGGTGCTGCGGCGGGTCAGCAACTTCGCGCTGGCCCGGCCGACGCGGGAGGTGCTGTTCACCTCCGTGCCGCGGGAGGACCGCTACAAGGCGAAGAACTTCATCGACACCGTGGTTTATCGCGGAGGCGACCAGGTGGGGTCCTGGTCCTATGCGGGGCTTGCGGCGCTGGGGCTGGGGATGACGGGGGTCGCGGTGGTCGCGGTGCCGCTTTCGGTGCTGTGGCTTGCGCTCAGCTACTGGCTAGGCCGGCGGCAGGAGCGTGCGGAAACGGAGATTGCGGAGCCGGCGTCCCCCCCGCAGCCCGCCGGAGCGCCCCGCCCGGCCTGAGCGGGCGGGGGCGCAGGATCAGCCGGGCAGCCGGTCGAGGGCCTGGGCGAGGTCGGCGATCAGGTCTGCGGTTTCCTCCAGCCCGATGTGGATCCGGATGGCCGGTCCGCCGAGGCCCGGGTCCTTCGCGGTGCGGGTGATGGAGGTCGCGGTCGGGAGGGCCAGGCTCTCGTAGCCGCCCCAGGAGGCGCCGATGCCGAAGAGGGCGAGGTTGTCGCAGACCGCCTCCGCGTCGGCCTCGGAGTAGCGGGGCTGGAGGACGACGCCGAAGAGCGAGCAGGGCGCGGCGAAGTCGCGGGCGTAGAGGGCGTGCTGGGGATGGGAAGGAAGCGCTGGGTGCAGCAGGCGCAGCACCTCGGGGCGGCCTTCCAGCCAGCGGGCGACCACCAGGCCGGCCTCGGCCTGCTGGCGCAGCCGCACGGGCAGGGTGCGCAGGCCGCGCAGGCAGAGCCAGCAGTCGTCGGGGCTCGCGAACTGGCCGAGCTGGCTGGCGGCGGTCTTCACCACCGTCCAGTCCTCGGGCGTGTTCACGGCGACGCTGCCGAGAAGGATGTCGGAATGGCCGCCCGCGTACTTGGTCAGCGCCTGGATGGAGACGTCCACCCCGTGCTCGAAAGGCTGGAAGTTGTAGAAGCCCCAGGTGTTGTCCATCAGCACCTTGGCGCCGGCCGCATGGGCGGCGCGGGCGATGGCCGGGATGTCCTGCACCTCGAAGGTGTGGCTGCCCGGGCTTTCCGTATAGACGACCTTGGTGTTCGGGCGGATCAGCGCTCGCATCCCCGCCTCGTCCACGTTGGGGTCGTAATAGGTGGTCTCGATGCCCCAGCCCTTCATCAGCCCGTCCGCGAGGTTGCGGGCGGGGCCGTAGACGCTGTCCGGGATGAGGCAGTGGTCGCCGGCCTTCAGGTAGGCGAGCAGCGGGACCATGACGGCCGCGAGGCCGGTGCCGACGATGAGCGCGCGGGTGCCGCCCTCGATCTCGGCGATCATGTCCTCCAGCATGTGGTGGGTGGGCCCGCCGGCCGTGCCGTAGGTCAGCACCTGTTCGTAGCGCTGCTTGGCGGCGGACTTCCGGCTCTCGCAATCCGGGAAGAGCACGGTGGACCCGCGATGGACGGGCGGGTTGACGAAGCCGTGCGCCTTCGCGCCCGCGCGCCCGTGGTGGGACATGCGGGTGGCGAAGCCGAGCTGCTTGTCGGTGGGATCGGCCATCAGGCGGGGTCCTTGGTGCTCTTGGGGGTTTCGGCGCGCAGCGCCCATTCGGTCCAGGACCCGTCATAGACGGCGCCCTCCGGCAGGCCGGCGCGGACGAGGCCGAGGGCCAGCACGCAGGCGGTGACGCCCGAGCCGCAGGAGAGGATGACCGGGCGCTCGCCGTCGGCGCCGGCCCGCTCGAAGCGGGCGCGGAGCGCGTCGGGCGGCAGCATGGTGCCGTCGGGCGTCAGCAGTTCGGTGAAGGCGATGTTGGCGGCGCCGGGCATGTGGCCGGAGGGCAGGCCAGCGCGGGGTTCGGGCGCGGTGCCGTCGAAGCGGCCAGCCGCGCGGGCATCGAGGATCAGCGCCTCGCCGCCCCCTTGCCGCACGATGCGCTTGATGTCGCCGATTCCGCGCAGGCGGTCGGCGCGGAAGTCGGGGACGAAGGTGGCGGCGGGGGCCGGGCCGGCCTCGCCGTGCTCGACCGGGTGGCCCTCGCGCTTCCACTTGGGCAGGCCGCCATCCAGCACGAAGGCGTTCTCATGGCCCATCAGCCGCATGAGCCACCAGCCGCGGGCGGAGGCGCGCAGCCCGTGCTGGTCGTAGAAGACGACGCGGCTGCCGTTGGAGATGCCGAGCGCGCCCGCGAGCTTGGCGAAGCGCGCGGGGGTGGGGACCATGTGCGGCAGGTCGCTGTCGGGATCGGCGAAGAGGTCGATGTCGAAGAGGCGGGCGCCGGGGATGTGGGCGGCGCGGAAGCCCTCGAACTTGTCGCCGGGCTCGTTGGGCAGGAACAGGGTGCAGTCCAGCACCACGAGGTCGGGGTGGCCGAGTTCGGCGGCCAGCCATTCGGTCGAGACGATGTCGTTCACTTCGCGTCCTCCGCCAGCACGATGTGGATGCGCCGGTTCTGCTTGCCCTTGCTTTCCATCTTCAGCACCTCCACGCGGCCGATCTCGCCGGTGCGGCGCACATGGGTGCCGCCGCAGGGCTGGAGGTCGACCATCGCCTCCTCCGTGCCGATCCGCACCAGCCGGACCTGCCCGGCGCCGCGCGGGGGCTGGACGGAGAGGGTGCGGACGAGGCCGGGATTGGCGTCCAGCTCGGCCTCGGTGATCCACCGCTCGCCGATCGGGTGGTCGCCGGCGATCAGTTCGTTGAGCCGCTCCGTCACCCATTCCTTGGTGGGGGGATCCGGCAGGTCGAAATCGAGGCGGGACTTCTCGGCGCCGATCTGGTTGCCGGTGGCGTAGATGCCGGGCATGGCCGCGCAGAGCAGGTGGAGCGTGGTGTGCATCCGCATGTGCCGGTGGCGGCGGGTCCAGTCGAGCCGGGCCTCCACCTTGGTGCCGGGGGGCGGGACCGGCGCCCCTGGGGCCGGGACGTGCAGGGGGGAGCCGTCCGGGGATTTCACCGTGTCGGCCACGGCCATCTCGCCGCCTTCCCACACCAGGGTGCCGGTGTCCCCGGGTTGGCCGCCGGCGCGGGGATAGAAGACGCTGCGGTCCAGGATCACCCCGGCCTCGGAGGATTCCTGAACCGTGGCCTGGGTGGAGGCGGCGTAAGCGTCGTCGCGGAACAAAGCTTGTGTCTGCATCATCTCGTCCATTCCGCCCTGAGGCGGGCGTGGTTCACCTGCAACCAGAGCAGGGCAAGGGCGGCGGGGGCGTTGCGGATCCGGTTGGTGGCGACCATGGCGAAGGCCTCGGCGGCCTCCACCACGATCACGGCCGTTTCCTCGTTCTCGGAGGCGAGGCCGCCGATCTCGCCAGGGCCGGCCTCCAGCGACACCTGGGCAAGCTGGAAGTGCACGCGCTCGTCGGACGCGCCCTGCATCAGCAGGAAGGCGCCCATCGGCTCAAGGCGGGTGCAGGCGAGGCCGGTTTCCTCAGCCAGCTCGCGCCGGGCGGTTTCGGTGGGGTCCTCGCCGGCCTCCACGAAGCCCGCGGGCAATTCCGTCATGCGCGGCTCCTCCCCGGCGGCCAGGGCGGGCAGGCGGAACTGCTCGATCAGGGCGATGCGGTCGGTCACGGGATCCCAGGGCAGGATCACCGTGCCCTGGCCGCGCCGCATCAGCTCCCAGGTGAGGGGGCCGGAAAGGGTGCCGTCCCGCCGGCGGAAGCGGAAGCGCACGCGCTGCACGGGAAACCGCCCGGCCCAGACCACCTCGTCCGCCTCGGGGAGGAAGAGGGGGTGGGGCGGGATGGGCGGGGCGTTGGCCGGGCGGGCCGCCGGCACCGGGGACGGGACGGGCGCGCCGTCGGGCTGTGTCATGCGGGCTCTGTCATGCAGCTAAAGGCTACAGCGGAACGGCGGTTCATCAAATCCGCCGCCCCGTCACGATCCGCCGCGCGGACCGGACGCTCGGGGGTTGCGGCGCGGGGGCAGGAGGGGAGAATGCGCTTCCCGTCGCACGAAGCACCCCAGGGTTCATGAACAGCCTGCCAGCCCCGCCGCCCGGCCAGCGCGCCGCGCGGGTCCGGGCGATCGTCTGCGTCACCGGTTCGGCCGGGCTTTTCGCCCTGGCCGCGGCCGCGGTGAAGGCCCTGCAAGGGGCGGTGCCGCTGTCCGAGCTGGTGTTCTTCCGCAATCTCCTGCCGCTTCCGGTTCTGCTGGCCATGGCGCAGGCGACGGCCCCGGGCGGCCTGCGCGGGGCGCTGCGGACGCGCCATCCCCGCCGCCACCTGGAGCGCCTGCTGGGCGGGCTGCTCGGGATGTACGGCTCCTTCTTAGGCTATGCCCTGCTGCCGCTGGCGACGGTGACGGCGCTGAACTTCACCATGCCGCTTTTTCTCGTCGCGCTCTCGGTGCTGGTGATGGGGGAGCGCGTGGCCTGGACGCGGGTGGCGGTGGTGCTGGCGGGGTTTGGGGGCGTGCTGCTCATGCTCCAGCCCGGCGGGGGCGGGCCGCTGCACCTGGGGGCGGTGGCGGCGGTGCTGCTCGGCGCCTTCGGCTGGGCCTGCGCGATGGTATCCATCCGCCGCATGGGGCAGGCCGGCGAGTCCGGCATCACCATCGTGCTGTGGTTCGCGATCGGGGCCGCGCTGGTTGCCGGCGCCGCGGCGGTGCCCGGCTGGATCTGGCCCACGCCCTGGCAGTGGGGGATGCTGGCGGTGGTCGGCCTCGTTTCCGTGGTGGCGCAGCTTCTCATGACGGCGGCCTACCGCGCGGCGGACACCACGCTGGTCGCGCCCTTCGAGTATTCCGCCATTCTCTGGACCACGGCGCTGGGCGTCGTGCTCTGGGAGGAGATCCCGGATGGCTGGGACCTGGCGGGGTTCCTGGTGCTGGTGGGGGCGGGGCTCGCGCTCTGGCGGTCGGACGTGGCGGAGGCGCGCTAGGGGCTCAGGCGGCCTCGCGCCGGATCGCCTCGGCCAGGGCCCGCGCCTCGGTGGTGGCCTGGCTGCGCGGGGCCTGCTCCACCACGCCGAGCCCCTCGGCGAAGGCCGCGGCGAAGGCGGTGCGGTTGCCGAAGGAGGAGGGCAGCAGCGGAAGCTTCCGCTCGGCCAGCGTCGCCGCCACCTCCTGCGCGGCGCGGCCCTGGGCGGGCACGCGGTTCAGCATCAGGGCCACGGATTTCTTCTCCGCCGCCGCCACCTCCAGTGTGCCCTCCATGGCCCAGAGATCGGCGACCGAGGGCTGGAGGGGGATGAGCACGAGGTCGGCCGAGCGCATGGCGACGCGGCTGTCCGTGTCCGCGTGGGGCGGCGTGTCCAGCACGATGAAGTCCATGGCGCGGCGCAGCTTGTCCACGGCCTGGGGCACCCGCCAGCCGGAGGGGCTGCCGAAGTTCAGCTCCGCCGCCGCATCGCCGCGCAGGCCATGCCAGCGGGTGAGGGTGCCCTGGGGGTCGGTGTCGAGCAGCGCGGCCTTCAGCCCGGCCGCGGCGAGGGCCACGGCCAGGTTGGCGGCGACGGTGGACTTGCCCGCCCCGCCCTTGCGCTGCGCCACTGCCACAACGAAGGCCATGCCCCGCCTCCTGCCGATTCGCTGTCACAGTAGCGCGGATCGGCGGGGCGGGCTTCGTTCAGTTCAGGAAAGGGTTCGCGCCCCCGCGCGGCGCACGGCGCGGCGGGAAGCTGCGGGCGAGGTAGTCCACGACCAGCGCGCGGTCCGGCCCTTCCAGCGGCGGCATGCCGTGCTTTTCCGTCATCCAGTCCATCAGCTCGTCCCAGGCGGCGGGCTGGAGGCCGCTGCGGCGGATGATCGCGGTGCTGTGGCAGGCGGTGCAGCGGGCGAAGACCTCCTCGCGGCCATGGCCCGGGGGAAGGGCTTCGGCGGTTTCGGGAGGGTTCTGCACGGCGGCCAGCCGGGCTTCCTCCTCCCGCCCGGCGACCGTGGCGCGGGCGGCCTCCTCCCGCCCGGCGGCAGCGCGGGCCTCGGCGGCGGCGGTGGCCAGCGCCATGGGCGTGGGCGGCGGGGCCGCCGGGGCATGCGGCGCCCGGCGGGAGGGAATGTCGGTCGCGAGCACAAGCAGGCCGAGGGCGCAGATCGCCCCCAGCGCCGCCTTTTCGAGCGGAAGGAGGCTCATCCCACCAGGATCGCCGTGCGGGCCATGGCGTTGGCGCCGTAGCCCTGCGGGTTCCAGTTGGCGGCGGCGTGGGGCTGCATCCGCCCCTCGCTGTCCGTGGCGCGGGTCCAGATCTCGAAATAGCCGTCCGAGGGAAGCGCCACCGTGCCCTGCCAGCGCTGCCAGGCATGGCGGTTGGGCGGGGCACCGACCTGCATGGCGGTCCAGCTCGCGCCGAAATCGGTGGACACGTCCACGGCGCGCACGGTCCTGTCCCCCGCCCAGGCCTGGCCGCGCAGCGGGATCTGCCGGGTGCCGGCAGGCATGCGGGTGCCATGGGCGATGCTGGTGAGCAGCCCGCGCACGGGCATGGAGGTCATGTCCTGGAAGTCGGCGCCGTTGGTGGAACTGCCCGGCACGATCGGGCGCACCGGCAGGCGGTAGGAGGTGCCGCCCATGCCCGGGCCGTCATGCGGGGTGGCGCGCAGCATGACGCGGGTGAGCCATTTCTGGGAAAGGCTGCCGGGCCAGCCTGGGGTGACCATGCGCAGGGGGTAGCCATGAAGCTGGGGAATCGGCTGGCCGTTCAGGCGGAAGGCGATGAGGGTGGTGTCCTCCATGGCCTTGGCCACGGGCATGCCGCGGTTGATCGCCTGCCGCGACGTGTCGCCCGACAGGTGCGGGTCGGCGCCGAAATGGGCCGTGAAGCGCGCGCCCTCCCTGGGGCCGGCGGCGCGGATCACGTCCCGCAGGCGCACCCCCGTCCATTCGCCGTGGGAGATGGCGCCGTTGCCCCACTGGTTGCCGCGCGTTTCCGGCACGAAGGCGGAGCGGCCATTGCCGCCGCATTCCATCTGCAGGCGCAGCGTCACGACCTCGAAGCGGCTTTCCATCTCGCCGAGGGTGAGGTCGAGGGGGGTGTCGACCTCACCGTCCAGGCGGAAGCGCCAGGACTTCGGGTCGCCCGCGAAGCGCTCGGGGACCTGGCCGTTGTTGCGGACGAAGAACTTGTCCACGGGGGTGACGTCGTCGTCCAGCATGGCCTCGGGCGTTTCGGCGACGAGCGGGCGCTCGCCCAGCAGCAGGAGGGGCGCCTTGCCGTCCATGCGCAGCAACGGCGCGGCCCCCGCGGGCTGGGCCAGCGCGGCGGGCAGGAGGCCCGCCGGCATCTTCGCGGAGAAGGGGATCGTGGCACCCAGTGCCGCTCCCATGGCCGCGAGGGCGGGGCCCTTCAGGGCGCCGCGCCGGCCGAAGGCCAGGGCGTCGGCCCGCTCCGGGTCCTCGGCATAGAGTTCGTGCAACGCGCGTTCACGTGCCATGACTTCCCTTCCCGATGGCGGTCTCCGCCGCGTTCGTCCTGCCACAGGAGACTGTTTCATGCGCCATCCCGCAAGCAGGGAGAATGATATCCCCCATGGCGGGCCGCGCGCAGCAGGAGCCGTCTGGCCGATCGACCTGCTCACCCCCGCGCAGATGGCGCGGGCCGATGCCGCCTCCGCCGTGCCGGTGGAACAACTGATGGAGGCGGCGGGGCGGGCCGTGGCGCGGGCGGCCGCCGCGCGGTTCCGGCCCTGCCGGGTGCTGGTGCTGGCCGGGCCGGGCAACAACGGCGGGGATGGCTACGTGGCCGCGCGGCGCCTGCACG
The DNA here is from genome assembly GCF_042433125.1 of Muricoccus vinaceus. Taxonomy (NCBI): domain Bacteria; kingdom Pseudomonadati; phylum Pseudomonadota; class Alphaproteobacteria; order Acetobacterales; family Roseomonadaceae; genus Muricoccus; species Muricoccus vinaceus. The sequence goes on along the minus strand of NZ_JBHLVZ010000084.1, from coordinate 327,581 downwards.
AGGCGGGTTGGCCCGTGGCGGTGGCCGCCATGGCGCCGCCCGGGCCCGGTGGGCCCGCCGCCGATGCGGCCGGGCGCTGGGCCGGGCCCGTGGTGCCCTTCGCGCCGGAGGAGGCCGCGCGGGCCGGGCTGGTGATCGACGCGCTGCTGGGCGCCGCCCCGGCGCGGCCGCTCGCGCCCGGGGCCGCGGCGGTGCTGCGCGCGGCCGGCGGGCCGGTGCTGGCGGTGGACGTGCCGAGCGGGCTGGATGGGTTGAGCGGCGAAGCGCTGGGGGATGTGGCGGCGGCGGCCGTCACCGTCACCTTTGCCCGCCTCAAGCCAGGCCATCTGCTGCTGCCGGGCCGGGCGCTCTGCGGCGAGCTTGTGCTGGCCGATATCGGGCTGCCGGTGGAGGCGCTCGCCCGGGGGCTGGCGGGGGAAGAGCCGCGGAGCTTCCGCAACGCCCCCGGCCTGTGGCGCCTGCCCGCCCCGGAGGCGGACGCGCACAAGTACCGGCGGGGGCATGTCGTGGTGGCGGGCGGCGCGATGCCCGGGGCGGCGCGGCTGGCGGCCTCGGCCGCGCGGCGGGCGGGGGCGGGGCTGGTGACGCTGGCGGCGACCTCGCCGGAGGCGGCGCGGGTCTTTGCCTCGGGGGAACCGGGCATCATCGTGGCCGACCCTCCGGCGAAGGCGTTGCTGGCCGATGGAAGGCGCAATGCCTGGGTGATCGGCCCCGGCCTGGCACCGGATGGGGAGACCCGCCGCCTTCTGGACGCCGCGATCTGGGCCGGGCGCAGCATCGTGGTGGACGCCGGCGCGCTGGCGGCCTCCGCGGGGCAGCCGGACGCGCTGCGGGGCGCGGCCGTGCTGACGCCCCATGCCGGGGAGTTCACCCGCATCTTCGGGGAGATCGGGCCGGACCGGGTTGCCGCGGCCCGCGCCGCGGCCTGGAGGACGGGGGTGGTGGTCGTGCTCAAGGGGCCGGACACGGTGATCGCGGCACCGGACGGCCGGGCCGCCATCAACCACAATGCGCCGCCCAGCCTGGCCACGGCGGGAACCGGGGATGTGCTGGCGGGCACGCTGGGCGGCCTGTTGGCCCAGGGAATGGCACCCTTCGAGGCAGCCTGCGCCGCCGTCTGGCTCCAGGGCGCCGCGGCGCCCCAGGGCCCGGGCGTGGTGGCGGAGGACGTGTTGGCGGGGCTTCCGGCGGCGCTTCGGGCCGCGATGGGGACCACCGGCGGCGCCTGATCGGGCGGGCCGGTCGGGGTGGCGCTTGGAAAGCCGGCCCGGGTGCGCTAAGGCCGCGCACTTCGGTGCCGCCGCTAGGCGGGCGTGGTGGAATTGGCAGACACGCTGGATTTAGGTTCCAGTGGCGCAAGCCGTGGGGGTTCAAATCCCTCCGCCCGCACCAAGCAGCCTGGCGCCGCCCCAGATTGTGTTTCCCTATGTCCTGGATGTGGAACTGAGCGAATGCAGGTGACGGAGCTTTCGGCCGAGGGGCTGAAGCGGTCCTTCTCGGTGGTTGTGCCGGCGGCCGATATCGAGGCGACCCGCGACAAGCGGCTGGCGGCCCTGGGCCGCGACCTGCGCATGCCCGGCTTCCGCCCGGGCAAGGTGCCGCTCTCGGTGGTCAAGAAGCGCTACGGCACGGCCGTGACCGGCGAGGTGCTGGAGGAGCAGGTGCAGAACGCGACCCGCGAGCTGCTGACCGACCGCGGCCTGCGCCCGGCGCTCCAGCCCAAGGTGGAGCTGGCCGGCGAGTTCGCCGATGGCCAGGACCTGTCCTTCAACATCGAGATGGAGCTTCTGCCGGAGATCCCGATGCCCGACTTCTCGGGCATCGAGGTGGAGCGTCCGCGCGCCGAGCCCTCCGACGAGGAGGTGCAGAAGGCGCTGGACGGGCTGGCCGCGCGCAACGCCAAGCTGGAGGACGTGACCGAGGAGCGCCCGGCGGCCAAGGGCGACACCGTGGTGGCGGACTTCGTGGGGCGTCTGATCGAGGGCGAGGGCGACGAGGCCAAGGCCGGCGAGCCCTTCCCGGGCGGCACGGCCCAGGACATGCCGATCGACGTGGGAGGCGAGGGCTTCATCCCCGGCTTCACCGAGGGGCTGGAGGGCATCACCGTCGGCGAGACCCGCAAGGTGCGCGTGAGCTTCCCCGAGGGCTACGGCTCGGCCGAGCTGGCCGGCAAGCCCGCCGAGTTCGAGATCACCGCCAAGGGCCTGAAGATGCGCGCGGCCGCCCCGGCCGACGACGAGTTCGCCAAGTCGCTTGGCCTGGAAAGCGCCGAGAAGCTGCGGGACGAGCTGCGCTCCTCCATTCAGCGCGAATACGACCAGCTCACCCGTCTGCGCGTGAAGCGCTCCCTGCTCGACCAGCTGGCCGACCGCGCCGACTTCCCGGTGCCGGAGGGCATGGTGGAGGCCGAGTTCGGCCAGATCTGGAGCCGCGTGGAGGAGGACCGCAAGGCGGGCCGCCTGGACGCCGACGACGCCGGCAAGGACGAGGACACGCTGCGCGCCGAGTACCGCAAGATCGCCGAGCGGCGCATCCGGCTGGGCCTGCTGCTGTCGGAGATCGGGCGGACCAACAACATCCAGGTCGGCCAGGACGAGCTGATGCAGGCCATGCGGACCGAGGCCAGCCGCTATCCCGGGCAGGAGAAGCAGGTTTTCGAGTTCTTCCAGAAGAACCCGCAGGCGCTGGAGAACCTCCGTGCCCCGATCTTCGAGGAAAAGGTGGTCGATTTCATGCTGGAGCTGGCCAAGGTGACCGACACCACCGTCTCCCCGGCGGACCTGCAGGCGGCCTGAGGCCGGCCCGCCGAATACCGGCCCCGCCCCCCTTTCGCGGGGGGGCGGGTTGCCCCATCTTGGGGTTTGAAGATTGCCGGCGAATTGGGCCGGGCGGGCGCCGCGGCCGAGCCGGGCGTCCTTCCGGGCGGTGCCATCGGGGACGCGCCTCTCCGCCGGCGGGGAAGGACATACGATGACACGCACAGTATTCGTCGATCGCGATCCGGTGGAGCTGTACAACAACTCCCTGGTGCCCATGGTGGTGGAGCAGACCGCCCGCGGGGAGCGAGCCTTCGACATTTATTCGCGCCTGCTGAAGGAGCGGATCATCTTCCTGACCGGCCAGGTCTTCGACCAGGTTTCGTCGCTGATCTGTGCCCAGTTGCTGTTCCTGGAGAGCGAGAACCCCAACAAGGACATCGCGTTCTACATCAACAGCCCGGGCGGCGTCGTTTCCGCTGGCCTCGCGATGTACGACACCATGCAGTACATCCGCAGCCCGGTTTCGACGGTGTGCCTGGGCATGGCGGCTTCCATGGGCTCCCTGCTGCTCACCGCCGGCGAGAAGGGCAAGCGTTTCGCGCTTCCGAACAGCCGCATCATGGTTCACCAGCCCTCCGGCGGTGCTCAGGGCCAGGCGACGGACATCGAAATTCAGGCGCGCGAGATCCTGGACCTGCGCAAGCGGCTGAACCAGATCTACGTGCACCACACCGGCCAGCCGGTGGAGGAGATCGAGCGCAAGCTCGAGCGCGACACCTACATGTCGGCCGAAGAGGCGCAGGCCTTCGGGCTGATCGACCAGGTGGTGGTCAAGCTGCCAGCCGGGGCCAATGTCGCGACGCCGGCGGTGGAGCCCCCGCGGCCCTGATGGACGCCCTCTGGCCCAATCCTTCCGGGCCGTCCCGGCCCTGTCGGGGCGGGGTCGGGCTCCGGCCTGGCCGCTCCCTCGGCGATCCCGGCAGGAAGGCCTTGGCATCCTTCACGATTTCGTCCCTTGCTTCCCCCTTGGGGGGAGCGGGGTTATTCTGCCTTTCTGACGTTCCTGGCATGCCATCCGGCCGGCGCAGGAGCGAGGAGCGCGCATGAGCAAGTCCGCCGACTCGAAGAATACCCTGTACTGCTCGTTCTGCGGCAAGTCGCAGCACGAGGTGCGCAAGCTCATCGCGGGCCCGACCGTGTTCATCTGCGATGAGTGCGTCGAACTCTGCATGGACATCATCCGCGAGGAGCACAAGACGCACCTCGTGAAGTCCCGCGACGGGGTGCCGACGCCCAAGGAGATCTGCAAGGTCCTCGATGACTATGTCATCGGGCAGGAGCACGCCAAGAAGGTGCTCTCCGTGGCGGTGCACAACCACTACAAGCGGCTGGCGCATGGCGCCAAGACCGGCGAGGTGGAGATCGCCAAGAGCAACATCATGCTGGTCGGGCCCACCGGCTCGGGCAAGACCCTGCTGGCCCAGACGCTCGCCCGCATCCTCGACGTGCCCTTCACCATGGCCGATGCCACCACGCTGACCGAGGCGGGCTACGTCGGCGAGGATGTTGAGAACATCATCCTGAAGCTGCTCCAATCCGCGGACTACAACGTGGAGCGGGCGCAGCGCGGCATCGTCTATATCGACGAGGTCGATAAGATCTCCCGCAAGTCGGACAATCCCTCCATCACCCGGGACGTGTCGGGCGAGGGTGTCCAGCAGGCGCTGCTGAAGATCATGGAGGGCACGGTTGCCTCCGTGCCGCCGCAGGGTGGCCGGAAGCACCCCCAGCAGGAGTTCCTGCAGGTGGACACCTCCAACATCCTCTTCATCGTGGGCGGGGCCTTCGCGGGGCTGGAGAAGATCATCGCGGCCAAGGGCAAGGGTTCGGGAATCGGCTTCGGCGCCGAGGTCCGTGGGCCTGACGAGCGCCGGGCCGGGGCGATCCTGCGCGAGGTCGAGCCCGAGGACCTGCTGAAGTTCGGCCTGATCCCGGAGTTCATCGGCCGCCTGCCGGTGATCGCGACGCTCGAGGACCTGGATGAGAAGGCTCTCATCGAGATCCTGACCAAGCCCAAGAACGCCTTGCTGAAGCAGTACCAGCGGCTGTTCGAGATGGAGGGGACCAAGCTCACCTTCACCGAGGACGCGCTGAAGTCGGTCGCCACGCGGGCCATCCAGCGCAAGACCGGTGCCCGCGGGCTGCGCTCCATCATGGAGGGCATCCTGCTCTCCACCATGTTCGAGCTTCCGGGCCTGGACGAGGTGGAAGAGGTGGTCGTGAACAAGGAGGTGGCCGAAGCGCGGGCCCAGCCCCTGTTCATCTATGGCGAGCGGCCCGCGGAGCAGACCAGCGCCTGACCGGAGTGCCCGGGCCGCGCTGGCCGGCCGTCCCGTTTCGCGGGGCGGTTCCCCTTCCTCGTGGGAAGGGCACTTTTCTTGCAAAGTCCCTTTTGACCGGGGCGCCGTCTCCGCCGTTGTGGGGAAGGCGCCCCGGCACCACATAGGGCATTCCCCCGTGGCGTCGGGGCCGTGCCCGATCGGGGCGGTTCCGCGCCGACTGTCCAAGTGAGGTCCCGATGGCGGATTCTGATGTGGAGCTGATCAAGGGCGAGGCACTGCCCGTCCTTCCCCTCCGCGATATCGTTGTATTTCCCCACATGATCGTTCCCCTCTTCGTGGGGCGCGAGAAGTCTGTCCGTGCCCTGGAATCCGTGATGCGGGAGGACAAGCAGATCCTTCTGCTCGCCCAGCGCAACGCGGCGCAGGATGATCCGCAGGCCGCCGACCTGTTCGAGATCGGTACGGTCTCCACCGTTCTCCAGCTGCTCAAGCTCCCGGATGGCACCGTGAAGGTGCTGGTCGAGGGCGGCCGCCGCGCCAAGGTGGTGGGCTGGAAGGAGACCGGCACTCATTTCGAGGCCTTCGCCGAGACGATCGAGGAAGCCTCGCCCGACCCCCGCGAGGTCGAGGCGCTCAGCCGCTCGGTGGTCAGCCAGTTCGAGGGCTACATCAAGCTCAACAAGAAGATCGCCCCCGAGGTGCTCGTCTCGATCAACCAGATCGAGGAGCCGGCCAAGCTGGCCGATACGGTGGCGGCCCACCTGAACCTCAAGATTTCCGAGAAGCAGGAGCTGCTGGAAACGGTGGGCGTGCCCGCCCGGCTCGAGCGGGTCTTCGCCCACATGGAAAGCGAGATCGGCGTTCTTCAGGTCGAGAAGCGCATCCGGAACCGCGTGAAGCGGCAGATGGAGAAGACCCAGCGCGAGTACTACCTGAACGAGCAGATGAAGGCGATCCAGAAGGAGCTGGGCGAGGGCGAGGAAGGCAAGGACGAAGTCGCGGAGCTGGAGGCCAAGATCAAGGCCACCAAGTTCTCTCCGGAGGCCCGCGAGAAGGCCCTGGGCGAGCTGAAGAAGCTGCGCGGCATGTCGCCCATGTCGGCCGAGGCCACCGTTGTCCGGAACTACCTGGACTGGATGCTGACGATTCCCTGGAAGAAGCGGACCCAGGTTCGCATCGACCTTGAGGCGGCACAGAAGGTGCTGGATGCCGACCACTTTGGCCTGGAAAAGGTCAAGGAGCGGATCATCGAGTACCTAGCGGTGCAGAGCCGTTCCAAGAAGCTTCGTGGTCCCATCCTGTGCCTCGTCGGCCCACCGGGCGTCGGCAAGACCTCGCTCGGCAAGTCCATCGCCAAGGCGGTGAACCGCAACTTCGTCCGCATGTCGCTCGGTGGCGTCCGGGACGAGGCGGAGGTGCGCGGCCACCGGCGGACCTATATCGGCTCCATGCCGGGCAAGGTCATCCAGGGCATGAAGAAGGCGAAGAGCTCCAACCCGCTCTTCCTGCTGGACGAGATCGACAAGCTCGGCGCCGACTGGCGCGGGGATCCCTCCTCGGCCCTGCTGGAGGTCCTGGACCCCGAGCAGAACGGCACCTTCAACGACCACTACCTCGAGGTGGACTACGACCTGTCGGACGTGATGTTCATCACGACCGCCAACTCGCTGAAGATGCCCCAGCCCCTGCTGGACCGCATGGAGATCATCCGCATCCCCGGCTACACCGAGGATGAGAAGATCGGCATCGCGCGCCGCCACCTGATCGCCAAGGTTTCCGAGGCGAACGGGCTGAAGGCCGGCGAGTGGAGCGTGACCGACGAGGCCGTGCGCGACCTGGTGCGCTACTACACGCGTGAGGCCGGCGTGCGGAACCTGGAGCGCGAGATCGGCGGACTGGCCCGCAAGGCCGTGCGCGAGATCGTCTCGGGCAAGGCGACGAAGGTGGAGATCACCGACGAGAACCTGGGCAAGTATGCCGGCGTGCGGAAGTTCCGCTACGGCGAGGCCGAGGCCGAGGACATGGTGGGCGCCGTCACCGGCCTTGCCTGGACCGAGGTGGGTGGCGAGATCCTGACGATCGAGTCGGTGCTGCTGCCCGGCAAGGGTGCCATCAAGCACACCGGCAAGCTCGGCGACGTCATGCAGGAGAGCGTTTCGGCCGCGGTGTCCTATGTCCGCAGCCGGGCCACGACCTTCGGCATCAAGCCGAACATCTTCGAGAAGCGGGACATCCACGTCCACGTGCCCGAGGGTGCGACGCCCAAGGATGGCCCCTCCGCCGGCATCGCGATGGCGACCAGCATCGTGTCGATCCTGACGGGCATTCCCGTCCGCAAGGACGTGGCCATGACCGGCGAGATCACGCTCCGCGGCCGGGTCCTCCCGATCGGCGGGCTGAAGGAAAAGCTGCTGGCGGCGCTCCGCGCCGGCGTCGGCACCGTCTTCATCCCGAAGGAGAACGAGAAGGACCTGGCCGATATTCCGGACAGCGTGGGCAAGGCGCTGAAGATCATCCCCGTCGCCCATGTGGACGAGGTGATCTCCCAGGCCTTGGTGCGCCGGCCGGAGGCGATCGACTGGATCGAGCCGGAGGAGGTCACACCCTCCAAGCCGGCGGCGGGCGACCCGGCAGGCGCGGCTCTGCTGCCGCACTGAGAACCCGGACTATCCGGAGCGGGGAGGGGTGCTGGCTTCGGCCGGCGCCCCTTTCTCGTTCATGGCACCTGAATGCCCCGCAGAGGCGTGGCAGTGTGATGCGCGCCGGTGCTATGTTCCGCCTCGCACACCATGCCCGAGGGCGCTTAGCTCAGCGGTAGAGCGCCTCGTTTACACCGAGGATGCCGGGGGTTCGAATCCCTCAGCGCCCATTCCAGAAGCGGGAAGAATTTCCCTCGCCTTCCGCAACTTTTGGCTCCCGGAAACGTTGCGAAAGCCGCTTTGGCGCGGATAGGCTCTCTCGACCGGCCCTTTTTTCGGCCCATCGCGAGAGGCAACCCAGTTCATGATGATTCGCAATGGCCTGCTGGCCGCCGTGTCCGCCCTGGCTCTTGGCGGCTGTCTTCAGCAGGGAACGGCAAGCGGCCCCGTGACCGGCGCTGCGGCGGGCGGCACCAGCGTGGGCGGCAGCATCGTGCGCTGCCCGGAAACGCTGGGCACCATCGCGGTGGATGACGGCCGGCAGGCAAGCTGGTTCGGCCCCTTCACGCAGCGCACCCAGATCACGACCATCGAGCCGATGGTGCGGCTCATCATCCAGCAGTCCAATTGCTTCGTCATCACCGCCATGGGCAACGACCGGCTGGAGGGCCGCATGCGCGGCATGATCGGCGACATGCGCAACAGCGGCGAGTTCCGCGCGGGCTCCAACATGCAGCGCGGCCAGCGGGTGGCCGCGGACTACTTCATGGAACCGGCGATCCTCTTCTCCAACCAGGACACGAGCGGCCTCGGCGCGGGGCTGGGTGGCTGGGCCGGGCTGGGCGTCGGCCTGGCCGGGGCGGCGCTCTCCACGTCATCGACCCAGGTCACGCTGTCCGTGTTCAACATGCGGGCGGGGGTTCAGGTGGCGGCCTCGGAGGGCTCCTCCACGGCGACCAACTTCGGCGCGGTCATGGCCGGCTTCGGCGGCGGCGCGGCCGGGGCGCTGGGCGGCTATCAGCGGACCCCGGCGGGGCAGGCGACGGTGGCCGCCTTCGTGGACGCCTACAACAAGATGGTCGTGGCCCTTCAGGGCTATCAGGCGCAGGAGGTGCGCGGCGGCATGGGGACCGGCGGCCGGTTGCGCGTGAACTGAGGCCGCGGTGACCCCCTTCCGCCTTGTTGTTCTCGGGGCCGGCATTGTCCTGGCCGCCTGCGCACCGCGCGGGCAGCCGGGCGGAGGCTTCGGGCCGAACGTGGTGGTCTGCCAGCCCGGTGCCGAGTGCCGGGTGCAGCCCACGGGCACGATCGCCGCAACCTATGACCAGGAGCCGGAACGCCAGCGCGACCCCGATCCTTACCGGGGCGAGGACCTTGGCGTGCTCCGGGCCGCCGCGGCATCGGGCGAGGCGCGCGCGGCCTACAAGCTCGGGCAGGCTCAGGAGTTCGGGCTGGGCGGGGCGCCGCGTAGTCCGGCGGCGGCCGCGCGGTCCTATGAGCAGGCTGCGGATTCGGGGAACCCCTGGGCAGCGTGGCGGCTGGCAACCCTGGTGGAGCGGGGCGCGGCGCCAGGAGGGCGCCGGCGGGCGCTGGACCTCAGCCGTGCGGCGGCACAGGCGGGGCATGCACAATCCGCCTACAACCTTGGCGCCGCCCTCCAGGAAGGGCGGGGAATGGCGCGGAACAGTGCCGAGGCCGCGAGATGGCTGACCGTGGCTGCGGAGGGTGGCGTCCCGGAGGCGCAGTATGTGCTGGGCACGATGCTGTTCCGGGGCGATGGCGTGCCGCGCCAGTCCTACCAGGCGCTGCAATGGATGCGCCGCGCGGCGCAGGGCGGGGATACCCGCGCCCAGCGGGCCGTGGGGCGCCTCTACATGACCGGGCTGGAGGAAATGGGCCAGGATCCGCAGGAGGCACGGAGCTGGCTGTCGCTCGCTGCCGGCCGCGGTGACGCGCAGGCGCGCCGTGATCTCGCGGAGATGGACCGGGCCGAAGGTGAGGAACGTGACTTTCAGCGGGCGCTCGCGCTGCGCCAGGCGGAGACGCGTGCGCTGTGGGACGCCGTTCTGCTCGCCGCATGGCTTTCTCCGCCGCCCGTTGTGGTGGTGCTTCGCTGAGGGCCGCTTGACAGGGGGGGGCGGACCCCATAAACGCCCCCCACGTCGCGAGCGGGTGTAGCTCAGTTGGTTAGAGCGCCGGCCTGTCACGCCGGAGGTCGCGGGTTCGAGCCCCGTCACTCGCGCCACGCGACGCATCGGAAACGCCGCCCCTCACCGGGCGGCGTTTTCGTTTTGCGCGTTGCCAAACGGCTTTTTGCGAACGGCTCGCAACCGTTGATTAAGCTGCGTTTATTCTGCAACGCCTGGCGCGCGCCCCTATGGCGGAAGGTGGACGGGGCCTATATGTAGCGTGCCTTGCGCTGCGGCATCGCCTCAGCGCCCATGGGCGTATCCGGCGGCTTGAGGCTCCTGGATCCCCGGAAAGCTCTGAGGGCACGATGACCCAGCCGCTGTTGGCCAATTACTTTCCGATCCTGGTTTTCCTCGGCATTGCCGCGGCGATCAGCATCGCCATGGTCGGGGGTTCCGTCCTGGCGGCGCGGCAGAAACCCGACTCGGAAAAGCTCTCGACCTATGAGTGCGGGTTCGAGCCCTTTGACGACACGCGGCGGCGGTTCGACGTGCGGTTCTATCTCGTCGCGATCCTGTTCATCATCTTTGACCTGGAGGTCGCCTTCCTGTTTCCCTGGGCCGTGGCGCTGGGCGGAATCGGCTGGCTGGGCTTCCTTTCGATGATGGGCTTCCTGGGCCTGTTGACGGTCGGCTTCGTGTACGAGTGGCGCAAGGGCGCGCTGGACTGGGAATGAGCCGCGCGCGAGAGCGCGGCGAGACGCGGCGGCCCATCCGGGGCCGGGCGCGCAGGAACATGACGCGCGGCGACGCGCGGAGGACGATGCGATGAGCGGCGTCAGCGAACAGACGAACAGCCCCGAGATTGCCTGGAACGGCAAAGCCTTGCCGCCCGGCCCCGAACAGGACGCCGTGCTGCGCGGCGTGACCGACGAGGTCGAGGAGAAGGGCTTCGTGGTCGCCAACCTCGACAAGGTGGTGAACTGGGCCCGCACGGGCAGCCTCTGGCCGATGACCTTCGGCCTGGCCTGCTGTGCCGTGCCGATGATCCACGCCTACATGGCGCGCTACGACCTCGACCGCTTCGGCGTGATCCCGCGCGGATCGCCGCGCCAGTCGGACGTGATGATCGTGGCGGGCACGCTGACCAACAAGATGGCTCCCGCGCTCCGCAAGGTCTACGACCAGATGAGCGAGCCGCGCTGGGTGATCTCCATGGGGTCCTGCGCCAATGGCGGCGGGTACTACCACTGGAGCTACAGCGTGGTGCGCGGCTGCGACCGGATCGTGCCGGTGGATGTCTATGTTCCGGGCTGCCCGCCGACGGCGGAGGCGCTGGTTTACGGGATTATGCAGCTCCAGAAGAAGATCCGCAGGACGGGGACCATCCTCCGTGGCTGACCTTTCCGCACTCGGCACCGCCGTCACCGAAACCCTGCCGGCGGGCGTGCTGCTGGAAGCCAACATCGCCCGGGGCGCGGAGCTGGTGATCCGCATCCACCGCGACTCCGTGCGGAATGTGATGACGGTGCTGCGCACCGACCCGCGCTTCGCCTTCGAGCAGTGCATGGACCTCTGCGGCGTGGACTATCCCGAGCGTGAGGAGCGCTTCGAGGTGGTCTGGAACCTGCTCTCGCTCACGCACAACCATCGCATTCGCGTGGTGGCGCGCACGGATGCGGAGCATGCCGTGCCGAGCGTGACGGCCATCTGGGCGACCGCCGGCTGGTTCGAGCGCGAGGCCTGGGACATGTACGGCATCGCCTTCGAGGGGCTTGAGGACATGCGCCGGATCCTCACGGATTACGGCTTCAAGGGCCATCCGCTCCGCAAGGACTTCCCGCTCACCGGCCATGTCGAGGTCCGCTACGATTCGGAGCGGCGCGAGGTGGTCTACGAGCCCGTGAAGCTTCAGCAGGATTTCCGGAACTTCGACTTCCTTTCTCCCTGGGAGGGCCTGACGACCCTGCCCGGCGACGAGAAGGTCCATCTGAACCGCATCGCGCCGTCCGAGACCTCGCTGCTGGACAAGCCGCAGGTCGAGGGGCCGGCGGCGGAGAAGCAGCCATGAGCCTGACCACGGCCGAGTCCATGTCCCTCGGCGCGGCGGCGCCGGAGACGGCGACCGAGACGCGCCGCGTCGAGGTGGACAGCCACACCATCAACTTCGGCCCCCAGCACCCCGCCGCGCACGGCGTGCTTCGCCTCATCCTGGAGATGAAGGGAGAGGTGGTGGAGCGTGCCGATCCGCATATCGGCCTGCTGCATCGCGGCACCGAGAAGCTGATCGAGTACAAGACCTATATTCAGGCGATGCCGTATTTCGACCGGCTCGACTACGTCTCGCCCATGTGCATGGAGCACGTCTTTGCGCTGGCGCAGGAGCGCCTGCTCGGGATCGAGGCGCCCGAGCGCGGCAAGTACATCCGCACGATGTTCGCCGAGATCACGCGCATCGCGAACCACCTGCTGAACATCACGACCTACGCGCTGGACTGCGGGGCCATCACGCCGTCCCTCTGGGGCTTCGAGCAGCGCGAGACGCTGCTCGAATTCTACGAGCGGGTTTCGGGTAGCCACTACCACGCGAACTACTTCCGTCCGGGTGGCGTGGCCAAGGACCTGCCGGAGGGGCTGCCGGAGCGGATCCGCGCCTGGGCGAACCAGTTCCCGAAGTTCATCGACGAGCTAGGCGGCCTGCTGACCGACAACCGCATCTTCAAGCAGCGCACGGTCGACATCGGCATCATGACGCCCGAGCAGGCGATGGAGTGGGGCTTCTCCGGCCCCTGCCTCCGCGCCTCCGGCATGGCCTGGGACCTGCGCCGGCAGCAGCCCTACGACATGTACGACCGCATGGAATTCGAGATTCCGGTCGGGCGCCACGGCGACTGCTACGACCGCTACCTCGTGCGCATGGCGGAGATGCGGGAGAGCCTGAAGATCATCCACCAGTGCCTCGACCAGATGCCGGAGGGGCCGGTGAAGATCGACGACCGCAAGATCGTCGGGCCCAAGCGTGGTGAGATGAAGCGCTCGATGGAGGCGCTGATTCATCACTTCAAGCTCTACACCGAGGGCTACCACGTGCCGGCCGGCGAGACCTACACGGCGGTTGAGGCGCCCAAGGGCGAGTTTGGGGTGTACCTGGTGGCGGACGGGACCAATCGCCCCTACCGCTGCAAGATCCGCGCGCCGGGCTTCGCGCACCTGCAGGCCATGGAAGTGCTGAGCAAGGGCCATATGCTGGCCGACGCCGTGGCGGTGATCGGCAGCCTCGATATCGTGTTCGGGGAGATCGACCGATGACCGAAGCCGCAACCGATCACCTCGACCCGAACTGGCGGAACAGCCGCGCCGAGCCGGACAGCTTCGAGTTCGACGCGGAGAGCGAGGCGCAGATCGCCAAGATCCTGGCGCGCTATCCCGAGAGCAAGAAGGCATCCGGCGTCATTCCGCTGCTCTATGTCGCGCAGAAGCAGATGGGGCGTCAGACCGGCAGTGCATGGGTGCCGCGCATCGCCATGGACCGTGTGGCGGAACGCCTCGGCATGGCGCCGATCCGCGTCTTCGAGGTCGCCAGCTTCTACTTCATGTTCAACACGAAGCCGATCGGGCGGTTCCACCTCCAGGTCTGCGGCACCACGCCCTGCATGCTGCGCGGCTCGGACGACGTGTACCGCGCCTGCAAGGACGCGGCGAAGGTTCCGGGCTACGGCCACACGAGCGAGGACGGGCTGTTCACCATGACCGAGGTGGAATGCCTCGGCGCCTGCGTGAACGCGCCCATCCTGCAGGTGGATGACGACTACTATGAGGACCTGGATTACGACCGCACGGTTCGGCTGATCGAGGCGCTGCGCCGCGGCGAGCGCCCGGCACCCGGCAGCACCACCGGCCGCCAGACGAGCGCGCCGGAGGGTGGCCCGCTGACGCTGCTCGACGTGCGGGGAGGGGACTGACCATGGCGCTTCAGGACAAGGACCGCATCTTCACCAACCTGTACGGCGCCCAGCACTGGGGGCTGCAGGCGGCGCAGAAGCGCGGCAACTGGGACCGCACGGCGGAGATCATCGCCAAAGGGCGCGACTGGATCATCGAGGAGGTGAAGCAGTCGGGCCTCCGCGGCCGCGGCGGCGCCGGCTTCCCGACGGGGCTGAAGTGGTCCTTCATGCCCAAGTCCAACCCGGATGGGCGGCCCTCCTATCTCGTCGTGAACTGCGACGAATCCGAGCCCGGCACCTGCAAGGACCGCGACATCATCCGCCACGACCCGCACACGCTGGTCGAGGGCTGCCTGATGGCGGCGGTCGCGATGAACGCCTCGGCAGGCTACATCTACGTGCGCGGCGAGTACTACAACGAGGGCCTGATCCTTCAGGCCGCGATTGACGAGGCCTATGACGCGGGGCTGCTCGGCAAGAACGCGGCGGGCACGGGGTATGACTTCGACCTCTACGTCCATCGTGGCGCCGGCGCCTATATCTGCGGCGAGGAGACGGCGCTCATCGAGTCCCTCGAGGGCAAGAAGGGCATGCCGCGCCTCAAGCCGCCCTTCCCGGCAGCGGTGGGGCTGTATGGCTGCCCGTCGACAGTGAACAACGTTGAGACGATCGCGGTGGTGCCGGAGATCCTGCGGCGCGGGGCCAGTTGGTTCGCGGGCTTCGGGCGGCCGAAGAACTCGGGCACCAAGATCTTCTGCATCCAGGGCCACGTGAACAAGCCCTGCAACGTGGAGGAGGAGATGAGCATCCCGCTGCGGGAGCTCATTGAGCGCCATGCCGGCGGCGTGCGCGGGGGCTGGGACAACTTGCTCTGCGTGATTCCCGGCGGCTCCTCCACGCCGCTGCTGCCCAAGCACATCTGCGACGACGTGCTGATGGACTTCGATGCCCTGCGCGAGCACAAGTCGGGCCTCGGCACGGCGGGGGTGATCGTCATGGACAAGTCCACGGACCTGATCCGCGCGATCGCCCGCCTCTCGAAGTTCTACAAGCACGAGAGCTGCGGCCAGTGCACCCCTTGCCGCGAGGGCATGGGCTGGGTGAGCCGGGTGATGGACCGCATGGTCGAGGGCCGGGCGGAGATCGACGAGATCTCGGTGCTGGAGGACGTGACCAAGCGGATCGAGGGGCACACGATCTGTGCGCTCGCCGATGGCGGCGTCTGGCCGGTGCAGGGCCTCATCCGCCATTACCGCCCGATGATGGAAGAACGGATCGCGGCCTATAAGGCGCGACATGCTGCCCCGGTACTCCCGATGGCGGCGGAGTAGGAAACCATGAGCGAAGTGAAGCTCATCAAGGTCACGGTGGACGGCAAGGAGGTCGAGGTGCCGCTGGGCGCCACGGCCCTCCAGGCCGCCGAGCTGGCCGGCGCGGAGATCCCGCGCTTCTGCTACCACGAGCGCCTGTCGATCGCCGGCAATTGCCGGATGTGCCTGGTGGAAGTGGAGAAGGCGCCGAAGCCTGTCGCCTCCTGCGCCTTCCCTGTGATGGATGGCATGAAGATCATCACGGACAGCCCGGGCGTGCGCAACGCCCGGCGGGGCGTGATGGAGTTCCTGCTGATCAACCACCCGCTGGACTGCCCGATCTGCGACCAGGGCGGCGAGTGCGACCTGCAGGACCAGGCGATGGCCTATGGCGGCGATAGCAGCCGCTACCACGAGAACAAGCGGTCGGTGACCGACAAGTATCTGGGCCCGCTGATCAAGACGATCATGACGCGCTGCATCCAGTGCACGCGCTGCGTCCGCTTCGCGACCGAGGTGGCCGGCGTGCCCGAGCTCGGCGCCGTGGGCCGTGGCGAGGCGATGGAGATCACGACCTATGTCGAGAAGGCTCTCTCCACGGAGCTTGCCGGCAACCTGATCGACATCTGCCCGGTCGGCGCCCTGACCAGCCGCCCCTATGCCTTCATGACCCGGCCGTGGGAGCTGGTGAAGAACGACAGCATCGACGTGCTGGACGCGACCGGCACGAACATCCGCGTGGATGCACGCGGGCCGGACGTGCTCCGGATCCTGCCGCGCGTGCATGAGGAGGTGAACGAGGAGTGGATGGCCGACCGCGGCCGCTTCTCCTTCGATGCGCTGAAGAAGCGCCGGCTGGACCGCCCCTGGATCCGGGAGAACGGCAAGCTACGCGCGGCCACTTGGCCGGAGGCCTTCGGGGCGATCGCCGCGAAGCTCAAGGGCCTGCCGGGTGATCGTATCGGCGCGGTGGCCGGTGGGCTGGCCGATGCCGAAAGCATCGTCGCGCTCAAGGACCTGATGGGGGCGCTCGGCTCCTCCAACCTCGATTGCCGCGAGGACGGGGCTGCGCTGGATGGTTCGGCCCGCCCCTTCTACCTCTTCAATTCCGGCATCACCGGGATCGACGTGGCGGACGCGGTGCTGATCATCGGTAGCAACCCGCGGCTGGAAGCTCCGGTGATGAACTCGCGCATCCGGCGCAAGGTCATGAACAACCGCATGCCGGCCGCGGTGATCGGGCCGCGGGCCGACCTGACCTACCCCGTGCAGTACCTCGGCGAGGGCCCTGACGCGGTTGCCGGCGTGCTGGGCGGTGCCTTCGGCGAGGTTCTGCGCAACGCGAAGCGGCCGATGATCGTGCTCGGCCGCGGCGCGCTGGCGCGGGCCGATGGCGCGGCGGTGCTGGCGGCAGCCTGGGGCCTCGCGCAGTCGCTCAACGCGGTGCGGGAGGACTGGAATGGGTTCAACCTGCTGCACACGCAAGGCGGGCAGGTGGCGGCTCTCGACCTCGGCTTCCTGCCGGGTCAGGGGGGCAAGGATCTGGGCGCCATGCTCGGTGGCGGGGTGGACGCGCTCTGGCTACTTGGCGCGGATGCCTTCGACGCCGCGCTGATCGCACCCGGCACCTTCGTCATCTACCAGGGCCATCACGGCGACCGTGGCGCGGGGCGCGCGGACGTCATTCTTCCGGGCGCCACCTACCTGGAGAAGGACGGCACCTATGTGAGCACCGAGGGGCGCGTCCAGCGCGGTCGCCGTGGTGTTTTCCCGCCCGGGGAGGCGCGCGAGGACTGGCGGATCATCCGCGCGGCCAGCGAGCTTCTCGGGCACCCGCTGCCTTATGACGACCTTTTTGCCATTCGCGCGCGGCTGGTGCAGGCGAATCCGGTCTTCGAGCGCATCGACGAGCTGGTGCCCTCGGCCATGGTGTCCGCCTCGCCTGCCGGTGATGCAGGGTCGGTGGGGAGCGAGCCCTTTGTGCCCTTCATCACGAACTACTACCAGGCCGATGTCATGGGCCGGGCGAGCGACGTGATGGCGGAATGCGCGCGCACTCATGCGCCAACCCCCGCCATGGCGGCCGAGTGATGGACAGCTTTCTCAACTCCCCGGTTGGGGTGCTTTCGCTGACGGTGGCCCAGGCGCTCGCGCTCCTGGTGCCGCTGTTGATCTTCGTGGCCTACCTGACCTGGGCGGAACGCAAGATCCTGGGCGCCATGCAGCTTCGCAAGGGGCCGAACGTGGTCGGCCTCTTCGGCCTGCTCCAGCCCTTCGCCGATGCCGGCAAGATGCTGATGAAGGAAACCATCGTGCCCGCGGGCGCGAGCCGGGTGCTCTTCATCATGGCGCCAATGCTCACCTTCTCGCTCGCGATGATCGCCTGGGCGGTGATCCCGGTGAACGAGGGCTGGGCGGTCGCCGACATCAATGTCGGCGTGCTCTATCTCTTCGCCATCTCCTCGCTTGGCGTTTACGGCATCATCATCGCGGGATGGGCCTCCAACTCGAAATACGCCTTCCTCGGCGCGCTCCGCTCGGCGGCGCAGATGGTGTCCTACGAGGTCTCGATGGGCTTCGTGATCGTCACCGTCCTGCTCTGCGTGGGATCGCTGAACCTCACGGACGTGGTGCTGGCGCAGAAGACCGTCTGGTTCTTCATTCCGCTCTTCCCCATGTTCGTCATCTTCTTCATTTCCACCCTCGCCGAGACGAACCGGGCGCCCTTCGACTTGCCCGAGGGTGAATCGGAGTTGGTCGCGGGGTTCTTCGTGGAATATTCCGCGATGACCTTCGCCCTCTTCTTCCTGGGCGAGTACGCGAACATGATCCTCATGTCCTCGCTCACCACCATCCTGTTCCTCGGCGGCTGGCTGCCCCCCATGGACGTGGCGCCCTTCAACTGGCTGCCCGGACCGATCTGGTTCATCCTGAAGGTCTGCTTCTGCCTTTTCGTCTTCGTCTGGGTCCGCGCGACCTTCCCGCGCTACCGCTACGACCAGCTCATGCGGCTGGGCTGGAAGGTGTTCCTTCCGATCAGCCTGATCTGGCTCGTCATCACGGCTGCCGTGCTGAAGGTGGCGGGCTGGCTTCCGACATGAGTTCGACACTTCGGCGCAACCTGCGCCCGCGAAAGGTCCGCTGAATGGCGACGCTCGACCGTATCGCGCGCAGCCTCCTGCTGACGGAGATCATCTCCGGCATGGGGCTGACGCTGCGTGCCTTCTTCAAGCCGAAGGCGACCATCAACTACCCCTCCGAGCGCTCGCCGCTGAGCCCGCGCTTCCGGGGGGAGCACGCCCTGCGCCGCTATCCCAGCGGGGAAGAGCGCTGCATCGCCTGCAAGCTCTGCGAGGCGGTCTGCCCGGCCGTGTGCATCACCATCGAGGCCGAGCCGCGCGAGGATGCCTCCCGGCGCACCACGCGCTATGACCTCGACATGACGAAGTGCATCTACTGCGGCCTCTGCGAGGAAGCCTGCCCGGTGGATGCCATCGTGCTCGGCCCGAATCTTGAGTTCGCGACCGAGACCCGCGAGGAGCTCCTCTACAACAAGGAAAAGCTGCTCGATAACGGCGATCGCTGGGAGCCGGTGCTCGCGGCCCGCCTGAAGGCGGATGCCCCCTACCGATGATCGCAGGCCTTGCCTTCTACGCCTTCGCCGCGGTGCTGATCGCCAGCGCCGTGATGGTGGTCACCAGCCGGAACCCGGTGCACAGCGTGCTGTACCTGATCCTGGCCTTCTTCAACGCGGCCGCCCTGTTCCTGATCGCGGGCGCCGAGTTCCTGGCGATGATCCTTGTCATCGTCTACGTCGGCGCCGTCGCGGTGCTGTTCCTGTTCGTGGTCATGATGCTCGACATCGACTTCGTGCGGCTTCGGCAGGGCTTCCAGCGCTATGCCCCGATCGGCGCCGTGATCGGCGGCATCCTGTTCCTGGAGCTGGTCTTCGTGCTGGGTGCCTGGCAGTCGAGCGGACAGGCCGAGAGCCTCCGGTTGAACGCGACGCCCACGGATGTGCAGAACACGGTCGCCATCGGGCGCGTGCTCTATACGGATTACGTCTTCCTGTTCCAGGGCGCGGGCCTGATCCTGCTGGTTTCCATGATCGGCGCCATCGTGCTGACGCATCGCGACCGCGTCCGCAGCCGGCACCAGAACATCGAAGCGCAGGTCACCCGCCGCACGCAGCTCGACATGGCGCGCGTGCCGGTCGGCGCCTCGATCGGGGAGCTGGGGATCCTGCGCCCGCCGGTGCCTGAGGAGAAGCGGAAGGTCATCGCGCATGATGATCACGGGCATGGGGGAGGGCACCACTGATGCTCGAGGTCGGCCTTGGCCATTACCTGACGGTCAGCGCGATCCTGTTCGTGCTGGGTATCTTCGGCATTTTCCTGAACCGGAAGAACATCATCGTCATTCTGATGTCGGTGGAGCTGATCCTGCTCTCGGTGAACCTGAACCTCGTGGCCTTCTCGGCCCGGCTCGGGGACCTGACGGGGCAGATCTTCGCCATGTTCATCCTGACCGTCGCGGCCGCGGAGGCCGCGATCGGGCTGGCGGTTGTTGTCATCTACTTCCGGAACACCGGAAGCATCGAGGTGGAAGACGTTTCCACCCTGAAGGGTTAGGGCGCCATGTTCGTCGGTGCCGTTTTCTTCCCCTTGCTGGGCGCGACGCTCGCGGGCTTCTTCGGCCGCTGGCTGGGCGTGCGCCTGTCCATGTGGGTTTCGGTCGGCTGCATGGTGCTGGCCGCCATCTGCGGCGTCTCGGCCTTCGTCGAGGTCGGGCTGCATTCGGCGCCCCGCACCGTGACCATCTCGGAGTGGATCGATGTCGGTGGCCTGAGCGTCGACTGGGCCCTCCGCTACGACACGCTGAGCGCGATGATGGTGGGGATGGTGACCTTCATCTCCACCTTCATCCATCTCTACAGCGTCGGCTACATGTCCCATGACGAGACGCCGCCGCGCTTCTTCGCCTATCTCGGCCTCTTCACCTTCGCCATGCTGATGCTGGTGACGGCGGACAACCTGGTCCAGCTCTTCTTCGGCTGGGAGGGCGTCGGCCTCGCGAGCTATCTGCTGATCGGCTACTGGTACGACCGCGAGAGCGCGAACCGGGCCGCGATGAAGGCCTTCATCGTGAACCGCGTCGGCGACCTGTTCTTCATGCTTGGCATGGCGCTGACCTTCTGGACCTTCGGCGCGCTGAACTTCGGGGACATCTTTCCTCGCGTGGAGGAGATGCGCTCCGTCACCTTCGCCGGCCTGCCCGTGCTGGAGGTAATCTCGGTTCTTCTGTTCCTGGGTGCCTGCGGCAAGTCGGCACAGCTCGGCCTGCACACCTGGCTGCCGGATGCGATGGAGGGGCCGACGCCCGTTTCCGCGCTGATCCATGCGGCGACCATGGTGACGGCCGGAGTCTTCCTGATGGCGCGCATGTCGCCCATCACGGAGTTCGCGCCCAACGCCTTGACGCTGGTGACCATTGTCGGTGCATCGACCGCCTTCTTCGCGGCGACGATCGGATGCGTGCAGAACGACATCAAGCGCATCATCGCCTATTCGACCTGCTCGCAGCTCGGTTACATGTTCTTCGCCATCGGAGTTGGTGCCTACCAGGCGGCGGTGTTCCACCTCTTCACGCACGCCTTCTTCAAGGCGCTGCTGTTCCTGTCGGCCGGCTCCGTCATCCACGCGATGTCGGACGAGCAGGACATCCGCAAGATGGGGGGGATCTGGACCAAGATCCCGATCACCTATGCCGTGATGTGGATCGGCAGCCTGGCGTTGGCGGGCATTCCCTTCTTCGCCGGGTATTATTCCAAGGACATGATCCTGGAGAGCGCCTTCGCGGCCCATACGGGTGCCGGGATGTATGCTTTTGCCATGGGGCTGATCGCGGCTTTCCTGACCGCCTTCTATTCCTGGCGCCTGTTGATCCTGACCTTCCATGGCCGTCCCCGGGCCGATCATCACACGATGGAACATGTCCATGAGAGCCCGGCGGTCATGCTGATCCCGCTGCTGGTTCTGGCGCTCGGCGCCCTCTTCGCCGGTGCCGCCTTCGAAGATCTTTTCGTCGGGCATCACCAGGGCGAGTTCTGGAACGGCGCCATCTTCAACGCCGAGCACAACCACATCATGCACGCCGTGCACGAGGTGCCGGGCTGGGTGCCGCTGGCGCCCACCGTGATCGCCATCGCGGGCATCGCGCTGGCCTATGTGTTCTACATGTTCGCGCCGGGCATTCCGGCGCGCCTGGCCGAGACCTTCCCGGGCCTGTACCGGTTCCTGCTCAATAAGTGGTACTTCGACGAACTCTACGACACGATCTTCGTGCGGCCGTTCCGGCGCCTCGCGCGGGTGCTGTGGCGCACGGGCGACGTGAGGATCATCGACGGCATGCCCAACGGGATCGCCGCCATCACCGTCGACACCGCCCGCGGCGTGGCGCGCTTCCAGACGGGGCGCGTGGCCAACTACGCCTTCACCATGATCGCGGGTCTCGTGGTCTTCGTTTCCGTCATCTTCCTGGGCTTCACCCGATGAACGCGGCCGGCTTCCCGCTGCTCTCCCTGCTCACCTTCCTGCCGCTTGCAGGCGTGGTGGCCATCCTGGCGATCCGGGGCGACGAGGCGACCGTCGCCTCCAACGCCCGCTGGACCGCGCTGTGGACGAGCCTGATCGTCTTCGTCCTCTCCCTCATCCTTTGGGCCCGCTTCGACCCTCGCATGGCCGATGCCCAGTTCGTCGAGCAGGCGAACTGGCTGCCCGAGTTCGGCGTGAACTACCACATGGGCGTGGACGGCATCTCGATGCTCTTTGTCCTGCTCTCCACGCTGCTCACGCCGATCTGCATCCTCGCCTCGTGGGAAGCGGTGCAGAACCGCGTGCGGGAGTACATGATCGCCTTCCTCGTGCTCGAGACGATGATGGTGGGCATGTTCTGCGCGCTCGACCTCATCATCTTCTACGTCTTCTTCGAGGGCGTGCTGATCCCGATGTTCCTGATCATCGGCGTCTGGGGCGGTCAGCGGCGGGTTTATGCCGCCTTCAAGTTCTTCCTCTACACGCTGCTCGGCTCGGTTCTGATGCTGCTCGCCATCCTGGCGCTCTGGTACCGCGCCGGCACGACGGACATCGCGGGGTTGATGGACAACCCCGTGCCGATCTCCTGGCAGTACTGGATGTTCCTTGCCTTCTTCGCCTCCTTCGCCGTGAAGGTGCCGATGTGGCCCGTGCACACCTGGCTGCCGGATGCCCACGTGGAGGCGCCCACGGCAGGTTCCGTGATCCTGGCCGGCGTGCTGCTGAAGATGGGCGGCTACGGCTTCCTGCGCTTCTCCATCCCGCTCTTTCCGGATGCGGCGGCCTATTTCGCGCCGCTCATGTTCGCCCTCAGCGTCATCGCGGTCATCTACACGAGCTGCGTGGCCTTCGCGCAGGACGACATGAAGAAGCTGATCGCCTATTCGTCCGTGGCTCACATGGGCATCGTGACGATCGGGCTCTTCACCTTCAACCAGCAGGGCATCTCCGGCGCCATCTTCCAGATGTTGTCGCATGGCATCGTCTCGGGCGCGCTCTTCCTCTGCGTGGGCGTGCTGTACGACCGCGTCCATTCGCGGGAGATCGCGCGCTACGGCGGGGTGGCGAAGATCATGCCGGCTTACGCTCTGGTGTTCATGCTCTTCACCATGGCCAGCGTGGCGCTTCCCGGCACGGCGGGGTTCCCGGGCGAGTTCCTGGTGATCACCGGGGCCTGGAAGTCCAGCGGCTGGGTGGCCCTGGGCGCGGCCATGGGGATGATCCTGGGTGCGGGCTACATGCTATGGCTCTACCGCCGCGTGATCTTCTCCAAGGTGACCAAGGCTGAGGTGCGCGGGCTGCTGGACCTTTCCCCGCGGGAACTCGCGATCTTCGCGCCGCTCATTCTGCTGACCCTCTGGATGGGCCTCTATCCCTCCTCCTTCACCCATGTCTGGGAGGCTTCCGTCGCCGCGCTCGTCGAGCGGCACGAGGCCGCCCTCGCGATCCCCCGCATGGCCGGGCTGTGAGATGATGAACTGGACCCTCGCCCTCCCCGAGACCCTGCTCGCGGTCGCGGCCCTGGTGCTGCTGCTGGTTGGCGTCATTCCCAAGCGGGACATGACCTTTCCCATCACGATGGGTACGCTCGGCGCGCTTCTGATCGGCGCCGTGCTGGTTCTGGGAACGCCGGACGGCCAGGCCTTCCACGGCCAGTTCGTGTCGGACGCTTTCGCGCGCTTCGCGAAGATTCTGATTCTGCTCGGCGCCGCCACCGGCCTGCTTCTGGCCCTGGACTGGAACGAGAAGCAGGGGATCGCGCGCTTCGAGTTTCCTGTGCTGGTGCTGCTCAGCACGATCGGCATGATGGTGATGGTTTCGGCCTCGGACCTCATCACGCTCTACATGGGGCTCGAGCTCCTCTCGCTCTCGCTCTACGTCATCGCGGCCTTTGATCGTGACAATGCGCGCTCCGCCGAGGCCGGGCTGAAGTATTTCGTGCTGGGCGCGCTGGCTTCGGGTCTTTATCTCTACGGCGCCAGCCTGACCTACGGCTTCGCCGGCTCCACCAACTTCTCCGCCATTTCCACCGCGGTGGCCGGGGAGGGAGGCGTCTCGCTCGGTGTCATGGTCGGCATGACCTTCGTGATCGCGGCGCTGGCCTTCAAGATCTCGGCCGTGCCCTTCCACATGTGGACACCCGACGTCTACGAGGGCGCGCCGACGCCGGTCACCGCCTTCTTCGCCTCGGCCCCGAAGGTGGCGGCCGTCGCGCTCCTTGTGCGCGTGCTGGCTGATCCTTTCGCCGACCTTGCCGAGCAGTGGCAGGGGGTGATCTGGTTGGCCTCGCTCGGCTCCATGCTGCTGGGCTCCTTTGCCGCCATCCGCCAGCCCAACATCAAGCGGCTGATGGCCTATTCCTCCATCGGGCATGTCGGCTACGCGCTCATGGGCCTGGCCGTTGCCACCGATACGGGGCTTCGGGGCGTCATGCTCTACATGGCGATCTACATCGTCATGAACGCCGGCGTCTTCGCGGTTCTGGTGGCGATGCGCCGCCAGGGCCGGTCGCTGGAGCGGATCGAGGATCTGGCCGGGCTTGGACGGACCGACCCCGCGATGGCACTGGCCATGGCGGTGTTCATGTTCTCCATGGCCGGCATACCGCCTCTCGCGGGCTTCTTCTCCAAGCTCTACGTCTTTCTCGCCGCCGTGCAGGAGGGCTACTGGGTTCTTGCCACCGTGGGCGTGCTGACCAGCGTGGTGGGTGCCTACTACTACCTCCGCATCATCAAGATCATGTACTTCGACGCGGCCGATGGCGCGCTGGATCCGCGCTCCTCCGCCGTCTCCTTCGTGCTGGCCGGAGCGGGGCTGTTCAACGTGCTCTTCTTCCTGTTCCCCGCGCCGATCGTGGCCGCCGCGGCCGCCGCGGTTGCCGCCCTCGCTGGGTGAGCGCGGCGCCGGCCGGCTGGCGGCTGCTGGTTCATGACCAGCTTCCCAGCACGGCCGATCTGATCCGCCGCTGCGCGGAGGACGGCGCGGATGAGCGCCTTGCCGTCCTCGCGCGGCGGCAGACGGCCGGGCGGGGCACGCGCGGCCGGGCTTGGGAGTCTCCTCCGGGCAATCTGTATCTTTCGGTGCTCCTCCGCCCGCACGCCGCCGCGCGCGAGGCGCCGCAGTGGAGCTTGCTTGCGGCTGTCGCGCTCCACGCCGCTCTCTCGCCCGCTGCGCCTGGCCTTGTTCTGAAATGGCCGAACGACCTTCTCCTTGGCGGGGCGAAGTGCGCCGGGATCCTCTCCGAGGCATCGCTCGCACCCAGCGGCGGGCTGGACTGGCTTTCCTTTGGCATCGGGGTGAACCTGGCCTTCGCGCCGGAGGTGCCGGGCCGGCCGACCGCTGCCCTGCCGCCGCCCGCCCTGGCACCCGAGGTAGCGGCGGCAGCGATCATGGCGTCGATCGATCACTGGCGAACCATCCAGGAGGAGCAGGGCTTCGCCGCCATTCGGGCCGCTTGGCTGGAGCGGGGCCATCCCCCCGGCACGGCCCTTTCGGTCACCGCGCCCAGCGGCCTGCTCGCCGGTCACTTCGACGGGTTGGACGAGGGCGGCGCATTGCGTCTTCGCACCGCACTCGGCATGGAAACGATCACGGCCGGGGATGTTCACCCCTGAGGGGCCGGGGAAGGAACACGCGATGCTCCTGGCGATCGATGCCGGTAACACCAACGTCGTCTTTGCCGTGCATGACGGTTCGGAATGGCGGGGGCGCTGGCGCATCGCCACGCGGGCGGACCGGACCAGCGACGAATACGCCGTCTGGCTGCTGGCGCTGCTGGCCCATGCCGGGCTGAAGCCAGCCGAGATCACCCGCTGCGCCCTGGGCACGGTGGTGCCCGCCGCCCTCTACAACCTTCGGCGCCTGGTGCGCGACTGGTTCAACTGCGAACCCCTGGTCGCGCGAGGGGACAGCGTGGACTGGGGCTTCGAGATCCGCATGGACCGGCCGAAGGAGGTGGGCGCGGACCGCCTCCTGAACGCGCTCGCCGCCCATCACCACTACACCGGCCCGCTGATCGTCATCGATTTCGGGACGGCGACGACGTTCGACGTGGTGGGGGAGGGCGGCGCCTATGTCGGCGGTGTCATCGCACCCGGCATCAACCTCTCCATAGAGGCCTTGCACCGCGCGGCGGCCCGGCTGCCCCGGATAGGGATCGGCCGCCCCCAGGCGGTGATCGGGCGGGACACCGTGCCCGCCATGCAGTCCGGGATCTTCTGGGGATATGTGGGGTTGGTCGAAGGACTGGTCTCGCGGATCCGGGCCGAGCACGGCGGTCCCCTGAAGGTGATCGCGACCGGCGGCCTCGCCCCCTTGTTCGCGGAGGGGACGACGGTCATTCAACACACTGATCCCGATATCACGCTGGAGGGGCTGCGCCTGTTGGCTGGCCGCAATCCACCCCCCATCTTCCACAAGACAACGCTTCCAGAAGCTCTCAAGAACGAGACCGAATGACCTTCCACATAACGGACGACCTCGCCTTCCTCCCATTGGGGGGGACGGGCGAGATCGGGATGAATCTCAACGTCTATCGCCTGGACGGAGCCCTCCTGGCGGTGGACTGCGGCATCGGGTTCGGGGGAAGCGAGTTTCCGGAAGCGGAAATCCTGGTTCCCGACCCGGCCTGGCTCGCCGAGCGGCGGGACAAGCTCGTGGGCATGGTCATCACCCATGCCCATGAGGACCATCTGGGCGCGGTTGCCGCCCTCTGGCCGCTGCTGCGATGCCCCCTCTACGCCAGTCCCTTCGCCGCCGCGGTGCTGCGCCGCAAGCTTGGCGAGGCCGGCCTTCTGGGCGAGGTGAAGCTGCACACCGTGCCGCTGGCGTCGCGCGTGCTGGTGGGAGCCTTCGACCTGCAGTTCTACCGCGTCGCCCATTCGGTGCCCGAGGCCCAGGCGCTGGCGATCCGCACACGCCACGGCATCGTGCTGCACACCGGCGACTGGAAGCTGGACGCCGATCCCCTGATCGGCCCGCCGACGGACGAGGCCGGCTTCGCGGCCCTGGGCGCGGAGGGGGTGCTGGCAATGGTCTGCGACAGCACCAATGCCCTGGTGGACGGCTATTCGGGCAGCGAGGCCGATGTGCGGGTCGCGCTGACGGAACTGGTCGCCAGCCTCAAGGGCCGGGTGGCCGTGACCTGCTTCGCGACGAACGTGGCGCGCGTCGAATCCATCACCCGGGCCGCGATGGCCGCAGGCCGGCGCGTGGCCCTGTTCGGCCGGTCGCTCCGCAACGCCGATGCGGCGGCGCGGGAGACCGGCTACTTCAAGGACATCCCGCCCTTCCTGGATGAGGACGAGGCCGGCTACCTGCCCGATGACGAGCTGCTGATCATCTGCACGGGCAGTCAGGGCGAGCCGCGCTCGGCACTGGCCAAGATCGCGGCCGACACCCACCCCCAGATCTCTCTGGGGGAGGGCGATACGGTGATCTTCTCCTCCCGCATGATCCCGGGAAACGAGAAGGCGATCATGGCGGTCGAATCCGCCCTGTTCCGCGCCGGTTGCCGCGTGATCACGCCGGACTCCGAGCATCCCGTCCATGTTTCCGGCCATCCCGCCAAGGAAGAGCTTCGCCGCCTCTACGAGCTGGTGAAGCCCCGTCACGCCGTGCCGGTGCACGGCGAGTGGCGGCACCTGCAGCAGCACGCGGCCCTTGCGCGCGATTTCGGTGCCATCCCGCACCTGATCGAGGACGGCGACATGCTCCGCCTCGGTCCTGACCCCGTCGAGGTGTCGGAAACCGTGCAGAGCGGCAAGCTCGCGGTCGATGGGCCGCGCCTGCTTCCGCTGGAAGGCAACGTGCTCGGCGCCCGCAGGCGCATGCTGTTCAACGGGGTGGTTGTCGGGTCACTGGCCGTGGACGAAGCGGGCCGGGTCCGCGGCGTGCCGCAGATCTCGGCTCCCGGCCTGTTCGACCAGGGCGAGGAGGCGACCAACCAGATCGCCGCCGATCTCGCGCGGCTGGTGAACGACCTGCCCGCGCCCCTCCGCCGGGAGGACACGGCCCTGCGGGAGGCCGCCCGGACCGCGCTGCGCAAGGCCATTGGGCGGCGCGTGCGCAAGCGCCCGCAGGTCGAGTTGCACCTGCTCCGGGTGTGAGGCGCCTCAGCGGAGGTTGAACTGCAGGGTCACGCCTGGGGCGGGAGGCGCGTAGTCGGCCACCGGCGGGCCGTAGCCGCGACCAGCGTGCCGGCGCCAGCGCTCGGCACGCCAGGCCTCACGGCGGTCATGTTCGCGCCGCCACGCCTCGCGGCGCCAGCGCTCCTCGCGCCAGGCTTCACGGCGCTCATGGCGCTCCCAGCCACGCTCCCTTTCCCAGGGCGGGCGTGCCTCGGCGGCGTGTGGCAGAAGGGGCAACGCCGTGAGGGCGAGGCCCGCGAGGATTAGGATGCGTCGCATCGCGGTTTCCGTTCCGGAACAAGGACGCGCCTTGAACGCGATACGACGCCGTAAGGTTACGATGACGACGCGGCATGGGGGATGGCATGGGCTGGGTCACGGGGACGGTGGTGTATTTCCTGGTGTGGTGGACGGTGCTCTTCGCCGTGCTGCCACTGGGCATCAACCCGGACCCGGAGGCGGCTGCGACCGGCGGGTGGCGAGGGGCGCCGAGGCAGGTGCGCGTGCTGAGAATCCTGATCATCACCACGCTCCTGTCCATTCTGATCTGGTTCCTGATCGAGTGGCTGGTGCGTGCTGACTGGTTGTCCTTTCGAGATGGATGGCTCGCCAAGCCTAACGATTAGGCAAATGCAGCACTCGACAACGAAGATGAGTATTTTTGAGTCATTCGACGGCTGCGCGGCCTTCTTTTTTGGCGGTGAGGGCCGGAAAGCCCTTTGTGCGGCTGCTGCTGCGCTGCATCATCGGGACATGGAAGAGGGCTTTTCCTCTTCCGCCGTGTGACTGGCGTTTCCTCCCTAAACTCGGGCCGCCCCATTGGGGTGGCCCTTTTTTTGGCTTTTCCTCCGCCTTTTCCGCGGCACGGTCCGAAGCAGGCGGCTGCCGGATTGCGCCACCCGCGCCTTGCTCTAGGTTGCGCCCCGATCTGATCCCCTGGCCTTACCGGAGCTCCTTCCCTTGCGCCTGTCCCGCGCCTTTCTCCCCACGCTCAAGGAAACGCCCGCCGAGGCGCAGATCGTCTCGCACCGGCTGATGCTGCGGGCGGGCCTGATCCGCCAGACCAGTGCGGGCATCTATGCCTGGCTGCCGCTCGGCCTTCGCGTCCTGCGCAAGGTCAGCGAAATCGTTCGGCAGGAGCAGGACCTGGCAGGCGCGCAGGAAATCCTGATGCCGACGGTCCAGCCCGCCGAACTCTGGCGCGAGAGCGGCCGTTACGAGGACTACGGCAAGGAGATGCTCCGCATCACCGACCGCCACGACCGGGAAATGCTCTACGGCCCGACCAACGAGGAAATGGTCACCGATATCTTCAAGGGCTACGCGAAGTCCTACCGGGACCTCCCGCGCAGCCTCTATCACATCCAGTGGAAGTTCCGGGACGAGATCCGCCCCCGCTTCGGCGTGATGCGCGGGCGCGAGTTCCTGATGAAGGACGCCTATTCCTTCGACATCGATGCGGAGGGCGCGCGCAAGTCCTATCGCCTGATGTTCCGCGCCTATCTCCGCACCTTCGCGCGCATGGGGCTGAAGGCGATTCCCATGCAGGCCGACACGGGCCCGATCGGCGGCGATCTTTCCCACGAGTTCATCATCCTGGCCGAAACCGGGGAAAGCGTCGTCTACCTTCACAAGGACCTGCTGGAGTTCGACGTCCTGGCGCAGGACCCCACGGGCACGGGCGATCCGTCCCCGGTGGTGGACTTCTGGACCAGCCGCTACGCCGCGACCGACGAAAAGCACGACGAGGCCGCCTGGGACGCCATCCCCGCCGAAGCGCAGGTCACGGCGCGCGGTATCGAGGTCGGGCACATCTTCTATTTCGGCACCAAGTACTCGAAGCCCATGGGCCTGACCGTGGCCGGCCCGGACGGCACCCCGGTGGTGCCGGAGATGGGCTCCTACGGCATCGGCGTGTCTCGCCTGCTGGCCGCCATCATCGAGGCCGGGCACGACGAGGAAGGCATCATCTGGCCCGACGCCGTCGCGCCCTATGCCTGCGCGATCCTGAACCTCAAGCCCGGCGACGCCGCCGCGGACGCGCTGTGCGAGCAGCTCTATGCCGCGCTCCCGGGGGAGGCCGTCTATGACGACCGGCCGGAACGGGCCGGGGCCAAGTTCGCCGATGCCGACCTGATCGGCTATCCCTGGCAGGCCATCATCGGCCCGCGCGGCGCGGCCAAGGGCGTCGTGGAGCTGAAGCGGCGGGCGACCGGGGAGCGGCTGGAGCTTTCGCTGGAGGACGCGCTGGCGAAGATCCGCGCGACGCTCGCCTGATGTTCTCTCCCTTCGAGCGCGCCGTCGCCTTCCGCTATCTGCGCGCCCGCAAGGGAGAGCGCTTCGTGTCCGTCATCGCCATCTTCTCGCTCGTGGGGATCGCGCTGGGTGTCGCGACGCTGATCATCGTCATGTCCGTGATGAACGGCTTCCGGCAGGAGCTGCTGGGCCGCATCCTCGGGCTGAACGGGCATCTCGGCGTTTATGCGCAGGACAATTCGGGTCTGCGCGACTTCGACAACATCGCCGCCCGCATCCGCGGCCTGCCCGGCATCGCCTCCGCCACGCCCATCGTGGAGGGGCAGGTGCTCTTCACCAGCGACGAGGGCGGCGCGACGGGTGGCCTCGCGCGCGGCATCCGGCCGGAGGATCTGCGCGCCCGGCCGCTGATCGCCGGCAACATCCGCGCGGGCGACCTGTCCCGCTTCGGCGGCGACGACACGGTCGTCATCGGCACGCGGCTCGCCCGCAAGCTCAGCATTCGCGTTGGCGAGCGGATCACCCTGGTTTCTCCCCAAGGGCGCACCACCGTGATGGGCACGGTTCCCCGCCTGCGCGCCTATGAGGTGGTCGCGCTGTTCGAGGCGGGGATGCAGGAATACGACTCCAGCTACGTCTTCCTGCCCTTCGGCGCCGCCCAGGTCTATTTCCAGCACCGCGACAGCGCCACCCAGGTGGAGGTCTTCGTGGACGATCCCTCCCGCGTCCGGCTCGCCACGCGGGAGATCTTCGGGGCATTGCGCGGCATGCCCGTGCGCGTGCTGGACTGGCAGGATTCCAACTCGTCGTTCTTCAACGCGGTGCAGGTGGAGCGGAACGTGATGTTCCTGATCCTCACCCTCATCATCATCGTCGCCGCCTTCAACATCGTCTCCTCCCTCATCATGCTGGTGAAGGACAAGGGACGCGACATCGCGGTGCTGCGCACCGTGGGCGCCACGCGGGGCGCGATCCTGCGCATCTTTCTTCTCGCCGGCGCCTCCATCGGCGTCGCGGGCACGCTGATCGGCTTCTTCATCGGCCTGGTCTTCTGCCTGAACATCGAGAACATCCGGCAGTTCCTGCAGACGCTGACGGGCACGGACCTGTTCAGCGCCGAGATCTACTTCCTCACCAAGCTGCCCGCCGTGGTGGAGCCGATGGAGGTGGCGCAGGTGGTCGGCATGGGCCTCGGCCTCTCGCTCCTGGCCACCATCTATCCCTCCTGGCGCGCCGCGCGGCTCGACCCGGTGGAGGGGCTGCGCAATGCGTGACGCGCCGCTCGCGACATCGTCCGGGCCGCCCCTGGCGCTGCGCGCCGTCGAGCGCCGCTACCGCACGGAGGCCGGCGAGCTGCCCGTGCTGCGCGGCGCCGAGCTAGACCTTTTCGCGGGCGAGATCGTCGCCCTCGTCGCGCCCTCCGGCACGGGCAAGTCCACGCTGCTGCACGTCGCGGGCCTGCTGGAGAAGCCCGATGCCGGGCAGGTGCTGGTGGGAGGGCGCGACAGCGGCAACCTCTCCGACGATGCCCGCACGGCGCTCCGCCGCGACACCATCGGCTTTGTCTACCAGTTCCACCACCTGCTGCCCGAGTTCACGGCGGAGGAGAACATCGTGCTCCCCCAGCTCGCGGCCAACCGCCCGCGCCGGGAGGCGGAGGCGCGGGCGCGCGAGCTTCTGGCCACCTTCGGCCTGGGCGACCGCGGGCACCATCGCCCCACGCGGCTTTCGGGCGGGGAGCAGCAGCGCGTGGCCATCGCCCGCGCCCTGGCGAACGGCCCCAAGGTGCTGCTGGCGGACGAACCGACGGGCAACCTGGACGTCGCCACCGCCGACCGCGTCTTCGCGGAGCTGCTCGACGCCGTTCGCGGGCGCGGGGTCGCCGCGCTGATCGCGACCCACAACCCGGAGCTTGCCGCGCGGATGGACCGCACGGTGACCCTGCGGGAGGGGCTGATCGTCCCGGCCTGACGCCGCCGGTCCATCGGTGGACAGGGGGCGGGAGCCCACCCTAGGCTCCCGCGCATGCCGATCCGTCGCCGTTCCATCCTTCTCGCCCCGGCCATCCTGGCGGCGCCCACCGCGCGCGCGCAGGGCACGTGGCCGCAGCGCCCCCTGCGGGTGGTCGTCCCCTATGCGGCGGGCGGCCCGTCGGACATCGTGGCGCGCCTCCTCACCCCCGGCCTCGCGGCGGCGCTCGGCCAGCCCGTGGTGGTGGACAACCGGCCGGGCGCCGGTTCCATGCTCGGCACGGAGGCGGCGGCGCGCGCCACGGACGGCCACACCGTGCTGCTGGCCGATTCGCCCTTCACCATCATCCCGGCGGTGCAGGAGCGCGTTCCCTACAACGCGGCGGCGGACCTGGCCCCCGTTTCGCTCATCGGCGCCGTCACCATGATCCTGGCGGTGAACAGCGGGTTTCCGGCGCGCAACGCCGCCGCGCTGGCCGCCGCGGCGAAGGCGCGGCCGGACACCGTTTCCTTCGGGTCGTCGGGCATCGGCAGCCTGTCGCACCTCCTGCCCGAATGGTTCGGGCAACTCACGGGCGCGCGCTTCGCCAACGTGGCCTATCGCGGCGCCGGGCCGGCGCTCCAGGACGTGGCGGCCGGGCAGATCAACGCGATCTTCTCCTCACCGGCCTCCATCGAGGGGCCGCTGCGTGCCGGGCAGGTTGTTCCCGTCGCCGTTGCGTCCCCGCAGCGGCTCCCCAGCCTCCCCGACGTGCCGACGCTGCGGGAAGGGGGTGTCGAGCTGATCGCCGACAACTGGTTCGGCGTCCTCGCGCCCGTCTCCCTGCCCGCCGAGGCGCGGACCCGCCTGGCGACGGCCCTGGCCGGGGCGATCGCCGCGGACGACGTGCGCGCCCGTCTCGAGAGCCTGGGGCTGGAGCCACGCCCGGGCGGGCCGGAGGCCTTCGCCCGCGTGCTCGATGCCGAGTTCCGGCGCTGGGCCGAGGTGGCGCGCGCCGCCGGTGTGAGCGTCCGCTGATGCAGGCCTTCCTCGGGCGCCTGGCCGCCGATCCAGACCTCCGCGCCGACTTCGAGGCGCTCTGCGACTTCGGCGGGCGGGTGCAGGGCAGTTCTTCGGCGGAGGCCGCCTTCGCTTGGACCCTGGAGCGCCTGCGCGCGATCGGCCCTGCCGCAAACGAGCCCGTGCCTTATGACGGATGGACGCTGCGGCGATCCGCCCTCTCCCTGCCGGACGGAACGGCTTTGCCCCATGTCGCCCTCTTCGGCTCCGCCACGACCGGGCCGGGCGGGATGGAACTGGAGGTGCTCGATCTCGGCCGCGGCGCGCCCGAGGACGTGGCGGCGGCCGGCGCGCGCGTGCGTGGCAAGGCCGTGCTGCTGCGGCACGAATATCCTTTCGCGCCCTGGACCATCCACCGGCGCTTCAAGCTGGCCGCCGCGGCCGCCGCGGGGGCGGCGGCCGCGCTGATGGTGCAACCGGAGCCCGGCATCGGGCCGGTCTCGGGCGGCGCCAACGGCGTGGCCATCCCTTGCTTCGGGGTGGGGATCGAGGTCGCGGCCCGCATCGCCGGCCGCCGCGCGCATCTTGTGCTGGAAGGTGACGCCGCCCCCGCGACGGCGCCCACCCTGGTGCTCGACCTTCCCGGCGGCGGCGAGGGACGCGTGGTGCTTTCCGCCCATCTGGATGGCCATCCCCTGGGGGAGAGCGCCATGGACAACGCCACGGGGCTCGCCGCAGCGCTGGCGCTCGCCCGCGCGGTGGCACCCGACCTGCACGCCTGCCGGCGCGGGCTCACCGTCTGCGTCTTCGGGGCAGAGGAATGGGCGCTCTCGGGCTCCAGGGCATGGCTGGCCGCGATCGATCCGGGGCGGCGCGCGGCCATCCGGTTCAACCTCAACCTCGACAGCATCGCGGGCCATCCACGGCTCACCGCCCTCACCAGCGGCTTTGTGGGGCTTGGTCCCTTCGTGCGGCGGGCCGCCGCCGCGATCGGGGCGGAGGTGGCGGTGCATCATCCCCTTATGGTCAATTCCGACCACGCGAACTTCGCCGCCGCCGGCATTCCCGCGCTCCGGCTCATCGCGGGCTTCGATGCGCCGGAAGGGGCGCTGCGGCTCCTCCTCACCGGCGCCGACACCCGTGCCGTGGTGCCGCCGGGTGAGTTGAAGTCGGCCGCCGTCACGGCCGGCGCCATCCTCTGGGCCGCCCTGAACGCCAGCGAGGAGGAGATCGGGGCGCTGGGCTGACCGTTCCGCCGCCGGGGCCGCGCGAATCGGGCACCGCCCGCCTATATTCCGGGAATGCCCTCCAGCTTCGTCCACCTCCACGTCCACTCCGCCTATTCGCTGGCGGAGGGCTCCATCAAGGCCGACAAGCTGCCGGGCCTGGCCCGCAAGGCCGGGATGCCGGCGCTGGCGCTGACCGACACCGCCACGATGTTCGGCGCCCTGGAGTTCAGCCAGTACGCGGCGAAGGAGGGGGTGCAGCCCATCATCGGCTGCCAGATCTGGCTGGCCCGAGCCAGGGAGCCCGAGCGTCCCGAGGCCGCGCGCCTGCCGCCCGACCCGGTGGTGGCGCTGGCCATGGACGCGCCGGGCCTGCAGAACCTTCAGCGCCTTTCCTCCCTCGGCTGGCTGGGCGACGACCCCTCGGGCAAGCCCGCGATCAACCTCGACCAGCTTCGCGCGAATTCGCAGGGCATCTTCCTGCTCACGGGCGGCACGCTCGGCCCGCTTGGCCGCCTGCTGGCCGAGGGCCGGCGCGAGCAGGCCGAGGCGCTGCTGGCCGCGCTGCGCGAGGCCTACGGCGACAATCTGGCGGTTGAGCTGACCCGCCACGGCACCGAGCGCGACCGCGCGGTGGAGCCCGGCCTCCTGGCCCTGGCCGATGCCGCCGCCGTGCCGATCGTCGCCGCCAACGACGTCTACTTCGCGACGGAGTCCGCGCACGAGGCGCACGACGCCCTGCTCTGCATCGCCGAGAGCCGGACGCTCGCCGAGCCCGACCGGCGCCGCGTGACGCCGGACCACTGGTTCAAGCCGCCGGCTGCCATGCGCGCCCTGTTCGCGGACCTGCCGGAAGCCTGCGACAACACCCTGGCGATCGCCCGCCGCTGCGCCGTGATGGCCGAGACGCGCAAGCCCGAGCTGCCGATCTGCCCGAAGGTCCAGCCCGGAATGACCGAGGCCGAGACGGTTCGCGACATGGCGACGCGCGGCCTGGAGGGCCGCCTCGATGCCCAGGGCACCCCCGAGGACAAGCGCCCCGAATACCGCGAGCGCCTGGCCTTCGAGCTGAACGTCATCGAGAAGATGGGCTTCTCCGGCTACTTTCTCATCGTCGCCGACTTCATCCAGTGGGCGAAGGAGCAAGGCATCCCCGTGGGCCCCGGCCGCGGATCGGGCGCGGGCTCGGTCGCCGCCTGGGCGCTGCTGATCACCGACCTCGATCCCCTTCGCTTCGGCCTGCTCTTCGAGCGCTTCCTGAA
Source organism: Muricoccus vinaceus (assembly GCF_042433125.1). NCBI lineage: Bacteria > Pseudomonadati > Pseudomonadota > Alphaproteobacteria > Acetobacterales > Roseomonadaceae > Muricoccus > Muricoccus vinaceus. Next base: position 292,023 of record NZ_JBHLVZ010000084.1, on the reverse strand, counting down.
CCCCGAGCGCGTCTCGATGCCCGACTTCGACATCGATTTCTGCCAGGACCGGCGGGAAGAGGTGATCCAGTACGTGCGCCGGGAATATGGCGAGGACCGCGTCGGCCAGATCATCACCTTCGGCCGCCTCCAGGCGAAGGCGGTGGTGCGCGACGTCGGCCGCGTGATGGGCATGCCCTACGGCCAGGTGAACCGCATCGCGGAGCTGATCCCCTTCAACGCCGCCAAGCCGCCGACGCTCCAGGAGGCGCTGGACGGCGAGCCCCGCCTGAAGGAGATGCGCGAGACCGACGAGAACGTCGACCGCCTCATGCACACCGGCCTTCAGCTGGAGGGCCTCTACCGCAACGCCTCCACCCATGCCGCGGGCGTGGTGATCGGGCGCAAGCCGCTGATCGAGATCGTGCCTCTCTACCGCGATCCGCGAAGCGAAATGCTGGTGACGCAGTACTCGATGAAATACGTCGAGAGCGCCTCGCTGGTGAAGTTCGACTTCCTCGGGCTGAAGACGCTCACGGTGCTCGAGCGCGCGGTGAACATCCTCAAGGGGCAGGGGATCACGGTGGACCTGACCACCATCCCGCTGGACGACGCGAAGACCTACGCGATGCTCGCCAAGGGCGACGCGGCCGGGGTGTTCCAGTTCGAAGGCCAGGGGATGCGGGACTGCCTTCGCATGATGCGCCCCGACCGCTTCGAGGATCTGATCGCGGCGGTGTCGCTCTACCGCCCGGGGCCTATGGCCAACATTCCCGCCTATTGCGCCCGCAAGCACGGGGAGCCCTGGGAGCCCGTGCACGCCGCCATGCGCCCGCTGGTGGAGGAAACCTACGGCATCCTGGTCTACCAGGAGCAGGTCATGCAGATCAGCCAGGAGCTGGCGGGCTACTCGCTCGGCGGCGCCGACCTGCTGCGCCGCGCCATGGGCAAGAAGATCCGCTCGGAGATGCAGGCCCAGCGCGCGATCTTCGTGGAGGGCGCGACGGCGCGCGGCATCCCGAACGACAAGGCCGGCGAGATCTTCGACCTGATGGAGCGCTTCGCGGAGTACGGCTTCAACAAGTCACACGCCGCCGCCTACGCGCTGGTTTCGTACCAGACGGCCTGGCTGAAGGCGAACCACACCGTCGCCTTCCTCGCCGCCTCCATGACGCTGGACATGGGCAACACCGACAAGCTCGCCTCCCACCTGCAGGAGGCCTCGCGGCTCGGCATCAAGGTCCTGCCCCCCGACGTGAACCGCAGCGCCGCCGAGTTCACGGTGGAGATGCGGGAGATGGAGGACGGCACGCCGGTGGAGGCGATCCGCTTCGCCCTCGCCGCCGTGAAGCGCGTGGGCCTCGCCGCCATGCAGGACCTCGTGCGGGTCCGCGAGCAGGGCACGCCGTTCCGCTCGCTCTCGGACTTCGCCGACCGCGTGGACCCGAAGCAGCTCAACAAGATGCAGGTCGAGAACCTCGCCCGCGCCGGCGCCTTCGAGTGCCTGGACCCCAACCGTGCCCGCGTGACGGAGGGGGCGGAGCTCATCCTCCGCCGCGCCCAGGCCGCCGCGGAGGACCGCGGCAGCGCGCAGATCGGCCTGTTCGGCGCCCCCGGAGCCTCCGGCGACACGCCGCCGCTCCGCCTGCGCGACATGCCGGACTGGCCGCAGCTCGACCGGCTGAGCCAGGAGGCGGAGGCGATCGGCTTCCACCTCTCGGCCCACCCGCTCGACACCTATATCGACACGCTGCGCAAGCTGAACGTCTGCCCCATCGCCAAGATGACGGAGCGCGCCCAGGCCGGCGCCGCCCGCCTCAAGCTGGCGGGCACCATCATCGGCACGAAGGAGCGCACGACCAAGACCGGCAGCCGCATGGCCTGGATCCGCATCTCGGACGCCAGCGGCAGCACGGAGGTGACCTGCTTCTCCGAGATCCTCGGCAAGTGCCGGGAGATGCTGGTGGAGGGGAACGCGGTGATCTTCTCCACGGAGGTGCGCGCGGATGGCGAGGCCGTGCGGCTCACCGCGCTCGACTGCGAGCCGCTGGAGCGCGCGGCGCAGTCGATCGGCCAGGGCCTCAGGATCGAGGTGGCCGGAATGGAGGCGATCGAGCCGCTGCGCACCCTGCTGGAGCGGGAAGGGAAGGGCAGGGGGGAGGTCATCCTCATCCCCCGCACCGGGCCCGGGCAGGAGGTGGAGCTGACCCTTCCCGGCCGCTGGAACGTCTCGCCCCGCCTGGCGCAGGCGATGAAGGTGATCCCCGGCGTGGAGGCGGTGGAGGCGGCCTAGCTGTCGATGCTCAGCCGGAGCCGCCCCACCATCTCCCGCTCGTAGGCCACGCGCTCCGCGATGAAATCGCGGTAGGCGGCGGTGTCCATATAGGCCAGGGGCATGTCCCAGCGGTCCCGCACGGTGGTGTTCTCCGGGCTCATCAGCGCGGCCTTGAAGCCGTCGTGCAGCACCCGCACCACGCCCGGGTCCATGCCCTTCGGCCCCGCGATGCCGTAGGGCGAGGTGACCGCCACGTCGACGCCCAGCTCCTTCAGCGTCGGCACCTGCGGGAAGCGCGCCGCGCGCTCGGGCGACCAGACGCAGATCAGGCGGAAGGCGCCGGCCTCGACCTGCGGCACCCAGGCGGAGCTGTCGGCGATGCTGTCGATCTGCTCGCCCAGCAGCGCCGTCACGCCCTCGGTGGTGCCGCGGAAGGGCACGTGCACCATCTCCATGCCGAGGCGCACGCAGATGTCCTCCATGGCGATGTGGTTGCTCGTGCCGATGCCGCTGGTGGAATAGGTCATCCGCCCTGGCCGGGCCCGGGCGGCCGCCACATAGCCCGCCCAGTCCTGGATCGGGCTGTCCGCCCTCACCACCACTCCGAACAGCCAGCCGGTCAGGCCCAGCACCGGGGTGAAGTCCGCCACCGGATCCCATGACCGCGCCTTCGTCATGAAGGGGTGGCGGAGAACCGAAAGATGATGCTGAGCCAGGGTGTAGCCATCCGGCGCGGATTGCAGCAGCGCCTGGGCCGCCAGCAGCCCGCGGGCGCCGGAGCGATTCTCGATCATCACGGGCTGCCCGATGATCTTCGTGGCGACGTCCGCCAGCGAACGGAGCTGCGCATCGGCCGAGCCGCCGGGCGGCCAGGGCACCAGGAGCCGGATGGGCCGGTTCGGGAAGCCGGTCTGCCCCAGGGCCGGCGCGGCGAGCCCTGCCGTGCCGAGCGCGAGAAGGGTACGGCGGGCAACGCGCCCCCGCGGGTGCGTCATCATGGCTCATCCTCCCATCGGCGGGCGCCTGTTGCCGGCGCCTCGACCTTCCGGGGAAGCGTGGCAGAAGCGGCCCTGGCCTGACAACCGGAGCGTCCCGGCGGACGGCATTGGTGCCGGCGGCCACACCTCATATTCTTGCCCCGCCGCCCGCAGGGGCCACGAAGCACCTTTGGAGACCGCCATGAGCCACGATTTCATCGATGATCGCCGCAAGGCCCTGGAAGAGGCCTTCTTTGCGCGCCAGAACGCGGAGCTGATCCGCCGCCTGCACGCGCCGGAGGGGCAGAAGGAGCTGTCCGGCTCCACGGGCATCCAGGATCCGAAGGTGCTGGAACGGCTGGAGGCGCACGGCATCGGTGCCAACGCCCTTGCCGCCCTCTCGCTTGCACCGCTGGTGCTGGTTGCCTGGGCGGACGGCACGCCGGAGCCGGAAGAGCGGCGCGCCATTCTTTCCGCGGCCGGCGAGGCCGGCATTCCGACGGGCGGCGCCGCCCACGCGTTGCTCGACCACTGGCTGGCCCAGCACCCCCCGCAGGACCTGCTCGCCACCTGGACCGATTATGTCCACGCCCTGGCGCCCGAGGCGCGCGCCGCGCTCCATAAGGACGTGATCGCCCGTGCCCATCAGGTGGCCGAGGCCTCCGGCGGCTTCCTGGGGCTTACGAGCAAGGTGTCGCCCACCGAGAAGGCCATGCTGAAGCGGCTCGAGGACGCCTTCACCGCCTGAGCCGCCGGCCTGACCGGGCACGCGCGCCCTTGTCCGGGCGCGCGTGTCATGCCATATGCCGCGCGCCGGACGAGGGGGCTTCCCTCGCCCGGCAAATCCGCACGCGGTGCGCCCTTCCGAGATAAGCGGCAGGGTCCGGTCCCCCGAGTTTTCCGCCCGGAAAATCTCGCGCGGGTGTCAGCGCCGCGGAGGCCTAACCGGATCAATCGGAAGAAGGAACCGCCACATGGCGATGCCCGACGTTACCCTGCGCGGCCTGCTCGAGGCCGGCGTCCACTTCGGCCACCACACCCGCCGGTGGAACCCGAAGATGGCCCCCTATATTTTCGGCGTCCGCAATCAGGTCCACATCCTCGACCTGCAGCAGACCGTGCCCATGCTGGACCGCGCGCTGCGCACCGTCCGTGACGTGGTGGCCGGCGGCGGCCGCGTGCTCTTCGTGGGCACCAAGAAGGCGGCGGCGGACTACGTGGCCGAGGCCGCGACCCGCTGCGGCCAGTATTACGTGAACCACCGCTGGCTCGGCGGCATGCTCACGAACTGGAAGACCATCACCGGCTCCATCAAGCGCCTGAAGCAGATGGACGAGCAGCTCGGCGGGAACACCCAGGGTCTCACCAAGAAGGAGATCCTGATGCTGACGCGCGAGAAGGAGAAGCTGGATCGCGCGCTCGGCGGCATCCGCGAGATGGGCGGCCTGCCCGACGTGATCTTCGTGATCGACACGATCAAGGAGAAGCTGGCCATCGAGGAGGCCAACAAGCTCGGCATCCCCGTGATCGCCGTCTGCGACTCCAACGCCGACCCCTCGGGCGTCGCCTTCCCGATCCCTGGCAACGACGACGCGATCCGCGCGATCAACCTGTACTGCGACATGATGGCCGCCGCCGTGTTCGACGGCATCTCGGCCGAGCTGTCCGGCTCCGGCATCGATGTCGGTGCCCAGGCCGATCTGCCGATCGACGCCCTGCCCGACGACGAGGCGCTGCCCTCCGTGCCGGACGACCTCGCCTCCACCGGCGGCGTCGGCATCTTCGCCGAGAGCATCCCCGAGGCGGTCGGTGGCGCCGAGGTTGCTGCCGGCCCGGCCCTCGAGGGCGCGCAGTCGAGCCCGACCTCGGGCGTGGACACCGGCACCCTGGAAGCCGCTGGCCAGAGCAACCGTGACGACGGCAACAACGCCGGCTGATCGCGCCCCCGGCCGGGGCAATCCGGCCGGGCTCGCAGGGAACTGAACGCGCCGGGGTGGCATCGCCGCCCCGGCGTGTCGCATACACGCCGCGCCGCAAGCCCCGGGGCCCGCCCCGGCGGGCCGGCGCGCCAGAAGACGGAAAGAGAAAGATGGCCGAGATCACGGCAGCCATGGTGCGCGACCTGCGCGAGAAGACCGGCGCGGGCATGATGGACGTCAAGAAGGCCCTGGTGGAGAGCAACGGCGACAGCGAGGCCGCCATCGACTGGCTGCGCAAGAAGGGTCTGTCGTCGGCCGCCAAGAAGTCCGGCCGCGTGGCCGCCGAGGGCCTGATCGGCGTCGCCTCCTCCGGCCCCAAGGCCGCCATGGTCGAGGTGAACGCCGAGACCGACTTCGTGGCCCGCAACGAGCAGTTCCAGGGCTTCGTGGAGACGGTGGCCCGGATCGCCCTCGACGCCGGCGAGGACGTGGAGGGGCTGAAGGCCGCCCAGTACCCGGGCGCCGGCCACTCGGTCGCCGAGGAGCTGACCCGCCTGATCGCGACCATCGGCGAGAACATGACGATCCGCCGCGCCCGCGTGCTGTCCGTCCCCTCGGGCGCCGTTGCCACCTATGTTCACAGCGCGGTGAAGCCGGGCCTGGGCAAGATCGGCGTTCTGGCCGCCCTTGAGGCCGCCGATGGCGGGGACGCGATCCTCACGCTCGGCCGTCAGATCGGCATGCACGTGGCGGCCGCCCGCCCGGAGGCGCTGGACGTTTCCGCCGTGGACAACGCGGCGCTGGAGCGCGAGCGCGCGGTGCTGACCGAGCAGGCCCAGGCCTCCGGCAAGCCCCCCGCGGTCATCGAGAAGATGGTCGAAGGCCGCATCCGCAAGTACTACGAGGAAGTGGTGCTGCTGGAGCAGGTCTGGGTGCATGACGGCGAGAGCCGCGTGAAGGCCGTGGTGCAGAAGTCCGGTGCCAAGCTGACGGGCTTCGCCCGCTTCCAGCTCGGCGAGGGCATCGAAAAGGAAACGAGCGACTTCGCCGCCGAGGTCGCCGCCGCCGCCGGGACCGCCGGCTGACCGGCCTGCCGGGCGCCCCGCGCCCGGCTCTGCCTCCGAGGGGAGGCGATCTGCCGGGAGGCGGGCGACGGATCGCCCGGCTCCTGGCGCCCCGCTTCCGGCCCCGCTGCCTTGCCGCACGGGACGGTCACGGTTACCTTCGCAAGCTCCCGGGACCGCAGCACAGAATGACCAGCCTCCGCTACAAGCGCGTCCTGTTGAAGGTGTCGGGCGAGGCCCTGATGGGTCCGGGCAATTATGGCCTGGACGCCAACACCGTGAACGCCATCGCCGAGGACGTGTCCGCGGTGGCGAAGCTGGGCATCCAGGTCGGGCTGGTGATCGGCGGGGGGAACATCTTCCGCGGCGTGTCCGGCGCGGCCGCCGGCATGGACCGCGCCCAGGCGGACGGCATGGGCATGCTGGCCACCGTGATCAACGCCCTGGCCATGCAGAACGCGCTGGAGAAGGCGGGCGTGCCGGTGCGGGTTCAGTCCGCGATTCCCATGGCGAGCCTGTGCGAGCCCTTTATCCGCCGCCGCGCCGTGCGCCACATGGAAAAGGGGCGGGTGGTGATCTTTGCCGCCGGAACGGGCAATCCCTTCTTCACGACCGACACGGCGGCCGCCCTGCGCGCGGCCGAGATGGGCTGCGACGTGCTGCTCAAGGGCACGCAGGTGGACGGCGTCTACACCGCCGACCCCCGCAAGGACCCACTGGCCGAGCGCTACGAGGCCCTGACATATCATGACATGCTGGCGCGCGACCTGGCCGTTATGGATGCGGCGGCCATCTCGCTCGCCCGGGAGAACAAGCTCCCGATCATCGTCTTCGACATCCATGAGCCGGGGGCCTTCACCGCCGTCATGAAGGGCGAGGGCAAGTTCACCACGGTCCACGAGAGCTGAGGGACACCCCATGGCCGCTCCCCCCGACTTCCCCGAGTTGCGCAAGGACCTCGTGCGCCGCATGGACGGCGCGCTCGAGACGCTGCGCAAGGAGTTCTCCGGCCTGCGCACCGGACGCGCCAGCCCCGCCTTGCTGGAGCCGATCCGGGTTGAGGCCTATGGCACCAACCAGCCGCTGAGCCAGGTGGCGAACATCTCCGTGGCCGGCCCCGGGCTGCTTTCGGTGCAGGTCTGGGACAAGTCGGTCACCAAGGCCGTGGAGGTCGCGATCCGCGATGCCAACCTGGGCCTGAACCCGCAGGCCGAGGGTCAGGTGATCCGCGTTCCGCTGCCGCCCCTGACGCAGGAGCGCCGCAACGATCTGGCCAAGCAGGCCGCCAAGTACGCCGAGGCGAACAAGGTGTCGATCCGCGGCGTGCGCCGGGATGGCATGGAGACGATCAAGGGCTGGGAAACCAAGTCCGACATTTCCAAGGACGATGCGAAGCGCTGGTCGGACGACGTGCAGAAGCTGACGGACGAGTACGTCAAGAAGGTGGACGCGGCCTACGCCGAGAAGGAAAAGGACATCAAGGCCGTCTGAGCCGGCCAATTCCCATGAGCGCCGCCACGCAGACCAAACGCCAGAGGGGGGAGGCACCCCCCCCACCGCTCCATGTCGGGGTGATCATGGACGGCAACGGCCGCTGGGCAGCAGCCCGCGGCGTGCCCCGCGCGCTCGGCCATAAGGCGGGGGCTGAGGCCACGCGCCGGCTGATCGAGGCGGCGGGCGAGATGGGGATCTCCTGGCTCACCCTCTTCGCCTTCAGCAGCGAGAACTGGCGCCGCCCGGCCGACGAGGTGCGGGACCTGACCGGGCTGATGCGGCACTATCTCCGCCACGAAGTCGGGCAGCTCGTGGAAAAGGGCGTGCGGCTCCGTGTTATCGGCGACCGGGCGGCGTTCGGGCCGGGCATGCAGGCCGAGATCGCCCGCGCCGAGGCTGCGACCGCCGGCAACGTGCGGCTGAACCTGAACGTCGCCCTTTCCTATGGCGGGCGGGCGGAGCTGGTGAAGGCCGCCCGTGTCCTGGCCGCGCGGGTGGCCTCGGGGGAGCTGGACCCGGAGCACATCGACGAGGCGGCCCTGGCGGCCCACCTGGACACGGCGGGGATGCCCGATCCCGACCTCATCATCCGCACCTCCGGCGAAAGCCGGCTTTCCAACTTCCTGCTCTGGCAGTGCGCCTATGCCGAGCTGGTGTTCCAGCCCGTGCTCTGGCCCGACTACGATGCGGCCCATCTGCGGGATGCCGTGGCCGAGTTCCACCGCCGGGACCGCCGCTTCGGCGCCCGGACCGGCTGAGCCGGTGGACCAGGCGGGCACAGCGGCGGAAGCCGGCGCCCCGGCCAGGCCGGGGAAGAACTGGCGGGACCTGCGCAAGCGGGTGCTCTCGGCCATCGTGCTCGCGCCCGCCGCCATTCTCTGCGTCTGGCTCGGGGCCAATGCCTATACGCTGCTGCTGGCCCTGGGCGCCGCGATCCTGACCTGGGAATGGGTGCATCTCTGCGGCCTGCGCACGGTGAAGCTGCCTGGCGCGGGGGTGCCCGTCGCGGTGTTCGTGGCCGGCACCCTGGCGGTGATGGAATATCCGCTGGCGTCCTGGCTCGTGCTGGGCATGGGCTTCCTGCTCACCTGGCTTTCGGCCGAGCGGCTTCGCGGCGGTGACCGGGCGCAGCAGCCCGCGCTGCGGCTGGCGCTCGGCGTGCTCTACATCGGCGTCGCCGGGCTCTGCCTGATCGAGCTGCGGCACGAGAACGAGGCCGGGCGGGCCAACCTGCTGTTCCTTCTCCTGGTGGTCTGGGCCAGCGACATCGGCGCCTATGTCGCCGGGCGAGCCCTCGGCGGGCCGCTGCTCTGGCGGCAGGTTTCCCCTGCCAAGACCTGGACCGGGGCTGGCGGCGGGCTGCTTCTGGCCATGGTGATCGGCGGCCTGCTGGCGCCCGAGCTTGCTCCGGGCAGCCCGTGGCGCGCGGCGGCCGTCGCGGCGGTGCTGGCCGTGGCGACCCAGGCCGGGGATCTCCTCGAGTCGGCCATCAAGCGGCACTTCAAGGTGAAGGACACCTCCAGCCTCATCCCCGGCCATGGCGGGCTGCTGGACAGGCTGGACGGACTGCTGGCGGCGGCGCCTGCCGCCATGATCCTTGCGCTGCTGATCGGCTATGGCGGCGCCCTGTGGCGCTGAACGCCCTCAACCTGAACCGGGGGCGATCGGCATGACGCGCACCGTGACCATCCTCGGCGCCACCGGCTCGGTCGGCCGCTCCACCGTGGCCCTGCTGGAGGCCGCGCCGGAGGGCGCCTTCGCCGTGGAGGCCCTCGTGGCGGGCCGCGACGCCGCGGCGCTCGCGGCCACGGCCCGGCGCCTGCGCGCCCGCGTGGCGGTGCTGGCCGACGCCGCGGGCCTGCCTGCCCTGCGGGAGGCCCTGTCCGGCTCGGGGATCGAGGCGGCGGCAGGCGAGGCTGCCGTGGCCGAGGCCGCGTCCCGCCCGGCCGACTGGACCATGGCCGCCATTGTCGGCGCCGCGGGGCTGCACCCGGCCCTGGCCGCGCTGCGCCGGGGCGGCACCCTGGCGCTGGCCAACAAGGAGGCGCTGGTCTGCGCCGGCGACATCGTGCTGCGCGCCGCCGAGGAGGCAGGCGCCACGCTGCTGCCCGTCGATTCCGAGCACAACGCCATCTTCCAGGCGCTCGACGCCCGCGACCCCGCGATGGTGGAGCGCATCATCCTCACCGCCTCCGGCGGGCCCTTCCGCACGGCCTCCCTTGCGGAAATGCGGGCCGCGACGCCCGAGCAGGCGGTGCGCCACCCGGTCTGGTCCATGGGCGCCAAGATCAGCATCGACAGCGCGACCATGTTCAACAAGGGCCTGGAGCTGGTCGAGGCCGCGCGGCTCTTTCCCGTGCCGCCCGAGCGCATCGAGGTGCTGGTGCACCCGCAATCGGCCGTGCACGGCCTGGTGCAGTACGCCGACGGCTCGCTGCTGGCCCAACTCGGCACGCCCGACATGCGCACGCCCATCGCCCATGCCCTGGCCTGGCCGGACCGGATGCGGGCGGACGTGCCCCGGTTGGATCTGGCAGCACTGGGCCGGCTGGAATTCTCCGCCCCCGATCCCCTGCGCTTCCCGGCGCTGCGCCTCGCGCGGGAGGCCTTGCTGGCAGGGCAGGGCGCCCCCACCATCTTGAATGCGGCCAACGAGGTGGCGGTGGCACGCTTCCTGTCCCGCCGCCTGGGCTTCCTCGACATCGCGCGGGTGGTGGAGGAAACGCTGGAACGCCTCGGCGCCCCTCCGGTGGGGGGGCTCGACGCCGTGCTCGCGCTGGATGCCGAAGCCCGCCGGGAAGCCACCCGGCTTGCGGACAGCCTTCCCGCCACCGCCTAGCCGTCACCCAAGCCAGAGAGAAACCGGTGCAGTTCCTCCCCGATCCCTTCCGCACCATCCTGGCCTTCCTTGTCGTGCTGGGCGTGCTGGTGTTCATCCACGAGCTCGGCCACTACGCCGCCGCCCGGTGGCGCGGCATTTTCGTGGAGCGCTTCTCCATCGGCTTCGGCCGCCGCATCGCGGCCTGGACGGACCGGCGCGGCACGGAATGGCAGATCGGCTGGCTGCCGCTGGGCGGCTACGTCAAGCTCTATGGCCAGGAAGGCCCGGGCGACGTGACCGATTCGGTCGATGCCTCTCCCGGACACGACCCGCGCGGCCCGCGCTTCCACGACAAGCCCGTGCTGGACCGGGCCATCGTCGTCGCGGCGGGGCCCGTGGCCAACTTCGTGCTGGCCGCGGTGCTCTTCGCCGCGCTGTTCATGGCGGTGGGTAAGCCGGTCGGCACCACGACCATCGCATCCGTCGTGCCCGGCGGCGCCGCCGAGCGCGCGGGGCTGATGGTGGGCGACCGGATCACCGCTCTGGACGAGGTGCCCGTCACCCGCTTCGAGCAGGTGCAGGCCCATGTGCAGCCGCGCGCGAACCAGCCCATCCAGGTGCATCTGCAGCGCGAGGGCCGGGAGCTGGTGCTGACCGCCACGCCGCTGCCCCGGCCGGGCGCGGCGGAGGGCGCTGCGGCCGCCGGCCTGCTCGGGATCGGCGGTGGCGCGCCCACCTATGAGCGCACGGATCCGCTTTCGGCCATCTGGGGCGGCGTTTCCTATACGGCCGACATCACCGTGCAAACCCTCGGGGGCATCTGGCAGATGATCGCGGGCCAGCGGGGCACGGAGGAACTCGGCGGGCCGCTTCGCATCGCCCAGCTTTCCGGCCAGGTCGCGAGCCTCGGCTTCGCCAGCCTCGTGACCTTCATGGCGATCCTTTCGGTGAACCTCGCGCTGATCAACCTGTTCCCCATCCCCGTGCTGGATGGCGGGCACCTGGTGTTCTATGCGATCGAGGCGATCCGGGGCCGGCCGTTGCCCCCGCGCGCCGTGGAATACGGCTTCCGCGCCGGGCTCGCGGTGCTGGCCACCCTGTTCATCTTCGCCACCTGGAACGACCTGTCGAACTTCGGCCTGTTCCGCTGGGTGCACGGCCTGTTCGGCTGAGCCGCACGGAAAACGCGCCGGGCGCCTTTTTTCCGGCCAGCGGTTCCGCAACCTTGGCAGGGGTGGCAACACACCGCCCTTGTCGCTAGGTTGCGGCCCCGCGAACCGGAACCGCCGGCACAGGATCAAGCCTTGCACGTCTCGCCTTTCTCCCGGGCCTTCCTCCTGGCCGCCACTTGCCTTGTCCCCGTGCTGGCCCCGCCGATGGCGGAGGCCCGGCCCGCCCGTGGCGGCCACCCCGCCGACGAGGCGCCGGCCACCGGGACTCGGGCTTCCGCTCCTGCCCTGGCAGAGCGTCGCCAGCCGGCCCATGCGGCACCGCACCAGGGCGTCACCCAGCGCCCCCGCAACACGCGTCCGGCCGCCCACCAGGCGGCAGCGAAGCGCCGGGCCGCTCCGCGCGCCCCGGTGCGGGTCAGCGAGGCGGCCGAGGCACCGCGGCCCCGCGCCGCGCGGACCTATCTCGCGGCCGGCGACCCGGTGCGGCGCCCCGGCGCCCCGGCGGCCGTCCGCCTCGCCCAGGCGCGAGGCCCGGCGCGGCCCGCCACCGGCGTCGTCCAGGCCATCGACGTGCAGGGGAACCAGCGCATCGAGGCGGAGACGATCCGCTCCTACATGCTGCTGCAGCCCGGCGACGCCTTCGAGGGCGACCGGCTCGACCGCTCGCTCCGCACGCTCTACGCCACGGGCCTGTTCCGCGATGTCCGCGTTTCGCGCCAGGGCGACCGCATCCAGGTGCAGGTCGAGGAAAACCCGATCGTCAGCCGCATCGCATTCGAGGGAAACAGCAAGCTCAGCGACGACGTGCTGCGCAACGCGGTCCAGCTTCGCGCGCGCTCGGTGTTCACGCCGCAGGCGGCCCAGTCCGACCGGTCGCGGGTGCTCGACCTTTACGCCAGCCGCGGCCGCCTTTCGGCGACGGTGGAGCCCAAGATCATCCAGCTCGACCAGAACCGGGTGGATGTGGTCTTCGAGATCAACGAGGGCGAGATCGCGCTCGTCAGCCGCATCAACTTCGTCGGCAACCGCTCCTTCTCCGACAGCCGGCTGAAGGAGATCGTGGCGACGCGCGAGGCAGCCTGGTACCGGCCCTTCAGCAGCAGCGACACCTACGACCCCGAGCGCCTGAACTTCGACCGGGAGCTGCTGCGCCGCTACTACCTGCGCCAGGGCTTCGCGGACGTGAACGTGACCGCCAGCACCGCCGAGCTGACGCCCGACCGCTCCGGCTTCTTCGTCACCTACGTGGTCGAGGAAGGCCGCCGCTACCGCTTCGGCAAGGTCGATGTCACCTCCGCGCTCCGCAACGTGCGTGCCGACCAGCTCCGCCCGGAGGTCAACGTCGCCTCCGGCGAACAGTATGACGGCGAGCTGGTGGAGCGCATCAGCGAGACCATGTCCGACCGCGCCAACGCCCTTGGCGCCCCCTTCGTGGAGGTCACGCCGCGCATCGTCCGCAACACCGAGGCGGGCACGGTGGACATCACCTTCGAGGTGAAGGAGGGCAACCGCCTCTACGTCGAGCGCATCGACGTCACGGGCAACGTCCGCACCCAGGACCGGGTGGTCCGCCGCGAGTTCCGCCTGGCGGAGGGCGACGCCTTCAACGCCGCGCAGGTCCGGCGCTCCCGCCAGCGCATCCGCGACCTCGGCTATTTCAGCGACGCCACCATCAACACCAGTCCAGGCTCGGCGCCCGATCGCGTGATCCTCGGCGCCAACGTGACCGAGCGCGCAACGGGCGAGGTGTCGCTGGGCGGCGGCTATTCCACCGACGCCGGCGCGCTGGCGGATGTGGGCCTGCGCGAGCGCAACCTGCTGGGCACGGGCATCGACGCGCGCATCAACGGGGTGCTCGCCCAGCGGCGCAGCCAGCTCGACCTCTCGGTGACGGACCCGTCCTTCCTGGACCGCAACCTCGCGGTGGGCGCGGACGTGTTCTACATCAACCGCGACCTGCGCTCGTACTCGGGCTACCAGGAGCGGCGCTACGGCTTCGCGCTGCGCGCGGGCTACGAGTACAACGAGTTCCTGCGCCAGTCCTTCTCCTACACCTTGTCTCAGCGCAACATCTTCAGCGTGGTGGACAACGTGTCCCGCTACATCTCGGAGCAGCAGGGCGAGACGCTGCTCTCGCAGGTCGGGCAGACGCTGACCTATGACCGGCGCGACAGCCGGCTCGACCCGCGCACGGGCTACCTGGTGCGGATCGGCACCGACGTGGCCGGGCTGGGTGGCGACGTCAGCTATGTGCGCGGGCGCGTGGACGGCTCCTACTACATTCCCTTCGAGCGGCTCCTGGGCGATCCCAACTACGTTCTCGCGATCCTCGGCTCCGTCGGCTACCTTGAGCCCTTCGGCGGGAAGAACGAACGGATCGTGGACCGCTTCTTCCTCGGCGGCGAGAACCTGCGCGGCTTCCAGACCGCCGGTGCGGGCCCGCGCGACATTTCCACCTCCACGCGCGACAGCCTCGGCGGCCGTTTCCTTTACACCCAGACCACCGAGTTCCGCTTCCCGCTTCCCATCCCCGAGGAGATCGGCATCACCGGCCGCGCCTTCGTGGACGTGGGCGGGCTCAGCGGTTCCTCCACCGGTCCCGGCGTCGTGGACGAATCCTCGCCCCGTGTGGGTGCCGGCATCGGCGTTTCCTGGCGCAGCCCCTTCGGCCTGATCAACCTCGATTTCGGCCAGGCGGTGGTGAAGAAGTCCTATGACGAGACGCAGGTCTTCCGCTTCGGCTTCGGCACGCGGTTCTGAGAACGAAGACGAGAAGCAGACTGGAGCCCGAATGATGCCCGCGCGCCCCGCCGTCGCCGCCCTTGCGGCCCTCCTCATCCCCGTCCTGTCACCCGGCGGCGCCCTCGCGCAGTCCGACCCCGGCTTCTTCATCCCGCCCCAGCAGGGTGGCGGCCAGTCCCGCCCGGCGCAGGCGCCGGCCCGTCCGGCGCAGCAGCAGCCCCAGCGTCCCCCTGCCCAGGCCCAGCGGTCGCCGCAGCCGAACCCGGCGCCGCTGCCTCCCGGCCAGCCGCCGCCGGCCGCGGTGATCGGGATCGTGGACGTGCCGGAGATCCAGCGGAACTCCACCGCCTTCAACAGCGTGCGCGAGGAGGTGGAGCGCCGCCGCCAGCGCCTGAACGACGATCTCCAGCGCGAGCAGACCCGCTGGCGTGAGGAGCAGACGACGCTCGCCAACCAGCGCGCCACCATGAACCCCGACCAGCTCCGCCAGCGCGAGCGGGAGCTGCAGGAGCGCATCACCGACAGCCAGCGCGTGTTCCGCGATCGTTCCCGCGCCATCGAGCAGGTGGCCCAGGGCGCCCTGCAGGAGATCGAGCAGGCCCTGGCCGTGGTGATCCGCCAGGTGGCCGCGAGCCGGAACGTTAACCTCGTGCTGCCCCGCCCGCTCGTGATCTTCAACGACGCGCCCTTCGACCTGACGGACGAGATCAGCCAGCAGGTGAACCGGGTGCTGCGCAACGTCACCCTGCCGCCCGAGGGGCAGGCCCCGGCGCAGCCGGCTGCCCAGGGCGGGGCTCCCGGCGGGCAGGCACCCGCGGCGCGTCCCGCACAGCCGCCCACGCCGCCCGCGCAGCCGCAGCAGCCCCGCCGCTAGGCTGTGGCGGCGGATTTCCGTTTCCACGCCGTCGCCGGCCCGCTGCCGCTCCGGCGGTTGGCGGAGGCGGCCGGGATCGCGCTGCCGGAAGGGACGGGCGAGCGCCTGTTCTCCGGTGTCGCGACCCTGCAGTCGGCGGGCCCCGAGGATGTTTCCTTTCTGGAAAGCCGGCGCTGGCTGCCGAGCCTGCGGGAAAGCCGCGCGGGCGCGGTGGTGCTGGCCGAGGCGAATGCCCATGCCGTGCCGGACGGCGCGGTCGCCCTGGTGGCACCCGCTCCCGTTCTCGCCTTCGCGCGCATCGCGACCCTTCTTCATCCGCCTCAATCCGCGCGCGGCACCCGCCACCCCACCGCCGTGGTCGGCGAAGGCGTGACGCTGGGCGAGGGCTGCGAGATCGGGCCCTATGCCGTGGTCGAGGACGGCGCGGTGCTCGGCGCACGCTGCATCATCGGGCCGCACGCCCATGTCGGCGCCCATGTCGTGCTCGGCGCCGAATGCCGCGTCATGTCCCATGTCACCGTCACCCATTGCATCGCCGGCGACCGCGTGACGCTCAACCCGGGTGCGCGCATCGGCAGCGAGGGCTTCGGCTTCGCCACCACGCGAGAGGGCGAGCATGTCACCGTGCCGCAGCTTGGCCGGGTGATCCTGGGCGATGACGTGGAGGTCGGCGCCAACACCTGCATCGACCGTGGCTCGGGCAACGACACGGTGATCGGCGCGGGCAGCCGCCTGGATGACCTGGTGATGATCGGGCACAACGTGCGCCTCGGCCGCGGCTGCGTGATCGTCGGCCAGGCCGGCATCTCCGGCTCCACCACGCTCGGCGATTTCGTCGTGGTCGCGGCCCAGGCCGGGATCTCCGGACATCTGAACATCGGGGCCAAGGCCCGCGTGGGCGCCAAGTCCGGCGTCATCAACGACGTGCCGGCCGGCATGGACGTTTTCGGCTTCCCCGCCATGCCCGCCCGGGAGGGCTTGCGGGTTGCCGCCGCCATGCGGAAGCTGGGCCGATCGAAGGCAGCGGCCCGCATGCCCGAAACAAAGAGCGATTGAGCATGTCGGACAGCACAGCGAAGGGCCCTGACGAAGGGGTGGACAGGGCAGGGGGCGCCGTGACGCCGGGCGGGGACACGCGAGGTGTCCTCGACATCGCGCGGATCATGGAATCCATCCCCCACCGCTTCCCCTTCCTGCTTGTGGACCGGGTGGTGGACCTCATCCCCGGCACCAGCGCGACCGGGATCAAGAACGTCACCATCAACGAGCACGTCTTCCAGGGCCATTTCCCGGGGCACCCGATCTTTCCGGGCGTGATGATCATCGAGAGCATGGCCCAGACGGCGGGCGTGCTGGTCGTGGAAACGCTGGGCGAGAGCGCGCGCGGCAAGCTCGTCTATTTCATGTCGGTCGACAGCGCGAAGTTCCGCAAGCCCGTGGTGCCCGGCGACCAGATGCGCGTGCACGTCACCAAGGAACGCCAGCGCGGCAATGTCTGGAAGTTCTCGGCGCAGGCCAAGGTGGACGGCGTGGTGGTGGCCGAGGCCACCTATGCCGCCATGATCCTGGACGGCTGAGCATGGCCCCCACCCAAGCCACCATCCATCCCACCGCCATCGTGGCCGAGGGCGCGCGTCTCGGCGCCGGCGTCACGGTCGGGCCCTATGCCACGATCGGCCCGCAGGTCGTGCTGGGCGAGGGCGTGCAGGTCGGCGCGCATGCGGTGCTGGACGGCATCACCACCCTCGCCGAGGGCGTGCAGGTGCTGCCCTTCGCCTCGGTGGGCCTTCCGCCGCAGGACCTGAAGTACAAGGGCGAGCCCACGCGGGTGGAGGTTGGCCCGCGCACCATCATCCGCGAGCACGCGACGGTCCACCGCGGCAGCGTCTCGGGCGAGGGCGTCACGCGGCTCGGCGCCGATTGCCTGATCATGTGCGTCGCCCATGTCGGGCATGACTGCGTCCTGGAGGACCGCGTGATCCTCGCCAACAACGTCATGCTCGGCGGCCACGTCCATATCGGCGACAACGTCTTCGTCGGCGGCGGCACGGCCATCCACCAGTCCGTCCGCATCGGGCGCCAGGCCGTGATCGGCGGCATGAGCGGGGTGGAGCGGGACGTGATCCCCTTCGGCTCCTGCATGGGCAACCGCGCGCGGCTGATCGGGCTGAACCTCATCGGCCTCAAGCGTCGGGGCTTCGGGCGGGAAGCCATCAACGCGCTTCGCGCCGCCTATCGCGGCCTGTTCCTCGGCCGCGGCACCTTCGACGCGCGCGTCGCGCTGGTCACGCAGGACCATGGTGCCCAGCCGCAGGTGGCCGAGATCCTCGCTTTCATCGAGGCTTCCAGCCACCGCGGGCTGATGCGCGCCGGGCGCCAGGCCGGCGAGGCCGAGGCCGAGGCGGCCTGAGGCCGGCATGAACCCGACCAGCACCGAGGCGCCGGTCGCCATCGTGGCCGGCGGCGGCGCCATGCCGCTGCGCGTGGCCGCGGCCTGCCGCGCCACCGGCCGTCCTTATGTCGCCGTGCTGCTGGAGGGCTTCGCCCGCCCCGAGGAATGGCGGGGCGTGCCGCAGATCACCATCCGGCTCGGCGCGGCCGGCGCCGGCATCGACTGGATGAAACGGCAGGGCGCGCACCAGATCGTGCTGGTGGGAGACATCCGGCGGCCCTCGATCCTGTCGCTGCGCCCGGATGCGGGGGCTGCGAAGCACCTCGCGCGCATCGGGATGAAGGCTTTCAGCGGGGACGACACCTTGCTCTCGGCCGTTCGCCAGATGCTGCGGGAGGAGGGCTTCGACCCTGTCGGGCCCACGCGCTTCCTGGCCGAGGCACAGTCCCCCGCGGGGCTGCTGACGCAGGCCGGGCCCAACGCCATGGCCCTGGCCGACATCGCCCGCGGCGTTGCGGTGGTTCGTGCGCTGGGCGCGCTGGATGTGGGGCAGGGCGCGGTGGTGCAGCAGGGCCTCGTGCTCGGGGTGGAGGCGATCGAGGGCACCGACGCGCTGCTGTCCCGCGTCGGCACCCTCCGGCGGGAGGGGCCGGGCGGCGTGCTCGTGAAACTGGTCAAGCCCGGGCAGGACCGGGAGGTGGACATGCCCGCCCTCGGCCCGCGCACCGTGGAGAACGCCGTTGCCGCCGGTCTCGCCGGAATTGCCTTCGAAGCGGAGGGCGCGCTGCTGCTCGACCGCGCACAAATGGTCGCGCATGCGGATTCCGCAGGCCTCTTCCTTCTCGCCATCCGTCCGGATGACCATGTGGGCGCCGCGACAGCAGGAGCCGCGACATGAGCGAGACGCAGAAGGGCAAGTTCCTTCACACGATGATCCGGGTGGGTGACCTCCAGCGGAGCATCGATTTCTACACGGGCATGTTCGGCATGCGGGAGCTTCGCCGCAACGACGTGCCCGCGGGCCAGTACACGCTCGCCTTCCTTGGCTATGGCGGCAACGCGACCGGCGAGGCCGAGATCGAGCTGACCTACAACTACGGCACCGAGAAGTACGACCTCGGCAGCGCCTTCGGGCACCTCGCGATCGGCGTGCCCGACGTGGCCGCCGCCTGCGAGCGCATCCGCGCGGCCGGCGGCAAGGTGGTGCGGGAGGCCGGGCCGGTGAAGCACGGCACCACCATCATCGCCTTCGTCGAGGACCCGGACGGCTACAAGATCGAACTGATCCAGCGCCAGTGACACAGGGCCAGTAAGCCGGCGTGGCGCTTTTTCCCGATCCCGTCCGCCTGCTGGGCGAGGCCGCCAGCCGCAGCGCGGAGGCGGCGCTGGCCCTGGCCGGGCGGGAGCGCGTGCGGCTGGCCGTCACCGGCCTGTCGCGCGCGGGGAAAACCGTCTTCCTCACCTCCCTCGTCGCCAATCTCGTGGCGGCGGGGGCCGGGCGGCGGACGCTGCCGGCGCTGGAGGCCACCTCGGGGCGCCTGCGCCGCGCCCGCGCGATCCCGCCGGGGGTGGAGGCCACGCCCCGCTTCGATGCCGAGGCGCATCTGGCCGCGCTGGCGGCGCATCCGCCGGAATGGCCAGCGCGCACCGATGACCTTTCCACTCTTTCCCTCGCGCTCACCCTCCGCCGCCACGGCATCTACGGCCAGCTGCTTCCCGACCGCGAGGTGACGCTCGACCTGCTCGACTATCCCGGGGAATGGCTGCTCGACCTGCCGATGTTCGCGCAGGATTTCGCGGCCTGGTCGGACGAGACGCTCTCGCGCCTGTCCAAGGGCATCCGCGCGGCGCCCGCCGCCGAGTTCCTCGCCTTCGCCCGGTCCCTGCCCGCCAATGCCCCGGCGGAGGATTCGCTGGCCCGGCGCGGCCATGCCCTCTACCGACGCTTCCTTCTCGCGGCGCGGGACGAACTCGGGCTGCGCTTCCTCCAGCCCGGCCGCTTCCTCAACCCCGGCCCGGCCGGGGACGCGCCGCTGCTCTGGTTCTTCCCGCTTCCCGCCGCCGCCCGGAACTCGCCGCTCGGCGAGTTGCTGGAACGCCGCCACGGCGCTTATCTGCGTGACCAGCGGGACCGCTTCCTCGACCCCGTCTTCCGCCGTTTCGACCGGCAGGTGGTGCTGGTGGACGTGCTCGGCTCCCTCCACGCCGGGCGCGAGGCCTTCGAGGACACCGCCGAGGCCCTGGCCGCGATTTCCGCCACCCTGCGCTACGGACGCGGCTGGCTGGACCTGCTGACGGGCGGTGGCATCGGCCGGGTTGCCTTTGCCGCGACCAAGGCGGACCACGTGCCGGAGGTCAGCCGCGACAGCCTGTCCTCCCTCCTCTCCGACCTGGTGGAGGCGCCGCGCCGGCGCGCGGAGATCGCGGGCGCGTCCGTTTCGGTGCATTCGGTGGCGGCGATCCGCTGCACGGAGGAGGCAACGGCGCTGCATGACGGGCGGCCATCCCCGGCCGTGCGCGGCATCCTGCTGGAGAACGGCCGCTGGGCCACGGTGGATCCCGGGCTGGTTCCCGCCCGGCGCCCGCCGGAGAGCTTCTGGAACGCGCCCTATTTCCAGATGCCGGTTTTCCGCCCGCCGGGCCTGGACCCGGATGGGCGCGGCGGCGTCCCCCATCTCGGCCTGGACGGCCTGCTCGCCGGGCTGTTGGGGGACGCGCTGTAAACCGCCGGCCCACGGGCCATATGCGCGGCCTGCGCGTAGGAGGCCCAGCTTGAGCGAGACCGTCCCCCGTCCGCCCCGCATCATCCTGGAGGAGGAGGCCGGACCCGCTCGCCTGGACCATGCCTGGATGGAGGGAACCGATCCGGTGGTGGTGCCGCCGGCGGGCTTCTCCACCTTGTCCCTGCTGGCGATCGGGATCTCCGCGCTGATCTTCGGCTTCTCGGCCCTCGCGGCGGGCAACTACGTTTCCGAGCAGTTCACCCGCGCCCCCTGGCTCGGCTGGGCCACCCTGCTCGTGGCCCTCGGTGGCTTCGGCACGGTCGGCTGGGCGGTGGTGCGGGAATTCCGGGCGGTGTTCCGCCTGCGCGAGGTGGATGCGGCGCGCGCGGCCTTCGCGAGGGGCGACTTCGCCTCCGCCAAGGCCCATGTGCTGGCCTGGGCCACGCCGATCCCGCTGGCCGCCGCCGCCTTGCCCGCCCTGCGGGAGGCGCCGGACCTTCCGGCGCTCCGTGCCCTGCTGGAGGCCGGACCGCTCGCGGCGCTGGATGCGGACGCGCGGGCCCTCGGGCGGATCGCGGCGATGCAGGGCTTCGCGGCCACGGCGATCAGCCCGTCCCCCTCGCTGGACGCCCTGGTGGTGGGATGGCGCGGGCTGCGGCTGGTGCGGCAGGTGGCAGCCCTGCATGGGATGCGGCCAGGCATCGCCGCCACCGCCTCCCTGCTCCGCCGGGCCGCCTTCGATGCCGCGACGGTGGCGGCGACGGAGGTGGCGACCGACACCGCCGTGCGTGCCATCGTCACCAATCCGCTGATCGGCCATGTCGTGGGCGAGGCGGCCACGGGCGCGGTGGCGGCCCGCCGGCTGATCACCCTGGCGCGCGCCACGGCCGCTGCCTGCCGCATCGTCCCGCGCGACATCGCCTGAGGCGAGGGGCGGCGCATAACAAAAGGGCCGCCGGCACAATGCCGGCGGCCCTTTCGCATGTTCGGCGCGGCACGGAGACCGCGTTGGGGCTCAGGAGTGCTGGCCGCCGCCGCCCGTGGCGCCGCTCAGCTCCAGGAAGGTCTGGGCGGGGGAGCGGCTCGTGTTGGCGAGGGGCGTGCGGCTGGCCGTCGCGGCGGGAGCATCGGGCACGGTGATCACGCCATCCACGGTCCAGAGGGTGCGGGCGGCGAGCGCATCATGCGCAACGAAGGACCCCATGACGGCGGCGGCGAGGCCGAGGGCACGGAGGGTCTTGGGAAGATTGAAAGCGGACATCGCTCATTTCCTGATTGGATGGCGGCGGCACCATGTCGTCGTCTCTTGAACCGCGATATGGACCCCGGTGCGCCTCGAATCCACTTCAGGGCATGGATGCGCTCCATCTGCGCGGTGAATGGAACCGGTGCTCAGCCGAAGCGTGCCCGTGCCCAGCGCTCCGCCCGCAGGGACAGCAGGTAGAGCATGAGGGACACCCCCGCCACGATCAGGCTGGCCCCGAGCGCGCGCTCCGTCCGCAAGTCGGACTTCGCCGCGGCGAACATGGCACCTAGGCCTGAGGACCCCATCAGGTATTCCGCGACCATCGCGGCGAGAAGGGCGTGCGCCGCCCCGATCCGCAGCGCGACCGCCAGGCTGGGCATCGCCGCCGGCAGCGCCAGCGACAGGAGCACCCGCCAGCGCGAGGCGCCGAGCACCCGGAACAGGTCCGCGCTGCCGGGCGGCAGGGACCGCAACCCGGCGGAGGAGAACACGAAGGCCGGGAAGAACGAGATCACCACCGTGATCGCGACCACCGTCCCCGGCCCATAGCCGAAAAGCCGCGCGAGGACCGGGATCAGCGTGACCACGGGTACGGAGGAGAAGAGCACCGTCACCGGCGTCAGGAGCCCCGCCGCGACAGGCGAAGCCCAGGTCAGGATCCCCAGCCCCAACCCCAGCAGGAATCCCCCCGCCAACCCCGCCAGCGCCGCCGAGAGGCTGACGCCGAGGGCGGGCAGGTAGTCCGGCAGGCCCGTCGCGAGGTCCGCCACCACGTCCAGCGGGTGGGGCATGACGATGGCGTTAAGCCCGGACAGCACCACCCAGGCCTGCCAGGCCAGCAGGATCAGGCCCACGCCCCACCAGTCCCGCAGGATGGCCGAGACCCCGCGCATCAGCCGAACCTCGCATGCACGGCGCGCTCGACCGCGGTGGCCACGAGATAGGCGGCGAGCGACAGGAGCGCCACGAGCAGCACGGCACTCCAGAGCAACACGATCTGGAAGTTCTGCATGCCGTTCACGATCAGCACCCCGAGGCCGCGCGGCGCGCCGAACCATTCGCCGATCACCGCCCCGATCAGCGCTGCGGGCACCGCCAGCCGCAGCCCCGTGGCGATGGAGGGCAGGGCCGCCGGCAGGTCCAGCCGCCAGAGCCGGGCCAGCGGCCGCGCGCCGAGAACGGTGAGCAGGTCGCGGTGCGCCGGCCCCGCCGCCCGCAGCCCCGAGGCGGCCGCGACATAGACCGGGAACATCACGCCGATGCCCGCCAGCGTCGCGGGGGTGCCGCCCGCCGGCAGCAGGATCAGGAAGACCGGTGCCAGGGCCACGGTCGGCACCGCGTTCATCCCGGCGGCCAGCCGGTCCGCGCCGGGCGCGAGCGGAGGCAGCAGGTGCGTCCCGACCGCCAGTCCCACCCCGGCGAGCGCGCCAAGCGCGTAGCCGGCCGCGGCCGAGGAGAGGGTTGCCCCCGCGGCGCGGCCGAACAGGTCCCACCGGTCGGGGTCGGCCAGCATGGCGATCACGCGCGAGAGCGGCGGCCAGGTGAAGCCGCCCAGGCCCGAGGCGCCCACCGCCTCCCAGGTCAGGCAGAGAAGAAGCGTGCCGAGCAGGCCGAGGATGCGCGGGTCGTTCGCGATCCTCACGGTGCCGCGTCCTCCGGTTCGAGGGCCGCGACCAGGCCGTCGGAGAGGCGGTGGAACTCGGGCTCGCGCATCACCTCCACCGGGCGCGGGCGGGGGAAGGGAACCGCGAGATCCTGCGCCACGCGGCCGGGGCGGCCGGTCATCACCACCACCCGGTCGGCCAGGAACAGGGCCTCCTCCACCGCATGCGTCACGAGCAGGGTGGTGGTGCGGGTTTCCGTCCAGATGCGCTGCAGCTCCAGGTTCATGTGCCGGCGCGTCACGGCATCGAGCGCGCCGAAGGGTTCGTCCAGCAGCAGCACGGCGGGTTCCAGCACCAGGGCGCGCGCGATGTTCACGCGCTGGCGCATCCCGCCCGAGAGGGCGCGCGGGAAGGCTTCCTCGAAGCCCGTGAGCTTCACGAGGGCAA
Source organism: Muricoccus vinaceus (assembly GCF_042433125.1). Taxonomy (NCBI): domain Bacteria; kingdom Pseudomonadati; phylum Pseudomonadota; class Alphaproteobacteria; order Acetobacterales; family Roseomonadaceae; genus Muricoccus; species Muricoccus vinaceus. The sequence goes on along the minus strand of NZ_JBHLVZ010000084.1, from coordinate 268,294 downwards.
TGAGGGAAGCGATGCGGGCCGAATCCACCCGGCGCCCGGCGACACGGTAGGGAAGGGCGATGTTGTCCCGCACGCTCAGCCAGGGCAGCAGGGCGTGGTCCTGAAAGGCGACGCCGAAGCCCTGGCGCGCGGCGATCGCGGCGGGGCTCTCGCCGCCCACGCGCACCCTGCCGGTGCTGGGTTCGTCCAGCCCCGCCGTCATCCGCAGCAGGGTGGACTTGCCGCAGCCGGAGGGGCCGAGGAGGGCCACGAACTCGCCGGGCTGCACGTCCAGCGTCACGCGGTCCAGCGCCAGCACGCCGTCCCGGCTGCCCTTCAGGGCGAAGCGGCGGGTGACGTCGGACAGGGCGATGGCGGCGCCGGGCGTCCTCACAGGACGGCGGCCTCGAAGCGTTCCATCAGGGCCGGGTGGCGCTCGCGAAGGCGGGCGCGGAGCCGCTCGGTGTCCAGCGCCGTGAACTCGCGCTCCTTCATCACCACGCGCCCATCCACGATCACGCTCCGCACGTCGCGCCCGACCACCGTGTTGGCGGCGGTGAAGAGCGGGTCGTAGACCGGGAAATGGTCGGGATCGTCCGCCTGGACGAGCAGGATGTCGGCGCGCTTGCCGACCTCGAGCGTGCCGATCTCGAGGCCCAGAGCGCGCCCGCCGCCGGCGCAGCCCGCGCCCAGCACGGCCTCGCCGCTGATGGAGAAGCGCTCGTGCCAGGAGGTGCCGCCGATGCATTGCTGCGCGATCCGCCCGCAGCGCGCGACCTGGAAGATGTCCATGGTGCCCAGTGCCGCGGCGCCGTCCGTGCCGAGGCCCAGGCGGATGCCGCGCCGCATCATCTCGATCACGCGGGGATGGCCGATGGCGTAGTTGTTGAAGGCGCAGTGCGCGACCGAGACGTCGTTGTTGACGAGGAGGTCCATCTCGTTCGGGGACAGCATGATGGCGTGCGCCGCGTGCAGGAAGGGGCCGATGCAGCCGAGGCTGTCCAGGTACTCGGCCGGCCGCATCCCGAAGCGTTCGAGCGCGAAGTCGATCTCGTAGGAACCCTCGCAGAGATGGGTGTGGATCATGGCACCCATGCGCCGCGCCTCCTCCGCCATCATGCGGATCAGGTCGGTGGTGCAGACCATGATCTGGCGCAGGCTCAGGCTCGCGGTCACGCGGCCCTCGCCCTTCTGCCGCCAGCGCTCCACCAGCTCGACGTTGCGGCGCAGCGCCTCGTCGGTGGAGAGCATCATGCTGTCCGGGATGCCCGTGCCCATGTCCACGGTGGAGAGGGAGATCACGCCGCGGATGCCGGCCTCCAGCGCGGCCTCGCCCATGATGTCGGGGCGCGGGCCGCCGGCCTCGGCGAAGCAGGTGGTGCCGGTGCTCAGCATGTCCGCATAGGCGACGAGGCCGGAGAGGCGCACGTCCTCCTCGTCCAGCATGCCCTCGAAGGGGATGTAGTAGTTCTTCCAGATCGGGTTGCGCATGCCGATGCCGCGGCGGGACATCTCGAACAGCTTGCCGCGCAGGAACTGCTGGGCGGTGTGCATGTGGCTGTCGATCAGCCCGGGCATGGCGATGCGGTCGCGCGCGTCGATGCGCTCGCGCGGCGCGAAGAGCGCGCGCGCCTCTGCGGCGGCGCCGATCCAGGCGATCGCGCCGTCCGACACCGCGATGGCCGCGTCTCGCAGCACCGTGCCGGCCGCGTCGAAGGCGACGAGGTCGCAGCCCTCGACCAGCAGGTCCACAGGGCGGGGAGGCGTGTTCGTTCCCTGCACCGGTTCAGCCCGCCGCGATCAGGCGGTGGACCTCGTCCATCAGGGTGAAGTCCGCGATGCGCTCGACCGGCGGCAGGTTGGTGCGGCCGGTCGCGCGGGCCGTTTCCATCATCTTGCCGCCCAGCAGCGCGGGATCGAGGCTCAGCAGGGGCGCGGTGGGGTTCTCGGGCGAGCGCAGGAACTGGTTCTGGATGGTGTTCTGGCGGGTCTGCTGGTCGAGATCGAGGCCGAGGTCGCGCCCGTAGTTGCGCACCGCCAGGCGCGCGCCCACCGCCGGGTCCTTCGCATTCTCCGCCCAGCCGCGCGTCAGCCCGGCCATGAAGCGGATCACGCGCGGGCGCTCCTCCTCCAGGAACTTGCGCGTGGTGAAGATCATGCTGGCGTAGGAGCGGAACCCCATCTCGTCCATGGAGGCGAAGAAGAAGTCCTTTCCGCGCGTCATGCCCATCTTCTCCAGGGTCACGGCCTGGTTGGTCTCGAAGGCCGTGTAGCCGTCGCCCTGCCGGGCCAGCAGCGGCTCGGGCGAGAAGCCCGTGGGGATGAACTCCACTCCACCGGGCAGGTTCGCCAGCTTCAGCACCGCTTCCACCGCCGTGCGCTCGTTCGGGCCCTGCGCCAGGATCTTCTTGCCCTGCAACTCAGCCGCCGTGCGGATCGGCTTGCCCGCCAGCGACAGCACGCCGAGCGGCGAGCGCTGAAAGGTGGTGCCGAGCAGCACGAAGTCGTTCCCGCGGGAAACGGCGTCGAGGAACGGCAGGAACTGCACCACGCCGATATCGGCCGCTCCCGCCGCCACGCTCACCACCGCCGCCGGAGCATTCGGCCCGCCCGGCTGCCACTGCACCTCCTCGGTCTTCAGGTAGCCTTTGTCGAAGGCGATCCAGAGTCCGCCATACTCCACGTTGGGGATCCACAGGAAGGCGACGCGGAGCGGCTTCGCCGGGGCCTGTGCCATGGCCGCGCCGGGAAGGGCGAGCGCGGCGGGTGCGGCGAGAAGGGCGCGGCGGGAAAGGGCGATCATGGCGGGCAACCTGCGATGCGGGAGGCCGCAATCTGCCGCCACGGACCGACCAATTCCATGACATAATTTTCGCTGGACCGTCGACGAAACCCGAACGGTCGGAGGTGTTGCCGTGCCGCTTCTCACACAGGCCCTGCGCTGCTTCGAGGAAGCGGCCCGACAGGGTGGCATCCGCCGCGCGGCCGAACGCCTCTCGCTCACGCCTTCCGCCGTGAACCGGCAGATCCTGAACCTGGAATCCGAACTCGGCCTTCCCTTGTTCGAGCGGCTGCCGCGCGGGCTTCGCTTGTCCTCGGCGGGGGAGATGATGCTTCACCGCATCCGCCTGTGGCGCCGTGAGGAGCGCCAGCTCCGCGAAACGCTGGAGGCCATGCGCGGGCCCGGCAGCGGCACCGTTCGGATGGCCGTGGGAGAAGCCTTGTCCGAGGCCGTGCTGCCTTCGCTGCTGGAGGCCTTTCGCCGCGAATCGCCCCGCGCCTCCTTCGCCATCACCTTGTCGGACGCCGAAGGCGTGCTGCGTGCCCTGGCGGATGGCACCGCGGATCTCGGCGCCTGCTTCAACCCCGCCGAGCCCGGCCCGGCCCGCGTGGTCAGGCGCTTTCACTTTCCCATGGGGGCGGTGGTCGCGCCTTCGCACCCGCTGGCCACCGCCGCCCGGCCGAGCCTGCGGGATTGCGCCGCCTGGCCTGCCATCCTGCCCGATGCCAGCATCGCCGGGCGATGGGAGATCGCGCAGGCCGTGCAGGCGGCGGGGGTCAACCTCGTCACGCTCGCCGAGTGCAACCGCGTGCTGCCCATGCGGGCCCTGGCGCGCGCGGGGCTCGGGGTCGCCTATCTTTCCCGCCTGGATGTGCTGGCGGACGAGACGCGCGGCGAGCTGGTCTGGCGCCCGCTGGACTCGGCGCCGCATTCCCGCACCGCGCTCGCGGTCTGCGTCCCGACGGACCGGCGACTGCCGGCGCTGAGCGAGGCCCTGCTGGAACGGCTGCTCGCGGCGCTGGCCACCATCGCGGAACCCGTCAGCCGCCCACCAGGGTGACGCCCTCGGCCCCGTCGCCGATGCGGGCCAGGCTTTCCTCGCGGCCGAGCGCGAAGAGCACGGCGTCGATCGGCGGGGATTGCAGGCTGCCGGTCAGCGCGGCGCGCAGCGGCTGCGCCACCTGCCCGAGCTTCACGCCCTCAGCCTCCGCGAACTGGCGGAGCGCGGCGTCCAGCCCGGCGCGGTCCCATTCGATGGCGGACAGCGCGCGTGAGAGCCTCGCCAGCCGCTCCCGCGCCACATGGTCCTCCAGCGCCAGCGCGGCCTTGGGTTCGTATTTCAGGGGGCGCGAGGCGAGGGCGAAGCGGGCGCCCTCCGCCATTTCCTCCAGGCTGCGGGCGCGCGGCTGCAGGTCGGGGATCAGCGCGGCGATCCGGGCCGCCTGCGCCTCGCCGACCTCGCCCAGCCGGGCCAGCACGCGGGGCAGCAGCGCCTCCGGCGCCGCGGCGCGGATGTACTGGCCGTTCAGGTGCATCAGCTTCGCATAATCCATGCGCGAGGCGGCGCGGCCGACATCCTTGAGGTCGAACAGCTCGATCGCCCGCTCACGCGGCACGAACTCCTCGTCGCCATGGCCCCAGCCCAGGCGCAGCAGGTAGTTGCACACGGCCTCCGGAAGCAGGCCCTGGTCGCGGAACTCCAGCGCCCCCACGGCGCCGTGCCGCTTGGAAAGCTTGGCGCCGTCCGCCCCGTGGATCAGCGGGATATGGGCGAATTCCGGACGCGCCCAGCCCATGGCGTCATAGACCATGCACTGGCGGAAGGTGTTGGTCAGGTGGTCGTCGCCGCGAATGACGTGGGTGATGGCCATGTCGTGGTCGTCCACCACCACGGCGTGGAGGTAGGTCGGCGTGCCGTCGGAGCGGAGGATGATCATGTCGTCCAGCTCGCTGTTCTGGACCCGCACCTCCCCCTGCACGAGGTCGTGGACCACCGTCTCGCCGTCCCGGGGCGCCTTGATGCGGATGACGGGGGCGATGCCGGCCGGGGCCTCCGCCGGGTCGCGGTCGCGCCAGCGGCCATCGTAGCGGGGTGGGCGGCCCTCGGCCTGGGCGCGCTCGCGCATCGCGACAAGCTCCTCCGCCGTGTCGAAGGCGAGATAGGCGGCGCCCTTCTCCAGCAGCGCGCGCGCGACCTCCGCGTGCCGCGCCTCCTGAGAGGTCTGCATCACCGGCGGCTCGTCCGGGGAAAGGCCCAGCCAGTCCAGGCTGTCCAGGATCTGCTGCACCGCCTCGGGCGTGCTGCGCGCGCGATCCGTGTCCTCGATCCGCAGGAGGTACCGGCCGCCGTGGTGGCGCGCGAAGAGAAAGTTGAAGAGGGCGGTGCGCGCCCCCCCGATGTGGAGGTAGCCGGTGGGGGAGGGGGCGAAGCGGGTTCGGACGGTCATGCGCCCCTCTATCACGCAAGGCCGCGCTGTTGACTCCTCACGCCCGCGTGATGTGTTTGCGCTAGCATGGGTCCCGCCCATGTCCGCTCACGCCGCGCCGCTTCCCCTTGCCGAGCCCCGTCCCCCGCTTTCCGAGCGCGCTCGGGGCTGGGTGGCCGCGGAATGGGGGCGCTGGCCGCTCTGGCTGCCGGTGGCCATGGGCGCGGGGGTCCTGATTTATTTCGGGCTGCCGGCCGAGCCCGGCCTCCTTTGGCTCGCGATGCCCTGGCCGCCGCTGCTGCTGGCGGCTCTGGCTGTGGGGCGGTGGCCGCTCACCGGCGCCGCCCTGGCGCTGGTCGGCGCCGCGGCGCTGGGGTTCGGTGCGCCCCTGTTCCACGCGGCCAACGCACCCGGCTCTTCGGCATTGCCGCGCACCGCCACCGTGGTCACAGGCACCGTGGCGGCGGTGGACCTGCTGCCCGAGGGCCGCCGCCTGCTGCTGGACGCGCCGCGGCTGGACGGGGAGGCGCCGCTGGCCCGCCAGCTCCGCATCCGCCTGCGGAACGCCGATCCCGCCCGGCCCCGGCCAGGGGACACCATCTCCGTGCGCGCCCTTGTTCGCCCGCCCATGGCCCCGGCCTATCCAGGCGCCTTCGATTTCCAGCGGGCGGCCTTCTTCTCGGGGCTTGCGGGATCGGGCTTCGCGCTGAACCCGGCGGCCATCCTGGCGGAGGGGAAGGCGCCGGTGTTTTCCAGCCTCCGGGCGGGGATCGAGGCGCGCGTCGCCGCCGCTCTGCCGGGCGGAACCGGCGCGGTGGCGGCGGCGCTGCTGACGGGATCCCAGTCGGCCATTCCGGCGGCCGAACTGGCGGCGCTGCGCGACGCCGGGCTGGCACACCTGCTTTCGCCCTCCGGCCTGCACGTGGCCATCGTGATCGGGACCGGCTTCCTGCTGCTGCGCGCCGGCATCGCCGCCGTGCCATGGCTGGCGCTGCGGATGGATTCCAAGGGTGCCGCGGCGGTGCTGGGCCTGGCGATGGGCGGCGGCTACACGCTGCTGACGGGCGCGGGCGTGCCCATGCTGCGATCCTTCGCCATGGCGGCGCTGGTGACGCTGGCCATCCTGACCGGCCGCCGTGCCCTTTCGCCGCGCGCCCTCGCCGTGGCGGCGGGGATGGTGCTGCTGTTCAGTCCGGAGGCTCTGCTCGGCCCTTCGTTCCAGATGTCCTTCGCCGCCGTGCTGGCGCTGGTCGCGGCCGCCGAGGCCCTGCGCGGACCCTCCCGCCGGCTGCGCGTGCGGGGCTGGCGGGGGCGGGCGGCGCTGGCCATTCTGGGCCTCATCCTCACCTCCGTGGTGGCGGGCGCCGCGACCACGCCCTTCGGCCTCCACCACTTCGGCCGCCTGCAGCTCTACGGCGTCGTGGCCAATGCGGTGGCGGTGCCCGTCACCTCCTTGGTCGTGATGCCGGCGGGCATGCTGGCGCTGTTCCTGATGCCGCTGGGCTGGGACGGGCCAGCCCTTGCCGTCATGGGCTGGGGGGTGGAGGCCACGCTTGCCGTGGGGCGGTTCGTGGCGGCCTGGCCCGGCGCCGCGATGGCCGCGCCGCCCATCCCGGGCTGGGGACTGATCCTCTTCGCCCTCGGGCTCTGCTGGCTCTGCCTCTGGCGCCTTGCCTGGCGCTGGGCGGGGGTGCCAGTCATGGTGCTGGGACTGTGCTCGGGCCTTCTGGTCACCCCGCCCGACATCCTGGTGGCGGCGGATGGGCGGATGCTGGCGCTTTCCACCCCGGCCGGCGTGCTGTCGGAGCGCGCCTCGGGTGCCAACCGCCTGATGCGGGAATCCTGGCTGCGGAGTTGGGGCGAGGACGGTGCCGCCACCCTGCCGCGCGAGGGGGAGCTGCCAGGGGCCAGTTGCACGCCGCTTTCCTGCCTGTTGCGCCTCCGCGAAGGAGGCCCGGCGGCCATCCTGCTGCGCCAGCCGCCGCGCGAGGTCCCGCGCCCGCGACGCGGGCCCGCCGCGCCACCGCCGCCCGTGATGGCGGAGACCGGCTGCGGGAAGGCCGCCGTGATGCTCTCGCTCGAACCGATCCGCGGCCGGTGCCGCGAGACGCCGCGCGTGGACCGCTTCAGCGTCTGGCGAGACGGTGCCCACGCGGTCTGGCTAAGGCCGGAAGGGGTGGTGATCCGGTCGGACCGCATGACGCGCGGGGAGCGGCCCTGGGTGCCTCCGGTCCCCACCCCGAAGGCGCAGCCGCAATCCGAGCCGGCAGCCGAAACGGAATGAAAAAGGCCGGGGGAATGGCTTCCCCCGGCCTCCCGGTCCTTTGTGGCCGCTCAGTGATAGCGGCGGACGAGGCCCACCAGACGGCCCTGCACCTTGACCCGGTCCGGCCCGAAGATCCGTGTTTCGTAGCGCGGGTTGGCGGCCTCGAGAGCGATGGAATTGCCGCGCCGGCGCAGGCGCTTCAGCGTCACCTCGTTCTCGTCCACCAGCGCCACGACGATGGAGCCGCTGTCGGCGGTGTCGCCGCGCCGGATGATGATGGTGTCGCCGTCCAGGATGCCGGCGCCCTCCATCGAGTCGCCCGCGACTTCCAGCGCGTAGTGCTCGCCGCCGCCGAGCATGGCGGCCGGCACTTCGACGCTCTCGCCACCGTCGCGCAGCGCCTCGATGGGAAGGCCCGCGGCGATGCGGCCATAGAGCGGCAGGTGGACCGCGGCGGCATCATTCGCCGTGCGCACCGCGCCGGGCAGGTTCTGGGCGAAGTTTCCGCGGATCACATTGGCGGGGAAAACCGTGGCCGGGGCGGGCGCGGCGGGAACCGCCGGCGCGGGGCTGCGCGCCGACAGGCTGTCCGGAACGCGGATGACCTCGAGGGCGCGGGCGCGGTGGGCACGGCGCTTGAGGAAACCGCGCTCCTCCAGTGCCGTGATCAGGCGATGAATTCCGGATTTGGATTTGAGGTTCAGCGCTTCCTTCATCTCCTCGAAGGACGGGGAGAAGCCGGTGTTCCGGAGGTGCCGGTCGATAAAGGTGAGAAGTTCGTGCTGCTTGCGGGTCAGCATGGTCCGGGCGTCTCCCTGGGGGCGAGGGGCAGTCTTCTGCACGAACAAACGGGCAACCGACCTGGAAGTTCTATGAAAGTTCTCCCGTGTCGGTCAATCTGTTCCTCAAACTCCCAGAAAGGAAAGTTCCACGAACTCCACCTCGGTGTTGGCTCCGGCGGCCGGCGCGCCCGGCGCGCGCACAACCAGGGCATCGGCCCGCGCCAGCGTCGCCAGCATGGAGCTGTCCTGCACGGGGAAGGGCGTGACCACCTGGCGGCCCTGCGTATCGCGCGAAAGCTCCGCGCGCAGGTAGTCCTGGCGGCGGTCGTTCGCCTCAAGCGGGCGGCCCAGCAGGGCGGAGCGGGTTTCCACGGGAGCTGCCGGAAGCCCGGACAGGCGGCGCAGCGCCGGCACCAGGAAGACCACGGCGCAGACGATCGCCGACACCGGATTGCCCGGCAGGCCCAGCAGAGGCGCGCCGCGCAGCCCGCCCCAGATCAGCGGCTTGCCCGGCCGCATCGCGATCTTCCAGAAGTCCAGCGAGAAGCCCAGCGGCTCCAACGCGGACTGGACGAGGTCGTGCTCCCCCACGCTGGCGCCGCCGGTGGTCACGATCAGGTCGCAACCGGCGGCGGCCTCGGCGCTGGCGCCGATCGCCGCACGGTCGTCGCCCGCGATGGGCAGCACCAGCGGCTCCGCGCCGGCGGCCCGCACGAGGGCCGACAAGGCATGGGCATTGGAGGACACGATGCCCCCGGGCGGCAGGGCCTCCCCGGGCAGGACGATCTCGTCGCCTGTGGCCAGGATCGCGACACGCGGGCGCCGGTGGACGTGCAGCCACGGGTGGTTGGCCGCCGCTGCCAGCCCGACGTCGCGTGCGCTGAGCCGGCGGCCCGGCTGCAGAAGCACGTCGCCGAGGCGGAAATCCAGCCCGGCGCGGCGGATCCATCGGCCGGCGCGGGGTGCTTCGGTGGGGGTGACGTGGCCGTCCTCCGCCCGGGCGTCCTCCTGCAGGAGGATGGCGTCGGCGCCGGGCGGCAGGGCGCCGCCCGTGAAAATCCGCACGGCCTCGCCCGGCCGAAGGGCCTCGGTGAAGGGGCGTCCGGCGGGGGAGGCGCCGGCCAGGCGGAGCCGCGCGCCGAGCGTCGCCTCGGCGGCCCGCAGCGCATAGCCGTCCATGGCCGAGACATCGACAGGGGGCTGCGTCAGCCGCGCCGCCACGGGCCGGGCCAGCACCCGCCCCCAGCCGTCGGGCAGGGCCACGGTTTCAGCGCCCGTCGGCCGCAGCCCGGCCAGGATGCGCTCCAGCGCCTCGGAAACCGCGATCATCAGGGCGCCTCGAACAGGCCCGACTTGCCGCCGGATTTCCGCACCAGCCGCACGGCCTCGATCCGCATGCCGCGGTCGGCGGCCTTGACCATGTCGTAGATGGTCAGCGCGGCCACCGTCACGGCGGTCATCGCCTCCATCTCCACGCCCGTGCGCCCGGCGGTGCGCACCGTGGCCGCGATCTCCACCGCGTCCGGCGCCGCCAGGTCCAGGTCGAGCGAGACGGAGGACAGGGGCAGGGGATGGCAGAGGGGAATGAGGTCCGCCGTGCGCTTGGCGGCCATGATCCCGGCCAGCCGCGCGACCCCCAGCACGTCGCCCTTTCCCGCGCGGCCGGCGGCGATCAGGGCCAGGGTTTCGGGCTGCATCACGATGCGCCCGCGCGCGGTGGCCTCCCGCACGGTCTCGGCCTTCGCCGAGACATCCACCATCGCCGCCCGGCCGGCGGTGTCGAAATGGGTGAGGGCACCGCCTTCGCGGTCGGCGCCGGCGGGTTGTGGGCCGCTCAAGCGGCTTGAACCAGCTCGCGGGCGGCGGCGCCGGGATCGGGCTGGCGCAGCAGGTGCTCGCCCACGAGGAGGCAGCGCGCCCCGGCGGCGGCCATGCGGCGAACGTCGGCGGGGGTGCGGATGCCGCTCTCGGCCACCGGGATGCGGTCCGCCGGCACGATGGGGGCCAGGCGTTCGGTCACGGAGATGTCGGTCTTGAGCGAACGCAGGTCGCGGTTGTTCACCCCGATCAGCCGCGTCTCCAGGCCCAGAGCGCGCTGCAGCTCGGTTTCGTCATGGACCTCCACCAGCACGCCCATGTCGAGCGTGCGCGCCACGTCCTCCAGCGCCTCGGCCTCGGCGTCGCTCAGCGCGGCCATGATGATCAGGATGGCATCCGCGCCCATGGCCCGGGCCTCGAAGACCTGCCAGGGGTCGATCATGAAGTCCTTGCGCAGCACGGGCAGCTTCGTCGCCTCGCGGGCCAGGCGCAGGTGCTCGGCATTGCCCTGGAACCAGGGCTCGTCGGTCAGCACCGAGAGGCAGGTGGCGCCGGCCTCCTCGTAGGCGCGGGCGATGGCGGCGGGGTCGAAGGGCTCGCGGATGAGGCCGCCCGAGGGGGAGGCACGCTTGATCTCGGCGATCAGGCCGATGCGCATCTCCGCCACGGCCTCGCAGAGCGCGCCGGTGAAGGGGCGCAGCGCGGGGGCAGAGCGGGCCCGCCGCTCCATCTCCCCCAGGGGGGTCTCCCGCCGCCGGGCCTCAACCTCGGCCCGCTTCTCGTCGAGGATCTTCCGGAGCGTGTCCGAGAAGGGCGCGTCCGTAACCGGAAAGGTCTGGTCCATGATGGGCGGTTCCTGGCGCCGATGCGCGCCGCGCGTCAAGCGGGTCCTGAGAGGGCCGCGCCGCAGGGCAGCCATCCCGGCTGCGGGGAGGTCAGGCGGCGGTGGCCACCCGAAGCCTCTCCAACGCCAGCATCGCCGCGCCGGAGGCGACGGATTCGGCCGCCATCGCGGCGCCGGCGCGAAGGTCGGATACCCGGCCGGCGACGATCAGGGCCGCGGCGGCGTTCAGCAGGACGCAGTCGCGATAGCCACCTTCCGCGCCCCGCAGCAGTGCAAGAAGCGCCTCGGCGTTCTCCCCGGGTTCGCCGCCGCGCAGGGATTCGGCGGGGTGCCGGGCGAGCCCCGCCTCCTCCGGCGTGACCTGGAACTCACGGATGGAACCGTTCTTCAATTCCACGACATCGGAGGGGCCGGCGACCGTCAGTTCGTCCAGGCCTTGCCCGTGGACGAGCCAGGCATGCTCCGTCCCGATCCGCGCCAGGGTTTCGGCCATGGGCCGCAGCCATTGCGGGGCGAAGGCGCCGGTCATCTGCCGCCGCACCCGCGCCGGGTTGGTCAGCGGCCCCAGCAGGTTGAAGATGGTGCGCGTGCCCAGCTCCATCCGGGGCCCGGCCGCGTGGCGCAGCGCCGCGTGGTGGCGGGGGGCCATGAGGAACAGGATGCCGGCGCTGCGGATCACCTCGGGCAAGCGCTCGAAGGGGACGTCGGTGTTCACGCCCAGCGCCGCCAGCACATCCGACGCCCCGGCGCGGGAGGACAGGGCGCGGTTGCCGTGCTTGGCCACCGGAACCCCGGCCCCCGCCACCACCAGGGCGGCCGCGGTCGAGATGTTCAGCGTGCCCGCGGCGTCCCCGCCCGTGCCGACGAGGTCGATCGCGCCCTCGGGTACCTCCACGGCCACCATGCGGGCGCGCATGGCCCGGACGGCGCCGGTCATCTCGGAAACGGTCTCGCCCCGCACGCGCATGGCCATGAGCATGCCCGCGATCTGCGCGGGCGTGGCCTCCCCCGCCATGACGGTGCCGAAGGCCGCCTCCGCCTCGCTTTCCGCAAGGCGCTCCCCGGCGGCGAGGCGGGCCAGGACGGGCTTGAGGGACATGCTCAGGCCGCCTGCGGCAGGGGCCCGGACGGGTTCCCCGTGCGCGGCGGAAGGTTGATTCCCGCCATGCGCATGACATTGGCCAGGATGTCGTGCCCGTGGGCGGAGGCGATGCTTTCGGGGTGGAACTGCACGCCCCAGACCGGAAGGTCGCGGTGCGCGAGCCCCATGACCAGCCCCTCCCGCGTCTCGGCGGTGACGGCAAGCTGCTCCGGCATGTCCTCCCGCCGCACCACCAGGGAATGGTAGCGCGTCGCCTGGAAGGGGGAGGGGAGGCCCGCGAAGACGTCCGTGCCGCCGTGATGCACCGCGTGCACCTTGCCGTGCACGGGCTCGGGCGCGCGCACCACCGTGCCGCCGAAGGCCTGCCCGATCGCCTGGTGGCCAAGGCAGACGCCGAACACCGGCACGCCCTTCCTCGCGGACGCTCCGATCAGGTCCAGGCAGATCCCCGCTTCGTTCGGGGTGCATGGCCCGGGGGAGATCACCACCGCCGCCGGCCGCTTCTCCAGCACCTGCTCCACCGAGAGCGCGTCGTTGCGCCAGACCTCCACCTCCGCGCCCAGTTCGCCGAGGAAGTGGACGAGGTTGAAGGTGAAGCTGTCGTAGTTGTCGATGAGCAGGATCATGGCCCCCTCACTTCCGCCGAGGGACCGTCCGCGGTCAAGCGGCGGTTGGGCGCTTGGCGTGGCGGGCATGGCTCCGCGCCCCAGGCCGGCCGCAGGCATCGCGGCCCGGCGGGTCGGTCTTCCGCATCAGGCGAGGCCCCGGCGCCCATGCGAACAGTGAGTCGCCGGCGGATCGAACCCGTTCTCTGGTTCCTCCCGCCGGGCCCGAACGGCGCCTCAGCCGTTACGTCCTGGCACGGCGGCGAAGCGCACCGCCTCCTCCGCCGCGCGGAACAGGGCGCGCGCCTTCTGGCGCGTTTCCTCGTACTCGGCCTCCGGGTCGCTGTCGGCCACCACGCCCGCGCCGGCCTGCACGGACATCACCCCGTCCTTCACCAGCGCCATCCGCAGACCGATGCAGGTGTCCATGCCTCCATCGGCGCCGAAATAGCCGAAGCATCCGGCATAGACCCCGCGGCGGGAGGGCTCGGTTTCCTCGATGATCTCCATGGCCCGCACCTTCGGCGCGCCCGAGAGCGTGCCGGCCGGAAAGCCCGCCACCAGCGCGTCCAGCGCGGAGAGCCCGGGCCGCAGGCGCCCTTGCACCTCGCTGCCGATGTGCATGACCTGGGAGTAGCGCTCGATCCCGAACTGGGCGGTCACGCGCACGCTGCCGATGGCGGACACCCGCCCCACGTCGTTGCGGCCGAGGTCCAGCAGCATGAGGTGCTCGGCCCGCTCCTTGGGGTCGGCGAGCAGCTCGCGTTCCAGCGCGGCGTCCTCCTCCGGCGTCGTGCCGCGGCGCCGGGTTCCGGCCAGCGGGCGGACGGTGACGGTGTTGTCGCGCAGGCGGACCAGGATCTCCGGGCTCGCCCCCACCGCCGCGAAGCCGCCGAAGTCGAAGTGGAACAGGAAGGGCGCCGGGTTCAGCCGCCGCAGCGCCCGGTACAAGGCGAAGGGGGGCAGGGCGAAGGGAGCCTGGAAGCGCTGGCTCAGCACGATCTGGAAGGCGTCGCCCGCCGCGATCAGCTCCTTGCCGCGCTCCACCGCGGCCATGAAGCCCTCGCGCGTGAAGTTGGAGGAAGGCGTGCCCGGGGCGGGAAGCGCTGCCGGCGGCGCTGCGCGCGGCACCGGGCGGTCCAGTGCCGCCTCGGCCTCGTCCAGCCTGGCCTGCGCGGCCTCGAAGGCGGCACGGGCCGTCTGGCCTTCGGTGGGGTGGACGGGCGCGCAAAGGGTCAGGACGTCCCGCACATGGTCGAAGACCGCGATCAGCGTGGGGCGTCCGAGGATGGCGTCGGGGATGCCCAGCACGTCCGCCGTGCGCGCCGGAAGGCGCTCCATCTCGCGCACCATGTCATAGCCGAGATAGCCGAAGAGCCCGGCCGCGGGCGGCGGCAGGCCCGGCGGCAGATCCATCCGGCAGGCGGCGATCAGGGCGCGCAGGCTGTCCAGCGGCGCGGCCTCCTCGGGCACGAAGGCGTGCGGCGCGGAAAGGGCATGGCGGTTGATCTCGGCCTGCCCGTCGCGGCAGCGCCAGACCAGGTCCGGCGCGAGGCCGATGACGGAATAGCGGCCCCGGCTCTGCCCGCCCTCCACGCTTTCGAGCAGGAAGGTGTTGGGGCGGCCCTCGGCAAGCTTCAGGAAGGCGCCCACGGGGGTGTCGAGATCCGCCACCCGCTCGCGCGAAACCACCTGCCCGCGCCCGGCGCCATAGACCTCCGCGAAGGTGGCGTAGCCGGTTCCGGCGGCGCTCATCGCCCCGCCACCTGGTCCATCATGGACGGGTTGATGGTCACGCTGCTGCGGGCGCGGAGCGCCGCGGCGAACTGCGCTTCCAGGTCGTCCTGCATGGACTGCTCCACCTCCCCCTTCACGCGGGCCAGGCCGGCCGTGTCCGCCGCCACGTCCGCGGCCACAACCTCCGCCAGCCGCGCCACCGCGAAGCCGTCCGCCGTGGCGGCCATCGTCACCTCGCCGGGCTTGGCGGCGAAGAGGCCCGGCAGAAGCTCACGCGGGATGCCGCCGGGGGCCGCGGACTGGGGATCGCGGGCGGAAGGCCCCATGCGGACCGCCTCCACGCCCGCCTCGCGGGCCGCTTCGGCGAAGTCCTTGCCGCCCTGGGCGGCTGCCAGAAGCGCCGCCGCACGCTCCTCCTGCGCGCGGCGGCGGGCGTCCAGCGTCCAGGCGCGGCGCACCTCGGCCTGCACCTCGGCGAAGGGCTTCAGGGCAGCAGGGGTGGCCGCCGGAACGTCCAGCGCCACAAAGCTGCCGGCGGCATCGGCCACGCGCGGGCCGTTGCCGGGGGCATTGGCGAAGATGGCGTCCAGCACCGCCGTGCGCGCCACGGGGCCGCCGGGCAGCTCCACCCGCTGGCCGTCGCGCCCGTTGCCCTGCCGGTCCACCGAAACGCGGGCGGCGGCGAGGCCGAAGCGCTGGGCCGCCTCCTCCACCGTGGCGCCGCCGGCCAGCGCGTCCTCCAGCTTGTTCGCCTCCTCGAACACCATGTCGGCCGCCTTTTCCAGCGACAGCGCCTGCCGGGCCTGGGCGCGCAGCTGCTCGATCGGCACCTCCGCCGCGGGCTGGATCGCCGTCACCTTCATGACGTGCCAGCCGAAGGGGCTCTGCACGGGTTCCGTCACGCCGCCCTCGGGCAGGGCGAAGACAGCCTGGGCGATGTTCTCCACGGGCATCTCGGAGCGCGTGATCTGACCCATCTCCAGGGCGGAACCTCCTGCGGCCTCGGCCTGGGCCTTGATCGCGGACAGGTCGCCGCCACCCGTCCAGGCCACGCGGATCGCATCCGCCGCCTCGCGGGTGCTGACCAGCGCCTGCTCCACCGTGCGGCGCTCGGGGGAGCCGTTGCGCTCGCGCTGGGCGTCGAGCCCGGCCTCCACCTCGGCGTCGCTCACCGTCACGCGCGGCAGGACGGACTGGGCCGAGAGCAGGGCGAGGGATGCGTCGCGGAATTCGGGAGAGGAGAACTGGGCCGGGTTGTTCTCGTGAAAGCGGGTGAGCTGCGCCTCGGTCGGCTCGGGCACCTCGGGGGCGCTCAACAGGGGAAATTCAGCAACCTCCGCCACCCGCTTCTCCTCCGCGAAGGCAAGAAGCCGGCGCGTCAGCGCGTCCGGGGAGCGCGCGCCGGCGCGGATGGCGCCGACAAGCTGCTGGCGCTCCAGGTCCGCCACCACGAGGCGGGTGAAGTCGGCCTCCGTTAGGTCATTCTGGCGAAGGAACTGGTTGAGGATCAGCGGGTTGAACCGGCCATCCGCGCCCTGGAAGGACGGAATGGAGAAGGTATAGGCGCGGATGGCGTCCACCGAGGCGCCGACCCCCATGCGCTGCGCTTCCTGCGTCTGGGCGCGGGAGGCGATCAGGTTCTCCACCGCCTGGCGCGCGACCGCGGTGCGGAAGGCGTCGTTGGGCTCGAAGTTGGGGCCGAGCTGGCGCGCCAGGCGCTGCGTTTCGCGCCGCGCGGCGTTCTGCGCCTCCGGCAGCTCGATCGGCTGGCCGCCCACCCGCGCCACGGCGCTGTCGCGCCCGAAGTTGCGGACGACGTCCTCGATGCCCCAGATCCCGAAGGACAGGACCAGCAGGATGAAGAGGCCCTTGGCGAACCAGGTGCCGGCGAGCCGGCGGAACGCGGTGATCATGGCGGCAGCCCTGCAGGGAGGCGGAAAGAGCGCCAGCCCGTAGCGCACCCGGGCCCCGTTGCCAAACGGCCCGCGCCCCGATACGCGCCCCGGGACGCATTGTTGCACCCAGCGGCCAGGAGAGAAGCGCGCATGACCCCCGGAGTCCGTCCCCTGATCGCCGGCAACTGGAAGATGAACGGCACCCTGCGGGACGCCGCGGCGCTGGCCGAGGGCGTGCGCGCCGGGCTGGAACAGGCCACCGGCGCCGACCTGCTGATCTGCCCGCCCTTCCTGCACCTGCACGTCGCCGCCGCCTCCATGGGCTGGAAGGCCGTCGCGATCGGCGGGCAGGACTGCGCGGCCGAGCCCAACGGCGCCCATACCGGCGACGTCTCGGCGGCCATGCTGGCCGATGCCGGCTGTGGCTACGTCATCCTCGGCCATTCCGAGCGCCGGGCCGACCGGGGCGAGACCGACGCCCTGGTGCGGGCCAAGGCAGAGGCCGTGATCGATGCCGGGTTGATCCCGGTGGTCTGCGTGGGCGAGACGGAGGCGCAGCGCGATTCGGGCCAGGCGGAGGCGGTGGTCGCGGCCCAGCTCGCGGGATCGCTGCCGGACGGCTTCCCGGCGGCCAAGGGCGTGGTCGCCTATGAGCCGGTCTGGGCCATCGGCACCGGGCGCACCCCCACCGAGGCCGACATCGCCGCCATGCACGCCCGCATGCGGGCCGAGCTGGTGGCGCGCTTCCCGGGGGAGGGGGAAACGCTCCGCCTTCTCTACGGCGGCTCCGTGAAGCCCTCCAACGCCGTCGCCATCCTGGCCCTGCCGAACGTGGACGGGGCTCTGGTGGGCGGCGCGAGCCTCAAGGCGGCCGACTTCCTGGGCATCGCCGCCGCCGTGCCGGCCTGACAGGCCGGGGAGGGGAAGGGCGTTAGCCCTTCCCCCCGGGTGCGCAACGGCGCTAGAACCCGGCCGCCATGATCACCGTCCTCCTCGTCCTGCATTTCTTCGTCGCCGCCGCCCTGATCGGGGTGGTGCTGCTCCAGCGCAGCGAGGGCGGCGGGCTGGGCATCGGCTCCTCCCAGGGCATGGGCAACTTCATGTCCGGCCGGGGCACCGCCAACCTCCTGACCCGGGCCACCGGGGTGCTCGCCGCCGTGTTCATGGCGCTGGCCCTTGCGCTGGGCCTGATGAACCAGGGCACCGGACGCCAGCGCTCGCTGTTCGACGCCCCGCCGGCCGCCGTGCCGGGCGGTCCCTCCGGCGCGACGCCCGCCGCCCCCGGCAGCACACCTGCCGCGCCGGCCGCGCCCGCGCTGCCCCCGGCGCCGGCCGTTCCGACCAACTGAGAACCGGTTCCGGCCGCCCCCCTCGCAAGGGGCGGCCGCGCATGGCTTCCTTGCGTCCGCGCCCCTGGCTGCGGCGCCCAAACGCTTGCTATGAGGGTCTCCCATGACGCGGTACGTATTCATCACCGGCGGCGTGGTCTCCTCCCTCGGCAAGGGCATCGCCGCCGCATCCCTCGCGGCCCTCCTGCAGGCGCGCGGCCACAAGGTCCGGCTGCGGAAGCTGGACCCCTATCTCAACGTCGATCCGGGGACGATGAGCCCCTATCAGCACGGCGAGGTCTTCGTCACCGATGACGGGGCCGAGACCGACCTCGACCTCGGTCATTACGAGCGCTTCACCGGCGTGCACGCCAACCAGTCCGACGCCTATACCACCGGGCGGATCTATTCGGAGGTGATCGCGAAGGAGCGGCGCGGGGAGTACCTGGGCGGCACCGTGCAGGTGATCCCGCACATCACCGATGCCATCAAGGAGGGCATCACCGCGGGTGTGGAGGACTACGACTTCGTGCTGGTGGAGGTCGGCGGCACCGTCGGCGACATCGAGAGCCTTCCGTTCCTGGAGGCGCTGCGTCAGCTGGCCAACGAGCTGGGGCCGCGCCGCAGCATCTTCGTCCACCTGACGCTGGTGCCCTGGATCGCCTCGGCCGGCGAGCTGAAGACCAAGCCCACCCAGCACAGCGTGAAGGAGCTGCTGGGGCTCGGCATCCAGCCGCATGTGCTGCTCTGCCGCAGCGACCGGCCGATCCCCGAGAACGAACGGCGCAAGATCGCCAACTTCTGCAACGTGCGGCCCGAGAGCGTGATCCCGGCGCTGGACGCTTCCTCGATCTACGCCGTGCCGCTTCAATACCACGCCGAGGGGCTGGACCGCGAAGTGCTCCGCCACTTCGACATGTCCGTCTATGGCGAGCCCGACCTGTCCCGCTGGCAGCGCATCGTCCAGTCCCTCCAGCAGCCGGAGGGCGAGGTGACGGTCGCGGTGGTGGGCAAGTACATGTCCCTGCTGGATGCCTACAAGTCGCTGGGCGAGGCGCTGACCCATGGCGGCATCGCGCACAACGTAAAGGTGCGGCTCGACTGGGTGGACAGCTCCATCTTCGAGGGAGAGGGCGCCACCAAGCGGCTGGAGGGGGTGCACGGCATCCTCGTGCCCGGCGGCTTCGGCGAGCGGGGGAGCGAGGGCAAGATCCGGGCGGTGCAGTTCGCGCGGGAGCGGAACGTGCCCTTCTTCGGCATCTGCTTCGGCATGCAGATGGCGGTGGTGGAGGCCGCGCGGAACCAGGCGGGCCTTCCTGGCGCCTCCTCAACCGAGTTCGGGCCCTGCGAGGACCCGGTGGTGGGCCTGCTGACCGAATGGAAGCGGGGCAACCAGCTTGAGCGGCGCGAGGAGGGCGGGGATCTCGGCGGCACCATGCGGCTGGGCTCCTATCCGTCCCTTCTGGCGGAGGATTCGCTGGTGCGCTCCATCTATGGCGGCCGCGCCGAGATCAGCGAGCGCCACCGCCACCGCTACGAGGTGAACGTGAACTACCGCGAGAAGCTGGAGGCCACGGGCCTGCGCTTCTCCGGCATGTCGCCAGACGGCGTTCTGCCTGAGATCGTGGAGCGCCCGGACCATCCCTGGTTCCTTGGTGTGCAGTACCATCCCGAGCTGAAGTCCAAGCCCTTCGAGCCGCACCCGCTTTTCGCGGGCTTCATCGGGGCGGCTGTTCGGCAGGCGCGGCTGGTCTGAACCTGCCGGCGGCGGGGGGATGACGGCCTTGTCACCCCCTGCGCGTGAATAACGGCGATTTCCGGCACGCGCGGTGCAGCCTCGCGGCCCGGCCCTACCTTAGCGGCAACCGTCCGCCAATCCGGCGGGCTGCCGATAAGGATGTACGATCATGGCGAAAGTGCTGGTCCTCTATTATTCGAGCTACGGCCACATCGAGACGATGGCGGATGCGGTCGCCGAGGGCGCGCGCTCCGTTGCCGGAACCACGGTGGACATTCGCCGGGTGCCGGAACTGGTGCCCGAGGATGTCGCCCGCTCCTCCCACTATAAGATGGACCAGGCCGCGCCGGTCGCGACGGTGGCGGAGTTGCCGAACTACGACGCGATCATCATCGGCACGCCCACCCGCTACGGGAACATGGCGTCGCAGATGAAGAACTTCCTGGACCAGACGGGTGGCCTCTGGTTCACCGACGCCCTGGTGGGAAAGGTCGGCGCGGCCTTCACCTCCACCGCCTCGCTCCATGGGGGGCAGGAAACGACGCTCACCTCGACACACACGGTGCTGCTGCACCTGGGGATGGTGATCGTGGGCCTGCCTTATTCCTTCAAGCCGCAGATGAACCCGGCCGTCGCCCAGGGCGGCACGCCTTATGGCGCCAGCACGGTCGCGGGCGGGGATGGCAGCCTCAAGCCCACCGCGGATGACCTGGCCGGGGCACGCTACCAGGGCGCCCACGTGGCGAAGATCGCGGCGAAGCTGGCCGTCTGAGCACGGGGAGGGGCCGGGAACGGCTCCTTCCCTTTCAGCGGCGGGCGGGGGCGCAGGAGCGGGTGGTGGCGGCCCGTAGCTCCGCCGCGACGCCGCGGCCCACGGTGATGCTGGTGAAGGTGAGATTGCGGAAGGCCTCCGCCGCCGCCTCGCGGTAGCGCGGCTCGCAGTTGTAGCGCTCGTCCACCACGTAAGCCTCCCCCCGCTCGCGCTGGATGCGGTCCTTCAGGGCGCCGGCCGCCGCCAGCGTGGCGCTGTCGGCAAAGGTGATGCGCCCGACGATGTCCACCAGGCTGTTCGACCGTCCACCCTCCCAGGCGACGGCCCCCTCCGGGTCGGCGGCGTTTCCGCAGGAGACCAGGCAGGGGATGGTGACGGTGGCGCCGGTGCGGAGCAGCGCACCGGCCGTCATGACGTTGGCCGTCGGCAAGGGCTGCCGGAAGATGTCCGAAAGGTTCGTCGTGCAGCGCGGGGAGAGCACCAGCGTGTAGGCCATCACGCTGTTGTCGCGGGCCACCCGGGCACGAACGGTGCAGCGCTCGACCACGTATTCCCGTTCGGAGCCGGACCCCATGCGGTTCACCCGCTTGGCCGGGCCGAGCGTCCGCTCGAGGAAGGGCACCTGGACGTCCAGCATGTCGAACGTGAACAGCTGCGCCAGCGTGGGCTGGCCATCGCGCTTCTGGGCAAGGGCGCCGTGCGGCAGGGCAAGGGCCAGGCCGAGGCAGGCGGAGGCGAGGGTGAGGCGGTTCATCCCGATGCTCCAGCAAAGGCCGCGGGCGCGGCCGTGCGGTTCCGTTCCGTTTCCGGTGCTATCCGCGCGGGAGCCGGGGTGCAAGCGGCGGCGTGGCCGCGAGGATCCGAAGGGGCTCGTAACGATGTTGGCAGAGCCGTCCCCCTTGCCCCCCGGGCCCCGCGGCCGTATCGCCGCCCCCATCGTCCCCCGCCCACCCACGCAAGCAAGAGCTGGAGCAAGCCCCATGTCCGCCATCGCCGACATCATCGCCCGCGAGGTCCTCGACAGCCGCGGCAACCCGACGGTGGAGGTGGAGGTGGTGCTGGACAGCGGCGCCACCGGCCGTGCCATCGTTCCCTCCGGCGCCTCCACCGGCGCGCACGAGGCGGTGGAGCTGCGCGACGGCGACAAGTCCCGCTACGGCGGCAAGGGCGTGCGCAAGGCGGTGGCCAACGTGGAGGGTGAGATCTTCGATGCCCTTTCGGGCTTCGACGCGACCGACCAGATCAAGCTCGACGAAACGATGATCGAGCTGGACGGCACCCCCAACAAGGGGCGCCTTGGGGCGAACGCCATCCTCGCGGTCTCCCTGGCCTCGGCCAAGGCGGCGGCGGAGCATTACGGCCTGCCGCTCTACCGCTATGTCGGCGGCACCTTCGCCCGCACCCTGCCGGTGCCGATGATGAACATCATCAACGGCGGCCAGCACGCGGACAATCCGATCGACATCCAGGAGTTCATGGTGATGCCGGTGGCCGCCGGCACCATGGCGGATGCCGTGCGGATCGGCTCGGAGATCTTCCAGTCGCTCAAGCGGGCGCTGCACGACGCCGGCCACGCCACCAACGTGGGCGACGAGGGCGGCTTCGCGCCGAATCTCCAGAGCGCGGAGGAGGCGCTCGGCTTCATCTCCAAGGCCTGCGAGGCCGCCGGGCACCGGGTGGGCGAGGACGTGGTCTTCGCGCTGGATTGCGCCGCCACCGAGTTCTTCAAGAACGGCACCTACGACATGGAGGGCGAGGGCAAGAAGCTCGATGCCGCGGGGATGGTGGACTACCTGGCCAACCTTTGCGGCCGCTTCCCCATCGTTTCCATCGAAGACGGCTGCTCCGAGGATGACTGGGAGGGCTGGAAGCTGCTGACCGAGCGGCTGGGCAAGACGGTGAACCTGGTGGGCGACGACCTGTTCGTGACCAACCCCGAGCGCCTGCGCCAGGGGATCGAGCGCGGGGTGGGCAACGCCATCCTGGTGAAGGTGAACCAGATCGGCACCCTGACCGAGACGCTGGAGGCCGTGGAGATGGCGCACCGCGCCGGCTACAAGGCCGTCATGTCGCACCGCTCCGGCGAATCGGAGGACGCGACGATCGCCGACCTCGCGGTCGCCACCAACTGCGGGCAGATCAAGACCGGCTCCCTGTCCCGCTCGGACCGTCTGGCCAAGTACAACCAGCTGATCCGGATCGAGCAGGAGCTGGGCCGCGCGGGGCGCTACGCCGGCCGCACGGTTCTTCCCCGCGCACGGTAGCGCCCTGGCGTGCGGTGAAGCGCCCGTGCCTGTGGCAATGGCGCTTCACCGGCAACGCGAACGCATAAATTCAACGACTTCGCCGCGAAACGCCTTGCACCGCAGCAGCGCTGCTATTCTACTCGGGCGCAGGGGATCATTCCGATCGGCCTAAGCTCTTCGGGGGAGGGGCAGTTGGCTTTTTTCAAAGGCGTGAAGCGCCGGGCGCAAGCTCTGGTGCTTCCGGCCATGTTTTTCGCGCTTTGCGGCTACTTCGCGCATCATGCCACGCACGGCACGCGTGGCCTGATCGCGCGTGACACGCGCAATGCCGAGATCGCCATGGCCCGCATCGTGCTGGCCGAGGCGGAAACGGAGCGCGACGCCATGGAGCGCAAGGTGGCGGGCCTGCGGGCCGAGCACCTGGACCGCGACATGCTGGAGGAGCGCGCCCGCGCGCTGCTGAATGTTGTCGCCAAGGACGAGATCATCGTGCCCTACGCGCCGAACCGCCGCCTGTTCTGATCGGCGGCCACGGCATGGGCGGGGAACGTCGCCCGGGCGCAAGCGCCGGGCCGCTTTCCCATGGGCAGAACATGAATTCTGCCGGGGCTTGCCCTGCTTCGTCGGCGAGAACCGCTCACGCCCATGAGATTGTTTTCTGGAAATCCTCATACCGCACTGCAACATCAAGGACTTAGCTGAGTCCTATAACTTGCCGTCGGGCGTCGGCAAACGTATCTGCCCTGGTAAGGCCGTGTTTCGAACGGCTTGAACCCAGGAGCAGCCCATGGCCAACGGGACGGAAAGCGCGGTCAAGAGCCGCGGTGGCAACGGAAAGGACGCGCCTCCTTCCGCCGGGCACAATCAGGACATCCTGGCCCGCGCCTACCGCGAGATGCTGCTGATCCGCCGCTTCGAGGAAAAGGCCGGCCAGCTTTACGGCATGGGCCTGATCGGCGGCTTCTGCCACCTCTACATCGGCCAGGAGGCCGTGGTGGTGGGCATGCAGATGACCCTTCAGGACGGCGACGAGGTCATCACCTCCTACCGCGACCATGGGCACATGCTGGCCACCGGCATGGAGGCCCGCGGCGTGATGGCCGAGCTGACCGGGCGGATCGGCGGCTATTCCAAGGGCAAGGGCGGGAGCATGCACATGTTCTCCCGCGAGAAGGGCTTCTATGGCGGGCACGGCATCGTCGGCGCGCAGGTCGCGCTCGGCATCGGCCTGGCCTTCGCCAACTGGTACCGCGAGGACGGGAAGGTGGCGCTCGCCTATTTCGGGGAGGGTGCCTCGAACCAGGGACAGGTTTATGAAAGCTTCAACCTTGCCGCCCTGCTGAAGCTGCCCTGCGTCTTCGTTATCGAGAACAACCGCTACGGCATGGGCACGAGCGTGGAGCGCGCCTCCGCCTCCCGGAACCTTTCCCTGAACGGCGCGCCGTGGGGCATCCCGGGCGAGCAGGTGGATGGCATGGACGTGCTGGCCGTGAAGGCCGCCGGCGAGCGCGCGGTGGCCCACTGCCGCGAGGGCAAGGGCCCCTACCTGCTGGAAATGCTCACCTACCGCTACCGCGGCCATTCCATGTCCGACCCCGCGAAGTACCGCACGCGCGAGGAGGTGCAGAAGATGCGCGAGCAGAGCGACTGCATCGAGCAGGTGCGCAAGCTGCTGCTGGAGGCTGGCCGGAGCGAGGCGGAGCTCAAGACGGTGGAGGACGAGGTGAAGGGCATCGTGGCCGATGCCGCCGAGTTCGCCCAGTCGAGCCCCGAACCCGACGAGTCCGAGCTCTGGACCGACATCCTGGTGGAGACCCGCTGACATGGGCGCGACGATCCTGATGCCCGCCCTTTCTCCCACCATGACGGAGGGCAAGCTCAGCCGCTGGCTGAAGAAGGAAGGCGACGAGGTGAAGTCCGGCGACGTGCTCGCCGAGATCGAGACGGACAAGGCCACCATGGAGGTGGAGGCCGTCGACGAGGGCAAGATCACGAAGCTCCTCGTGCCCGAGGGCACGGAGGGCGTGCAGGTGAACGCCGCCATTGCCGAGCTGGACGGCGGCGACGGCAGCGCGGCACCCGCGGGCGATGCCGCCACCCCGGCCGCCGACCAGGGGAGCAAGGCCGCCTCGGTCCAGCTTCCGGAATCCAACGCAACCCAGCACGGCGGCGACGTGGCCAAGGTCGCCAAAACAGCCGAGGACTACGGCGCGGTGTCCGCCCGCGGTGCCGAGCGCCGCGAGGGCGCGGCGGCCGAGCCCAAGGCCACCGCGGAGCCGGAGAAGGACTGGGGCCCGACCAAGCCCATCACGGTGCGCGAGGCACTGCGCGATGCCATGTCGGCCGAGATGCGCGCCGACAAGGACGTGTTCCTGATGGGCGAGGAGGTCGCCCAGTACCAGGGCGCCTACAAGATCTCCCAGGGGATGCTGGACGAGTTCGGGCCCAAGCGGGTGCTCGACATGCCCATCACCGAGCACGGCTTCACCGGCATGGCCGTCGGCGCGGCGCTGACGGGGCTGAAGCCCATTGTCGAGTTCATGACCTTCAACTTCGCCATGCAGGCGATCGACCACATCATCAACTCGGCGGCCAAGACCCTCTACATGTCCGGCGGCCAGCTCGGCTGCCCCATCGTGTTCCGCGGCGCCAACGGTGCCGCCGCCCGCGTGGCCGCCCAGCACAGCCAGGACTACACCTCCTGGTACGCGCATGTGCCGGGACTGAAGGTGATCGCGCCCTGGTCCTCGGCGGATTCGAAGGGCCTGCTGCGCGCCGCGATCCGCGACCCCAACCCGGTCGTGTTCCTGGAGAACGAGATCCTTTACGGCCAGACCTTCGAGTGCCCGGTGGCGGAGGACTTCATCCTTCCGATCGGCAAGGCGAAGATCGAGCGCAAGGGCGCGGACGTCACCATCGTGTCCTACTCCATCATGGTGGGGCTCGCGATGCAGGCCGCCGCCGAGCTGGAGAAGGCGGGGATCTCGGCCGAGGTGATCAACCTACGCACCATCCGCCCGCTCGACATCGAGACGGTTCTGGCTTCGGTGAAGAAGACCAACCGCCTCGTCACGGTGGAGGAGGGCTGGGCCTTCGCCAATATCGGCTCCGAGGTCGCCATGCAGGTGATCGAGGGCGCCTTCGACCATCTGGACGCGCCGCCGGTCCGGGTCGCGGGCCTGGACGTGCCGATGCCCTATGCCGCCAACCTCGAGAAGCTCGCGCTGCCCACGGTGGCGCAGGTGGTCGAGGCGGTGCGCAAAGTCACCTACAAGTAAGAGGGGCGCGCGCACCATGGCCACCAACATCCTGATGCCCGCCCTGTCGCCCACCATGACCGAGGGCACGCTCGCCCGCTGGCTCAAGAAGGAAGGCGAGGCGGTCAAGTCCGGCGACGTGATCGCCGAGATCGAGACCGACAAGGCCACGATGGAGTTCGAGGCCGTCGACGAGGGCATCCTCGGCAAGATCCTCGTGCCCGACGGCACCGAGGGCGTGAAGGTCAACCAGCCCATCGGCGTCATGGTGGAGGAAGGCGAGGCGGTTCCCTCGGGCGCCTCCGCGCCGGCATCCAAGGCCACCGAATCCACGCCCTCCCCCTCCGGCAGCCCCGCCCTCGAGGGCGTGCAGGCCTCGGGTGGCAAGGTGGCGGGCGCCGCCGAGCAGCCGGTGGTGCCCGACATGCCCAAGGCGCAGCCGGCGCCGTCGGCGCCCGCCTCCGGCGGCGCGGCGAACGGCCGCATCTTCGCTTCCCCGCTCGCCCGCCGCATCGCAGCGCAGGCGGGCATCGACCTTGGCTCCCTCAAGGGTTCCGGCCCGAACGGCCGCATCGTGAAGTCGGACGTGGAGGCGGCGCAGGCCGCACCGAAGCCCGCCGCGGCACCCGCACCCCAGGCGGCCGCGCCGGCCCCGGCCGCGGCGCCCGCCCCGGCGGCGCCGAAGCCCGCTGCCGCGCCGGTCATCACCGCCCCGCACAAGGAGGTGCCGCATTCCTCCATGCGCAAGGTCATCGCCCGCCGTTTGAGCGAGGCGAAGCAGACCATCCCGCATTTCTACGTCTCGATCGACGTGGAACTCGACGCGCTGCTGAAGCTGCGGGCCGACCTGAACGCGCGTTCGCCCAAGGAAGGCGCGGGGGCCTACAAGCTGTCGGTCAACGACCTCGTCATCAAGGCCGCGGCCGCGACCCTGCGGAAGCTGCCGGCGACGAACGCGACCTGGACCGACAACGCGATGGTCCTCTACGACGACGTGGACATCAGCATCGCCGTTTCCATCCCGGACGGGCTGATCACGCCGATCATCCGCCGCGCGGACCAGAAGGGGCTGGCCACCATCTCCAACGAGATGAAGGACCTCGCGGCGCGCGCGAAGTCCGGCAAGCTGAAGCCCGAGGAGTTCCAGGGCGGCGGCTTCTCCATCTCCAACATGGGCATGTTCGGGGTGAAGGAGTTCTCCGCGATCATCAACCCGCCCCAGGCCGGCATCCTTGCGGTTTCCGCCGGGGAAAAGCGGCCGGTGGTGAAGGACGGGCAGCTTGCCGTGGCCACGGTGATGACCGTGACGCTCTCCGTGGACCACCGGGCGATCGACGGCGCGCTGGCGGCCGAATGGGTCGCGACCTTCAAGTCGATCGTCGAGGATCCCCTGAGCCTGATGCTGTGACCGAGGCGGCCGCCCCGTTCACGCTGCGCGACGCCACCCCGGCCGACCTGGCCGAGGTGGTTCGCCTGGTCCGCGAGCTGGCGGATTACGAGAAGCTGCTGCACGAGGCGGTCGCCACCGAGGAGGACTTCCGCGCCCTGCTGTTCGGGGAGAAGCCCTTCCTGCACGCGGTGCTCGCGGAGGTCGGGGGCAGGGTGGTCGGGCAGGCGTTGTGGTTCAACAACGTCAGCACCTTCACCGGGCGCCCCGGAATCTACCTGGAGGACATCTTCGTCGAGCCCGCGCATCGCGGCCTCGGCATCGGCCGCGCCTTCTTCCGCTTCCTCGCCCGGCGGGCGGTCGCGGAGGGATGGACGCGGCTGGACTGGCAGGTGCTCGACTGGAACGAGCCCTCCATCGCCTTCTATCGCGGCCTGGGTGCCCGGGGCATGGACGAATGGACGGGCCAGCGCCTGTCCGGAGAGGCCCTGCGGCAACTGGCCGCCTGACGGATCACGCGGCGCCCGGCGCCCGCACGGAGGAGGCCCGCATGGCCGACGAATTCGACCTGGTGGTGGTGGGCGGTGGGCCCGGCGGCTATGTCGCCGCCATCCGCGCGTCCCAGCTCAAAATGAAGGTCGCGCTGGTGGAGCGCGAGAACCTCGGCGGCATCTGCCTGAACTGGGGCTGCATCCCCACCAAAGCCCTGCTGCGCGCCAGCGAGATCAACCACCTCCTGCACACGCTCGATGCCTATGGCTTCTCGGCCGACAACATCCGCTACGACTTCCAGAAGGTGGTGAAGCGTTCCCGCGCCGTTTCCGGCCAGCTTTCGGCGGGGGTGAAGGGGCTGATGAAGAAGAACAAGGTGACCGTGTTTGACGGCACCGCCAAGCTCGCCGGCCCCGGCAAGCTGTCCGTCACCAAGGATGGCAAGCCGGTGGCGGAGCTGGCTTCGAAGCACATCATCCTGGCCACCGGCGCCCGCGCCCGCGTGCTGCCGGGCCTGGAGCCGGACGGCAAGCTGATCTGGTCCTACCGCGAGGCGCTGGTGCCGGACGCCATGCCGAAGTCCCTGGTCGTCGTCGGCTCGGGCGCGATCGGCAGCGAGTTCGCCAGCTTCTTCCTCAACATGGGCGCCCAGGTGACGCTGATCGAGGCGCTCGACCGCATCCTTCCCGTGGAGGACGTCGAGATCAGCACCTTCGTCCACAAGGCCTTCACCAAGCAGAAGATGACGGTCCTGACCGGCGCCAAGGTCGGCAAGGTCACGAAGTCGGCCGATTCCGTGACGGTGAGCGTCGATGTCGGCGGCAAGGTGCAGGAGATCACCGCGGACCGCCTGATTTCCGCGGTGGGCATCGTCGGCAACGTGGAGAACCTCGGCCTCGAGGGCACCAAGGTGGTGGTGGAACGCTCGCACATCGTCATCGACGAGCTTTGCCGCACCGGGGAGCCCGGCATCTACGCGATCGGCGACGTGGCCGGGCCGCCCTGGCTGGCCCACAAGGCCTCGCATGAGGCGATCCTCTGCGTGGAGGGCATCGCGGGCCTGCATCCGCACGCCATGGACGTGAACAACATCCCGGGCTGCACCTATTGCCGCCCGCAGGTGGCCAGCGTCGGCATGACCGAGGCGCGCGCCAAGGAGGCCGGCCATGAGGTGCGGGTGGGCCGCTTCCCCTTTATCGGCAACGGCAAGGCGATCGCGCTGGGCGAGCCCGAGGGGCTGGTGAAGACCGTGTTCGACGCCAAGACCGGGGAGCTGCTGGGCGCCCACATGGTTGGGCCGGAGGTGACGGAGCTGATCCAGGGCTACGGCATCGCCCGCACCCTCGAGTCCACCGAGGCCGAGCTGATGCACACCGTCTTCCCCCACCCCACGGTCAGTGAAGCCATGCATGAGGCCGTGCTTGATGCCTATGGCCGGGTGATCCACATCTAGCGGCCGGACCGCTTCCACCCCCATCGCCCCGCCCCGCGTCAGACCGGGGGGCGGGGCCGAGGATGACACCCATGACCACCCGTATCCTGGTGGATCACCGCGCCGGCGGCGCCACCGCCGCGGACGCCCCGGAAACCCCGGCGGCTGTTATCGCCCGTATCGTGCCCAGCGCCGCCACGGCCCCCCTCCGCCATCCGGAGAAGGCGAACCGGCCGGACAACCCGATCAAGCGCAAGCCGGACTGGATCCGGGTCAAGGCCCCGAACCACCCGGTCTACCACGAGACCCGCAACCTCATGCGGGACAACAAGCTGGTCACCGTCTGCGAGGAGGCCGCCTGCCCGAACATCGGGGAGTGCTGGTCGCAGCGCCACGCGACCATGATGATCATGGGCGGCATCTGCACGCGCGCCTGCTCCTTCTGCAACATCACCACGGGCATGCCCCACGCGCTGGACGAGGACGAGCCCCGCCGCGTGGGCGACGCCGTGGCGGCGCTCGGCCTGCGCCACGTCGTCATCACTTCGGTGGACCGCGACGACCTGCGCGACGGCGGCGCGCGCCACTTCGCCCGCACCATCGCGGCCATCCGCGCCGCGGCACCGGAAACCACGATCGAGATCCTCACCCCCGACTTCCTCCGCAAGGACGGCGCGCTGGAGGTGGTGGTCGAGGCCCGGCCGGACGTGTTCAACCACAACCTTGAAACAGTGCCCCGGCTTTACCCGACCATCCGGCCCGGGGCGCGTTACTTCCATTCCCTCCGCCTGCTGGACGAGGTGAAGCGGCTGGATCCCGGCATCTTCACCAAATCGGGCGTCATGGTGGGCCTGGGCGAGAGCCGCTCGGAGGTGCTTCAGGTGATGGACGACATGCGCTCCGCCGAGATCGACTTCCTGACCGTTGGCCAATACCTGCAGCCGACGGTGAAGCACGCCGCCGTTGACCGCTTCGTGGAGCCGGCGGAGTTCGAGGACTATGCCCGCATGGCGCGCGCCAAGGGTTTCCTGCTGGTTTCCGCCACCCCGCTCACCCGCTCCTCCTACCATGCGGACCGGGACTTCGCGGAGTTGCGCGGGGCGCGCGAGGCCGCGCTGCTCAGCGCTGCCACCCGCGGCAGCACGGCCGTCGCCTGAGATGCCCACCCACGCGGAGCGCAAGCGCCTTCCCTATACGCCCGAGCAGATGTTCGACCTGGTGGCGGACGTGCGCCGCTACCCGGAATTCCTGCCCTGGTGCGTCGCTTCCCGCATCGTGTCGCGGTCCGAGGGGGAGCTGATCGCGGACCTGACGATCGGCTTCAAGATGTTCCGCGAGACCTTCCGCAGCCGCGTGGGGATGGAGCGCCCGGACCACGTGCATGTGGAATACCTCACCGGCCCCTTCCGCTACCTGAACAACCACTGGCGCTTCGCCCCGGCCGAGGGCGGCTGCGAGGTGCAGTTCTTCGTCGATTTCGAGTTCAAGTCCCGCCTGCTCCAGGCCGTGATCGGCACCGTCTTCAACGAGGCCGTGCGCCTGATGGTCCGCGCCTTCGAGCGCCGCGCCATGGCCCTCTACGGCCGCGAGCGCCCGGGCGCCGGGCTCACCGCGCGGCCCGGGCCGGCACCGAAGCCCAGCGAGGGCTGAGCCACCCCCTGGCCGGCGGCCGTCGCCCCTGGCAGAACCCCCGCGACACGTCGCGAGGAGTTCTTCCATGGTCCATGCCCCCGAGCGCCCCGTGCCCGGCGCGCCGCCGGTCCGCATCAACCTCTACTCCGACACCCAGACCCGCCCCACGCCCGCGATGAAGGCCGCGATGATGGAGGCCGAGGTCGGCGACGAGCAGCACGGCGACGACCCCACCGTGCACGCCCTGTGCGACCGCATGGCCAGGCTGCTGGGCAAGGAGGCGGCGATGTTCCTGCCGTCCGGGACCATGTGCAACGTGGTCGCGCTCAACACCCATTGCCGCAACGGCGACGAGGTGGTGGCGCATGAGAGCGCGCATATCCTGAGCAGCGAGGGCGGCAGCCACGCGGCCATCGCGGGCGTGCAGATCAACCCGCTGCGTGGCCCGCGCGGCATGTTCGACGCCGACGCGCTGCGCGGCGCCATCCGTGCCCGCAGCCGCTACGCTCCGCCGCAAACCCTGCTGGAGATCGAGCAGACCGCCAACACCGGCGGTGGCGCGGTCTGGCCGGTGGAGGTGCTGAACGAGCTGACGGGCATCGCCCATCACCAGGGCTGGGCCACCCATATGGACGGCGCCCGGCTGATGAACGCCTGCGTCGCCGCCGGGGTGCCGGCCGATGCGATGTGCGCGGGCTTCGACACGGCCTGGCTCGACTTCACCAAGGGCTTGGGTGCCCCGCTCGGCGCCGTGCTGGTGGGGTCGGAGGACTTCATCGGCCGCGCCTGGCGATGGAAGCAGCGCCTGGGCGGCTCCATGCGGCAGGCCGGCATCTGCGCGGCCGCCTGTCTCTATGCGCTGGACCATAACATCGGCCGCTTGGCCGAGGACCACGCCAATGCCCGGGCGTTCGCTGCCGGCCTCCGGCAGATCGAGGGCATGGCGGTGGAGGAACCCGACACCAACCTCGTTTATTTCGACCCGACCGGTGCCGGCATGGTCCCGGCGGCCCTGCAGTCGGCCCTGCTGGCCGAGGGCATCTCGGTCAGCGCCCTCGGCGGGCGGCTGCGCGCCTGCACGCATCTCGATGTGCAGGCGCCGATGATCGGGGAGGCACTGGAAGCCATCCGCCGCATCATCCGGCACTAGCCGGCGGCGAGCATCCCCGAGGCGAGGCGCAGCGCCGCCTCCACCGTCGCGGCCCGCACGGTCGCGCGGTCCCCGGGGAAGACGTGGCGCTGCACCTCGGTGGGGCCGTCGCGCCGGGCCGCGCCGATGAAGACCAGCCCCACCGGCTTCTCCGCGCTGCCGCCGCCCGGGCCCGCGATGCCCGTGGTGGAGACGGCGAGGGAGGCCCCGCTTTCCCGCGCCGCGCCCTCCGCCATCCGCCGCGCGCAGGCCTCGGAAACGGCGCCCACCTCCGCCAGGACGCTTTCCGGCACCCCCAGCATCCTGGTCTTCATGGCATTGGAGTAAGTGACGAAGCCGCCAACCACGGCATCGGAGGAACCCGGCACCGCGGTCAACGCCGCGGCCACGAGGCCGCCGGTGCAGGATTCCGCCGTGGCGATGGTCAGGCCTTTCGCCCGCAGCGCCTCCAGCAGGGCGGCCGCGAGGTCCTCTCCGGGCTCCATCACGCCGCCCCCGCCGCCAGCCACCCCAGTCCGAGCAGGCCCGCGGCCATCAGCCCCGCCAGCACGTCGTCCAGCATCACGCCAAGGCTCCCTTCCATGCGGTCGGCCCAGCCCACTGGGCCGGGCTTGAGGATATCGAGCAGCCGGAACAGCGCGAAGCCCGCCAGCACCCACCAGAAGGAAGCGCCGGCGGGAAGAGCCGCCAGGGCCAGGCACTGGCCGGAGGCCTCGTCCGCCACGACCCAGCCGGGATCCTCCCGCGCCTCCGGCAGCCGGGACACCGCCCAGAAGCCCAGCAGGGCGAAGCTCACCCCGAGGCCCAGGCACCACCAGGGCCCCAGCAGTGCTGCCGGAAGCACGGCCACCGAAGCCCAGGTGCCGGGCGCCGGACGCAGCCGGCCGATGCCGCAAAGGCTGGCCACCGCCAGGGCAGGCCCCATCAGCGGATGCTGTCCAGGAAACGGTCCAGCGGCCGGGCAATCTCGGGTTCGTTCAAGGTGGGCGCGTGGCCGGCGCCGGGGAGGGTGACCAGCTCCAGGTCGGGCTTGTCCCTGACCATGGCACGCACGGTGTCGGCAGCCAGGAACTCGCTTTCCTCGCCCCAGACCAGCATGGCCGGGATCGGGCGCATGGCGCGGAACACCGGGCCGAGGTCCAGCGTGCCCCCGCCCGCCTCCATGGCCTGCTGGATGCGCGTGTCCCAGCGCGGGTGCAGCCGCCCGTCCTCGTCGGGCTTGTAGGTGAGCTGCGCGAAGTGCCGCCACGAGGCCTCGTCCGGCAGCGGGATGCGCGGCATCACCCTGCGCAGGTATTCCACCGCTTCCTCGATCGTCCGGAAGCCGGGGTCATGGCCTGCGAAGTTCCCGACCAGGGAAACACCGCGCGGGTCGATCCGCGGCCCGATGTCGTTCAGCACGGCGCCTCGCAGCAGCGTCGGGCGCAGCACCGCGAGGATCATCGCCATGATCCCGCCGAAGGAGGTCCCGACCACCACGGCCCGGGGAAGGTGCAGCGCCGCGCAGGCATCCAGCACGTCCGCCGCGGCCCGCTCGGGCCGGTAGCGCGACACCTCCGCCGCCCTGGCGCTCTCGCCATGGCCCATGTAGTCGAGCGCCACCACGCGGCGCTTTCCCGCGTGCCGCTCGGCCAAGCCTTCGTAGTCCCAGCCCGTGCGGCAGATGCCGGAGAGGCAGAGGAGTGGTGTGCGCGCCTCGTCCCCTGCCCATTCCAGCGCGCTGAGCGCGAGGCCATCGCGGGCACGGACCTGCCGGACCAGCGGCCTCACGGCGCGGTCATCCAGGGGCGCAGCGGGTGCGGCGCCGCGACGGGCTCCCGCGCGCGGTAGACCACCGTGTTCTCCACCACCCGCTGCACGTAGTTCCTCGTCTCCGCGAAGGGGATCAGCTCGATCCAGTCGATCACGTCCATCCCGCCTTCCCCCGGCGTGCCATAGGTGGCCAGCCATTCCGCCACCCGCGCGGGACCCGCGTTGTAAGCGGCGGCGGCGAGGGCAAGGTTGCCGCCGAAGCGCGCCATCTGGTCCGCCAGGTATTGCGCGCCCAGCCGCATGTTGTGCGCGGGGTCGGTGGTCAGCCAGCTCGGCTGGTGCGGCACGCCCAGCTTCCGCGCCACCCCCGCCGCCGTGCCAGGCAGAAGCTGCATCAGCCCCCGCGCATTGGCAGCGGAGACCGCTTCCGGGTCGAAGTTGCTTTCCTGGCGGGCGATGGCATTGACGATGGCGGGCTCCAGCGTGCCGGGCGGGGCAGGGTAGGGGGCGGGCCAGCCCTCGGGCAGCAGCATCACGCCATCCGCCCCGGCCCGGCGCGCGATCCAGACCGCGAAGTCGGGCCGCCCCAGCGAGGCGCCCAGGCGCGCGATCAGCACGCGGTCCGGCGGGTCGGGGGAAAGCTCCTCCATCCGCAGCAGGAAGATGCGGGCGCGGCGCGTGTCGCCCAGGTCTGCCAGGGTGGCGGCGGCGGCGGCCAGTTCCCGGCCGGCGAAAAGGGCTGCCGCCTCCGCAGTCGGCTGGGCCGGCGCGATGGCGCGGATGCGGGCCGAGACGCGTGCCTCGTCCTCGCCAAGGGCCAACGCCGCAATCTGGCCGTAGAAGGCGGTGCCCAGCAGCGCGGCCTCTCCGTACTTGACGCGGGCACGGGTGGCGTCGGTCGCCTCCAGCGCCCGGCCCTGCCAATAGGCGCCCCGGGCGCGGGTGATGATGCTGGCGCTGTTATCGCCGAGCAGGGCGAAGTGCCGCGTGGCACCGGACGCATCGCCGAGCCGGCGCAGCGCGATCCAGCCGGACAGGAACTCCGCCTCCTGCCGCGCCTCACCGCCGGCCTGCCCGTGCTCGGAGGCGACCTGATAGGCCAGCCGGTCCTGCCCGAGGCGCAGCAGCTTGCGGGCCAGGATCTGGCGCTCCGCCCAGATCGTCCGCGCGCCGGACGGCTCCAGCTCGCGCTGGAGCGGCGCGGCGGCGGCCCAGGCGCTCGCGGCCTCGACATCCCGGTCCTGGCGGCGCAGCAGCCGCGCGCTGGCCGCGAGCAGGCCGAGATCGGCACCCTCCGTCACCGGAACGGCCGCTTCCGCCGCCATGGCGAGGCGCGCATCCGCCAGCGCCCGCTGGGACGGATCGACCCAGGCCGCCGCCCGCCCGGCATCCATCAGATCGCGCGACAGGAACAGGCGGTCGAAACGGCGCCAGCGGTCCTCGGGCGTCAGGACGCCGGCGTTGCGCTCCGCGAAGCCGGCCTCGGCGGCGGCATCCCCGGCGCCTCCGGCCCAGGCGGCGCGCAGAATGGCCGCGGCCCGGACGGTATCCCCGGCGCGGGAGAGCGCATCGGCGTGGCGCTGGGCGCCGTCCAGCGTGACGGCAGGGTTGCGGGCGAAATGGGCCAGGGCACGGGCATCGTCGGGATCGGCGGCCAGCGCTTCCTCGGCGCGGCGGTTCATCGTCTGGGGCAGGGGCCAGTCGGGGTTCGCCGCGACCCAGGCGGCCAGTTCCGCCCCGGTGCCCTGGCCGCGCTGCTGCAACCGCAGCCACAGCGCGATCTTCTGCACCAGGGGGTCCGCCTGCGCCGCCGCCACCTCGGCCTGGGCATAGCGGCCGCCATTGGCGTAGCCGAGCGCCACGCGCCCGGCGTTCCGCTGCCCCTCGCCCGTCCAGGGCTGGGCGGACACGGGCAGGCAGAGCGAGGCGAGGAGGATGGTCGCCAGGGGCCGGGCAGGGATTCGCATCGGCGTCGTTTCTAGCCCGCTGCGGGCCCGCCTGTCGCGCCCGCCCTGCGCCCCGCCAGGCTCGCGGGCCCTTGTTCATGCCGGGAGCGGCGCGTAAGCCCTTTCTCCGCTGGCGCGCGGGGCGCCGGCACCCCACATGACGCCCATCCCGCTGCCAGGAAACGCCAGATGTTCAAGGGTTCGCTCGTCGCGCTCATCACGCCCATGACCGCCGATGGCAAGCTGGACGAGCGCGCCTTTCAGGACCTCGTCGCCTGGCAGGTGGCCGAGGGCGCCCAGGGTCTGATCCCCGTCGGCACCACCGGGGAAAGCCCGACCCTCTCCCATGCGGAGCACCAGCGGGTGGTCGAGATGTGCGTCGAGGCGGCGGCCGGCCGGGTGCCCGTGATCGCCGGCGCCGGCTCCAACTCCACCGCCGAGGCCGTGGCGCTGGCCCAGCACGCGAAGAAGGCGGGCGCGGATGGCGCCCTGGTGGTGACCCCCTACTACAACAAGCCGACGCAGGAGGGCCTCTACCTGCACTTCAAGACCATTGCCGACGCCGCCGACCTGCCCATCGTCATCTACAACATCCCGCCCCGCTCGGTGATCGACATGAGCGTGGAGACCATGGCGCGGCTGGCGAAGCACCCGAACATCGTGGGCGTGAAGGACGCGACGGCGAACCTGACGCGCCCGCTGCACACCCGCGCTACCTGCGGGCCGGAATTCTGCCAGCTTTCGGGGGAGGACCACACCGTACTCTCCTTTCTCGCGGCTGGCGGCGTCGGCTGCATCAGCGTGACCGCCAACATCGCCCCCCGTCTGTGCCGCGAGATGCACGACGCCTGGGCGGAGGGGCGGCTGGCCGATGCCATGGCCATCCAGGACCGCCTCGTGCCCGTGCACGATGCCATGTTCTGCGAAAGCTCGCCCGGTCCGGTGAAGTATGCCGCCAGCCTGCTGGGGCGCGGCACGGAGTTCTGCCGCATGCCCCTGGCCCCCATCGCCGAAGCCTCCCGCGCGCGCGTCCGGTCCGCGCTGAGCGGCGCCGGCCTGCTGAACTGAACCCATGGCCGAACCGAAGAAAAAGAAGACCCTGATCAGCCACGGCGTCGCCGCGCAGAACCGCAAGGCACGCTTCGACTACAAGATCCTCGACACCTACGAGGCCGGCATCGCGCTCGTCGGCCCGGAGGTGAAGAGCCTGCGCGCCGGCCGCGCGACGCTGACCGAGGCCTGGGCCGGCGAGCGCGACGGCGAGATGTGGATCTTCAACCTCTACATTCCCGAATGGCAGGCCGGCAGCGTGGTGGCCAAGTTCGAGCCGCGCCGCCCGCGCAAGCTGCTGCTGCACCGCAAGCAGGCCGAGACGCTGGCCGGTGCCATTTCGCGCGAGGGCGCGACCCTGGTGCCGCTCGACATCCACTTCAACGATCGCGGCCTGGCCAAGCTTACCCTTGGCCTCGCGGAGGGCAAGTCCAAGGCCGACAAGCGCCAGGCCATCGCCGACCGCGAGTGGAAGCGGGACAAGGCCCGGGTGATGCGCGACAAGGGCTGAAGCCCCGTCGCGCGTCCCGCTCAGGCGCGGTCGAGACCCACGGGGCCGTCGGCCGTGCGGGTGTCGTGCCCGTCGGGCTCCAGCGGTGCCACCGGCCGGAACTCCGCGGTCGGGCGGATCTTCACGGGCACCGACTTCGCGGCAGGCGTTTTCGAATGCTCGTCGTGGTGCGTGACGGGCATCAGCGGGTTCATCTCGGGGTAGTAGCCTCCGAGGCAGTTATCGGGCAGCGAGAACGGCGTCACCACCAGCCCGTGCACCGCGCGCTCGACCCCGTCACCGGCGTCGCTCAGAAGCGAGACGACCTGGCCCGGCTCCAGCCCGGCGCGGCGCATCTCCTGCGGGTTGATCAGCAGCACGTCGCGCGTGCCCTCGATGCCCCGGAGACGGTCGCTGTAGCCGTAGATGGTGGTGTTGAACTGGTCGTTGCTGCGCATGGTGATGAGGCGGTAGCGCCCCGGCGCGTCGTCGAAGCCCGTGGCGGACATCATCTTCGGCGAGGTGAAGGTCGCTTTGCCGGTCTCGGTCTTCCAGATCCGCTCGCGCGCCGAGTTGCCGCGGTAGAAGCCGCCGGGCGTGAACTTGCGCGCCTCGAAGTCGTGGAACTCCTCCGAGTAGGTTTCGGCGATCTCGGCGCGGATGCGGGCGTAGTCGCCCACCCACGCGTCCCAGGACAGGCGTGGGTTGGGCGGCAGCGTCGCCTTGGCGACGCCGGCGACGATCGCGGCTTCCGAGAGCAGGTGCTCGCTGGCGGGCACGCGATGGCCGATCGAACCGTGGATGCAGCTGAAGGTGTCCTCCATGGTGACCACCTGCGCGCCGCCCGCCTGCACGTCCTTCTCGGTCCGGCTGAGGCAGGGCAGGAGGAACGCCACCTCGCCGTTCACCAAGTGGCTGCGGTTGAGCTTGGTCGCGACCTGCACGGTCAGCCGCATCCGCGTCCAGGCTTCCTCCATCCGGTCACGCTCGGGAATGGCGCGCACGAAGTTGCCGCCAAGGCCGAAGAAGGCGCGCACCTCGTCCGCGAGGATGCCCTGGCAGGCGGCGACCGTGTTCATGCCCTCCTCGCGCGGCGGCTCGAAGCCGAACTGGGTGGCGAGCCGGTCGAGCGGCACGAGCTCGGGCTTTTCCGAGATGCCGACGGTGCGCTGTCCCTGCACGTTGGAATGGCCGCGCACCGGCGAGATGCCCGTGCCCTCCCGCCCGATGTTGCCGCGCAGCAGGAGCAGGTTCACGAACATGGTGATGTTCTCGAAGCCGTGCACGTGCTGGGTCAGGCCCATGCCGTAGATGCCGATGACGCGCTCGGCCTCGACATAGACCTGCGCCGCCGCCTCGATGTCGGCGCGCGAGAGGCCCGACTCCGCCTCGATGCTTTCCCAGGTGGTGGAGCGGACCTTGGACTCGAACTCCTCCAGCCCCGCGGTGTGCTGCTTCAGGAAATCCACGTCCAGCACGCGCCGGTCGCGCTTGCGGGCCTCGTCGTCGCGGGCGAAGACGTGCTTGCACATGCCCATGAGCACCGCGATGTCGCCACCAGGGCGCACCTGGTAATACTGCGCACTGATCTGGGTCGCCTTGCCGGTCAGCATCTCCACGGGGCTCTGCGGGTTGATGAAGAACTCGAGGCCCTTCTCCCGCACGGGGTTGAAGGTGACGATCTTCACGCCCCGCTTCGCCGCTTCCTGCAGCGGGTGCAGGAAGCGCGGGCTGTTGGAGCCGGTGTTCTGGCCGAAGAAGAACATCGCGTCGCACTTGGAGAAGTCGTCGAAGACCACCGTGCCGACACTGGCGCCGATCACCTTCTTCAGCGCCACCGACGTCGTCTCGTGGCACATGTTGGAGCTGTCGGGCAGGTTGTTGGTGCCGTATAGCCGGGCGAACAGCGCGTAAAGGTAGGACGTCTCGAGGCTCGCCCGGCCCGAGGCGTAGAAGACCGCCGCCTTCGGGTCGATCGCGCGCAGCTCCCTGCCGATCTCGGCGAAGGCTTCCTCCCAGCCGCAGGGGAGGTAGCGGTCCGTCGCGCGGTCGTAGCGCAGCGGGTGGGTGAGCCGCCCGGTCTGCTCCAGCTCGAAGTCCGACCAGCCGCGCAGCTCCGTCACGCTGTGCTCCGCGAAGAACTCGGGCGTGCAGCGGCGCGTGGTCAGATCCCAGAGCGTCGCCTTTGCGCCGTTCTCGCAGAACTCGAAGGCGTGGTGGTCGGCCGGCTTGCCCCAGGAGCAGGAGACGCACATGAAGCCGCCCGGCTTGTTCTGCCGCGCCAGCGTCTCCATCACCGCCGGGGTGTTCCACTCCTCGCCGAAGATGCGGGCGATCCCCCGGAGCGAGCCCCAGCCGCCCGCGGGGCTGTCGTAATGAACCGTCTGGTCCCGATCGCTCATCGCCCTGGCCCACCCATCCCTATCTGCGGCCTTCCGCGGGGGGCCGGCCTGCAAGCCCCATCCGGCGCAAAGCGCAGCCGGCCCTTTTCCGGGCCTGCCGCGCGATCCATCCGACAAACCGCCAACGCGGGGTGAGGGTAGGCGTTTCGCCCGACAATCCGTGCGGGCCGTTCAGGCGGTCCGGGTCACGGCTTCCTCGTGTCCGGCAGAGCGATGGCGCAGCGAAGCGCCTCAAGCCCCTCGATCTCGCCGAGATAGGCCGCGCCTCCGGCAGGGACGGGGCGCATCCCCGTCAGGCTTCCGAAGGTGAGCACCTCCCCGGCCGCGATCCCGCGGCCCTCGCGCGCCAGCCGCGCGATCCAGGCCTCGATCAAAGGCAGCACGGGGGCGGCAACGTGCGGCCCCTCGTGCCGCGCCAGCACCGCCCCGTCCTGGCTGAGCCGCGTCACGGGCGGCGCGTCCAGCATCGCGAGCGACCAGGACGTCGCCCCGGCCCGGACGGCGCCCCCGTTGTTGCCCAGGCATTCGGCGACGCGGTCGAGCGGCGCCGGGTCGGCCCCCTCGGCGAAGCGCGGCTGGACGAACTCGAACAGGGTGGCGATCCGCGCGACCCGTGGCAGGTCCTCCGGCCGCAGGGCCGCCACGCCGGCCGGATCGAGCGCGGCGGAAAAGCGCAGCGCGATCTCCAACTCGATCAGGCTCCCGGCCGGGAGAGCCACGGAGAGCCCGCCCCGGTCCTCCACCGTGGCCGAGGCAGGGAAGGGCGCGCTGAACGGCTGCCCGCCTTGCCGTCCGACCTTCCAGCCACCGATCTCCTCGCCCAGCGCGGCAAGGGTCGCGTGCTGGATGGCCTCCGCCTGCGCGAGGTCGCGGGGCCGCAACTCCTGTGGCAGGCGGGGCAGGGGGCCGGCGCGGCGCGCACCCGCCAGGAGGCGGGCGGCGGCATCGATGGGGTCCAAGCGGCTTTCCTTTGTTGGCGGAGGAGGGGCAAGCAGGCCCGGCTTCACCCCGCGCCGCAAGCCCCGCGCACGCGGCGGCCGGCTACTCCGCCGGCGCGGGCACCCCATTCGGCCCCTCGCGCGCGACATCACGCCAGCGCAGCCGGTCCAGCGCGATGTAGACCGCGGGCGTGGTGTAGAGCGTCAGCACCTGGGAGACGATCAGCCCGCCGATGATCGCGATGCCCAGCGGAGAGCGCAGCTCCGACCCGGTGCCCGTTCCGAAGGCGAGCGGCACCGCGCCCAGCAGCGCCGCGAGCGTGGTCATCAGGATCGGGCGGAAGCGTT
Source organism: Muricoccus vinaceus (assembly GCF_042433125.1). Lineage (NCBI taxonomy): Bacteria > Pseudomonadati > Pseudomonadota > Alphaproteobacteria > Acetobacterales > Roseomonadaceae > Muricoccus > Muricoccus vinaceus. The sequence goes on along the minus strand of NZ_JBHLVZ010000084.1, from coordinate 227,698 downwards.
CGCGACAGGCCGCCAGGATGGCGTCCTCGCTGGTGCCACCGTGCTGGCGCTCGTGCTCGAGCGCGAAGTCCACCATCATGATGGCGTTCTTCTTCACGATGCCCAGCAGCAGGATCACGCCGATCAGCGCGATCACCGTCATGGGCGTGTCCGTGACCAGCAGCGCGAGCAGCGCGCCGAGCCCCGCCGTCGGCAACGTGGAGATGATGGTCAACGGGTGAACGTAGCTCTCGTACAGCACGCCCAGCACCACGTAGATCGCCAGGAAGGCGCCCGCGATCAGCAGCGGCATGTCCTTGGAGAAGGCCTGCGCCGCCGCCGCGTTGCCGCCGAACTGCGGGCGGATGGTGCTGGGAAGCCGCACCTGGCGCTGCACCTCCTCGATCCGCTGGCGAATCTCCTCCACGCTCAGCCCCTCATCGGGGTTGAAGGAGATGGAGGCGGCGGGGAAGCCGCCCTGGTGCGTGACCGACAGCGGCGCCGAGGCCGGCACCACCCGAGCGATGGCGGACAGCGGCACCTGCGTGTCGCCCTGGCCCGGCAGGAAGACGCGTGACAGGTCCTCCGGCCCCTGCTGGAGGGTTGGATCGATCTCCAGCACCACCCGGTACTGGTTGCGGGAGCGATAGATGGTCGAGACCTGCCGCTGGGAAAAGGCGCTGTTCAGCACCGCGTTGATCTCGGACTGCTGCACGCCCAGCCGCGCGGCCGCCGCCCGGTCCACCTCCACCCGCGTCACCAGCCCCGCGCGGTCCTGGTCGCTGCCGACGTCGTTGATGCCGGGTACGCCGCGCAGCGCCTGCACCATGGTCTGCGTCCATTCGCGCAGCTCCTCGATGTCGTTGCCCAGCAGCACGTAGGAGAAGCGGCCGGCATCCTGGCGCCCGCCGATCCGCACGTCCTCGTTGCCGCGGAGAAACACCGCCGCGCCGGGGATGCGGCTCAGCGCCGGACGCAACCGCGCGATCACCTGCTCGGCCGAGACCTTGCGTTCCTCGATGGGCTTGAGGGTGATGTACATGGTGGCGCGGTTGGCCGCCCCCTGTCCGCTGCTGCTGCCCACGGTGGAGCCCACGCTTTCCATCGCGGGATCGGCCGCGATGATGTCCACGACCCGGCGCTGCAGGGCCTCCATGGTGGCGAAGGAGGTGTCGGGCGCCGCCTGGGTGCTGCCTGACACCAGCCCCGTGTCCTGCGTCGGCAGGAAGCCCTTGGGCACGATGATGTAGAGCCAGACCGTCACGCCCATCAGCGCGAAGGTCGCGAGAAGCATCGACCAGCGCCAGCGCAGCAGCCAGGCCAGGCTGCGGATATAGCCGTTGACGGTGGCCGAAAGGCCCGCCTCGAACCAGCGCGCCAGCCGCCCGGGCGGCTTCTCCGGCCCGCCGCGCTCCATCCAGGCGGCCATCATGGGCGTCAGCGTGAGCGACACCACGCCGGAGATCGCGACCGCGACCGCGAGCGTCACCGAGAACTCGCGGAAAATCCGCCCGACGATCCCGCCCATCGCCAGCAGCGGGATGAACACCGCGATCAGCGAGACGGTGATCGAGAGAACGGTGAAGCCGATCTCCTTCGCCCCCGCCAGCGCGGCCTCGATGGGGGAAAGGCCCCTTTCGCGATGGCGCGCCATGTTCTCGATCATGACGATGGCATCGTCCACCACGAAGCCCACGCAGATCGTCAGCGCCATGAGGGAAAGGTTGTTCAGCGAGTAGCCGATCCACCACATGACGGCGACCGTGCCGAGCAGGGAAAGCGGCACGGCCGCGCTGGCGGCCAGCACCGGCGCCCAGCGGCGGAGGAACACCGCCACCACCGCCACCACCAGCCCGATGGTCAGGGCGAGCGTCAGCCGCACCTCCGCCACCGAGGCGCGGATGGTCACGGAGCGGTCGCTCACCACCTGGATCCGCACGCCTGCCGGCACCCATGACTGCACCTCGGGCAGCATGGCGCGGATGCCATCCGCCACCTCGATCACGTTGGCGTCCGCCTGCTTCATCACCACCAGCAGGATGGCGGGGCGCCCGTTGAAGATGCCGGCCTGGCGCCGGCTGCGCACGCCGTCCTCCACGCGCGCGACGTCCCCCAGCCGCAGGATGGCGCCGGCCTGGGCCTTCACCACCACGTCGCGGAAGGCATCGGCGTTGTCGATGCGATCGTTGGTGCGGATGGCGGCGCTCTGGTCCGGTCCCTCGATGAAGCCGGTGGCCTGGGTCACGTTGGCGCGGGTGATGGCGGTGCGGATCTGCTCCAGCGAAACGCCGGCCGCCGCGGCGGCCGCGGGGTTCACCGCCACCCGCACGGCCGGCTGGTCGCCGCCGTTCACCGTCACCTGCGCGACGCCCCGCACCTGCGCCAGGCGCTGCGCCACCAGCGTGTCGGCGGCGTCGTAGACCGCCGGGCCGGGGATGGTGTCGGACGACATGGCGAGGATCATCGCCGGCGCGTCGGCCGGGTTGATTTTGCGGATGTTGGGCGGCGTGGGCAGGCCGGAGGGCAGGTCCTGCCGCGCGCCGTTCACCGCCGCCTGCACATCCCGCGCGGCGCTGCGCTGGGTGCGGCCGAGGTCGAACTGAAGGATGATCGTGGCGCTGCCGAGCGAGGAGTAGGAGGTCATCTCCGTGACCCCCGGTATGGCTCCCAGGCGGCGCTCGAGCGGCGCGGCCACCGTGCTGGCCATGGTTTCCGGGCTTGCCCCCGGCTGCATGGTCGAGACCACGATGGTCGGGATGTCCACCCGCGGCATCGAGGCGATGGGCAGGCGGAACAGCGCGACGAGGCCGATGAGCGCGAGCCCCACCGCCAGGAGGGAGGTCGCGATCGGCCGTGCGATGAAGGGGCCGGAGATGCTCATCGGGCGCCGCTCACTCCGCGGGCACCACCGACGGCCGGCGCCGCAAAAGCCGCGCCCGCACCCATTCCAGCGCCAGGTAGACCGAGGGCGTGGTGAACAGCGTGACCAGCTGGCTCAGCAACAGGCCGCCCACGATGGAAACGCCAAGCGGCAGCCGAAGCTCGGATCCCGCCCCGTGCCCGAGCACCAGCGGCAGCGCGCCTAGCAGCGCGGCCAGGGTGGTCATGGTGATGGGGCGGAAGCGCAGCATCGCCGCCTCCATGATGGCTTCCCGCGGTGCCATGCCGCGCTCGCGCTGCGCGTCGAGCGCGAAGTCGATCATCATGATCGCGTTCTTCTTCACGATCCCCATCAGCAGCAGGATGCCGATGATCCCCACCAGGGAAAGGTCGAGCCCGAACAGCTCCAGCGCCAGCAGCGCCCCGATCCCGGCGGAGGGCAGGGTGGAGAGGATGGTCAGCGGGTGCACCAGGCTTTCGTAGAGGACACCCAGTGTGATGTAGATCACCACCACGGCGGCCAGGATCAGCCAGGGCTGGCTCTGGAGGGAGGAGCTGAACTCCGCCGCATCCCCGGCGAAGCGCCCCGTCACGGTGGGCGGCACGCCCAGGCGCCGCATCGTCCCCTCCACCGCGGCCACCGCCTCCCCGAGCGCGACACCTTCGGCGAGGTTGAAGGAGTATGTCACGGCGGGGAACTGGTTCTCCCGCGTCACCTGCAACGGCCCTGAGGCGCGGCCGATCCGCGCGACCTCCGAGAGCGGCACCACCGTTGCCGTGCCGTCCGTGGTGCCGGCCACCCGGAGCACGCCCAGGCGGGTCGGGTCCGCGAGGAAGTCCTCCGATGCCTCCAGGATCACGCGATACTGGTTGTTCTGCGCGTAGATGGTGGAGATCTGGCGCTGGCCGAAGGCGTCGTAGAGCGCGTCGTCGATTGCCTGCATGGTCACACCCAGGCGGCCCGCCCGCGCGCGGTCCACCTCCACCGCGATGCGCAGGCCCTGCTGCTGCTGGTCGGAGGAAAGGTCCAGCAGTGCCGGTTCCTCCCGCAGCGCCGCCAGGATGCGGGGCGACCAGATGGCCAGCACCGCGGCATCGGCGTCCACGATGGTGTACTGGTACTGCGTGGTGCTCGCCCGCGCGCCGATCTGGATGTCCTGGACGGCCGAGGGATAGCTGACGATCCCCGCGATGCCCGCCAGCCGGGGGGCGAGCCGCGCGATGATCTCCTGCGCCGTCTCCGCGCGGTCTTCCCGCGGGCGCAGCACCGCGGTCACCCGCCCGCCGTTCAGCGTGGCATTCACCGTGCCCGCTCCCACCACAGAGGTCACGGCCTGCACCGCCGGATCCGCCCGCACCGCGTCGGCGACCTGGCGCTGCAGATCGGACATGCGGGCGAAGGACACGTCTCCCGGCGCCTCCGTCGCGATCTGGATCAGCCCGGTGTCCTGCGCCGGCAGGAAGCCCTTGGGGATCGCCACGTACAGCCAGCCCGTCAGCAGCAGCGTGCCCAGCGCCACCAGGAGCGTCAGCCCCTCGAAGCGCAGCGTTACCCGCAGGGCGCGGCCATAGGCCCGGAGCATTCCGTCGAACACCCGGTCCGTCCCCCGCGCCAGCCAGCCGCGCTTCGGCGAGGCGGGCCGCAGCAGGAGGGCGCACATCATGGGCGTGAGGGTGAGGGAGACCACCATGGAGACCAGCACCGCCGCCGTCAGCGTTTCCGCGAACTCGCGGAACAGCCGCCCCACCACCCCTTCCATGAACAGCAGGGGGATGAACACCGCGATCAGCGACACGGTCAGCGAGATGATGGTGAAGGCGATGCCCCGCGCGCCCTCGTAGGCGGCGGCCAGCGGGGCCATGCCCTCCTCGATGTGGCGGACGATGTTCTCCACCATGACGATGGCATCGTCCACCACGAAGCCGGTCGCGATCACCAGCGCCATCAGGGAAAGATTATCGAGCGAGAAACCCAACCAGCTCATCACCGCGAAGGTGCCGATCAGCGAAAGCGGCAGGGAAACGGCGGGCACGATCGTGGCCCGCCCGGAATGCAGGAACAGCCAGATCACCGCGACCACCAGCACGGTCGAGAGCACCAGCGTCAGCTCCACCTCGCGCACGGAGGCGCGGATGGTCTCGGTCCGGTCCGACACCACGGCCATGCTGATGCCCGCCGGAAGGCCCCGCTCCAGGTCGGGCAGCTGGGTGCGGATCCGGTTCACCGTGTCCACGATGTTGGCGCCGGGCTGGCGCTGCACGTCCAGGATCACGGCGGGACGGCCGTTGAACCAGGCGGCGTTGCGGTCGTTCTCCAGTCCCTCCACCGCCTGGCCGAGGTCGCGCAGGCGGATCGGCGCCTCGTTGCGGTAGGCCACGATCACGTCGGCGAACTCGGCCGGGGAGGTGATCTGGTCGTTGGCCATGATGGTGGAGGCCTGCCGCGTCCCGTCCAGCGAGCCCTTGGGGGTGTTGGCGTTGGCCCCCGTGACAGCCGTCCGCACGTCGGCCATGGACAGGCCGTAGCCCGCGAGCCGGGCCGGATCGATCCGCAGCCGGACGGCCGGGCGCATGTTGCCCTGCACGGTCACGCGCCCCACCCCCGCCGACTGCGCGAGCTTCTGCGCCAGCAGCGTGTCCGCCGTGTCGGACAGCCGCGCGATGGGCAGGGTGTCCGAGGTGAGGGCCAGCGTGATGATCGGCGGGTCCGCCGGGTTCACCTTGGCGTAGAGCGGCGGGTAGGGAAGGGTGGTCGGCAGCGTCCCCCGCGCCGCGTCCAGCGCCGCCTGCACGTCCTGCGCGGCCTCGTCCAGATCCTTGTCGAGCGCGAACTGCAGGGCGATCCGGCTGGTTCCCGGCCCCGATGTGGAGGTCATCACGGAAATGCCGGCGATCTGCCCGAGCGAGCGCTCCAGCGGCGCCGTCACCAGCAGCGCCACCGTGTCGGGGGAGGCGCCCGGAAGCTGGGTGGACACCTCGATCGTCGGGAAGTCCACCTCCGGCAAGGAGGAGACCGGCAGCCGCCAGTAGCCCCAGAGCCCCAGCAGCAGCACCGCCACGGACAGCAGCGTCGTCGCCACCGGCCGCGCGATGAAGGGGGCCGAGATGTTCAATTGGGGGGCTGCCCGCCGGTGGGCTGGGCGTCGGCCGTCCGCCGGCGCCCCCCCGGCGGCCTTGCCGGCGGCGCGTCATCGCCCAGCGCCACGGTGGTGCCCGCGCTGAGCCTGAGCCCGCCCGAGGTCACGACGCGCTCTCCGGGCCGCAGCCCGGCCTGCACCACGGCCTCGGCCTGGGTCATCTGCCCGATGGTCACCGGCCGCTGCTCCACCGTCCGGTCCTCCTTCACCACGAAGGCGTAGGGGCCCTCGGGCCCGCGCTGCACGGCCACCAGCGGGATCACCGTCGCCTGCGGCACCACCTCGATCCGCAGGCGGAGGTTCACGAAGGAGCCGGGCCAGAGCACCCGGTCCTCATTGGGGAAGGTCGCCTTAGCCTTGATGGTGCCGGTGGTGGGGTCCACCGCGTTGTCCACCGTCAGCAGCGTGCCGCGCGCGGTGGGGGCGTTGCCCGGCCCGGGCAGGGTTTCCACCGGCACCGGCCCCGCGGCCAGCGCGCGGAGCAGCCGGGGCAACTCCTGCTGGGGCAGGGTGAAGGTGACGCCGATGGGCGCCATCTGGGTCACCGTGACGATGCCGTTCGTGTCCGAGCCCCGCACGATGTTGCCGGGATCGACCTGGCGTATGCCCACCCGCCCGGCCAGCGGCGAGCGGATGGTGGCGAAGGCCAGCTGCGCGCGGGCCTGATCGATCGCCGCCTCGTCCTGCCGCACCTGGGCCTCCAGCATGGCCACCTGGGCACGCTGGGTGTCGACCTGCTGGCGCGTCACCCCCGCGCCCTGGGCGAGCCCCTGGTAGCGCTGCAGGTCCACACGGGCATTGGCCAGCTGCGCCTGGTCGTAGGCGCGCTTGCCCTCGGCCTGCTGCAGCGCCGCCTGCACCGTGCGGTCGTCCACCCGCGCCAGCACGTCGCCCTTCGCGACCTCCTGGCCCTCGCGGAAGTTGATCTCCATCAGCTGGCCGTCGAGCTGCGTGCGCACCACCACGCTTTCCAGCGGCACCACCGTGCCCAGGCCGTCCACGCTCAGGGCCACGTCGCGCTGCGCCGCCTCGGCCACGGTGACGGGCACGGGGATGCCGCCGCCGGGCCGCCCGCCACGCGCACCGCCCGCGCCGCGCTGCTGTCCGGATCCGGGTCCCTGTCCCGCGACCGGGGCCTGGGTTCCACCCTGAGGGCCCTGCGCCTGCCGCTGGTCACGCGCGGCGGAAGGGTCGGCCCCATCCGCCCGGTCCTGCCACCACCACCAGCCGGCACCCCCGGCCCCCGCCAGCACCAGAACGGCGAGGAGCCATCCGAACCTGCGCCTCATCGGCTGCCTCCTGACCCGGCGGATGAGATGCGCACGGAATTGCCCCCGGTAACCCCGGGGCCCCAACCTCCGCCCAGCGCCCGGAACAACCCCACCGCCGCCTGGAAGCGCAGCAGCCGCCCGCGGGACAGGTTCCGGCGGGCGGTGAACAGGGTGAGCTGGGTGTTCAGCAGGGTGATCAGGTTGATGATGCCGCCGCGAAGCTGGTCCTCCGCGATGGAATAGGCGCGCGCGGCCCGGCGCTCGGCCTCGGCCAGCAGCCGTTCCTGTTCGGTGGTCTCGCGCAACGCGGCCAGCGCGCCTTCCACGTCCGACAGTGCCGAGAGGATCGCCTGCCGGTAGGTGGCCAGCAGCTCCTCCGCCTGCGCCTGGGAGAGCGCAATCCGGCCGCGGATGGCGCCGCCGTCGAACACCGTCTGCGCCAGGCTGGCCGCGATGCTGTAGAACTGCACCTCCGGCCGCAGCAGCGTGCCCAGCAGGGCCGACTGGAACCCGCCCTGGGCTGAAAGGGTAACGTTGGGATAGAGCGCCGCCCGCGCCACCGCCACGTCCGCATTGGCCGCGGCCAGCGCCGCCTCCGCCGCCAGCACGTCCGGCCTGCGGGCCAGCAGCGCGGAGGGCAGCCCGGCGCCGGGGGAGGGCACGTCGAGCCCCGCGAAGCCTTCGCCCACCACCTCCAGCTCCACCGGCGGCATGCCCACCAGCACCGCGAGCGAGGCCTGGTTCTGCGCCACCGTCTGGCGCAGCGGCGGCACCGCCGCCTCCTGCTGGGCCACCACGGTTTCCTGCTGCGCCAGGTCCAGCCCCGTGGCCGTGCCGGCGGCCACCTGCTGGCGGATCACCCCCAGCACCCGCCGGGCGGCGCGCAGGTTGTCCTCCTGGATGCGCAGCGCGTCCCGCGCCTCCAGGATGGTGAAATAGGTGTTGGCGACCGAGGCCTCGGTGGTGATCAGCGTGGTGCCGAGGTCGAAGCGCTGCGCCTCGGCCGAAAGCCGCGCCGCCTCCAGGTTGTTCCGGTTCCGGCCCCAGAGGTCCAGCTCGTAGGAGGCGGCCAGGTCCACGGAATACCGCCGCGCCGCGCTGCCGCCCCGCCCGGTGCGGCTGCGCTGCGTGTCCGCGCCGCCCGTCACCAGCGGCAGCAGCGCCGACCCCGCCACCTGCGCCGCCGCATCCGCCTGCCGCACCCGCGCCTGGGCCGCGGCCAGATCGAGGTTCTGGGACGCCATGCGCAGCATCAGCCGGTCCAACTCGGTCGAGCCGAAGCGCCGCCACCAATCCGGGTCGGGCCAGGAGACAGGGCCGCCGGCGCTCTCGCGGAACCGGTCGGGGCCGGTCGCGATGCCGGGAATGCCCTCCGGCAGAAGGGCGCAGCCCGCTGGCAGCGCCCCCAGGAAGGCACCGAGCATAAGCCTGCTGGTCCCCCGCCGCGTGGCCTGCGGGGGGATGGCCGGTGAAATCACGTCTCGCACCCCCCTATAGTAGGGTGGATCGTTGCCGGACCCCATGCCTCGTTACCCTTCGCCATTCCCGCCTCAGAAGCGAAACGTCCGCCCGGCGGCATCGCCGCCCCGGGCCGGTCGTTTTCTCGTCGTTTCGATGGCGTTGGCCGCCCTGCTCGTCGGTTGCGCCGGGGGCGCGGCGCTGGACCCGGAGGTTCTCCCGGTTCCCGTGCGGGAGGCGGACGGGACGATCCGCCACATCCCGGCCCGCCTTTGCCGCCCTCCTGGAACTGGTCCGGCGCGGCTGGTGGTGGTCAACCACGGCTCCCCCGGGGAAGGGCGCGCGGCGAGGTCCCGCTACCGGCTGCTGCCCTGCGGTTCCGCCGTGGCCAGGCACTTCCTGGCACGGGGGCAGGCTGTCCTCGCGCCCCTCCGCCGCGGCTACGGGGAGGATGCGGGCGCCTGGGCGGAGGATTTCGGGTCGTGCGGAGCGCCCGACTACGCCCGCGCCGGCCGGGAGACCGCGCGCGACATCCGCGCCGCACTGGAGGCGGTGCGCGGCCTGCCGGGCCTCGCGCCCGACGGAATCGCGGTGGTCGGCCAGTCGGCCGGCGGATGGGGCGTGCTGGCCCTGGCCGCCGACCCGCCGCCCGGCGTCTCGGCCCTGGTGGCGGTTGCGCCGGGCCGGGGAGGGCACATGCGCGGGGAGGCGAACCGGAACTGCAACCCCGGGCGCCTGGCGGAGGATGCCGGGCGCCTCGCCCTGCGCCCCCAAACCGATGCCCGGCCCGCCTTGCCGGTGCTCTGGCTGCACACGCCCAACGACAGCTACTTCGCGCCCGCCCTGGTGCGGGCGATGCACGCCGCCCATGCCGGGGCCGGCGGGCGGGCCTCCCTGGTGGAACTTCCCGCCTTCGGCAAGGACGGCCACGACCTGTTCTACGCCCCCGCCGGCGCCGCAAGCTGGGGGGCGCCGGTGGACGGCTGGATCGACGCGCATCCCTGAAGGGACCGCCCATAGCAAGGCGCCCGCGTGAAGGCACCCGCGTGAAGGCAGTTGCATCCGCGCTCCCGCGAGGGCACCTCCTGTGGCCATGACCGACGACACCGCACCACCTGGCACCGGCCGCCCGGACACCGCAGGCGCCCCGGAAGGCACCCGCGACAAGCTGGTCCGCACCAAGCAGCGCTGGGCCGAGGAAGGACGCCTTCTCACCGGCGCCGCCGGCGACCCGTTGCGCGACCGCCTGCCCCCCGGGCAGCGGCTGGTGACCGACTGGCCCGTGCTGGACCTCGGCATCCAGCCCGCCGTGGCCGAGGCCGCCGCCCGGCTCGACATCGACGGGCTGGTGGAAGCCCCGCTCTCCCTTTCCTGGGCCGAGCTGATGGCGCTGCCGCAGGAGGAGCGCCGCAATGACATTCATTGCGTCACCCAGTGGTCGCGCTACGACAACGACTGGCGCGGCCTTTCCGTGGCAGCCCTCCTGGCGCGGGCACGGCCGCGCGCGGAGGCCCGCTTCGTCACGATGGAGTCGCATGACGGCTACACCACGAACCTGCCCCTGGCCGATCTGGACCGCCCCGAGAACCTGTTGGCCACCCATTGGGATGGCGAGCCGCTCAGCCGACAGCACGGCGGCCCGCTGCGCCTCGTGGTGCCGCATCTTTACTTCTGGAAAAGCCCCAAGTGGATCCGGCGCATCACCCTGATCCCTGAGGACCGGCTCGGCTTCTGGGAGGTGCGCGGTTATCACGAGCGCGGCGACCCCTGGCAGGAAGAGCGCTATTCCTGAGCCGCGCGGCGAAGGCCGGGGAGACATCCTGGTCGCCATAGGCGCCAACCTGCCGGGCACCGATGGCGCCGCGCCCCTCGCCACGTGCCGCCGCGCCGCGGCCAGCCTGGACGGCATGCTGGGTCTTTCCCTGACTGCCCTGTCCGGCTGGTGGGAAACCGCGCCGGAGCCGCCTGACCCGGCCAGCCCCTGGTACGTGAACGGCGTCGCCCGCCTGCGCGGCGAGGCGGACCCGGCCGCGCTGCTGGCCGCGCTGCAATCCATCGAGGATGCGGCGGGCCGGGTGCGCCCCTATCCGAACGCCCCGCGCACGCTGGACCTCGATATCGTGGCCATGGGCCGGCTGGTGCGCGCCGCACCCGACCCCATCCTCCCCCATCCCCGCGCGCATCTCCGCCGCTTCGTGCTGGTGCCCCTGGCGGAGGTCTGGCCGGACTGGACGGACCCGGCGGGGGGACGTAGCGTTTCCGAACTGATCCGCGGCCTGCCGGACGCCCCCATGCGCCCGGTGGGATGAGCTTGTCCGTGGACGGCCTTGCCTTTGGTGGTCCGCCTCTCTATTTCACCCTTTCGCCCCGTACACAGCCTCGTGCATATCTAAAGGGAGTCCGCCATGGCCCGCGTCACGGTCGAGGACTGCATCCTCCAGGTTCCCAACCGCTTCGACCTCGTCCTGCTGGCGGCCCAGCGCGCCCGCGCCATCTCGCGCGGCGAGGAGCTGACGATCGATCGGGACAACGACAAGAACCCGGTCATCGCCCTGCGCGAGATCGCCGACCAGACGGTTGAGCTCGGCGGACTGGAGCAGGACATCATCAAGTCCCTGCTGCGCGCGCCGGAGCCGGAGCCCGTGGAGGAGGAGGTGATCGACCTGATCGCCACCGACGAGAACATCTTCGGCGTCATGGACGTCACCGAGGAAAGCGCGGCCGAGGCCGGCATGCAGGTCGAGGACATGTCCGGAGACGACCTGGAAGCCGCCATCGCGGCCGAACTCGGCGGCCGCCGCTGACCGGCGCCAGCACCCCCCGATGAACGACGGCGCCGGGATCCCTTCATCTCCCGGTGCCGTTCCGGGCCCCTTCTGGGAGCCCGAGGGCGTGGGCGGGCGTGCCCCCGGCCCGACGATTTCCGCCGGCACGACGGCCGAAGCCGATCCCGGCCGCGCCCTGGCGGCCCTCGTCACCGGCTATGACCCGCGCGCCGATGGCGCGATGATCGAGCGCGCCTACCGGGTTGCCGAGAGTGCCCACCGCGAGCAGAAGCGCGACAACGGCGACCCCTATATCGGCCACCCCGTGGCCGTCGCGAACATCCTGGCCGGCTACCGGCTGGACGCCGCCACCATCGCGACCGCCCTGCTCCACGACACGGTGGAGGACACCGGCATCACCCTGGCCAACCTGTCGCGCGACTTCGGATCGGAGATCGCGCGGCTGGTGGACGGCGTGACGAAGCTGACCCGGCTCGAGCTGCAATCCGAGCGCACCAAGCAGGCCGAGAACTTCCGCAAGCTGGTGCTGGCGATGAGCGAGGACATCCGGGTCCTCCTGGTCAAGCTCGCCGACCGCACGCACAACATGCGGACGCTCCACTTCGTTCCCCAGCAGCACCGGCGAGAGCGCACGGCGCGGGAGACGATGGAGATCTACGCCCCGCTCGCCGAGCGCATCGGCATGCAGGCGGTGAAGGACGAGCTGGAGGACCGGGCGTTCCGGGAGCTTCAGCCCGACGCCTCACAGACCATCACCGCCCGCCTTTCCTTTCTCCGCGGCCAGGGCGCGGACCTGATCGCAGAAATCGCCACCGACCTCCGCCGCCGCCTGCGCGACGCCGACGTGCCCGTGATCGACATCCAGGGCCGCGAGAAGTCCGCCTATGGCATCTGGCTGAAGATGCACTCCAAGAAAGTCGAGTTCGAGCAGCTCTCGGACATCATGGCCTTCCGCGTGGTCACCGACGACAAGGCGAACTGCTACGCGGCATTGGGGGCGGTCCATTCGGCCTATCGCGTCGTCCCCGGCCGCTTCAAGGACTACATCTCCACCCCCAAGCCCAACGGCTACCAGTCCCTCCACACGGGGGTGACGGTGCCCGAGCGGCGGAACGCCAAGATCGAGGTGCAGATCCGCACGCCGGAGATGCACGAGGTGGCGGAGTTCGGCGTCGCCGCCCACTGGATCTACAAGCAGGGCCCGGACGGGGTGGTGAACGCCGCCCGGGACCGCAAGCGCTTCCCCTGGGTCAAGGACCTGCTGGAGATCCTGGAGAATGCCGGCGAGGCGCAGGACTTCCTGGAGAACACCAAGCTCGCCCTTCACCAGGACCAGGTCTTCTGCTTCACGCCCAAGGGCGACCTGATCGCCATGCCGCGCGGCGCGACGCCGGTCGATTTCGCCTATCACGTCCATTCCCAGATCGGTGATTCCTGCGTTGGCGCGAAGATCAACGGCCGCATCGTGCCGCTGCGCCACCAGCTCGAGAACGGCGACCAGGTCGAGATCATCACGGCGCGCGGCGGCACGCCCAACCCGGCCTGGGAACGCTTCGTCGTCACCGGCAAGGCGCGCGCCCGCATCCGCCGCACCGTGCTGGCCCGCCAGCGCGAGGAAAGCCGCGAATCGGGCCGCCAGGCCATCGCCCGCGCCTTCCGCCAGGAAGGCCTCGACTTTTCCGAGAAGATCGCCGAGCCCGCCGTGAAGGCGCTCAAGCAGCCGGGCTTCGAGGAGCTCTGCGTCGCGGTCGGCAACGGAAACATCACGGCGCGCGACGTGCTGCACGCCGCCGTGCCGGAGCTTCGCGGCCCGCCGCGCCCGGCGGTCACCGGGCTGGAGGCCCTCGCCCTCACCCGCGCCCGCGGCAAGCCCGGCTCCACCGTGCCCCATCGCGGCCCGCGCGAGCGGGAGGTGGCGCACGGCATCACCGGGCTCGTCTCCGGGATGGCCGTCAGCTTCGCCGGCTGCTGCCACCCCGTGCCCGGGGACCGGATCGTGGGCATCGTCTCCACGGGACGCGGCGTGACCATCCACAAGCAGGAATGCCACACGCTGGAGGCCTTCGCGGCGACGCCCGAGCGCTTCATCGACGTGGACTGGGACACCCAGCCCGGCGCCGCCGGGGAGCACGTGGCGCGCCTCTCGGTGGTCACCTCCAACGAGGGCCCGGCCATCGCCGGCATGACCACGGCCATCGCCAAGCAGGACGCCCGCATCCAGTCGCTCCGTTTCCTGCACCGCGCCTCGGACTTCGCGGAGCTGAACGTGGACCTGGAGGTGAAGGACCTCCGCCACCTGTCCAGCGTGATCGCGGCGTTGCGCTCCCTTCCGGGAATCGAGCAGGTGGAGCGGGCGAAGTCGTGATCATCGGTCTTGGCAACGACATGGTGGACATCCGCCGGATCGAGCGCACCATCGCCCGCCACGGCGACCGCTTCCTGGAGCGCATCTTCACCGAGGCCGAGCGTGCCAAGGCCGAGCGCCGGGGCGAGCGGATGCGGGTCGCGACCTATGCCAAGCGCTTCGCCGCCAAGGAGGCGGCCTCCAAGGCGCTGGGCACCGGCTTCCGGGCTGGCGTGTTCTGGCGCGACCTCGGGGTGGTGAACCTCCCCTCCGGCCAGCCCACCCTGCGCATGACCGGGGGCGCGGCAGCTCGCCTCGCCCAGCTCACCCCGCCGGGCCAGGCGGCGCAGGTGTCGCTCACCATGACCGACGAGTATCCCTACGCCGAGGCCGTGGTGATCATCTCGGCCGTGCCCCTCGCCTGAGGGGGGTTCCTTGACACAAGCGCCCATCTGGCGCACCCAACGCCCCTGCGGCGGCCCGACCCGAGCCCCATCCATGGGTTTTGGGAGCGTTCGGCCGGCCGGTTGGGGCCGCGAGCATCACCACCATGACCAAGAAGTCCTCCGGCGGCTGGCTGGAGAGCCTGAAGACGATCCTCTACGCGGGCCTCATCGCCGTCGGCATCCGCACCATCGCCTTCGAGCCGTTCAACATTCCCTCAGGCAGCATGATCCCCACCCTGCTGGTGGGCGACTACCTGTTCGTGTCCAAATACTCCTACGGGTACTCCCGGGCCTCGCTGCCTTTCAGCCCGAACCTGTTCCGCGGCCGTGTCCTGGGCAGCCTGCCGGCGCGCGGGGATGTCGCGGTGTTCAAGCTCCCGCGCGACGGCGTGACGGACTACATCAAGCGGATCGTCGGCCTGCCCGGCGACCGCATCCAGGTCCGCGGCGGCATCCTCCGCGTGAACGGCACCCCGGTGAACCGCGTCCGCATCGGCCCCTACACCGTAGAGGGTGACGGCCCGCGCCTGACGGTCAATCTGTTCCGCGAGACCCTGCCGCCCAGCAACAGCGCGCCCGGGCGCACGCACGAGATCCTGGAGGCCTCCGACGACGGCCCCTACGACAACACCCAGGAATTCGTCGTCCCCGCCGACCACGTCTTCGCCATGGGCGACAACCGCGACAACTCGCTCGACAGCCGCGCCACCAGCTATGTCGGCTTCGTGCCGGTGGAGAACCTGGTGGGCCGGGCGGAGTTCATCTTCTTCTCCTGGGACGGCTCGGCCAGCTGGTGGGAGGTGTGGGCCTGGCCCTTCGCGGTCCGCTGGTCGCGCATCTTCTCGGGGATCCGCTGATGGTTTCCTGCCCATGAGAGCCGGCCCGTGAAAGCGCCTGTCGCAGCCCTGGCCACGCGGCTGGGTCACGACTTCAACGACCCCGCCCTGTTCGAACAGGCGCTCACCCACCGCTCCGCCGCCGACCCCAAGCGCAACCAGCTCGACTCCAACGAGCGGCTGGAGTTCCTGGGCGATCGCGTCCTCGCCCTCCTGATGGCCGAGTGGCTGTCGGAGCGCTTCCCGCAGGAGCGCGAGGGGGAACTCGGCAAGCGCCTGGCCGTGCTGGTCGCGGCGGACACCCTGGCCAAGGTCGGCGATTCGATCGGTCTTTCGGCCGCGCTCCGCATCCCCCCCGCCGAGGGCCGCACCGGCCTGCGCCAGCGCGCCAACGTGCTGGCCGACGCGACCGAGGCCCTGATCGGCGCCCTCTACCTCGACAGCGGGCTGGACAAGGCCCGCGCCTTTGTTCGCCGCGAATGGACGGGGTTCATGGAGGCCGATGTATCGCCCCCGATGTCGGCGAAGAGCCGCCTGCAGGAATGGTCGCTTGGCCGCGGCCAGGGCCTGCCCGAATATGTTACCGTGAGCGCGGAGGGCCCCTCCCACGCGCCGCTCTTCACCGTCAGCGTCCGCGCCTGCGGCAAGACCGCCGTGGCCTCGGGCGACAGCAAGCGGGGCGCCGAGCAACTGGCCGCCGAGGCCCTGCTGAAGGAGCTCGCCCGTGGCTGACGAATCAGAGGCCCCCCCGGGCGACGAGCCCGGTGCGGTTCCCGCCCAGCCCACCCGCGCCGGCATCGCCGCTGTGCTGGGAGCGCCCAATGCAGGCAAGTCCACGCTGGTGAACCGGCTCGCGGGGGCCAAGGTCTCGATCGTTTCCAACAAGCCGCAGACCACGCGCTTCCGGATCCGCGCCATCTTCAATGAGGGCCCGGCCCAGGTGGTGCTGACCGACACCCCCGGCATCTTCGCCCCCCGGCGCCGGCTGGACCGTGCCATGGTCGCGGCCGCCTGGGGCGGCGCGCAGGACGCGGACGTGGCGATGCTGGTGGTGGACGCGCGCGCCGGCCTCACCGAACCGCTGCGCGCCATCATCCGGAGGCTCGCCAAGGGCACGCCGCCTCTCTGGCTCGTGCTGAACAAGACCGACCTGTTCGACACCAAGCGCCTGCTGCCGCTCACCGCCGAACTGACCGCGCTGCTCTCCTTCGCCGAGACCTTCATGATCTCCGCCGAGACCGGCGACGGCGTGGACCGCCTGCGCACCCGGCTTTGCGAGGCCGTGCCGCCCGGCCCCTGGCTGTTCCCCGAGGACGAGCTGTCGGACGTGACCGACCGCATGCTGGCCGCCGAGATCGTGCGCGAGCAGATCCTGCGACAGACGCACGAGGAGGTTCCTCACCACGCCACGGTGGAAACCGAATCCTGGGCCGAGCGCAAGGACGGCTCCGTGCGGATCGACTGCACCATCTATGTCGGCCGCGCCTCGCAGAAGGCCATCCTGATCGGCGACCGCGGATCCCGCATCCGCGAGATCGGCCAGCGCGCCCGGGCGGAGCTGACCAAGCTGCTGGAGCGGCCCGTCCACCTGTTTCTCAACGTGAAGGACCGTCCGGGCTGGGACGAGGAGCGGGGCCGGCTCCGCGCGCTCGGCCTGGAGGACCTGGACTAGCCTGCTCCTGCCGCCGCGGAACCGGGCACGCAGGACCGGTGGGCGGAGGAGCCACCTTCAGCTCCGCCGCCTCTCCGGCCACCCGCCCGGGGGCGGCACGCGCCCTCAGGCGAAGTGGGACGCCATCTCGGCATCGGCGATGTTGGTCAGGTCCTTGGACATGGTCTTCTCCACGACGGCCGAGGCCTGCTTGTTCAGCCCCTCGCGGATTTCGTGCAGGATGGAGGGCGAGGCCGCGATCACCAGCGAGGCGGTCTGCCCCAGGCGCACGCCCTCGTTCAGGTAGTCGGCCACCGCCCGCCCGAAGCGGCCTTCCGCCTGGTCCTTCGGGTTGGCCCTCGGAGCCTTGAGCTGGCTGACACCCGAATCCGCGTCCTCCACCACGTTGCCCCGGCCGGATGCATCGAAGCTGTGCTGCGTCCGCATCCCGCCTTCGCCGCCCACCAGCACCCGCGCCTTCTGGCCATCGGCCACCACGTACCAGGTCGCGCCCTGCTTGCTCATCGTCGTCGTTCCTTTGCCTGCGGCCACCGGCCGGGAGCGTGAACAACGGGCGACCGGGCGAATCAGCGGCACCGCGCCGGCGCATGGCCGGGATGGGCGGGCAGGGCAGGGGCGAAAGCCGGTCCCGCCCCGTGGCGCCCGCCGCGGCGAACCCCCATCTTGTCCGCATGGAATGGACTGCTCCGGGCATCGTGCTGGAGGCCCGCCCCCTCGGGGAAGGCGGCGCCGTGATCACCCTCCTCACCGAGGAGCATGGGCGGCATGGCGGCCTCGCCAAGGGCGGCGCCTCCCGCGCGCAGGCCGCGACCTGGCTGCCCGGCAACCTCGTGGAGGCCCACTGGGTCGCCCGCCTCTCCGACCAGCTCGGCGCCATCAGCGGGGAGCTGGTGCACCCCACCGCCGCCCTGGCCATGGAGGATCCGCTGGCCCTTGCCCTGCTGTCCTCCGCCTGCACCGTGGCTGCCGAGGCCCTGCCGGAGCGCGAACCCCATCCCGCCGTCTTCCGCGCCCTCCTCCCCATCCTCGCCCATCTTCAGCAGGGGGCGGAGGAGGTGATCCCCGACTACCTGCACTGGGAGGTGCTGCTTCTCTCGGAGCTCGGCTACGGGCTGGACCTCGCCCGCTGCGCCGTGACCGGCGACACGCGGGACCTGACCCATGTTTCCCCGAGATCCGGTCGCGCCGCACGGGCTGACATCGCCGCCCCCTATGCCGACCGGATGCTTCCGCTGCCCGCCTTTCTGCGGGACGCCACCCTGCCGAGCGGACCCACGGACTGGTCCGCGGCGCTGCGCGTGACCGGCCACTTCCTGGCCCGCGACGCCTTCGGGACGCGGCACCGTCCCATGCCCGCGGCGCGCGAGGCGCTGGCGGACCGGATCGCCACCAGGGCGGGGGCGGGGGCGGGGGCCGGGCAGGCGGAAGCGGCGGGGATGGAAGCCGAGGCACCGCCGCCGGCCTGAGTCCCGCCGCTCTCAGGGGGCGGGGCGCACCAGCACCAGGCTGAACTCCCCTGCCTTGTCCTCCAGCAGCCGCACCCGCAGGAAGGCGGGCCGCGGCTCCGCCGGCACGTCCAGGCGCGAGGCGAGCCCATCGCCGTCGTCGTTCTCGGCCAGCACCGTGCCGGAGGCGTCCAGCAGCTCCATCACCGTGTCCAGCCCCGCGCCGAGGTCGAAGGTCATGGCGATCGCGGCACGCCCGTCGAAAGGCAGGGCGATCACGGCCGGCTGCCCCGCCTCCGCCCGGATTCGCACGGCCTCGCCGATCACCAGGGCCGGCCGCCGTGCCGCCTCCTCGATCCCGGTCGAAGCCCCCGCCGTTCCGCTGCCGGACGCGGCCATCACGGCCAGATCGAAAGCGCCCCTTGCGTTGTTCAGCAGCGTCGCCCGCACAAACGCCGCCTGCCCCCGCGCGGCGCCGGTCGCGATGCGGGAGGCCAGGCCCCCGCCGCCGTCGTCGTCCTCCGCCACCACCGCTCCGTTCGCGTCCAGCAGCGCGAGCACGGTGTCCGCATCCCCCTCCAGGTTGCGCGTCACCACCGTCACCGCCTGATCCTCCGGCAGGGCGAAGATCGCCTGTCCCTGCCGTCCCAGCACGATCCGCACGGATTGCCCGGGCGAAAGCGGCCCGCGCGCCCGCGCTTCCTCGGCCGTGGTCGGGTAATCCGGCGGCGGCATGGCCGCCTCGCGCTCCAGCACCACCTCGAACCGCCCGGTCCCGCTCACCAGGGAGGCACGCAGGGTCAGTGGCCCCGCTGCCGCTTGCCCCACCGGCAGCAGGGAGGCCAGGCCCTCGCCGCCGTCGTCGTCCTCGGCCAGCACCGTGCCCGCCGCATCCAGCAAGGCGAGGGACGTGTCCGCGCCGCGCGAAAGCTCGCGCGTGCGTGCCACGAGATTGCTCCGGTCGTCCGGGAGGCGGAAGAAAGCCTCCTGGTTGCGCCGCAGCCGGACGCGCGCGGGCTGCCCAAGCTCCAGCGGCGGGCGCCCCGCGGCATCGGCCTGGGTGGCGCCGAAATCGGCCGGCGGCTCGGCGGGGATGCGGGTCAGCACGACCTCGAAGCGCCCGCCGGCATTCTCCAGCGTGCCGGCCCGCACCAGGGCCGCGCCATCCCCGGGCTGGATCTCGACGCGGGAGGCCATGCTCTCCTCTCCGCCGTCATCGTCCTCCGCCACGACCTCGCCGCGCTCGTCGAGCACGGCCAGCACGGTGTCGGCGTTGCGGGCCAGGGCGCGCGTGACGACCGCCCAGGCCTCCCCGGCCTCCGGCGCCACGCGGAAAAAGGCCTGCTGTCCGCGCGACAGGCTCACCCGCACCGGACGGTCCGGCGCGAGCGGCGGCACGCGCGCCGCTTCGGCCGCGTTCAATCCATAGGGGCGGGCCGGCTGCGCCGGGCGCGCGGGCGCGACGGGCGGCGGGGCGGAGGAGGGTGGCGCCGGGCTCTTCAGGGCTCCGCCCTGCACCGGGCGGAGCAGATCCTGCGCCACCGCGCCGGACGCCAGCGCTCCCATGGCCAGCACAAGGCAGCCGGCCCGCCCGGAAGCGGGCAGTCCCCATCCACGCCGCGCCATGCAACACCCTCCGCTTCGTTGCGACGGTGCTAACCTTGCCGCTGCCCGGCCGCAACCCGAACCTGTGCGGAGCCCTCATCCCCTGGCGCCGCGGCGCGCACCCTGCTAGAAAAGGGAGCGCTGGAACGAAGAGAGAACAGGGCCCTGCCGACCATGCCCGATGACCTGAAGACCATCCCCGAAGGCGGCCGGATCAACGAGACCCCGCTCGCCGGCGCGCTGTCCGAGCGCTACCTCGCCTATGCCATGTCCACCATCATGTCCCGCTCCCTGCCGGACGTGCGGGACGGGCTGAAGCCGGTTCACCGCCGGCTTCTCTGGGCCATGCAGCAGCTCAAGCTGGATCCCGCCGGCGGCTTCAAGAAGTGCGCGCGCGTCGTCGGCGACGTCATCGGCAAGTATCACCCGCACGGCGACACCTCCGTCTACGAGGCGCTGGTCCGCCTCGCACAGGACTTCGCCGCCCGCTATCCGCTGGTGGAGGGGCAGGGGAACTTCGGCAACATCGACGGCGATAACGCCGCCGCCATGCGCTACACGGAATCCAAGCTCACCGAGGTGGCCAAGGCGCTGCTGGACGGCATCGACGAGGACGCCGTCGATTTCCGTCCCACCTATGACGGCGAGGAGCAGGAGCCGGTGGTGCTGCCGGCGGCCTTCCCGAACCTGCTGGCCAACGGCTCCAACGGCATCGCGGTGGGCATGGCCACCTCCATCCCGCCGCACAACGCTGGCGAGGCCTGCGCCGCCGCCCTCGAACTGATCCGCAACCCGGGCGCCACCACGGCCGAGCTGCTGGCCCATATGCCCGGCCCGGACTTCCCCACGGGCGGCGTCATGGTGGAGCCCGCCGACAGCATCCTCCAGGCCTACGAGACCGGCCGCGGCGGCTTCCGCCTGCGCGCGAGGTGGGAGGTGGAGAAGCTCAAGAACGGCACCTGGCAGGTGGTCGTCACCGAGATCCCCTACCAGGTCGGCAAGTCCCGCCTGATCGAGCAGATCGCCGAGCTTCTGGAGGCCAAGAAGCTTCCGCTCCTGGCGGACGTGCGGGACGAGAGCACCGACAAGGTGCGCATGGTTCTGGAGCCCAAGACCCGCACCATCGAGCCCGCGATGCTCATGGAAAGCCTGTTCCGCGCGACCCCGCTGGAATCGCGCATCCCGCTCAACATGAACGTGCTGGACGCCTCGCGCACGCCGCGCGTGATGGGCCTGCGGGAGGTGCTGCGCGCCTGGCTGGACCACCGGCAGGTGGTGCTGGTGCGCCGTTCCTCGCACCGGCTGGCCGCCATCGAGCGCCGGCTGGAGATCCTCGACGGCTACCTGATCGTCTACCTCAACCTGGACGAGGTCATCCGCATCGTCCGCGAGGAGGACCACCCCAAGGAAGCGCTGATCCGCACCTTCGCCCTGACGGACAACCAGGCCGAGGCCGTGCTGAACATGCGGCTGCGCGCGCTGCGCAAGCTGGAGGAGATGGAGATCCGGCGCGAGCACACGAAGCTCACCAAGGAGCTCAAGGGCCTCCAGCGCCTGCTTTCCAGCGATAAGGCCCAGTGGACCCGCATCGGCGAGGAGATCGAGGAGGCCCGGCAGAAGTTCGGCTCCGGCGCCCTGGGCGACCGCCGCACGATGCAGACCGAGGCCGTGGCCGTTGCCTTCGACGAGGCCCAGTTCGTCGAGCGCGAGCCGATCAGCATCATCCTGTCCGAGAAGGGCTGGCTGCGCGCGGTGAAGGGGCACATCGAGCCCACGGTGGAGCTCCGCTTCAAGGAGGGCGACAGCCTCGCCCTGATGCTGCATGCCGAAACCACGGACCGCATCGGCCTGCTCGCTTCCAATGGCCGCGCCTACACGGTCAAGGCCGATTCCATCCCTCGTGGGCGGGGTGACGGCCAGCCCGTGCGGCTAATGGTGGAGCTCGGGAACGAGGACTCCATCCTGTCCGCCTTCGTGTTCCGCGAGGGCCAGCGCTTCCTGCTCGCCTCCGCCACGGGCCGTGGCTTCATGTGCAAGTCCGAGGACCTTCTCTCGGAGAAGCGGACGGGCAAGCAGATCCTGGTGGTGGATTCCCCCGACACCCTCGTCGCCTGCGCCCCGGTGGAGGGCGACACGGTGGCGGTGATCGGGGAAAACCGGAAGCTCTTGGTCTTCCCGCTCGAGCAGGTGCCGGAGATGACGCGCGGGCGCGGCGTCGCACTCCAGGGCTACCGCGACGGCAAGCTGTCGGACGTGAAGGTCTTCGCCAAGGCCGATGGCCTCACCTGGCAGCTCGGCGGCCGCACGCGCACGGAAACGGCGCTGGCCCCCTGGCGCGGCAACCGCGGCGGCGCCGGGAAGATGCCGCCCAACGGCTTCCCCAAGTCCAACCGCTTCGACGGGTGATGCCGGGCCGGGATCGCGAGGCTCTGGCTGGCGCCATCCTCGGCCATCCGGCCTGGGATGGTTTCTTCGACGCCGCGCCGCCCGACCATGGCTTTCCCGACCTGCGTGCAGCCCGCGTCCACGGCACCGGGGCGGAGGATCTTGCGGCACTGGCCGCGCTCGGCATCCATGTCGAGGGCGCGGGCGGGGAAGGGAACCTGATCCTGCTCGACGGCGGGCAGGGCGGACACAATCTCCGCCTCCGCCTCAACGGCCGGGCAGGCGGCATCGTGGTGCTGGGTTCCGAGTGCAGGCTGGCCGGCAGCATCGGCTTCGAGGGGAACGGGCATCTCCTGGTCTGCAACGGCCGCGGCACGCTGCACGTCACCGCCACCTTCCGCCACCACGAGGGCGCGCTCTTCCTCGGCCGGAACTTCACCGTGAACGGGGCGGATTGCCTGGTGGAGGGGCCGCGGCGCAGCATCGTCGTCGGCGACGACGCGATGGTGTCCTACCGCGTCCAGCTCCGCACCAGCGACAGCCACGGCATCGTCTCGCTCGATCAGCCGTCGGGCGCGCTGAACCCTCCCGCCAGCATCCGCATCGGTCCTCATGCCTGGATCGGAGCGGATGTGGTCGTGGGCCGGGGCGTGACCATCGGACGCGGCGCCATCGTCGCGCTCGGCACCATTGTCACGCGGGACGTGGCGCCCTGCACCCTCGTTGGCGGCGTGCCGATGCGCGTCCTGAAGGAACGCGTGACGTGGACACGCGCTTCGCAGCCAAGCCCGGAGGAGGCGGCGGCGGCCATCGCCTTCGCGGCGCGGGAGAGCTGAGCGGCCCTGATCCGCCGGTTCCCGCGGCTTGCGGACCGGCCACCGTGCCGGCCGGACGTCCTTTGCCGGCAGGCTGGGCTTCCAGACGCAGCAAGCTGAAGCGGAGGCGTTGAGCCGAAGGAAAGTTCTGCTGGCCTCTCGCGAAGCTGAGGCGCACCGCGCGAAACGCAGCGAGGCGGCGGGAGAACACGTCAGCAGACGGTGGCGAGGAAGGAACCCCTTCTTTCCCGGTCCCTCGCAGCCGGCGGCCGCCGCGCAAAGATCAGCGCTAGGCGACGCTCTCCGGCACCAGCTCCGCGATCGGCGGGACGCCGTCGCGCAGCGGGTGCCAGGCGCCATGGGTCAGGATCTCGCTGGGCTTGAAGCCGGCCTTGTAGGCCATCTTGGCGCTCTGCGGCACCCAATAGCCCAGGTACACATAGGGCAGCCCAAGCGCCCGCGCCCGGTCCACCAGGTGCAGGATGGCCAGCGTTCCGAGCGAGCGCCCCGCATGGTCCGGCTCGAAATAGGAGTAAACCGCGGAAAGGCCGTCCTTGAGCCAGTCCGTCAGGCAGGCGCCGATCAGCCGGTCCGGCGCCTCGCGGAACTCGATCAGCATGGTGGTGATCGGAGTGTCCTCCACCATCGCGCGATAGTCGTAGAAGCCCATGGCGGCCATGTCGCCGTCCCGGTGCCGCGCGCGCTGGTAGCGCTGGAACAGCGCGAACTGCTCCGCCGTCGCCCGTGCGGGCACCTCCTGGGCCACCACCCCGGAGTTGGCCTTCAGCACGCGGCGATGCGTGCGGCCCGGCGCGAAGTCGTCCACCACGATCCGGATGGGAATGCAGGACTGGCAGCCCGGGCAAACCGGCGCATAGGCGATGTTGTGGCTGCGGCGGAACCCCGCGCGGGACAGGCGGTCGTGCAGTGCCTCGCCCTCCGGGCCGGAAAGCTCGGTCACGACCTTTCGCTCCGTCCTCCCGCTCAGGTAGGGGCAGGGCAGGGGAGCGGTGGTGTAGAAGAACTGCGGGCGTCGTTGGGCACGGTGCAGCATTCGGGTTCCACTCTCGGCCGAACCGGGGCCGCCGTCCATGGCTAGCGCAACGCCTCCGCCGGGGTTTCGGCTTCTTTCCATCACGGCACCAGCTTCAGCACCGCGACCGTCGGCGCCCGCGCGCCGAGCGGCACCGGATTGCCCGCCACCCAACCCGCGTTCATGTCGCGCCAGTGCGGCGAGAAGGGGTTGCCCGACTGCCCCGTGGCGATCGAGGCCATGACTCCGTCCGGGGAGGCCATGTCCATCACGATCCGAAGCCCCGGTCCGTGGACATGGGAGAAGTCCCGGGCCAACCCGCCGCGGTTCACCGTTTCCCCATCGCCCGGCGTCGGCGCCTCGATCCGCGTCCACTCGGCCAGCCCCGGCACGAAGCGCAGCAGCGGGTGCTCCAGCCGCACCCGGTGAGCATCGCCCCAGCGCCAGTTCGCGGGCTCCGTCCCGAGGCGCTCGGCCAGCCCGGCCACGGCCGCCTCCATCGCGCGGCCCGACAGCGCGGCGCAGCCGCCCTCGCCGCACCAGCCCGCTCCTTCGGGGGACAGCAGCATCCGCAGGAACTCCGGCCCGGCGCCGAAGGCGCCCTCCGGCACACCGCCCGCGGCCAGCGCCAGACGGCCCAGCTCGCGGGTCCAGGCGTTGAACACCAAGGGCTGGGCCAGCTCCGGCAGCATCGCGCCATCCCAACCCTGGATCAGGTCGCGCGCGGCGCCCGCCATGCCCTCCGGCCGCGGCGGTGCCATCAGCAGCGGCATCATCTCGCGCGCGAAGAGGCTGACGGCATCGGCCTGCATGGCTGCGAAGTCGGCGGACGTGTGCCGGGGCCGGGCGCGCAGCATCTCCCCGATGCGCCGGAAGCGCCAGTCGCCGAACCAGTCGCGCCCGAGGAAGGGCTGCGCCCCCGGCGGCTGCACGCGGTTGTTGGCATTGGCCAGCACGCCGCCCTCGGGCCGCACCACATGCGGCATGGCCTCGAAGGGCACCCATCCCGTCCAGTCATGCGCGCCGTCCCAGCCCGGCACCGGCATGGAGCCGTCCCCGGCCGCGCGCAGGGGCGTCCGCCCCGTCAGGAACATCGCGATGTCCCCCGCCGCATCCGCCACCATCAGATTCTGCGCGGGGGACGCGATGAGGGAGGCCGCGCCGCGGGCGTCCTCGATCGAGGTGGCGCGGTTCAGCGCCAGCAGCCCCGCCGCCTGGGTATCCCTGGGCGCGAGACTGGCCATGGAAACCGCGAGCACGCTGCCCTCGGGCGGTGTCTCGTCCAGGTCGGAGATGACCGGCCCGTGCCGCGTTTCCCGCACCCGCAGCACCTGCTCCTCGCCGCCCCGCACGGCAATCCGTTCCTCCCTGACGGTGAAGGGCCGCGGACCATCGGGGGTGTCGTAGGCGTCGGGCCCCGCCAGGCGCTCGATGAACACGTCCTGCGTGTCCGAATGGGTGGTGGTGAAGCCCCATGCCAGCCGCTCGTTGCGGCCGATCACCACCATCGGCACGCCCGGCGCCGTCGCCCCCGCCAGGAAGCGTCCCTCCGGCAGCTCGATCCGGACGAGGTACCACAGGGCGGGCGCCCCAAGCGCGAGGTGCGGGTCCGAGGCGAGCAGCGCGCCGCCGCTGGCCGAGTGGGACGGCGCCACCGCCCAGGCGTTGGAGGCCGACTCCGGAAGCGGCGCGTCCTCGCCCCAGCGCGGCGTCGCCGCCAGCAGGCCAGCGAGCCTCTCGGGTGTGGGGAGCGCGGCGAGGTCCGGGCGGCCGGCGCTGTCGTCCGATGGCCAGAGCTGCCGGAGACGTTCCGGCGAAAGCACCGTCGCGAGCCGTGCCCGCTCGGTCTCCGTCCGCCAGTTGCCCGACAACCAGAGCCCCATCACCTTGCCCCAGAGGAGGCTGTCGGCGGCCCGCCAGGGCTCGGGCTGGCCGAATGGGATGAATTCGGGCGCGGTGTATCGCCCATGGGCCGCGACCCAGCCGTTCACCCCCGCCGCATAGGCCTCCAGCAGCTCGCGCGCTTGGCCGGGCAAGGCGGCCAGGTCCTCCTCGGCGCGCTGGCGCAGGCCCAGGGTGCGCATGAAGCGGTCCAGGCGGAGGGTGGAGGAGCCGGCGATCTCGCTCAGCCGGCCAGCACCCCCGCGCCGCGTCATCTCCATCTGGAACAGGCGGTCCCGCGCGTGCAGCGCGCCCATCGCCATGGCCGCGTCCCGTTCATTCGCCGCCCGGATGCGGGGAATTCCACGGGCGTCGAACCCGATCTCCACGGGAGCGGAAAGTCCCTCCAGCTTCAGCACCTCGGCGTCGCCGGGTTGGGTGACCCAAAGCAGCACCCCGGCGCCGATCGCCGCCAGAAGGGGCAGCGCGAGGATCACGAGGAAGGCGCGGCCAAGCCAGCGCAGGAGAGTTCGGTGAGGAGGCCGGGACGGCCCGGGTGTCAGAGGCATGCCGGCCATATGGCCCCCGCCCGCGCGAAGGACCAAGGGCGCGCCGCGCTCCCGTCCCTCAGTGCCGCACCGCCAGGGCCAGTGCCTGGCGCAGCCCCTGCAGGTCATACGGCTTTCGAAGCAGGGGCAGCCCCGCCGCCGCCACGCGGGATGGCGCCCCGCCATAGCCGCTGGTCAGAAGCACCCTGAGGCCCGGCCGCTCGCGCTCGATCGCCCGCGCCAGGTCCAGCCCGTCCATCTCGCCGGGCATCAGGACATCCGTGAAGACCAGGTCCGCCTCCAGCCCGCCCGCCAGTTTCCCCAGTGCATCCGCGGCCCCCGTCGCCCGCACGGCGGCGTGCCCCAGGTGCTGCATCATGTCGAGCACCAGCGCCGCCACAGCCTCGTCGTCCTCCACCACCAGGACGCGCAGGGCGGTGTTCTCCGCCGCCTCCGACGCGCCTGCCCGGGCGGAAAGCGAGGCCCGCGCCGCCTCGGCCGCCTCGGACGAAGCCCGTGGCAGGAGCAGCGTTACGCAGGTCCCGTGCCCGAGGCGGCTGCCCACCCGGGCCGCCCCCCCGCTCTGCCGCGTGAAGCCATAGACCTGCGCCAAGCCGAGCCCGCCCCCGCCACCGGACTTGGTGGTGAAGAAGGGCTCGAACGCCCGTGCCACGGCCTCGGGGGACATGCCCGTGCCGGTGTCGGACACCTCGAGCCGCAGGAAGTCCCCGCGCAGCCCCTCCGGCTCCTCCGTCCCATCCAGCGTCACGTTGCGCGCCGCGATCCGCAGCACGCCCGCGCGCTCCATCGCGTCCCGCGCGTTCAGGGCCAGGTTGGTGACCGCCAACTCCATCTCCGAGGGATCGGCGTGCACGGGCCAGAGGTCGTCGGGCGCATCGATCTCCACCGCCAGATCGGCCCGGAGGGAGCGCGACAGCAGCGCCCCGATCTCCCTGAGCCAGGGGCCCAGCGCAACCGCTTCAGGCCGCAGGGCCTGGCGGCGGGCAAAGGTCAGCAACCGCCGGGTCAGGTCCGCGCCGCGCTCGGCCGCCGCCGCGATGCTGGCGGTCAGCCGCGCCCGCCGGGCCGGGTCCTCGGCCCTGGCCAGCAGCGAGGCCCCGGCGGTCACCACGGCCAGCAAATTGTTGAAGTCATGCGCCACCCCGCCCGTCAGCCGCCCCAGCGCCTCCAGCTTCAGCGTCTCGGTCAACCGCGCCTGGGCGGCCTCGCGCGCGGCCACCTCGCGCTCCACCTCGCGCCGGAGATTCTCGTTGGCGTCGCGCAGCGCGAGCTCGGCCCGCTTGCGGGCGGTGATGTCGATGCAGAGCCCGACCAGCCGCAGCGGCGCGCCGGCCGCGTCCCGCTGGAGTCGCCCACGCCCCGAAAGCCAGAGGACGCCCCGCCGCGGGTGCCGCGTGCGGTATTCGACCTCCCAGTCCGGCGCCGCCTGCTCCTGGCAGCCGCGCACGGCACGCTCCACCGCCGCGCGGTCCTCGGCGTGGATCCCCTCCATCCAGGCCGGGAACGAGGCTTCCGCGTCACGCTCGAGGCCCAGCAGCTCCCGGTATTCCTCGGACCAGCTCATGGTCCCCTCGGCGATGTTCCAGTCCCAGGATCCCGCCCCGGCGTGGCGGTGCGCGAGCCGCACCCGCTCCTCGCTTTCGCGCAGGGCGGCGTCGATGGCGACCAGTTCTGCCCGACGTTCCGCCACCTCCTGCGCCAGCGCCGCGTTGGCGTCCTCGAGCTCGGCCGCGAAGGCGGACAGGTCGCCCAGTGCCGCGCCCAGGGCACGATCGTCCTCGTCCGAGGCGGCCAGACGGGCCGAGGCCAGAGCCCGTCCCGCCGCCGCCTGCCGCTCGGCCGAGCGCAACCGCAGCGCAAGCCCTGCCGCCTCCGCGCGCGATTCGGCCAGAGCCGCCCGCAGCACAGCGATCTCCGGATCCCCGCCGCCCTTGCCGCCCGAATGGCCACCCGGGGTACCTTTCGACGGGCCGTTCCTCGCTGGCGCGTGCTGTTGCACCGAACCTCCACCGCCAAGATGCTGGCCTCGAAGAACGGCCGAGCGGGCGGGGAGTTCGGCAGCACCGCGAGCACGATCCCGGGCGGCCGGTGCCCCGCCGGAGGAGGGGACGTGGACGGCCCGTTGCGCCGGGCGCGCGGCCTATCCTACCATCCGCCCGCGCATCGAACGGCGGTTCGGTCATCGGACACAGCAGGGGCTTGGCCACCATGATGAGCGCGGACATGAACGACCGCCTGACCCGGGTCGGCCCTGGAACCCCTGGCGGCGGGCTGCTCCGGCGCTACTGGCAGCCGGTGGCGCTGATCGAGGAGCTGGACGGCCCGCGCCCCGTCCGCCCGATCCGCGCGCTGGGCCAGGACTTCGTTCTGTTCCGCGACGAGGCCGGCACCCTCGGCCTGATCGACCGCGCCTGCCCGCACCGCGGCGTGGACCTCGCCTATGGCCGGCTGGAGGATGGCGGGCTGCGCTGCCCCTTTCACGGCTGGCTCTTCGCCGCCGACGGACGCTGCCTGGACACCCCCGCCGAGCCCGAGGGCAGCACCCTCTGCCAGCGCATCCGTGCGCGCTCCTATCCGGTGCAGGTCCGCGCCGGGATCGTCTTCGCCTGGCTGGGCGAAGGGGAAGCCCCCGCCTTGCCCGCCTTCGATTGCTTCGTGGCGCCCGACACCCACACCTTCGCCTTCAAGGGCCTGATCGAGTGCAACTGGCTGCAGGCGCTGGAGGTCGGCATCGACCCCGCCCACGCCTCCTTCCTGCACCGCTTCTTCGAGGACGAGGACGCCGGCGCCGCCTATGGCAAGCAGTTCCGCGGCGCCTCCGACGGATCGGACCTGCCGATGACCTATGTGCTGCGCGAGTTCCCGCGCCCGCGGATCGAGGTGGAGAGCACGGACTACGGCCTGCGCCTCACCGCGCTGCGCCGCATCAGCGACGCGACGACGCATGTGCGGGTCACCAACCTCTACTTCCCCCAGGCCTTCGTGATCCCGATGAGCGCGGAGATGACCATCACCCAGTGGCATGTCCCGGTGGATGACACGCGCTGCTACTGGGTGGCCATCTTCACCAGCTTCGCGGCGCCCGTGGACCACGCCCGCATGCGTGCCCAGCGGCTGGAGACCTATGCCCTGCCGGACTACCTGCCGCGCCGCAACCGGACCAACGAATACGGCTTCGACCCGCAGGAGCAGGCCAGCCAGACCTATACGGGCATGGGCCACGACATCAACACGCACGACCAGTGGGCGGTGGAAAGCCAGGGTGCCATCCAGGACCGCACGCGGGAAAACCTGGCCTCCACCGACAAGGCCATCGCCGCCAACCGCCGCCTGCTGCTGCGCGCCATGGCCGCGGTGGAGGAAGGCCGCCCGCCGCTGCTCGCCATCGGGGAGGAGGAGGCCGCACGGCTGACCGGCCCCGCCACCATCGACGGCATGGCCCCCACCGAGGGCTGGGAGGCGCATTGGCGCGACGCCGTCGCCCGCCGCCGTGCCCAGGCCCCCTGGGCTCCGCCCGCGCTGACGCTCGCCGCCGAGTGAACGCCAATCCCCGCATGAGCTTCGCCGACCAGCACGGGATCGGTGGCGACGACGCCCGCCGGCAGGCCCAGGATGTGCTGCGGCGGATCGAGGCCGAGGGCATCGGCGTGCTCCGCCTCTCCTGGCCCGACCAGCACGGGATCCTCCGCGGCAAGACGGTTGTCGCGGCCGATGCCGCGCGCGCGCTGCGCGACGGCATCGCCATGACAACGACCATGCTGCTGAAGGACAGCGCCCACCGCACGGCCTGGCCCGTCTTCTCCGCCGGCGGGGCGCTGGGCATGAAGGAGATGGAGGGTGCGGCCGACTTCCTGCTGCTGCCCGACCCCACCAGCTTCCGTGTCCTGCCCTGGGCGCCGCACACCGGCTGGATGCTCTGCGACGCCTATTTCGCCGATGGCCGGCCCGTGCCGCTGTCCTCCCGCCACCAGCTTCGCCGGGCGCTGTCGCGCGCCGCCGGTCTCGGCTTCGGCCTCACCACCGGTGTGGAGCTGGAGTTCCACCTGTTCCGCCTGCTCGACCCGCACCTCGCGCCGGAGGATGCCGGCCAGCCCGGCACGCCGCCCGCGGTCGCGCTGCTGACCCAGGGCTACAACTACCTGACGGAGAGCCGCTACGACGCGCTCGACCCCGTGCTGGAGATCCTGCGCCACGCGCTCGAGTCCCTGGAGCTGCCGCTGCGCTCCATGGAGGTGGAGTACGGGCCGAGCCAGGTGGAGTTCACCTTCGACGCGCAGGACGCCATGGCCTCGGCCGACACCGCGATCCTGTTCCGCTCCGCGGTCAAGCAGGTGGCCCGGCGCCACGGCTACCATGCCAGCTTCATGTGCCGTCCGCGCATCCCCAACGTGATGTCCTCCGGCTGGCACCTGCACCAGTCGCTGTGTGACGCCGCCACGGGGCGCAACGCCTTCGTGGGGGAGGGGGGCGCGCTGCTGTCCGACACCGCGCGCCACTATCTCGGAGGCCTGCTGCACCACGCGCGGGCGGCGGCGGCCTTTTCCACGCCCACGATCAACGGCTACCGCCGTTACCGCCCGATGTCGCTCGCGCCCGACCGCGCGGTCTGGGGCATCGACAACCGCGGCGTCATGGTGCGCGCCCTCGGCCGCCCCGGGGACCGCGCGACGCGGCTGGAGAACCGCGTGGGCGAGCCCGCGGCCAACCCCTACCTCTACATGGCCTCCCAGCTCCATTTCGGCCTGGACGGCATCGAGCGCGCCCGCGCGCCCGGCCCGCCCGCCGACGCTCCGTATGACATGGAGGCACCGTTGCTTCCCCGGAACCTCGCCGAGGCCCTGGACGCGCTGGACAGCAACCAGACGGCGCGCGAGGCTTTCGGCACGGGCGTCATCGACTGGTTCCTGCGATTGAAACGCGCCGAGATCGCCCGCTTCGAGGCGGAGGTCTCGGACTGGGAACAGCGCGAATACTTCGAACTCTTCTAGGAAACGGTGGTCATGGCGATCCTGGAGCTGGAGGCGGTCGAGAAATCCTTCCCCTCGCGTGGCGGGCCGGCCATGCTCGCCATGGATCGCATCACCCTTTCCGTGCGGGACGGCGAGTTCCTCTCGATCCTCGGGCCGTCGGGCTGCGGCAAGTCCACCCTGCTGCAGATCGCCGCGGGGCTGATGCCGCCCACCGCCGGAACGGTGCGGGTCGCTGGCCGCCGCATCAGCGCGCCGCCGCCGGAAGCCGTCTATGTCTTCCAGCAATACGGCCGCTCGCTCCTGCCGTGGCGGACGGTGCGCGACAACGTTGCCTTCGCCGTGGAGCACCGCGCGGGCGTGTCGAAGGGCCAGGCGCGGGAGGCCGCCGACATCCAGCTCGCGGCCGTCGGCCTCACCGGCTTCGGGGACCACTTTCCCTGGCAGCTCTCGGGCGGCATGCAGCAGCGCGTGGCGCTCGCCCGTGCCCTTGCCGCCGAGCCGAAGATCATGCTCCTGGACGAGCCCTTCAGCGCCGTGGACGCGCTCACCCGCCTCGACCTCCACCGCCTGATGCTGGAGCTATGGGAAAAGCGCGGCCTGACCGTCGTGCTGGTCACGCATGACGTGGAGGAGGCGGTTGCGCTGTCCGACCGCGTGGCACTGCTGACCAAGCGCCCCTCCACCATCGCCCGCATCGTGGAAACCGGACTGCCCCGCCCGCGCGACGCCGTGGAGGTGCGCGAGACGCCCCGCTTCCTCGAACTGCGGCACGAATTGTTGGATGCCCTACTGACCCGGCATGCCCCCGGGGGCGCCCATGCGGCCTGAGAAGCTCCTTCGCCTCCTTCCCGGCCTGCTGTTCCTCGCGCTGCTCATCGCCGCCCTGGAATGGGCGGTGAATGCCGGCGTGATCCGCCGCGCCCTGATGCCGCCGCCCTCCGCCATCTGGGATGTGCTGAGCGACCTCGTCGCCTCGGGCGAGGTCCTGGGGCCGCTCACCTCCACGCTGCGCCTCGTCTTTATCGGTTTTGCCATCGGATCGGGGATCGGCATCGCGCTCGGCACCGCCATGGCCTGGTGGGCGCCCGCCTACCGCCTGCTGGAACCGCTGGTGGAAATGGTCCGGCCGCTTCCGAAATCGGCGCTCGTGCCGCCGCTCATGCTGTTCCTCGGCATCGGCGACACGATGAAGATCACCTCCGTCGCGCTGGCCGTCACCTTCCCCGTGCTGGTGAACACCTTGCAAGGCGTGCGCGGCGTGGACCGCGTGCTGCTGGACGCGGCGCGCACCCATGGCTGGGGAACGGCGCGGGCGCTCCGGTACGTGGTGCTGCCGGCGGCACTGCCCTTCATCCTGGCGGGAATGCGGACCAGCCTCGGCCTCGCGCTCATCATCGCCGTGCTGTCGGAGATGCTGACGGGGCAGGGGGGGCTCGGCTTCCTGATCCTGGACATGCAGCGCTCCTTCCTGATCCGCCAGATGTACGCCTGGCTGGTGATCCTGGCGCTGGTGGGATTGGCGCTGAACGCCCTCTTCGCCTGGGCGGAAGCGCGCGCGCTGCACTGGCAGACCCGCAACCTGTAAGTGAGGAGACAACGAGAATGACCGAGTTCACCCGCCGCGCCGCGCTCGGCGCGACCATGGGCGGAGCGCTGGCCCTGCCCCTGGCCGCGCCCGCGCTGCGTGCCCAGGCTCTGACCAAGATGCGCGTCAGCGTCATTCCCGTGCTCGACGTGGCGCCGCTCCACGCTGCCATCGCGCAGAACTACTTCGCGGCCGAGGGCATCGAAGTGGACACCTCCTCCACCGCCGGCGGCGCGACGGGGCTGCCCGGCCTCGTCGCGGGGCAGTACCGCGTCACCTTCTCCAACACCGTCTCCGCCCTGCTCGGCGTGCGGGAGGGGCTGGATTTCCGGTTCATCTCGGGCGCCGCGCGCTCGCTCGCCCAGCCGCCCGACACCATGGCGATCCTGGTGCGCAAGGGCTCCGGCATCACCACCGGCAAGCAGCTGGAGGGCAAGCGCGTCGCCTCCAACACGCGCAACAACATCGTCTGGCTGCGCGGCATGGCCTGGATCGACAAGACCGGCGGCGATTTCAAGCGCGTCACGACGGTGGAGGTGCCGTTCCCGCAGATGGCGGACGCCCTGGCGGGGGGCCAGATCGACGCCGGGCTGTTCAGCGAACCCTTCGTGACCTCTGCCCTGGAGACGCATGGCGACAAGCTGGAGCGCATCGGCTGGATCATCCAGGAAACCGCGCCCTCCTCCTCCATCGCGCAGTACGTCGCCATGAAGGAGGACCTGGACAAGAACGGCGAGGTCTTCGAGCGCTTCGTGCGCGCCCTGCACAGGGGCACGGACTGGGTGAACGCGGCCGCCGGCAAGCCCGAGCTGCTGCAGCTTGTCGCCAACTTCACGCGCGTGCCGCTGGAGCGGCTGCAGAAGGTCGCCTTCACCGCCTATCCCAAGGAGGTCACCACCGCCGAGATCGCGGAGATGATCGCAACCATGACGAAGTTCGGCCTGGGCGGCCGCTATCCCGCGCCGGCCGAACTCATCTTCCGCACGGCGAAGGCCTGAGGTGGCGGGCGGCGTCCTCGCGGCGACCCGAGGGTTCCGCCCCAGCTCGGGCGTGTGGCTGGTGCTCGGCCTGTTCCTTCTGTGGGAGGTTTCGGCACGGACCGGCATGGTGGACAGTCCCAACTGGCCGCCGCTGTCGCGCGTCGCGGCGGCGCTGGCGCGGGACACGGTGTCGGGCGAGATCCCGATGCTCGTCGGCTCCACCCTCGCCCGCATGTTCGCGGGGCTGGCCGCCGGTACGATCGCCGGCATCGCCGCGGGCCTCCTCTTCGGCGCCAGCACCCTGGCCCAGCGGGTCCTGGGGCCCACGGTGGAGCTGATCCGCCCCATCCCCATCCCGGCCGTCATCCCGCCGCTGGTGCTGTTCCTCGGCCTGGACAACGGCATGAAGATCACGGTGGCGGCCGTTTCCGCCTTCTTCCCACTACTGACGAACACCGCGCAGGGCCTGCGCGCGGTGGAGGCCGACCAGATCGCCATGGCGCGCACCTTCGGCGTGCCGGGCTGGCGGCGCCTGTTCCGCGTCACGCTGCCGGCGATCCTGCCCTATGTCATGGCCGGGCTGCGGGTGGCCCTCGCACTCGCGCTCGTCACCACGGTGGTGGCGGAGATGATCGCGGGGGAGCAGGGCGTGGGCCACTATCTCGTGCTCATGCAGTTCGCGGGCCGGGCGGAGGAGATGTATGCCGCCGTTCTCGTTCTCGCCTTCCTCGGCTATGCCCTGAACCGCGGTTTCCTTTGGGTCGAGCGCCGTTCCATCGCCTGGTACTTCGCCGCCGGGCGCGATGGCTGAAGCGCCCACGCGCTGGTCCGAGATCGGCGCGCTTGTGGCGGCCGGCGTGGCGGCCGCCCTGCAATTCGGCAAGGTCGCCCCCTCCCTCATCCCGA
The DNA here is from genome assembly GCF_042433125.1 of Muricoccus vinaceus. NCBI lineage: Bacteria > Pseudomonadati > Pseudomonadota > Alphaproteobacteria > Acetobacterales > Roseomonadaceae > Muricoccus > Muricoccus vinaceus. The sequence continues at coordinate 192,715 of NZ_JBHLVZ010000084.1, read as the reverse complement.
TCGGGGAGGGCTTCGGCATCGGTCTGGCCGGCGCGGCGGGGTTGATCTCGGTCTTCGCCCTCGTGGCCGCCGCGGCGGGGCTGCCGGCCGGGCTTCTCGCGGCCAGGGCAGGGGTGCGGCGGGTGCTTCTGGCCGGCCTTTGGGCGCTCGGCGCCGCGGGCATCGCCGCCGCCCTGGCACCGGGGCCCGGCCTTCTCTACGCTGCGCGCGGGCTGGAGGGCGCGGCCTTCCTGGCGGTGATCGTTTCCGCCCCCACCCTCGTGGCCGCCCGCGCCGCCGCGCCGGACCGGGCGCTGGCCATGACGCTCTGGAGCGCCTTCATGCCGACGGGCATCGCGCTCGGCCTGCTGGCGGCACCCCTCGTGGAGCAGTTTGGCTGGCGCGTCGCATGGGCCCTCTCCGCCGCGCTGCCCTGGGCGGCGGCGCTGCTTTGCCTTTCGCGGGTCCCGCGCTCCGCCGGGCGCCCCATCGCGGCGCAAGGGCGCCTTCTCCATCAGGTCGCGGCACTCTGGCAGGCGCGCCTTCCGGTCTTCGTGGCGCTGGCCTTCGCCTGCTACGCGGTCGTGTACTTCGGCATCGCGAGCTTCCTGTCCGCCCGGCTCGTCGCGGGTTTCGGGCTGCCGCTGTCGCTCGCGGGCATCGCCGGCGCCGTCGCGGCGGCCGCCAACATCGCCGGCAACCTCCTGGCGGGCGCCCTGTTGCGGGCCGGGCGCCACCCCGCGCGGCTGGTGATGGCGGCGGGGGCGGCGATGACCCTTCTGTCCACCGGGGCTTTCGCTCTGCCTTTCTCCCTTCCGCTCACCCTTTCGGCGGCCCTGCTGGGTTCTGGCATCGGCGGGGTGGTTCCCGCCTCGCTTTTCGCGCTGGCACCGCGCTCGGTCGGCTCGCCCTCGCTCACCGGCCCGGCGCTCGGCCTCCTGGTCCAGTGCAACAATGCCGGCTCGGTCGTCGCGCCCCTCGCAATCGCCGCCATGGCCCGGCATGATTGGTCGCTGGCCGCCATTCCGCTGGTGCTGGCCGGGGCGGCGCTTCTGCTTCTCGCGCGCCCGCTCCGCCGCGTCGTGTAAGGCGCGGCGCCATTGCCGTTGACGCGGGCCGCCAAATCCGCCCGAATGGAGGCGGCGCCAACCCGCCCAGCCAAACAATGAGGAAGAACGCAATGACCTGGAAGACCCCCAAGATCGTCGAGATCTCGGTTGCCATGGAAATCAACTCCTACGCCTGCGCCGAGGTCTGATGCCGTTCTCCCCCGGCCGGCAGGCCGGGGGCTTCGACCACCGCGAACCCTTCATGCCCCGGATGCCATGCTCCGGCTGATCGTGCTTGGCTCGGCGGCGGGCGGTGGGTTTCCGCAATGGAACTCCGCCGGCCCGGGCTGCCTGCGCGCGCGCGCCGGTGATCCTGCCGCCCGCCCCCGCACCCAGTGTTCCCTGGCCGCCAGCGCGGATGGGCGGCGATGGGTTCTGCTCAACGCCGCGCCGGAACTCACCGCCCAGATCGCGGCCACCCCAGCCCTTCACCCGCACCCCGCGCCCGGGCAGGTCCGCCATTCCCCCATCGCCGCCGCCGTGCTGACCGGGGCGGAGGTGGACACGGTGGCCGGCCTTCTTTCGCTCCGGGAGCGCCACCCCTTCGCGCTCTACGCCGCGCCGCAGGCGCTGGCGGTGCTCGCGGCGAACCCCATCTTCCGGGCCCTCGATCCCGGCCTCGTTCCCCGCCGGCCGCTCGCCGTGGGCGAGACGGAACTGGAGGACGCGGCCGGAGAGTCTCTGGGCCTGACGGTCGAGGCCTTCTCCGTGCCAGGCAAGATCCCGCTCTTCCTTGAGGAGGGCGCCGATCCCGGGCACGAGGAGGAGGGCAGCACGATCGGCCTTTCGATCCGCGCGGGCGATGCCCCGCCCGCCTTCTTCATCCCGGGCTGTGCCGCCATGACCCCGGCCCTGTGCGAGCGTCTCCGTGGTGCGGCCCTTGTGCTGTTCGACGGCACCCTGTGGCGCGACGACGAGATGCAGCGCACCGGCGCAGGGGTGAAAACCGGTGCCCGCATGGGCCATATGAGCGTGGACGGGCCGGGCGGCGTGATCGCCGCCTTCCGGGATCTCGGCGTGCGCCGGCGCGTCCTGGTTCATCTCAACAACACCAACCCCCTTCTCCTCGCCGACAGCCCGGAGCGCGCGCTGGCTGGGGCCGCCGGATGGGAGGTCGCGGAGGACGGAATGGAACTTTTCGTGCAGCCCACCCCGCCGGCCGTCCGCGCCGGGCCAGCATGAGCGGACCCCCGCTTTCGCGCGAGGAGCTGGAATTCCGCCTGCGCGCGATCGGCGCCGAGCGCTACCACAGCCTTCACCCCTTCCACCGGCTGCTTCACGGTGGCCACCTCAACAAGGGGCAGGTCCAGGCCTGGGCGCTGAACCGCTACTACTACCAGGCCAGCATCCCCGCGAAGGACGCCAGCCTCCTTGCCCGGCTGCCCACCACGGACCTCCGGCGGGAGTGGCGCCGGCGGCTGGAGGACCATGACGGCGACGGCAGCAAGCCCGGCGGCGTGGAGCGCTGGCTCCGCCTCACCGGCGGCCTGGGGCTGGACGAAGCCTATGTCACGTCCCTGGCCGGTCTCCTCCCCGCCACGCGCTTCGCGGTGGACGCCTATGTGCACTTCGTCCGCGAGCGCACGGTGCTGGAGGCCGTTGCCTCCTCGCTCACCGAGATGTTCTCCCCCGCCATCATCTCCGAGCGGGTCAGCGGCATGCTCCGCGCCTATGACTTCGTGGACGAGAACACGCTCGCCTATTTCACCCCGCGCCTGACCCAGGCGCCGCAGGACGTCGCCTTCGCGCTCGATTACGTGGCGCGGGAAGCCCGGACGCGGGCGCAGCAGGAGGAGGTCATGGCGGCGCTGCGCTTCAAGTGCGACCTTCTCTGGGCCCAGCTCGACGCCCTGCACCACGCCTATGTTTCCCCGGGCCTGCCGCCCCCCGGCGCCTTCGTGCCCGAAGCGCTCACGGCCGCGCCGGCATGACGGTGGAGGGCGCCACCGTCCTGCGCCTGGCCCGGGGCATGCGCCTGCGCGAGGACGCCACGCGCGCCCGCTGGGTGGTGATCGGCCCCGAACGCCTGTTCGTGCCCGACGAGATCGCACTGGAAATTCTCCGCCTGCTGGACGGTGCCCGCAGCGTGGACGCCATCGTGGACGATCTCGCCGCCCGCTACGACGCCCCGCGCCCGGCGATCGAGGCGGACGTGCTCGCCCTTCTGCGCGACCTTGCGGGACGCGGCGTGGTGGCGGCGTGACCGCGCCGCCCGCCCCTCTCGGCCTGCTCGCGGAACTCACCCACCGCTGCCCGCTGCGCTGCCCTTACTGCTCGAATCCGACGGAGCTTTCCCGCGCCTCGGCGGAACTGGACGCCGCCACCTGGGGCCGTGTCTTCCGGGAGGCCGCGAGCCTGGGCGTGCTCCAGCTCCACCTGTCCGGCGGAGAGCCCGCGGCGCGGCGCGACCTGGCCGAGATCGTCGCGCACGCCGCCGCCGCTGGCCTCTACAGCAACCTCATCACCTCCGGCGTGCTTCTCGATGCCGCGCGCCTGCGGGCATTGGCCGCCGCCGGGCTGGATCATGTCCAGCTTTCCGTGCAGGACGCCGAAGAGGCCTCGGCCGACCGCATCGGCGGTCTTTCCGGGGGCCATGCGCGAAAGCTCCGCTTCGCCGCGGAGGTGCGGGAAGCCGGCCTGCCCCTGACGCTGAACGCCGTGGTCCACCGCCAGAACCTGGACCGCCTGCCGGCCCTGATCGACCTCGCCCTGCAACTCGGCGCCGGGCGGCTGGAGGTGGCGCATGTGCAGTATTACGGCTGGGCGCTCCGCAACCGCGACGCTCTGCTGCCGGGCCGCCAGCAGCTTGACGCGGCAACGGCAACGGTCGCCGAGGCGCGTCGCGCCCTGCACGGCCGCCTGGTGATCGACTACGTCGTGCCGGACTACCACGCGCACCGCCCCAAGGCCTGCATGGGCGGATGGGGCCGCAGCTTCCTCGCTGTTTCCCCGGCCGGAAAGGTGCTGCCCTGCCACGCCGCCGAAAGCCTGCCCGGCTTTGATTTTCCCAATGTGCGGGACACATCGCTCGCCGAAGCCTGGAGCGGTTCCGAAGCCTTCGGGCGCTTCCGCGGCACCGACTGGATGCCCGAGCCTTGCCGGGGCTGTGAGCGCGCCGAGGTCGACTGGGGCGGCTGCCGCTGCCAGGCCTTCGCGCTCACCGGGGACGCCGCCAGCACGGATCCCGCCTGCTCCCTCTCCCCCCACCACCATCTGCTGGACCTCGCGGTGCGGGAAGCGGCCGCGGCCCCCCCGGATTTCACCTATCGCGAGATGGGGGCGAAGGCCGCGGTCTGACGGTCAGCGCTGGGCCACGTAATGCGCGAGCGCCGCGATGTCGGCGTCGCTCAGCCCCTGCACCACGCCGTTCATCTGCGTGTCCGAGCCGCGCCGCTTGTCGTCGCGATAGGCGCGCAGGGACTCCGCCAGGAAATCCTCCCGCTGCGCCGCGATGTGCGGCACCTGGTTCTGCCCGGAAAGGTCGGCGCGGTGGCATATTCCGCAGCGCAGCGGCCCCGCCAGCGCCTCGCCGCGCGCGAAGGCCTCGGCGTTGCGCGGCGCCCGGTCCTCGGGCGGCGCGTGGGGGAGGGAGGCGAAATGCCCGGCCAGATCCTCCACCTGCTCGTCCGTCAGCCCCGAGGACGGTGCCTCCATCGGCGGCACGTCGCGCAGCCCTTCGCGGAACAGCACGAGCTGCAGCGCGATGAACTCCGGCTGCTGCCCGGCGAGCGAGGGGATGTTCTCGATGGCCGAGACGCCGCGCGCGCCGTGGCAGGCGCCGCAGTTCCGCTCCTCGGCCAGTGCCGCGCCCCGCGCGGCATCGGCGGCAAGGGTCCCGGAAGCGGGAAGGGCCAGCGCAAGCGCCAGCCCCCCCGCGAGCATCATCCGCAACCCGGTCACCGGGCGTAGGAGATGCGGTAGATCGCGCCGTTCAGCTCGTCCGACACCAGCATGGAGCCGTCGGGCATCACCATCACGTCCGTCGGCCGGCCCTTGAAGCTGTTGTCGCCGCTGTCCAGCAGCCCCGTCAGGAAGGGCTCCACCGTGCCACGCGAGCCGTCGGCATTGAGCGTCACGGTCACCACGTCGAAGCCGCTCTTGGCGTCGCGGTTCCAGGAGCCGTGGCGGGCGACGAAGGCGCGGCCGCGGTAGTTCTCGGGAAACATGGTGCCGCCGTAGAAGCGCATGCCGAGCGGCGCGGTGTGCGAGCCCAGCATCGCCACGGGCGCGGGGAACTCTGAGCACACCCGCCCGGCATGGCCGGGGTCCTGCCAGGCCTCGCCCGAGCAGAAGGGAAAGCCGTGGTGCTCGCCCACGCGGTTCAGCCGGTGCAGCGTGTCCTGCGGCACCTCGTTGCTCACCCAGTCCCGCGCGTTGTTGCTGGCGTAGAGCACGCCCGTGCCCGGCTGCCAGTCGAAGCCCACCGAGTTGCGGACGCCGCGCCCGACCACCTCGCGCCCCGAGCCGTCCGGGTTGAAGCGCACGATCAGGGCATGCTTGTTCTCGTCGATGTCGCAGACGTTACAGGGCGCGCCGATGTTCATGTACAGCTTGCCGTCCGGCCCGAAGGACGCGAACTTCCACCCGTGATGCGCCTCGGTCGGAAGCGCGAAGGCCTGGGTCAGGTCCACGGGCTCCGCGTTGGGGTTCTGCGCGATGTTGTCGTAGCGCAGCACGCGGTTGATCGCGATGACGTAAAGCGAGCCGTCCCGCACGGCCACGCCGTTTGGATTGTCCAGGCGCTGGGCCAGCACCCGCGGCGTGCGCGTGCCGCCCTCGTCCTTGATCGCGTAAACGCGCCCGATGGTGCGCGTGCCGACATAGACGGTGCCGTCCTCGCCGCGCGTCATCATGCGCGCGCCGGGCATGCCGGACGCCCAGAGTTCGGCGCGGAAGCCCGCGGGCAGCCGGATGGCATCGACGGGAATGCGGTCGGCGGGCGTCGCGGTCAGCCGTGGCGAGTGCGGCGCCAGCGGGCTGTTCGCCTGCTCCGCGCCGCGGCCCTGGGCCCAGGAGGGTGGGGCGGCGGGAGCCGCGGCGGCCGGCGCGGGCTGCTGAGCGAGGGCGGGCAGGGAGATCGCGAGGGTCAGGGCGCAGGCAAGTGGCAGGCGCCAGGGGGTTGGTGGCATCGTGTTCCTCCCGAGGGCGCTTGGGTGCGCCATTCTGGAGAAAGCTTAATCATGACCGGCCGGTCAGCACAATGACGGCCACCCCGGCGCCCGGCGCCGGGGTGGCCGGGCCATCAGCCCATGTTCACCATGATGGTCTTCTTGTGGGTGAAGTGCTCCAGCATCGCCTCCAGCGAGGCCTCCTTGCCCAGGCCGGAGGACTTCACCCCGCCATAGGAAAGGTTCGCCTGCACCACCAGGTTCTGGTTGATCTGCACCAGCCCGGCCTCCAGCTTGTGCGCCAGGTTCAGCCCGACCTTGAGGTTGTTGGTCCACAAGCTGGCCGCCAGCCCGTAGTCGCTGTCATTCGCCTCGGCCAGCACCGCCTCGGGGTCGTCGAAGGGCATCACGCAGGTGACGGGGCCGAAGATCTCCTCGCGCACCAGGCGGCTGTCCTTGTCCAGACCCGTGAAGATGTAGGGGCGGATGAAGAGCCCCTTCTTCAGCGCGGGGTCGGTCGGCATGGCGGAGCAGGCGCGCCCGTTCGCGCCGGCGGTGGCCACGCCCTCGTCGATGAAGGACTTCACCTTCTCGAACTGGCCCTCGGAGATGATGGTGCCGATGTCCGTCCTCTCGTCCAGCGGGTCGCCCATCACCATCTGGTCCACGCGCTCGGCCATGGCGTCCACGAAGCGCTGGAAGATCGGGCGCTCCACGTAGATGCGGCTGGCCGCCGTGCAGCTCTGCCCCTGGCGGGTGAAGCGCATGGAGGTGATGGCGCCGGCCAGCGTCTTCTCGAAGTCGCAGTCGGCGAAGACGATCATGGGCGACTTGCCACCCAGCTCCAGCGTCACCGGAATCAGTTTCTCCGCGGCCGCGCGGTAGACGATCTTTCCGGTCTCGACCGAGCCGGTGAAGGTCACCTTGCGGACCCTGGGGTGCTCCACCAGCGGCGCGCCGCATTCGGGGCCGAAGCCCGAGACCATGTTGAACACGCCTGCCGGCAGGATGCGGTTCATCAGCTCGCAGATGCGGAGCACCGCCAGCGGCGCCTCCTCGGCGCTCTTCACCACCACGGCGTTGCCGGCCACCAGCGCGGGCGCGACCTTCAGCGCCATCAGCAGCATCGGCACGTTCCAGGGGATGATGGCGCCCACCACGCCCAGCGGCTCGCGCACCGTCACCGACAGCACGTCGGGCGCGAAGGGCACGCTCTCGCCCTTCAGCTCGCCGCCCAGGCCGCCGAAGAACTCCAGGATGTCGGCGACGGTGTTCGCCTCCACGCGGCTCTCGGTGCGCAGCGCCTTGCCGGTTTCCAGCGCGATCAGCCGGCCCAGCTCCTCCACATGGGCGCGGATCACGGCGGCGCATTGCGCCACCAGCGCGCCGCGCTTGCGCGCGGGGGTCCTGGCCCATTCCTTCTGGGCGCGCGCCGCGTCCTGCACCGCCGCGTCGACGTCGGCGGCGTCACCCTCGGCCGCGGCCGCCACCTCCTGGCCGGTCGCGGGGTTCACCACGGCAAAGGTCTTGCCCGAGCGCGCCGGCACGTAGCGCCCCCCGATGAAGTGCTGCCCGGAGAGCGCCTTGGCCAGCACGAAGGGGTCGGTGGTGGGCGCCTCTGGCGTGGGATGCGGGCGGTCGAGCATGGTGTTTCCTCCGGAAAAGGCGGGGGAGGGTGCCCCCGCCGGCCCCGGGCCGCAAGCGCGCCGGCGCCCTGGCGGAAGCGTGCCTTGCCCGCTTCGCCCCGCCCGGCCAATCTGCGGGCGATCGCGCCCCGGCCTCGGAACCGGGGGGCCAGACCCGCCCCGGCCCCATGGCCGCGGGCCCCGCACCGGAGAGATACATGTCAGAGGCCGTGACGACCGTCGACCGGGAGGCGCCCGAGCAGGACGCCCAGGCCGAGGCCGCCCCCGCCGCCGCCCGCTCCTGGATCGAGCGGCTCTGGTCCTCCATTGCCGACCGCGGCCGCCTTTTCGCCTCCGTCCCCAGCGATTCCATCCCCCCGCTGGACCGCGCGAAGAGCCTGGTGGAAGCCCTGCTGACCGAGCGCGGGGAGGCCTCCGGCGCCGCCGTCGCGCGGGAGGTGATGGGCGCGCTGCGCGACCTCGCCCCCGCCGACCGCGCCGCGTTCCACCTTTTCATGGCCACCAGCTTCGGCCCGAAGCCCGACTCCCTGCGGGAGGCGGCGCTGGCCTACCTGTCCGACCCCAGCCCGGCCAACGCCGCCCACCTGTCCCGCTGCGCCGAGCCGCCGCGGCAGGAGCTGCTGCGCCGCATGAACATGTCCCCGGGCGGCACCGCGGCCCTGGTGGAGCTGCGCCGTCAGCTTCTGCAGGAGATGCGGACGGAGCCGGCGCTCAAGCCGCTGGAATCCGACCTGCACCACCTTTTCGTTTCCTGGTTCAACCGCGGCTTCCTCCAGCTCCGCCGCATCGACTGGCAGACGCCCGCCGCGGTGCTGGAGAAGATCATCCGCTACGAGGCCGTGCACGAGATCGCCGGCTGGCACGACCTGCGCCGCCGCCTCGCCGCCGACCGCCGCTGCTACGGCTTCTTCCACCCGTCGCTTCCGGACGAGCCGCTGATCTTCGTGGAGGTGGCGCTCGTGCAGGGCCTGTCCGCCGCGGTGCAGCCTTTGCTGGAGGCGGAAGGGGAGGCTGGCGCCGAGGCCCGGGCGGCGGAGGCCGATACCGCCATCTTCTACTCCATCTCGAACTGCCAGGAGGGCCTGCGCGGCATCTCCTTCGGCAACTTCCTGATCAAGCAGGTGGTGGAGGACCTCAAGGCGGAACTCCCGCAGCTCGTCCGCTTCTCCACCCTTTCGCCCATTCCCGGCTTCCGGCGCTGGCTGGACAAGCGCATCGCCGATGGCGCCGCCGACGGCGAGCTCGCGCTGCCGCTCTCCGAGCCGGAATGGTGGCGCGAATCCGCCCGGGCCGAAGGGCTGCGCGCGCCCCTGATGCGGCTCTGCGCCGAGTACCTCACCGGCACCGGCGAGCGCCCGGGCGAGCGCATGGACCCCGTGGCGCGCTTCCACCTCGGCAACGGCGCAAGGCTCGAGCGGATCAACTGGCTGGGCAACACCGCGCCCCGCGGCATGCAGGAATCCTACGGACTGATGGTCAATTATCTCTACGAGCGCGACGAGATCGAGCGGAACCACGAGGCCTTCGCCCGCGGCGGCACGGTGGTGCGTTCGGGCGGCGTCGACGCCCTGCTCGCGCCGCCCAAGGCCCTGCCCGTCCGCAAGGACAAGACGCGCCCGGCCAAGGCATCCTGAGCGTGGCGCCCCAATTCGCGCCCGGCGCGCTGGCCGGGCTGAAGGTGCTCGACCTCACCCGCGTCCTCGCCGGCCCCACCTGCACGCAGATGCTGGGCGACCTCGGTGCCGAGGTCATCAAGATCGAGCGCCCCGGCGCCGGCGACGACACCCGTGGCTTCGCGCCCCCCTACGTGCCGAAGACCACCGAGAGCGCCTATTTCGTCGGCGTGAACCGCAACAAGAAGTCGGTCACGCTCGATATCGCCAGGCCCGAGGGGCAGGAGATCGTCCACCGGCTGCTCGCCGAGTGCGACATTCTCGTCGAGAACTTCAAGGTCGGCGCCCTCGCCAAGTACGGCCTGGCCTGGGAGGACCTGAAGGACCGCTACCCCCGCCTGATCTACTGCTCCATCACCGGCTTCGGGCAGACCGGCCCCTATGCTCCGCGCCCCGGCTACGACGCGCTGATCCAGGCCATGGGAGGCGTGATGTCGCTCACCGGGGAGATCAATGGTGAGCCGCAGAAGGTCGGCATCCCCGTGGCCGACCTTTTCGCCGGCCTCTACGGCTGCATCGGCGTGCTGGCGGCGGTGAACCACCGCAACAGCACCGGCCAGGGCCAGCGCATCGATATCGGCATGCTCGACACGCATGTCGCCTGGCTCGCGAACCAGGGCATGAACTTTCTGGCCACCGGCGAGAACCCGGCCCGGCTGGGCAACCAGCACCCCAACATCGTGCCCTACCAGGTGTTTCCCTCGCAGGACGGCTACATCGTTCTCTCGGTCGGCAACGACCCGACCTTTGAGCGCTTCTGCAAGCTCACCGGCCAGGAGGCGCTGCTCGCCGATCCTCGCTTCGCCACCAACGCGAAGCGCGTGGAGAACCGCCAGCTCGTCACCGACACCCTCACCCCCGTGATGCGCACCCGCACCACCAAGGAATGGGTCGAGGCGCTGGAAGCGGCCAAGATCGGCTGCGGCCCCATCAACACCCTCAAGGACGTGTTCGCCGATCCGCACGTGCAGGCGCGCGAGGTGATCGTGGAGATGGACCACGCCAGCGGCGAGCGCGTGCAGGTGATCGCCAACCCCGTGCGCCTTTCCGCCACGCCGCCCTCCTACCGCAGCGCCGCCCCCGTGCTCGGCCAGCACACGGAGGAGGTGCTGGCGCGCCTCGGCCTCGACGCGGACGCCATTGCGAAGCTGCGGTCCGATGGCGCGGCCTGAGCCGCCCCGCGAGCAGCCCCGGCCGGGCGCCTTCCGCGCCCGCCTTGGCTCGCTGGAGGCGACCCTGCGCTGGTTCGAATGGGGGCCGCCGGAGGGCGACCCCATTCTCTGCGTCCACGGCCTGACCCGCACGGGCCGGGACTTCGACGCCCTGGCCACCCGCCTCGCCCGCGCCGGGCGCCGCGTGATCTGCCCGGACGTCTTCGGCCGCGGCTTCAGCGACTGGCTGCCCGACGGCAGCCTTTATGCCGTGCCCAACTACGCCATGGCCTTCCACCAGTTCCTGGCCCGGCTCGGCCGGCCCTACGACTGGGTGGGCACCTCCATGGGCGGGCTCATCGGCATGGCGGTGGCCGCGACCCCCGGTGCCGGGCCCCGGCGGATGGTGCTGAACGACATCGGCCCCTTCATCCCCGCCGCGGCCCTGCAGCGCATCGCGGCCTATCTCGCCCTGTCCCACGACTTCGCGGGGATCGAGGAGGTGGAGACCCATCTCCGCCTGGTCCACGCCCCCTTCGGCAACCTGCCCGATGCGGCCTGGCGCCACCTGGCCGAAACCAGCGCCCGCCGCACGCCCGAGGGCCGGACCGTGCTGCACTACGACCCCGCGATCGCCGCCCCCATGGCCGGGCCGGTCGCGGATGTGGACCTCTGGGCCCTCTGGAACGCCATCCGCTGTCCCGTCCTGGTTCTGCGCGGCGCCGAGAGCGACCTGCTGGAGGAGAGCACCGCCACCGCCATGGCCGGCCGCCCGGCGACCCAGCTCGTCACCGTCGCCGGCTGCGGCCATGCTCCCGCCCTGATGGATTCCGGACAAACCGAACTGGTCGCGGGCTTTCTCCTCAAGGCCGTTCCGGAGGGCTGAACGCGGCGGAGGCCGCAGGAGGGGGCCGGCAACTGCACCGTCAGCGTGACGTTCCTGCCGGCAGTGCCCACCCGGGCCGTTGGAGAAGAACCCCACATGACGACTCTTTCCCGCCGGGGGGCGATGATGCTGCCCTTCGGCCTGGCTGGCCTTACCGCCGCCTGTGCCCCCGCCGCCCGCCAGATGGCGATGAACGCCGACCCGACCGGCCGCGCCGACCCCGAGATGCTGTCGCTGCTGGAAAGCTACGCCCGGCTGAACCCCCTGCCGATCGAGACGCTCGGCGCCGCCCAGGCCCGCCAGCAGCCGAGCCTGGCCGACGCGGTGCGCGCCCGCGCGCTGGAGCAGCAGAACATCAATCCCCAGCGCCCGATCAACAGCCAGCAGGACTTGGCGCTGACCACGGTGCCGAACGCGCTGCAGGCGCGCATCTACCGCCCCATCACGCGCTCGAGCGGCCCCTTGCCCGTGATCCTCTACTTCCACGGTGGCGGCTGGGTCATCGCCGACATCGAGACCTACGACGCCTCCGCCCGCGCCCTCTGCGCCGAGGCCGAGGCCATCGTGGTCTCCGTCCACTACCGCCAGGGACCCGAGGTCCGCTTCCCCGGCGCGCATGACGACGCCAACCTCGCCTATGCCTGGCTGGTCACCAACGCCGCCGCGATCGGCGGCGACCCGAACCGCCTGGCCATCGTGGGCGAGAGCGCGGGCGGCAACCTCGCCCTGAACGCCGCCATCTTCGCGCGCGACCGGCGCCTGGTCGCCCCGCGCACGGTGGTCGCGATCTACCCCGTCGGCGGCGTGGACCTGGAGACGCCCTCCTACACCCGCTTCGCCAACGCCAAGCCGCTGAACAAGCCGATGATCCAGTGGTTCGTCGCCAACTACACGACCGGCCCCGCGCAGCTGCAGGACCCGCGCCTGGACATCGTCGGCCGCGCCGACCTCGCGGGCCTGCCGCCCGTGCTGCTGGTGAATGCCGAGATCGACCCGCTGGCCTCTGACGGCGACCGACTGGCGGACAAGCTGCGCGCGGCCAACGTGCCCGTCACGCACACGGTTTATCCCGGCGTGACCCACGAGTTCTTCGGGGCCGACGCGGTGCTGACCAAGGCCAAGCAGGCCCAGCGTCAGGTGGGCGAGGCGCTCCGCACCGCCTTCAGCGCGCCGGCCGACGTGCCGACGCCGCCGCGCCAGGGCCGTCGCCGCGCGGCGATGTGACGACGCGCCCCCGGGGCACCGGTCCGGCCGGTGCCCCGGCGGGCGGCAGCCACCCCGCGCGCCGGTTCAGCCGGCGCGCAGCCGCCTCGCGGCATCCACCGCGAAATAGGTGAGCACGCCGTCCGCGCCCGCGCGGCGGAAGCTCATCAGGCTTTCCATCATCGCCCGCTCCCGGTCGATCCAGCCGTTCTGCGCCGCGGCCGCGATCATCGCGTACTCGCCGCTCACCTGATAGGCGAAGGTCGGCACCGAGAAGTGCTCCTTCACCCGCTGGAGGATGTCGAGATAGGGCATGCCGGGCTTGACCATCACCATGTCCGCGCCTTCGGCCAGATCGGCCGCCACCTCGCGCAGCGCCTCGTCGGAATTGGCCGGGTCCATCTGGTAGGTGCGCTTGTCGCCCTTCAGCGCTCCGCCCGAGCCCACGGCATCGCGGAAGGGCCCGTAGAAGGCGGAGGCGTATTTCGCCGAATAGGCCATGATGCGCGTATGGATCAGCCCGCGCCGGTCCAGCGCCGCCCGGATCGCGCCCACCCGCCCGTCCATCATGTCCGACGGCGCGATGATCCCGATGCCCGCCTCGGCCTGCACCACCGCCTGGGCAACCAGCACCTCCAGCGATTCGTCGTTGTGGACGTAGCCGGTCCGGATCACCCCGTCATGACCGTGGTCGGTGTAGGGGTCGAGCGCCACGTCCCCCACCAGCGCCAGTTCCGGGAAGTCCCGCGCAAGCTGTCGCGCCGCCCGGCACATCAGGTTCTCCGGGTTCTTCGCTTCCGTTCCCTCCGCGTCCTTCTTCTCCGCGGGGGTGGCCGGGAACAGGGCCACGGCCGGGATCCCCAGCGCCGCCGCCGGGCCCACATGGTCGGACAGCCCGTCCAGCGAGACCCGGAACACGCCGGGCATGGAGGCCACCGCCTGGCGCTGTCCCTCGCCCTCCACCACGAAGATCGGCCAGATCAGGTCGTCCACCGAGAGCCGGTTCTGCGCCACCAGCCGGCGGGTCGGGTCGTCCAGCCGGTTCCGGCGCGGGCGGGCGGTGGGGAAGGGGGCGTGGGTCATGCCGGATGTTGTCGCGCCGCCGGGCGCGGGCGCCAAGCCCTGCCGCTCCGCCCGGCCTCCCCGCGCTCCCGCATGGCGGACCTGCCCCCAAGGATGAGCGCCGGCGTTCCACCCGCGGCACAAGCCGTGGTAGAGGCGCCGCCATGTCCGCCCCGCTCACCATCGCCGTCGGCGCCGACCATGCCGGCGTCGCCCTCAAGTCCACCCTCCGCCAGGCGCTGGAGGAGGCCGGACACTCCGTGCTCGACATGGGCACCCAGGGCCCGGAAAGCGTGGACTACCCCGACTTCGGCGCGGCCGTGGCCGAGGCCGTGCAGGCCGGCCGCGCCCGCTACGGGGTTCTGGTCTGCGGCACTGGCATCGGCATCTCCATTGCCGCCAACCGCCTGCCGGGCATCCGCTGCGCCCTCGTGCACGACTCCACCGGCGCCCGCCTTTCGCGCGAGCACAACGATGCCAATGTGATCGCCTTCGGCGCTCGCATGACCGGGGTCGAACCGGCGCTGGAAGCGCTGCGCGCCTTTCTCGCCACCCCCTATGCCGGCGGCCGCCACGACCGCCGGGTCCTGAAGCTCTCGCCGGACTGGACCCGCACCCCATGAACGACCTCTCGCCCGCCGCCAGCACCGACCGCTTCTTCAACGCCCCCCTCTCGGAGATCGATCCCGAGATCGCCGACGTCCTGGCGCGCGAGATGGTGCGCCAGCAGGACGGCATCGAGCTGATCGCCTCGGAGAACATCGTCTCCCGCGCCGTGCTGGAGGCCCAGGGCTCGGTGCTGACCAACAAGTACGCCGAGGGCCTGCCGGGCAAGCGCTACTACGGCGGCTGCGAGATCGTGGACATCGCGGAGACGCTGGCGATCGAGCGCGCCAAGAAGCTCTTCGGCTGCGGCTTCGCCAACGTGCAGCCCCATTCCGGCGCCTCGGCCAATTCGGCGGTGTTCTTCGCGCTCCTTCAGCCCGGCGACACCTTCATGGGCCTGGACCTCGCGGCCGGCGGGCACCTGTCCCACGGCTCCCCGGTAAACCTGTCCGGCAAGTGGTTCAAGGTCGCGCCCTACACCGTCCGGCGCGAGGACCAGATGATCGACATGGAGGAGGTCGCCCGCATCGCGCGGGAGAGCCGCCCCAAGCTGATCCTGGCCGGCGGCTCCGCCTATGCCCGCACCTGGGACTTCGCCCGCTTCCGCGAGATCGCGGACGAGGTGGGCGCGATCTTCATGGTGGACATGGCCCATTTCGCGGGGCTCGTGGCTGGCGGCGCCCATCCCTCACCCTTCCCCCACGCCCATGTGGTCACCACCACCACCCACAAGACCCTTCGCGGACCCCGCGGCGGCCTGATCCTCTCGGATGACGAGGCGCTGGCGAAGAAGCTCAACTCCGCGGTGTTTCCGGGCACCCAGGGCGGGCCGCTGATGCATGTCATCGCCGGCAAGGCCGTGGCGCTGGCCGAGGCGCTGCGCCCCGAGTTCCGCACCTATGCCCGTGCCGTCGTCGATAACGCCCGCGCCCTGGCCGCCGAGCTGGCAGCGCAGGGCTTCGGCCTGGTCACCGGCGGGACCGACAACCACCTCGTGCTGGTGGACCTCCGCCCCAAGAACCTGACGGGCAAGGCGGCCGAGGCCGCGCTGGGCCGCGCCCACCTGACGGTGAACAAGAACGCGATTCCCTTCGACCCCGCCAAGCCCTTCGTCACCTCCGGCGTGCGGCTGGGCTCGCCCGCCGCCACCTCCCGCGGCTTCGGCGAGGCCGAGTTCGCAGAGGTGGCCCGCCTGATCGGCCAGGTGCTGGACGGCCTGTCCCGCGCCAACTCGCCGGAGGGCAACGCGGCGGTTGAGGCGGCGGCGGGCGAGGCGGTTCATGCCCTCTGCGCCCGCTTCCCGATCTACGCCAGCTAAGCCCGAAACAGCCGGATGCGCTGCCCTTTCTGCCAGTCCGAGGACACGCAGGTGAAGGACAGCCGTCCGGCGGAGGATGGCGCCAGCATCCGCCGGCGCCGCTCCTGCAACGCCTGCGGCGCCCGCTTCACCACCTTCGAGCGGGTGCAGCTCCGTGAGCTGACGGTGCTCAAGACCGACGGCCGCCGCGTTGCCTTCGACCGCGAGAAGCTGGCCCGCTCCATCCGCGTGGCCCTTCGCAAGCGCCCGGTCAACGAGGACCAGGTGGAGCGCATCGTCACGGGCATCCAGCGCCGGCTGGAGTCGGAAGGGCCGGAGGAGCTGACCTCCCGCATGATCGGCCAGCGCGTGATGGAGGTGCTGCGGGAACTGGATCCCGTGGCTTACGTGCGGTTTGCCAGCGTTTACGAGAATTTCCGCGACGCGAAGGACTTCCACGCCTTTCTGGGCTCCCTGGACAACTCCTGATCCCGCGCGCACATGCGCCCCGTGTCTGATGAGCAGCATATGCGGGCGGCCCTGGCCCTGGCGGCGCGGGGCCTGGGGAACACCTGGCCCAACCCTTCCGTCGGCTGCGTCATCGTCCGGGACGGGCGCGTGGTCGGCCGCGGCCACACCCGGCCGGGCGGCCGCCCGCATGCCGAGACCGAGGCCATCCGCGCCGCTGCCGGGCAGACACGCGGGGCCACCGCCTTCGTCACCCTGGAGCCCTGCTGCCACTGGGGCCGCACGCCCCCCTGCACCGATGCGCTGATCGCCTCGGGCGTCGGCCGCGTGGTGGTGGCGCTGCGGGACCCCGACCCGCGGGTGGACGGCGTGGGCCTCAAGCGTCTCCGCGACGCCGGAATCACGGTGGAGGTCGGCCTGCTGGAGGAGGAGGCGCGGCGCGTCAACGCCGGCTTCAGCAAGCGCCTTTCCCAGGGGCTGCCGATGGTCACGCTCAAGCTCGCCACCACGCTGGACGGCCGCATCGCCACCCGCGCCGGCGAGAGCCAGTGGATCACCGGCCCGGAGGCGCGCCGCCTGGCCCATGCGCTGCGGGGCGCGCACGACGCCGTCATGGCCGGCAGCGGCACGGTGCTGGCCGACGACCCCGAGCTGACCTGCCGCCTGCCGGGCTATGCCCCCGTGCCCACCGTGCGGGTGGTGGCCGACGCGCGCCTCCGCACCCCGCTCGCCGCCCGCCTCTTCAACAGCGAGGCCCCGGCCTGGATCGCCACGGCCCCCGGCCACGACCCCGCCACCATGGCGGCCCTGGAGCAGCGGGGGGCGGAGCTGATCGACGTGCCCCCCGCGCCCGGCGGCGGGTTGGAACCGTTCACCTTGCTGCGCGCCCTGGCCGCCAAGGGCATCACCCGCCTGATGGTGGAGGGCGGAGCCGCGCTGGCCGCCTCCCTCCTGCGCGCGGGGCTGGTGGACCGTCTGGCCTGGTTCGCGGCCCCCGCCCTGATGGGCGGCGATGGCCTGCCCGGGCTGCATTCCCTCGGCGTGGACCGGCTGGACCAGATGCCGCGCCTCCGCGTCACCGCCCGCCGCCCCGCCGGGACCTGCTGGCTGGTCGAGGCCGACCTTGTTCCAGGGCCAGCCGCGCCGGCCTGACCTGCGCGGCTTCCCCCTTGCCAGGAGGCGCCCCCCACGCCATCCCCTGGTGCAGACCGGAAATCTCCTCCGGGCCCTTCCGGGGCTTCTCCCGATCGAAACGGAACCATCCCCCGTGTTCACCGGCATCGTCACCGCCATCGGCACGATCCGACGCCTGACCCCCATCGGGGCGGGCCAGGACATGCGCGTCGCCATCGCCACCCCGCCCGGCTGGCTCGAAGGGGTCGCCATCGGCGCCTCCATCTGCTGCTCCGGCTGCTGCCTGACCGTGGTGACCCTGGCCGAGGACCTTTTCGAGGTGGAGATCTCCGCCGAAAGCCTGTCGCGCACCACGCTGGGCGCCTGGGCGGAGGGCACGCGCATCAACCTGGAGCGCTCGCTGCGCATGGGCGACGAGATGGGCGGTCACGTGGTCTCCGGCCATGTGGACGGGGTGGCCGAGATCCTGTCCGTGTTCCCCGAGAATGGCTCCCACCGCTGGACCTTCCGCCTGCCGCAGGGCCTGTCGCGCTTCGTGGCGGAGAAGGGCAGCATCACCGTGGACGGCGTTTCGCTGACCGTGAACGCGGCCGACGACACCACCTTCGGCGTGAACCTGATCCCCCACACCACCGAGGTCACGGCCCTCGGCACCCTCCGGCCGGGCGGGCGGGTGAACATCGAGATCGACATGCTGGCGCGCTACGTGGCCCGGCTCCGTCAGTTCGAGGGGGCCGGCGCATGAACATCCAGACCACCACCACCTCCTTCGCCGACTTCATCAGCCCCACCGAGGAGCTGCTGGAGGAGGCCCGCCGCGGCCGCATGTTCATCCTCGTGGACGACGAGGACCGGGAGAACGAGGGCGACCTCGTGATCCCCGCCCAGTTCGCGACGCCGGACGCCATCAACTTCATGGCCCGCTACGCCCGCGGCCTGATCTGCCTGGCCATGACCCGCGGGCGGGTGGAGCAGCTCGGCCTGCCGCTCATGGCGCAGAGCAACGGCACCCGCCACCAGACCAACTTCACCGTTTCCATCGAGGCGCGCGACGGCGTGACCACCGGCATCTCGGCCGCCGACCGCGCCCGCACGGTGGCGGTGGCCATCAACCCCGAGCTGAACCGCGAGCACATCGTCACCCCCGGCCACGTCTTCCCGCTCGTGGCGCGGGAAGGGGGCGTGCTGGTCCGCGCCGGGCACACCGAGGCCGCCGTGGACTTCTCGCGCCTCGCGGGCCTGAACCCCGCCGGCGTGATCTGCGAGATCATGAACGACGACGGCACCATGGCCCGAATGCCCGACCTGGTGTCCTTCGCCCAGCTCCACGGCCTGAAGCTCGGCACCATCGCCGACCTGATCGGCCATCGCCGCCGCACGGAGCGCCTGATCCGCCGCGTCGAGGAAGGCACCCAGGACGACGCCCCCGGCGGGCCCTGGCGCGTCGTGATCTATGCCAACACCCTGGAATACGGGGAGCACGTGGCCCTGGTGAAGGGCGACCTGTCCCGCCCCGGCCCCGTGCCGGTCCGCATGCATGCCGTGAACCTGCTGGCCGACATCACCGGCCGCCACGGCCCCAAGGACCTGCACATGGCCATGGAGGAGATCGCCCGGGAGGGCAGGGGAGTCGTGGTGCTCATCCGCGACGTGAAGGCCACGGCGCTGTCCGAGCGCGTGCGTGCCGGGCGCGAGAAGATCTCGCCCGAGCTGCGCGACTACGGCATCGGCGCCCAGATCCTGGCTGACCTCGGCGTGCGCGAGATGACCCTTCTGTCCAACCACCCCCGCCCCATCGTGGGCCTGGAGGGCTACGGCATCACCCTGCACGACACCCGACCCATCGGAGACAACCCGTGAGCACCGCCGACAGCCCGCTCCGCGCCCCGCCCGAGCTGGATGGCCCGCCGCCCCGCGTGCTGGTGATCCAGGCCCCCTACTACGCGGACGTGGTGGGCGGCATGGTCGATGGCGCGCTCGCGGTCCTCGCCGGCCTCGGCGCCGAGACCGAGGTGGTGGACGTGGCCGGCGCCTTCGAGCTTCCGGCGGCGCTGCGCATGGCCGTCCGCGCCGGGGGCCATGACGGCTTCCTGGTGTTTGGCTGCGTGGTGAAGGGCGAGACCGACCATTACGACCACATCTGCCGCGAGGCCTGCCGCGGCGTCATGGACGTGTCCATCGAGACCTGCGCCGCCATCGGCTTCGGCCTGCTCACCGTCCACAGCATCCAGCAGGCCATCGCCCGCTCCTCGCCCGACCGGCACAACAAGGGGGTGGAGGCCGCGAACGCCATGATCGGCCAGATCGCGCTCGCCCGGAAGTTCGCCGGGACATTCACGGAGACGGCGGCATGACCCAGGCCCCGAAACCCGGCGCATCGAAGGGCGCCAAGGGAGCCCGCCCGAACCCCGGCCGGCCCCGCACCGGCGCCCGCGTGGCCGCCGTGCAGGCCCTCTTCCAGTCCGAGGCGGGCGGGGAAAGCGCCGAGACGGTGATCGACCAGTTCGTTCGCCACCGCATCGGCACCCTCGGCACCGAGGACGGCTTCGAGGACGGTCGCGTGCCCCAGGCCGACGTGCCGCTGTTCAGTCGGATCGTCCGCGGCGCCGCCAAGGACTCCGAGACGATCGACACCGCCATTGCCGCCCACCTGTCGGACAAGTGGACCATCGAGCGGCTGGACCCCGTGCTGCGCGCCCTCCTCCGCGCCGCCGCCGCCGAGCTTTGGGCCGGGGGCGACACCCCCGCGCGGGTGGTGATCAACGAATACATGGACATCGCCCACGGCTTCTTCGACGGCGAGGAGCCCCGCTTCGCCAACGGCGTGCTGGACGCGCTCGCGCGCCAGATGCGCGGTGCCGAGTTCCAGCCGCGCGCCTGACGCGCCCAGGCTGAGCTCCAGGGTGAGCCTTCCCCCCGAATTCGCGCTCATCGCCCGCCACTTCCGCCCCCTCGCGGGAGAGGGGGCGCTGGACCTGTCGGACGATGCCGCCCTCCTCTCGCCACCGCCCGGCCTCGACCTCGTCCTGGCAGCCGACGCCATGGTGGAGGGCGTCCATTACCTGCCCGACGATCCCCCGGAGACGGTCGGCCGCAAGCTGCTCCGGGTGAACCTGTCCGATCTCGCGGCCATGGGGGCGGCGCCGCTCGCCTATCTCATGACCACCGCCCTGCAGCGCGGCACGCCGCCCGGCTGGCTGGAGGGTTTCGCGGCCGGGCTGGCTGCGGACCAGCGGGAGTTCGGCCTGCATGTGCTGGGTGGGGACACCGTTGCGACCTCCGGCGCCGCCTGCCTTTCCCTCACCATTCTCGGCACCGTCCCGCCTGGCCGGGCGTTGCGCCGCGCGGGCGCCTTGCCCGGCGACGACCTCTGGGTCTCCGGCACGATCGGCGATGGCATGCTCGGCCTCGCCGTTCTCCAGGGCCGCCTTCCGCCCGACGATCACCTTGCCCGGCGCTACCGCCTGCCCGAGCCGCGCCTCGCCCTTGGCGCCGCGCTGCGTGGCCTGGCCCGGGCGGCCATGGACGTCTCGGACGGGCTGATCCAGGACCTCGGCCATCTCTGCCGCGCGGGCGGCCTCGGCGCCGTGCTGGACCTCGCGGCCCTTCCGCTCTCCCCGCCCGCCGCCGCCCTGGTCGGGGCCGACCCGTCCTGGCTCCCCCGCCTCGCCACGGGCGGCGACGACTACGAGCTGCTGTTCGCCGCCGCCCCGGAGGATGCCCCGCGCATCCTTGCCGCGTCCCGCGCCACGGGCACGGCGGTTGCGCGCATCGGGCACTTCACGCCAGGGCCGGCGGAGGCCACGGTGCGGGACCATGACGGGCGGGCCGTGACCCTTCCGCGGGGGGGATGGAGTCACTTCTGATGTCAGCGACCACCATGGACCGTCCCGCCGACACCGCCATGCGCCGCAACGTCCGGCTGCTCTTCTGCTGCCAGGCGCTGATGAATTCCTCGGTTGTCGGGCAGGCCACCATGGGTGCGCTGATCGGCTACAGCCTGGCCGAGAACAAGTCCCTCGCCACCCTGCCGATGGCCCTGCAGATGCTCGCCACCATGGCCGCTTCCATCCCCGCGGGCATGGTGTTCGCCCATCTCGGCCGCCGGGCGGGCTTCATGCTGGGCGCCGCGGGTAGCCTGCTGGGCAGCCTCGTCTTCGCGCTGGGCGTCTGGCAGGCGAGCTTTCCCCTGTATTGCCTGGGCGCCATCCCGGCGGGCCTCGGCTTCGGGATCGCCCAGCATTACCGCTTCGCGGCCGCCGAGGTCGCCTCGCCGGCCTACCGGCCGCGCGCCATCGCGCTCGTCATGGCCGGCGGCGTGATCGCGGCCGCGCTCGGGCCGGAACTGGTGAAGCACAGCCGCGACCTGCTGGCGCCCTTCCTGTTCCTGGGCACCTACCTGTTCCTGGCCCTGATGCCGCTGGCCTGCATGGCGCTGCTCACACGGGTCACCCTGCCGCCCGCGCCGCCCCGTGCCGCCGTGGCGACCCCGGTGATGGAGATCGTGGCCCGCCCTGCCTTCCTGACGGCGGCCCTGACGGGGGCGGTGGCCTATGGCTCCATGAACCTGCTGATGACCTCGACCCCGCTGGAGATGATGCTCTGCGGCTTCGGCATCCCGGCCAGCGCCACCGTCATCCAGGTACATGCCATGGCGATGTATGCCCCGGGCTTCGTCACCGGCCGGCTGATCGGCCGCTTCGGCACGCGGCCGGTCATCGTGGCGGGCATCGTGCTGAACGCCCTCTGCGTCGCGCTGGCGCTGATGGGCAAGGACTTCCTGCACTTCACCCTGGCCCTGATGGCACTCGGCGTCGGGTGGAACTTCATGTTCACCGGCGCCACCACCCTGCTGGCCGAAGCCCATACCCCCACCGAGCGCGTCCGTGCCCAGACCGCCAACGACTTCATCGTCTTCGGCACCGTGGCCTGCACGGCCTTCGGCTCGGGCCTGCTGCACGCCACCAGCGGCTGGAACCTGCTGAACATCCTGGTGCTGCCGGCGCTGGTCATCGCCCTGCTGCGGATCGCCCGCCGCCCCGTGCGCTTCGCCGCATAGGCGGGCGCCGCGCCGGCCGGAGCCGGGGCGCCGCCGCCCCGGCCTGAAAGCCGCTAGCGCGTGGGCGCGCCCAGCCCACCATTGGCGCCGGGCACGGTTTCCGGCGCGGCGGTCGGGCCAAAGCGTCCGATATTGCCGAACAGCGCCTGCAGCAGGGAGCGGTCGTTGCCCGGCACGGGCGTGGTGCGGTCCACCACCGCCACGTCCCGCATCTGGTCCTGGCCCTTCTGGTCAATGCCCTCGACGATGCCGCGGTCGTCGAAGCGCACCACCACCACCCGCTGCTTGTCCACGGCGGGCACCCGGCCCGGCCGAATGTGGCTGGTGGCGCTGATGTAGTACCACTCCCGCTGGTCGAAGGTGGAGGTCGCGCTGGGCGAGCCCAACACCGCCGTCACATCCGCCCGGCTGGACACGCCGGGCGTGAGCTGCTGCAGCATCTCGGCGTCGGCGGGGTTGCCGCGGAGCTGCTCCGGCGCCGCGAAAACCCCGCAGCCTGCCACCGGCACGGCCAGCACGAGCGCGGACGCCATCAGCGCCGCGCGCCAGGGCGCCGTCCGTCCTCGCGCACGGGGATCGCCCGAAGGGCGGTGGACGAGTGGATTGACGGGGAGGGGAGGGAGGGCCATCTCGCGGGTTCGATTGCCACCGCCCCGCCGCCCGGTCAACAGAGCGGCACCGCCGCCCCGCCCGCGAGGGTTGCCGGCAAGAAACCGTGGGAGCCCCATGGCCCTGTTCGGCCTTTTCCGCCGCCGCCCGCATGAGCGCTCCGGCTTCGCCCTCTACACCGCCGCGGTCGAGGCCGCGCGGGATCCCGGCCTGTTCGGGGAGGACCGCGTGCCGGACACGCTGGAAGGCCGTTTCGACCTTGTCGCCCTGCACGCGGCACTGCTTGTGCGGCGCCTCCACCGCGACCCCGACCCGCGTGGCCCTGCCCTGGCCCAGGCGGTGTTCGACGCGATGTTCGCCGACATGGACCTGAACCTGCGCGAGATGGGCGTGGGCGACATGTCCATCGGCAAGCGCGTGCGCCGCATGTGGGAGGCCTTCCATGGCCGCGCCCTGGCCTATGAGGGCGCGCTCGCGGCAGGCGACCGCCCGGCGCTGGAGGCGGCGCTTTCCCGCAACATCTGGCCCGAGGGCGCGCCGGAAGGCGCCGTGTCCGGGCTCGCCGCCCATGCCATGGCACTGGACGCCACCCTGGCCGGCCAGGCGTTCGGGAACTTCGCGGAAGGCCGGGCCGAATTCGGGATCCCCGCATGACCGCCGAGTTCCACCGCTCCCTCCGCCACGTGTCCGTCAGCCCGCAAGGGCGCCAGGAGCGGCTGGAGGCCACGCCGGAGGAGCGCGAGGCTCTCGCCCGGCGCCTCGGCCTGCTGAGCCTGGAAGCCTTCTCGGCAGAAATTCACCTGACTCCCGCCCCGGGCCAGGCGATCCGAGCCCGCGGCACGCTCAGCGCCCAGGTGGTGCAGGAATGCGTGGTCACGCTCGAACCGGTGCATCAGCCGGTGAAGGCCGCGATCGACTGGCGCATCCTGCCGCCCGGCGAGGAACCCTCCGACGACCTTGAGGAGGGCCCGGACGAAATCGAGTCCAATCCCGATGGAACGACCGATATCGGGGAAGCCCTGGTGCAGGAGCTGGCCCTCTCCCTCGATCCCTATCCGCGTGCTCCCGGTGCGGAACTTCCAGCCGAGGCGAAGGAGGGAGGCTCATCGCCCTTTGCCGCCCTGCGCGCCCTGGGGGCCATCCAGAAGCCCGGCTGACGCCGCTTTGACACCTGCGTGCTTGCTCCGGGCTGGCCCGGGTGGTATGGCGCGCCCCTCCCGAGAATCCCGTCCGTTCGCGTGACGTGTTGCAATATAGAAAGGCCCGGCACCGATGGCCGTTCCGAAGAGAAAAGTTTCGCCGTCCCGCCGCGGGATGCGCCGCAGCCACCACGCCCTCCCGAAGGAGGCGCATGCCGACTGCCCGAACTGCGGCGAGCTGCGCCGTCCGCACAACATCTGCGTGTCCTGCGGCTTCTATGACGGCCGTGAGGTCGTTGCGGCCGGCAAGCCCCTGAAGGGCGCCGTGCGGGCCTGAGCCGGCCCCGCGCTCTGCGTTCAGACATCTTTAGCGACTGTTGAGGAGCGCCGGCATTGGCCGCATCCGGGGCCTCTTTGTCCGGCGCCTCCGTGCCGGACTCTCCCCAGCCCGGCGCCTCCCGGTCCTTCGGGCGGGGGACGGAAGCGGCGGGGGTGGAGCGTTTCTCCCTGGCCATCGATGCCATGGGGGGCGACCACGCCCCGGACGTGGTGCTGGACGGCATCGAGCGCGCTGCGGACCGCCACCGCAACGTCCGTTTCCTGCTGGTGGGGGATGAGGCGCGCCTGAAGGCGGGTCTTTCCACCCGTCCGAAGGCCGCGGCCATCTGCACGGTTCGTCACGCGCCGGACGCCATTCCGGGCGACATGAAGCCGACGGCGGCGTTGCGCCTGCGCCGCGCCTCCATGCGCATGGCCATCGACGCCGTGGCAGCGGGAGAGGCCGAGGGCGTAATTTCGGCCGGCAACACCGGCGCCCTGATGGCGCTGGCCAAGATCGTGCTTCGCACCATGCCCGAGATCGACCGCCCGGCGCTCGCCGCCATCGGCCCCTCGGCGCGCGGCGATGTCGTGCTGCTCGATCTCGGTGCCAACATCACCTACGAGGCCCGCAACCTCGTGGAATTCGCCGTGATGGGCGACGCCTTCGCCCGCGCGGTGCTGGGCCTGACCGCCCCCTCCATCGGCCTGCTCAACGTCGGCTCGGAGGAACTGAAGGGAGACGAGCGCATTCGCCAGGCCGCCGAAATCCTGCGCGACAGCCATGTGGGCGCGAACTTCCACGGCTTCGTGGAAGGCCATGACATCACCGCGGGCACCGTGGACGTGGTGGTGACCGACGGCTTCACCGGCAACGTCGCCCTGAAGACCGGGGAGGGCGCGCTCAAGCTCGTCGGCACCTTGCTCCGCCAGGTCTTCAACTCATCCATTCCCGCGCGCCTCGGCTATCTTCTCGCGCGGCCCGCGCTGGACCGCCTGCGCGAATGGATGGACCCGCGCCGCTACAACGGTGCCGTGCTGATCGGCCTGAACGGCGTGGTGGTGAAGAGCCATGGCGGTACGGATGCGCTCGGCTTCGCCCATGCGCTGGACGTCGCGATGGACATGGTGACGCACGGCTTCAACGAGCGCATCCGGACGGGCGTGGCGCTGCTGGGACAGAAGGCCGCCGAGAAGGCGGACCGGCTCGGGCAGAACCCGCAGGCCGTGGCGGGCTGATGTTGCGTTCCGTCATCGCCGGCACGGGCGGCTACCTGCCCGCGCGCGTCCTCACCAACGACCAGCTGGCCGAGGCCTACAACCTCGACACCTCCGACGCCTGGATCAGCGAGCGCACGGGCATCCGCCGCCGCCACATGGCCGCGCCCGGCGAATCCACCGCCGACATGGCTGCGGCCGCCTGCCGGGAGGCCCTTGCCCAGGCGGGTGCCGATGCTTCCGAGGTGGATGCCATCATCCTGGCCACCGCCACCCCCGACTCGGCCTTCCCCTCCACGGCCACCCGCGTGCAGGAGAAGCTGGGCATCCACCGCGGCTTTTCCTTCGACATCTCCGCGGCCTGCACCGGATTCATCTACGCGGTGGGGGTGGCCGATTCGATGCTGCGCTCCGGCGCCTGTCGCTGCGCGCTGGTGATCGGGGCCGAGGCCTTCACCCGGATCCTGGACTGGACCGATCGCGGCACCTGCGTGCTGTTCGGGGATGGCGCCGGCGCCGTGCTCCTGCGCGCCGAGGACGAACCGGGCGAGCGCGGCATCCTCTCCACCCACCTGCACTCGGACGGCCGCCACGGCGACATCCTGCAGGTGGAAGGCGGCATGGTGCGCATGGCCGGGCGCGAGGTCTTCCGGCACGCCGTCTCCAAGCTCGCCTCCGCCGTGGACGAGGCCCTGGCCGCCAACAGCCTGGCCAAGGCCGACGTGCAGTGGCTGGTGCCCCACCAGGCCAATCTCCGCATCATTGACGCCATGGGCCGCAAGCTTGGCCTGCCGGCGGAGCGCGTGGTGGTGACCGTGGATCGCCACGCCAACACATCCGCCGCCTCCATCCCGCTGGCCCTGGCCGAAGCCGTGCGGGACGGCCGCATCCGGCAGGGCGACCTCGTGCTGATGGAGGCGATCGGCGGCGGCCTGACCTGGGGAGCGGCGCTGGCGCGGTTCTGAGGGGCACTTGGCTCGCCCGACTCGCTTAGGCATTTGTGCAACACTGCGTGCCGGAGTCCACACTTTGCGCCCCTGTCAATTGACGGGGCCCCGCCCCGGCGGTCCAATCCCCCAGCCCGGCAAGACGGGGCGAGAGGGGGTATGGACACGTGAACACCATCACCCGCGCGCAGTTGGCCGAGGCAATCTACATGCAGGTCGGGCTCTCAAGAAATGAGAGCGCGGCCCTCCTGGAAGATGTGCTGAACCGGCTTTCGGCGACGCTGGAATCGGGCGAGGCGGTGAAGCTCTCGGCGTTCGGGACGTTCTCCGTGCGCCAGAAGGCCCAGCGGATCGGGCGGAACCCGAAAACGGGCGTGGAGGTGCCGATCACCCCGCGCCGCGTCCTATCCTTCCGTGCCAGCCAGGTGCTGAAGGCTCGCATCAACGGCGAAACCCCGCCGCGAGGCGAGGACTGAGCAGGAGCGCGATGAGCGGCATGAGCGTGCTTGGCGGCATCACTCCGACCCCGCCTGGCGGGATCAGCGGAGAGGCGGGTGGCGCCGCTTCGGGCGGCGGGCCCGACTCCGCGCCGCGCCCGCGCAAGTCGCCCAACGCCTTCCGCACCATCAGCGAGGTGGCCGAGGACCTGCACATCCCGCAGCACGTCCTCCGCTTCTGGGAAACCAAGTTTCCCCAGCTCAAGCCCCTGAAGCGCGGCGGCGGCCGGCGCTACTACCGGCCCGAGGACATCAACCTCCTCCGCCGCATCGGCGACCTTCTCTACACCCAGGGCTATACCATCAAGGGCGTGCAACGCCTGCTTCGGGAGGGCGGGCTGGAGGGCGTGGAGGCGGCCGTGGCTGCCGAGGAGCTGTCCGAAGGAAATGACGCCGGGGAGGGGACCGATACCCCGGAGGGTGGCGAGCTGCGCGCCTGCCTCGATGAGCTGGACGCCATCGTCCTGGCCCTCAAGGCGCTCGGCTCCCGGCGTTAAGCGCCGATTGCCATTCAGGCGGGGTTGAGGGACCGGCAAGCGGGTGCTAGACCCCGCCGCAACGGAGCGTGGCGCAGTCTGGTAGCGCACTTGTCTGGGGGACAAGGGGTCGTGGGTTCGAATCCCGCCGCTCCGACCATTCTCTTCCTTTTTCTTCCGGAAACGAGACCTCGGCTCGTTCCGTGAGGCGTCCCCACCCGAACTTGATTGGAGTCCCGCATATCGGGACTGATACCAGGGCGGTCCCCGGCCGAAGGGACCAGAGTTGCCCGATCTTCAGACGCTTCCCCGCTCACGATACGCCCGGCGCCGCCTTCCGGCTGCTCTCCTGGCTACGCTTCTGCTCTCTCCCGCGCTTGCGAGGGCTGACCGTCCGGCCGTGCCGGGAGGTGCCGGCGGCGAGCTTTGCCTGCCGGCCATCGCGGCTGCGGAACGCACGGGCAACCTGCCCACCCATCTTCTCCGCAGCATCGCCTTCGTGGAGAGCGGCCGGATCGACCCCGCCACCGGCCGTGCCGTGCCGTGGCCCTGGGCCATCAACGTCGCCGGCACCGGGTATTTCTACGACAGCAAGGCCGCCGCTATCGCGGCCGTGCAAGGATTCCAGGCACGCGGCATCCGCTCGATCGACGTGGGCTGCGCGCAAGTCAACCTGATGCACCACGCCACGGCCTTCGACTCACTCGAGAGCGCCTTCGATCCGCAGACCAATGCGAGCTATGCCGCGCGCTTCCTCAACGAGCTGCGGCGTGCCACGGGAACCTGGCCGCTCGCCGCCGCCGGCTACCATTCCCGCACGGCGGAACTCGGCATCGCCTATGCGCGGAAGGTGATGAATATCTGGCCGGGCTCGGCTCGCTACGGCAGCCTGCCGGCCGCGGCAGGCCCCGCCAACGCTTTCGCCCGCGTGCGCGACTCCGCCGATTACAGTCTGCTCACGCCTGAATTCGCGGCCACCGCTCGCCGCATCGACCAGGACCGCGCCCAGGGGCCCGGCTGGATCCAACGTCCTTCCGAACCTGCAGCGGTGCTGCCGCCGGGCTCTCGCCGCACCGCCCGGCGCGACTTCCGCGACCTGCCGGGCTGAGCACCGCGGGAAGGCCTCAAGCCGGCCCGGGCTTGCGCGCCCTGGCCGCCACCTTACCCGACACCACGGCCCGCGGGCGGATCACCGCGCCGGCGGCGATGTCGGCCCCGTCCAGGATCGCCGCGCCGGCCCCGATCACCACGTTGTCACCAATGCGCGTGGTGCCCTTCGAGGTCGTGCCCTGCGCGCGGAAGGTCATGTCGATCCGCTCGTAGCGGTAGTTCACGCCTACGATCGCCACATGCGGCCCGATGCGGCAGTTCCTCCCGATCTCGATCCCGGTCTCCGCCCCCGCGATCATGCAATGCGCCCCGATCTCCGTCCCCGCGCCCACCCGCACGAGGCCGCTGGTCGCCTTCACCTTGGTGAAGGGGCCGATGCGCGTCCCCAACCCGAGTTCAAGCAGCGGACTGATCTCCACCTCCGCCCGGGGGCTTGCCACGGCGCCGAAGCGGCGACGGTAATGCAGCGCCACCAGCCAGCCCGGTGCCAGGAAGCGCCGGATGGCCGTTCCGATCTTCATCGACTGCTCTCCGAGGTCATGCCGATCGCCCGCCGATAGGATGCGACGGAAGAGGCGGAGCCCCGCGCGAGCGGCGGTGGCGCGCGTGCCGCCGGCTCACCCTCGCCCCGGCGGTAGGAGCCCCGTTTCGCGGTACCAGGCGACTGTCCGGCGGAAGCCCTCGGGCAGCGGAACCGCCGGACGGTAGCCCAGCAGCCGCCGCGCCTTCTCGGTCGAGAAGGCGCGGTTGTGCTTGAAGAAGGTCAGGCGCCGGCGATGCAGCGGCGGCTGGATGCCGAGCGGCGCGCAGAGCGCCTCGCAGACGCGCGCGGCCGCGTTCATCAGGCCGTAGGGCAGCCGCCGCCGCGGCGGCTCCACCCCGATCGCCCGCGCGGCGGTCGCCACGTAGTCGCGCAGGGGCAGGTAATCGCCCCCGATGATGAAGGTCTCGCCGGCGGCCGCGGGCACCGTCATGGCCAGCATGAAGCCCTGCACGAGGTCGTCGATGAAGACCGGGTGGAAGTTCGGGCTGCCGTCGCCCACGAACACGAAGGCGCCGCGCTGGAGCATGCGGAACATCTTGAGCATGCGCGTGTCGCCGGGCCCGTAGATGCCGCAGGGGCGGATGATCACCACCTCCATCCGTCCCCGCGCCGTGGCCTCGTGGCAGACTTCCTCGGCCGCGAGCTTGCTGTCCTGGTAGGGGTCGCGCGGGTCCATGGGGGCGTTCTCGTCCCCGGGCGTCACCGCGACGCTGCCGTGGACGCCGATGCTGGAGCAGTAGACGAAGCGCCGCACGCCCGCGGCCTCCGCCAGTTCCAGCAACATGCGCGTGCCGTCGCGGTTCACCGCCATGAACTCCTCGGCCGAGCCCTCCGTGCGGTACATGGCGGCGACGTGGAACACCGTGTCGGCACCCTCCACCAGCCGCGCGAGGGCCGTCCGGTCCGACAGGTCTCCCTGCACCAGCTCGATCCCCGGTGCGGGCAGGGGCGCGCGCGCCAGGCCGCGCACCACGTGACCCTCGGCGGCGAGGCGCGCCGCCAGCGCGCCACCGGTGAAGCCCGATACGCCCGTGACGGCGACGGTCGGCTTGTTCGTCATGCCGCCACCCGGTCCAGCCGCAGCAGAACGGGGTTGCCGATCATGCGCGTCACGCCCGCCGCGCGCAGCCCGCTCTCCACGCCGCGCACGATCCCGGTCTTGCCCAGCAGGCGGTGGGCCGCCATCGGCACCACGAACTGCTTGACGCTCTCGGCTGGCCTGAACCCACGCCGCGCGAACTCCGCTTCCAGCTCGGCCGGGCGGAAGCTGCGATAGGTGCGCGTGTTCTTCTCGATCGCCCGCTTCAGTGGGAAGGTGACCAGGGACAAGGCGTTGAGGCTCGCAAGCGTCGGGTAGTCGATGACCACGGACTGCCTGGCCACCCGGCAGAGTTCCGCAACAAGCCCCGGCCAGTCCTCCATGTGCGAGATCAGCCGCACGCTGACCACCGCGTCGAAGGCCTGATCCGGATAGGGCAGGGCGAGCAGGTCCCCCGACGCGAAGCGCACCTGTCCGGCGAACGGCCCTGCCCGCAGCCGGGCGCCGCAAAGCTCGTCGCTTCCGAACACCGTCACCTCGCAGCCCCGCTCCGCCAGCGGGGCCGCGAGCTGCATGTGCCCGCCGCCCACGTCCAGGACGCGCCTTCCGAGCATGGAGGGCGCACGCCCCAGCAGCGACAGCACGCCCTCTTCCTGCACGGCCAGCATGTACCGCCCCGCCGGCCCAGCGAAGCGGGAGGCGTAGTTGTCGGAGGAGGTCTCGATATCCGGGGTCTCGCGCGCTGCCGATGCTTCCATGTCGAACCTGTGCCGCCCTTCAGCGCCGCGTGAAAATGGTCTTGGCGGGGTTGCCCTGCACGATCGCGTTGGCCGCGACCATGCCCGACACCACGGAATTCGGCGAGACGATCACGCCATCGGCGATCTCCGCGCCAGGCAGGATCACCGCGCCCGCCCCGATCCACACGTTGTTCCCGACCAAGGTGGCGCGCCCTTCGGGCGCATCCTCCGCCGAAGCCTGCGGCGGCCCGCCGATCACCACGTTGGGGCTGATCAGGCAGTCATCTCCGATGCTGACGCCGCCGGGATGGCCGCTGATGCAGCAGCCCGTGCCCACATCCGTGCGCGCGCCGATCCGGACCTCTCCCTCGCGCGTGCTGATCAGCGAGAAGGCGCTGATGCTGGTCTTGCGGCCGAGGCCCAGAGGCTCGCCCAGCTCCAGCGCGGCGCGCGGGCTGACCAGGGCGCCGCCGCGGGCCATGAAGCGCAGCGTTTGCACCCAGCGCGGGGCGGCGACACCGGCCTTCATCGGCCCCGGCTCACGCGCTGTGCCGCTCGACCAGCTTTCCGATCGCGGCGAGCGACGTCATTTCGCCAATCTCCTGCATGGTCAGCTTGACGCCGAACTCCTCCTCCACGGCGCCCACGATGCGCAGATGGGCCAGCGAGTCCCACTCGGGCAGCGTTTCCTTGCCCGCTGAGGCGTCCACCGCATCCGGCTCCAGTTCCAGTACGTCGCTGACCAGCAGCTTCAATCGTTCCATCACATCCATGCAACGTCCTCCACCACGGTAAGCCAGGGGCAGGGCAGGGGTTGCGCCTCCTCGCGGGAAACGGCGAAGGGGATCGTCCCGTCCTCCTGCGTCTCCCGGGCGGCGAGTCCCTGCTCCGCGAAGTAAGCGGCGGCCGGGTGGTTCTTCGCGGTGGGGATGAACTCGGCCGTCAGCGCCCGCATGCCCGGTCGCGCCATCATGCGCGCCTTGATGCCGTTCATCATCGCCGTCTCCACCCCGCGCCCCATCGCGCGGCAACTCATCAGCACGGTGTCCGCGTGCAACGCGGCACCGCGCTCGGCGAGGATGAACAGCCCGACCAGGCCGAGATCGCCGAAGCGGTCCGCAACCCGCACGCAGCCGATGTCGTGCGCGGGGGAGGCCATCATCGCCTCCAGCTCCCCCAGCGCATAGCGCCGGCCCGACACGTTGAACTGGTTGGTCTTGGCGCAGAGCTGGGCCACGCGCGGCAGGTCCGCCGCGGTGGCCGGCCGCAGCGTCACCACCGTCTGCAGCCCCGTCAGGTATTCCTGGAAGTCCCCTGCCGAGGCGGAGAAGCGGTTGCGCGCCGCGGCCTGCACGTACTGCTCCGCCTTTCCCGCGTCCTCGGCCAGCACAACGGCCTTCTCGAAGGAAACCAAGCCGTCCAGCACGGCGGTGAAGCGCGAGGGATCCTCGGGAAGCTGCACCGCCTCCACCTCGGGGAGCAGCTCGCGGATCAGCGCGATCTCGGCCGGATTGTCGTCGATGAAGACCAGCGAATCCACGCCGATGTTGAGCTGCTCCGCGATGGACCGCAGCCCCTCGTGCTTGGGGCCCCAGCCGATCGCGGTTGCCGAAAAATCCTCCAGCCGCAGCGGCATCTCCGTCCGCATGGCGAAGGCCTCCTCCACGTCGGCCGGGTTGTTCTTGCTGCACAGGGCCAGGAGGATGCCGCGCTGCTTCAGCGCGCGGATGCGCTGCTGGAAGGCCAGGAAGGCCTCGCTGGTTCCGTCGCCCTGGCCCACCAGCACGCCGCCCGGCCCTTCCTCTCCCACCACGCCCCCCCAGAGGGTGTTGTCGAGGTCGAGTGCCAGGCATTTCCGCGCGGCGCCCTTCGCGGCCACCACGTGCCGCGCCAGGACCTCCCCCGCCGCCGCCATGAGCGCCGCCGACCAGTCCATCTTGGCCAAGTGGAACAGCCGCTCGTCGAAGGCCCGCGCGCGCCCGATGCTGGAGGCGATGCGGTCGATGTCGAGCAGCTGCACGCGCCGGTGCGGCCGCATCCGCCGCAGCAGCTCGAGGTTCAGCTCCAGGTGGAACTCCGTCTCGCCATAGCCGGCGGCGGTGTCGGCGACGCCGAGCGCGGGCACCGCCGGCATCGGGAAGTTGGCCACCACCAGGGTCGCCCGCGTGCGCTCCTCCGCCAGCGCCACCCATTGCTCGACATGGTCCAGCAGGTCGTCCCGCAGGGCCCGGCGGGCTTCGTCCGGGAGCGCGGAGAAGCCGGCCATGGCATCGGGCCGCAGCAGGCGTGGCGAGAGCACCAGCAGAATGACGTCCGGCTGGAAGTCTTCCAGCGCCGGCGACATCAGCGCCTGCATCTCCTGCCCGATGCCGCCCACATGCGACCGCGCCAGCCATCCGGCCCGCGCGCAATGCGCGGCCGCGAAGGGCGGCAGCAGGTCCAGCGTGACGTTGCCGAGAAAGGCGATCCGCACCCCCGCGGGCTCCTTCAGGGCGCGCAGGCGGCGGTTGATGGCCCGGTAGCCGGGCCCGTCCAGGGTGGAGAGATCGGTTGCGCGAAGCTCGTCGCGCAGCGCCACGAAGGCGGAGAGCCCGCTGCCCGCGGGGATCTTCGCCGCCAGATCCGTTGCGTTATCCATGCTGCCCTCTCAACGCTGTCCGCGCAGCCGGCGCGCCGCCAGCAGTCCGGCGGGAATGGTTCCGACGAGACTGCCCAGCGCCACCCCGTAGAGCAGCCCGGCCAGCCCCCAGCCCGCCGCGGCGAAGCCGCAGAGCGCGCCGACCGCGAGCCCGAACCAGCCCCAGCGGCTGAGCAGGGCGATATCGCGCTCGCTGCCGCAGCCCGTCAGGATGGCGCGTGGAATGGCCTGGAACACCTTGGCCGCGCCATTGGCGCAGGCGGCCAGCACCAGCGCGGTGCCGATCTCGTAGCGGCCGTTGGTCAGCCAATGCGTCACCGAGGGTGCCAGCAGCGCGACGCAGAAGGCCGCGCCGACCACGAGAGCCCCCACCGAGACCAACTCGTCCCGCACCAGCCGCCGGCGCCGCGCGAGGTCGCCGGTGGCGCGCAGCTTCGGCACCAGCCCGAAGCCCGCGCCCGACACCGCCATGCGGAAGGGAAACAGGGCCACGGAAGCCAGCACGCTGAACACCGCCAGCTCCTCCAGCCCGAGGGCGAAGGGCACCAGCAATCGCTCCAGCTGAAGCATGATGGTGCCGATCGCGGCGATGCTGAGCAGCGAAACCGCCTCCGCCCAGGGGATGCGCACCGTCGTACCCGCTGGCCAAGCCGGCCGCAGCGCTGCCCAGCCGATGGCGGCCGCCAGCACGTTCCCGGCGGCGAAGAGCGCCAGCGGCGGCAGCGAGGTCGCCATGGGCACGAGAAGCGCCAGCAGCCCGATCAGCAACAGAACCCAGCTCGCGGCGGTCGCGGCCAGCAGGGCGCCCGGCTCCTTCCCCGACGCCCGCAGCCCGGCGCCCACGACGAAGACCAGCCCGCCCGCCAGGATGCAGGTTGCCAGCACCGCCGCTTCGGCGGGGGGGAAGTCCGCGATCGCCGCCGCGCCCAGCCCCACCGCGCCGCCCACCAGGGCGCCCGCCAGCAGCAGCAGCCCGCCGATGCGCGGGCCGAGCGAAAGCCGGTGGCGCAGCAGCACCTGGTCCAGCCCGATCGGCGCGATCACCGCGAAGATGTTGAACAGCGCCAGGCCCAGGGCGAAGCGCCCGAACTCCGCCACGGGCATGGACCGCGCCAGCAGCAGGTTGCCCGCCGCGAAGGCCGCGCCCGACAGCCCGTAGACCGCGGAGGCCCGCACCGCGGAAAACCGTGCCGCCAGCTGCCCCGCCCCGCGCCCAAGCCGCCGGAAGGCGCCAGGCTTTGCCGCCAGCGCGGCGGAGGACCCCTTGCTCGTCATCGTGGCGAACCCAGTGCCGGTGCCGGCCCTTGCCCGTCCATCCGGCGCGCGCCGCTGCGCGGCGCCGGCAGCGCGTCATAGGCGCTGAGCAGGATCTCCTCGAAGCGCGCCTTGCTGTAGCGCGTGGCCGCGCGCTCCCGCGCCGCGGCGCCCAGGCGCGCGCGCAGCGCCGCATCGCCTGCCAGCCGCATCAGCCCCGCCGCCATGGCCCCGGCTTCGGGCGGCACCAGCAGCGCGCAGCTCTCGTCCAGCACCTGGGTGTGGGACAGGATCGACGTGGCCAGGATCGCGCGCTCCGCCATCATGTAGGAATAGATCTTCATCGGCGTGTTCACCCCGCGAAGCCGGGGGGAAACCAGCACGTCCGCCTGGGCCAGCAGCCCCGGCAGGCAGGACAGGGGCATCGGGCCCAGGAAGCGCACCCGCGCACCCGCGGTTTCCTCGCCGCGCGCCGCCGCATCCTCCGGCAGTCCGCCCACGATCACCACATCCACCCCGGCATCGCCGGGAAGCCTGCGCACGGCTTCCAGGAACAGGTCCACCCCCTGGTAGTGCTGGAGGTTGCCCACATAGAGCGCGAGCAGCCGGTCCGGCCGGGCGGGGTCGCGGATGGCCGGTGCCTCGGCCCCGGATCCCTCGAGGGGGAAGTCGTGCAGGACGTGACGCGGCGTGCCCGGCGCGTCCTCGGCCGCGCGCTCCGCAAGCGCGGGGCACACGGCCAGGACCACGTCGCTCGCCCGCATCGCCGCGCGCTCGAAGCGCCGCATCAGCGCACCCACCGGTCGCATTGCCGGCCATTTCTCGATGATCTGGTCCGACATGATGGAATCCATGTCGAAGACCAGCGGCAGGCGGCCCATCAGCCGCAGCCCCATGGCCAGGAAGACGCTGTCCTCCACCGCGTGAATGCAGTCGTAGCCGCCGCGCCGGACCAGCCGGAAGGCCAGGACCAGCAGCGAAAGGTTGCAAAGCAGCTTCTGCCAGGACAATCCCACCGGCACGGTGCCGACCAGCGGCGGCCGCGGCGCGCGGAAATGCCGCATCCCCGGGATCGCGATGTCCCGCCCACCATGGAACGTCACGAGGTCGACGGAATGCCCGGCCTCGCACAAGGCTTCCACCACCGCACGCACCGCGATCGGGGTGCCGCGGTCCACGAAGAAAGGCTGCGGCGCCAGCAGCAGCACGCGCATGGGGTGCCTCACCGGCGCCCTCCCAGCCGCCGCAGGCGCAGCATCGCCTGGTCCCGCACGAACCCCAGCGGGGAGGCCAGCGAGCCGTAGGGCGTGACCGACACCGCCGGGTCCATCAGCACGCGCCGCAACGCCTCTCGCGGACGGCGCGGATCCACCGCGCCCGGCACCAGGCCACCGAACGCCCCGGCGGCCGGCGGTGCCCCGGGCAGGGTGTCGGTGCCCGGCAGCACCGCGATGCCCTGCTCGGCCGCGACGCGGAACACCGCGGGCTCCGGCCAGAACACCGGCCGCGCCGCATTGTCGCCCAGGAACACCGCGCGCGGCGGCAGGCGCTTCACCAGGTCGGCCACGGCGGCGCCGCGTGCGCCCAGCCACTTGCCGACGCCCCAGGGCAGCACCGCCAGCGCGCCGTGCCCGGCCACCTCCGCGATCACGCGCTCCGCCGGCTGCCCGTCCTCCGGGCGGACGCGCGTCCCGAGCGCGAGCACCTCCAACCGCTCGGCGCTGGTGACCTGGAAGCCGCCGATCACCACGATCTCGTCGCTCCCGCGCGAGGCGACCACGGAAACATCCTCCTCCGTGGCGCGCACGGACCATCCAGCGGGCTCTCCGCCGGGGGCGGCAAGCTCCGCGAAAGCCGTGGCGCCCGGCATCTCCGTCAGCATCAGCACGCCCAGCACGCTCGCCGGCCGCGGGTTCACGCGCGCGAACGCCGCGGCCGCGCTGTCCAGCACCGCGCCCATTTCGCCGGGCCGGTGTGCGTGAACATGCCAGTCCACCGGGGTGACGGAACCGCTCATGCCTTTGCATCGACGAGGGCGCCGGCCGGGCGCGAGACCCGCGCCGCGCCGCCGCCCCAGATGCGCCCGATCGCGCGGGCGGACAGCCAGCGCGCGGTTGTCAGCTTCACGCCGGACACGCTGAACAGACCACGTGGCCCGCCCGATGCGCCGTGGTCCAGGATCACGTCGCGGCTCGCCGGTTCCAGCGCCTCCCGCCCTTGCGGCACCACGCCCTCCACCACGCGCAGCACGCGCGCGGAGCCGAGGCCGAGCCCGGGCGCCGCCGTATCCAAAGCACCGACCCATCCTTTCACGTCGCGCGCGCCGTAGAAGGTGCCCGCGAAGATCCCCTCCGCGGAGGGCCGCACGAAGAAGCGCTTGCCGCGCCCCACCGCGAAGGCTGCGCCAAGCGTCGCCGCGGCTTCCAGATGCAGGTTGAAGGCCGGAACCGGCTGGAAGAAGCGCGGCGCCGCAGCATGTGCCCCGCGGGCGACCGCATCCAGCCCGGCCCCGGCGCAGTTCACCACCACGGGCGCCTCGAACCGCCGGCTCTCGCCGGAGGCGGCGTCGGCGGCCTCCACGCCCCCGACTCCGCCGCGTGGGTCGGGCAGCACGCGCCGGACCGCCATGTTGTCGATCAGCACCGCGCCGGCCGCCCGCGCCTGCGCCACCAGCGCGGCCAGGAGGCCTGGATAATCCGCGATTTCCACGTCGTGCCAGCACCCGCCGCCGCGCACGCCGTCGCCACTCAGCCAGGGCGCCGTCTCCAGCACCTCCGCGCGCCGGAGCAGGCGCGGCACCGGCAGCTCCGGGGCCGCGTTCCGCGCGAGCGCGCTGCCCAGCCGGTCGAGCACGGCAGCCGTGGCGAAAAGGCCCGGCTTGCTCCGCTCGTGCCCGTAGAACGGCATCACGCAACGCAGCGGCCGGACAAGCCCGGGGAAGTGCCGAAGGAACCAGGCCTGCTCCAAGCGGGAACGGATCAGGCGCGGAAGGTCCATGCTCTGCCAGTAGCGAAAGCCGCCATGCACGATGCCGTAGCTGGCGGCGGTGCTGCCGCCGCCGAACGCGCCGGCTTCCAGCAGCAGCACGCGCCGGCCCTGGCGCCCGGCCTCCAGGGCAAAGGTCAGGCCCTGTATGCCGCCGCCGACCACAACGGCATCGAAGCCTTCGCCATTCTCCCGCGGCATGGTCAGCCCGTGGTCACGGTCTGCCGCGGCTGGTCTTCGCCGGGCTGCGGCTCGGTGCGGATGATCGCCTCGATCAGCAGGTCGTCGCTGCTCTTGGAACGGGTGAACACCACGATCTCCCCGATCAGCCCCACTGCCGTCACCTGCACGCCCAGCACCAGCAGCAGCACGCAGAGGATCAGCGCGGGCCGGTCCGCCAGCGGCAGGTCATAGGCGAACTTCTGGAAGCTGACCGCCAGGCCGACCAGCACGCCGAGCACCGCGATGATCAGCCCAAGCGTGCCGAAGAACCGGAAGGGCTTCAGCGTGAAGCGCAGCAGGAAGTAGAGCGTGCCGAGGTCCAGCAGCCGTTCCACGAAGGTGGAGGGCCGGCGCGGCCGCATCCGCTGGTCGTTGCCGTGCTGCGGGAGCACGAGCTGAAGCACGCGGAAGCCGCGGCTCTCGGCCAGCACCGGCAGGAAGCGGTGCTGCTCCCCATACAGGTTGACCGAACGCGCGGTTCCCGTGCGGACCAGCCGCACGCCGCAGCCGAGATCGCTGAACCGGGCACCCGTGAAGCGCGCGAGGCCTCCGAACAGCCGTCCCTGCAGCCGGTTCAGCAGCAGGTCCTCCCGCCGGTCGCGCGCGGCGACGACGAGGTCCGCGTGCTCGATGCCCTCGAACAGGGCGGGCAGCGCGGAGGGCTCGATCTGGAGATAGGCGGGCAGCGTCAGGATCAGTGGCGCGCTCGCGTTCTGGAAGCCGACGCTTAGCGCCGCCGCCTCGCCGAATGGGCGGGGCAGGGTGATGATCCGAATCGGCTCCCCCGCCCGGCGCAGGGTTTCAAGCTGCCCGCTGACGGCCGGATGCGGACCGTCCAGCACGTAGATGAACTCCGCGTCGGGGGCGACGGACGCGATGCCGTCCCGGTAGGAGGTGTGCACGCTGGTCGTGTCGTCGAAGCGATCGGTGACCGGGATCACCACCGTGACGGAGGGCAGCGCCTGCCGGGTGGACTGCTCTGGCCCGGCCTCGGGCCGCAGGGCGGGTGCGACGGTCATGCCGCGCGCCCCCACGGCCCGCGTTCCGGCTGGGCGCCGGCATCGCGGAGGCGCGCCGCGACACTCGCGAAGTTCTGCAAGTTCAGACCCCCTGTTTCTGCAATAAGGAGACCCAGCAGCCCCCAGGTCACGATGAACACGGAAAGGGAAAGCATCAGCAGCGTGACGCCGAGCGGCACGATGACGCTCTGGCCTACCGCGCTTTCCCAAATGGTGTAGCCAAGGATCAACAGCGTCATCACCGACGCCGGCACCGCGGCGCCGAGCACCCAGGCGTAGGGCCGGCGGTTGAAGCTCAACAGGAAGCGGATCGAGATCAGGTCGAGAAACACCTTGAAGATCCGCGAATAGCCGTACTTGGACTGCCCGAACTTCCGGGGGTGGTGGCGTACCCGGATCTGCGCGAGCCGCGCGCCCGCCAGGCTCGCCAGCGCCGGGATGAAGCGGTGCATGTCGGCGTAGAGGGGGACGTTGCGGATCAGGTCGCCGCGGTAGAGCTTCAGCGAGCAACC
This sequence comes from Muricoccus vinaceus, assembly GCF_042433125.1. Taxonomy (NCBI): domain Bacteria; kingdom Pseudomonadati; phylum Pseudomonadota; class Alphaproteobacteria; order Acetobacterales; family Roseomonadaceae; genus Muricoccus; species Muricoccus vinaceus. Next base: position 153,067 of record NZ_JBHLVZ010000084.1, on the reverse strand, counting down.
GCTGTCCTTTACCTCGGTCCTCATCAGCCGCCGGATCATCCAGTTCGCGACCTTGGAGGGCAGGACGCGAAGCGTGGCGTCCTGCCGCTTGTGCCGCCAGCCCACCACGATGTCGTAGCCCTGGTGCAGCACGTCCAGCATGTCCACGATGTCGAGTGGATCGTTCTGCAGGTCGCCGTCCATTGTGGCCACGATCTCGCCGGTGGAGAGGCGGATGCCCGTGGCCATGGCCGCGGTCTGGCCGAAGTTGCGACGGAAACGGATCACTGAGACGCGGGGATCGCGGCTTGCGAGCCCGGCCGCAAGCTCGTGCGTGCGGTCTCGGCTGCCGTCATCCACGAGAACCAGCTCGAAGCGGATCGCGGCGGGATCGAGCGCGCCCACCACCGCCTCGTAGAGGGGCAGGACGTTATCTTCCTCGTTGTGCAGGGGCACGACGAGCGAAAGCTCTGGGCGTTCGATGGGACACCTGCCTTCTCGCCTCGGTCCGCCATCCACCACAAAGGTGGTTTCCCGCAACGAGATTGGCGCAGAAACGAGCCGTATTGTTCTTCCAACCGTTAGCGCCGCGTCTTCCGCTCCGCCACCCCGATTGTGCGTTGCGGCGATGCGTGCCGGATCACGATTGGTCCATCGCCGTTCGGCTGCCGCTGCCCTGAGGCGCCCGCGCAACGCCGCCCGCCCCTCGATCTCCCCCGAAGCCTGTGCCGCTGGCGGGAGCGGCCCACCGCGGGCGGCGAAGCCGCAGGGAAAACCGCTTTGCGTCACCGGACAGCCGGCTGGCGCGTTCCCGACCTGCATCTTGTGCTCGCCGACCAAGGCCTGATTGGGGAGGATGCGGAACAGCTGATGAGGTGGGCTTTCCGCGACTCCGAAAGATTGGCTGCTTCCGCGATCGTCGTGCTGAACACAGATCGGTGTCCCGGAATCCGCTCGGACATCTCGCTGCCGGCTGCGCAGGCACAAACCCCGTCGAGGCAAGAAGATGTCGAAGAAGAAGGCGAATCAGGTGAAGCGAAATTCGACACTGTTGTGTAAATCATGGCGCAAACAGCCAGCATAGGAGAGTTTACGTTCGTACCTTGAAGTATCATGGCGCGCCGCCGTACTTAAAAATGGTCCATGCGATGACGGAACGTAACCCGCTGGATCCGGCCGTGCGCCGCCGGTAAGACCGCTTGGCCGGGCCGGAACCCCTCGTCACACCCTCTGGCTTCTCCACCTTGCTGCCGCTTCATGAGGCCTTCTGGTCTGTGCGACGAAACGAGGTGCTGCGGGTCACCACCGGCCTCCAGCGATCGGCCCGGGCCTCACACGCCGCGAAGCAACAACCCATTGGCGCTTCAGCTCCGGCAACGTTCCTGCGCGGCGGTGGGCACTCCCCAGACCCCGCTCCGCATCTGGCGGCGGCCAGCCCGGGCTACCCTGGCCCGCTGCCCGCCCTGAATACCCGTCGGGACGGGACCGGCGAGCCGAGGCCGCGCGTCCGGCATCCCGCAAGGCGCTTGCGCCGCAACGTCCGCGTCTCCATTCTCGGGCCCGAGCCGCGACAGACGGCGAATCAGGGAATGGGATGCGCCGGGTGCAGGATTACATCCTGGAAACAGAGGGTTTGACCAAGGAGTTCCGCGGCTTCGTCGCGGTGTCCGGCGTGGCGCTGCGAATCCGGCGGGGCTCCATTCACGGGCTGATCGGCCCGAACGGCGCCGGCAAGACCACCTGCTTCAACCTGCTCACCAAGTTCCTCCAGCCCACGCGGGGCACCATCCGCTACGACGGGCGGGAGATCACGCAGATGAAGCCGGCGGAGGTCGCCCGGCTCGGCCTTGTGCGCTCTTTCCAGATCTCGGCGGTGTTTCCACACCTGACGGTGCTGGAGAATGTCCGGGTGGCGCTCCAGCGCCAGCGCGGCGGTTCCTACGACTTCTGGCGGAGCGACGCCGTCCTCCGCCGCTTCGACGACCGCGCGCGGGAGCTGCTGGCCGATGTCGGCCTGACCACCTATGCGGAGGCCGCCGCCGGGACGCTGCCCTATGGCCGCAAGCGCGCGCTGGAAATCGCCACCACACTCGCGCTCGACCCCACCCTGATGCTGCTGGACGAGCCGACCGCCGGCATGACCCACGAGGACGTCGACCGCATCGTCGCCCTGGTCCGCCGCGTGGCCCAGGGCCGCACGGTGCTGATGGTGGAGCACAACCTCAAGGTGGTGGAGGGCCTCTGCGACGCAATCACGGTGCTCACCCGCGGCCGGGTGCTGGCGGAAGGCCCCTATGCGGAGGTGTCCCGCAACCCCGAGGTGATCGCCGCCTATCTCGGAACCGATCCGGGCATGTCCGGCGCGGCGGAGGCCGCCCATGCTTGAAGCGCAAGCTCCCGTGGCGTCCGTCGCCGCCGGTTCCATGCTGGCGATCCGCGACCTCCAGGCCTGGTACGGCGAGAGCCACGTCTTGCACGGCGTGTCCATCGACGTGCGCCCGGGAGAGGTGGTGACGCTGCTCGGCCGCAACGGCGCCGGCAAGACCAGCACCCTGCGCGCCATCATGGGCCTCACCGGCCGCCGAGCCGGCTCCATCATGTTCGAGGGGCGCGAGACCATCCGCATGAGCCCCGACCAGATTGGCCGCGCCGGCATCGGCTACTGCCCGGAGGAGCGGGGCATCTTTGCCAGCCTCGACGTGACCGAGAACCTCATGCTGCCGCCCCGGGTGCGGGATGGCGGGCTCGACATCCCGACCATCCACGCCCTGTTCCCGAACCTGAAGGAGCGCGCCCGCAGTCCGGGAACCAAGCTGTCCGGCGGCGAGCAGCAGATGCTGGCCATTGCCCGGATCCTGCGCACTGGCGCGCCGCTGCTGCTGCTGGACGAGCCCACCGAGGGCCTGGCCCCGGTGATCGTGCAGCAGATCGGCCGCATGATCCGCGAGATCAAGCAACGCGGCTACACCGTTCTTTTAGTGGAACAAAACTTCCGCTTCGCGCAGACTGTGGCCGACCGTCACTACGTGATGGAGCACGGCCGCGTCGTCGACGCGGTGGCCAACCACGAGATGGCGAGCAGCCTGGACCGGCTGCACGCCTATCTCGGCGTCTGAACAACCATCAGCAAAGCTCGGGAGTCCGAAACGAAATGACCATTGACCGCCGTGCCCTTCTCGGTGGCGCCGCCGCCGTGCCGCTGCTTGCCGGCCTGCCCTTCAACGGCGCCCGCGCCCAGGCCAACAACACGATCAAGATCGGCGTGCTGACGGACATGTCCGGCACCTACCGCGACGGCTGCGGCCCGGGCTCCGTCACCTGCGTGCGCCAGGCGGTGCAGGACAGCGGCGTCGCCGCGCGCGGCATCAACGTCGAGGTCGTCCAGGGCGACCACCAGAACAAGCCCGACCTCGCCTCCACCATCGCCCGCCAGTGGATCGACCGCGACGGCGTGAACGTCATCATCGACGTCGCCACCTCCTCCTGCGCCCTCGCCGTTCACGGCGTGGTGAAGGAGAAGAACTCCATCATGCTGAACTCCACGGGCGCCACGGCGGACCTCACGGGCTCGGCCTGCAACCCCAATACCATCCACTGGACCTACGACACCTGGATGCTTGCCAACTCCACCGGCGGCGCCATGGTGAAGGCGGGCGGGGACACCTGGTTCTTCATCACGGCCGACTATGCCTTCGGCCATGCGCTGGAGCGCGACACCACGGGGCTGATCGGCAAGCAGGGCGGGCGCGTGCTGGGCTCGGTGAAGCATCCCTTCCCGGGCACCACGGACTTCTCCTCCTTCCTGCTCCAGGCGCAGCAGTCTCGCGCCAAGGTGGTGGGGCTGGCCAATGCCGGCGTGGACACCATCAACTGCGTGAAGCAGGCGGCCGAGTTCGGGCTGACCCGCCGCCAGAAGCTGGCGGTGCTGCTGATGATCGCGAGCGACGTCCACAGCCTGGGCCTGCAGACCGCCCAGGGCCTCTCGCTTTCCGAGACCTACTACTGGGACCTCAACGACCGCACCCGGCGCCTGGCCAACAAGGTGAAGGGCGACATGGGCGGGGCCATGCCGACCATGTGGCAGGCCGGCTGCTACAGCGCGGCGCTGCACTACCTCAAGGCCGTGGCCGACATGGGGGTCGCGCAGGCCAAGGCCGGCGGCGCCGAGACGGTGGTGCGCATGAAGGCCATGCCGACGGACGACGACGCCTTCGGCGCCGGCTCCATCCGCCAGGACGGCCGCAAGCTCCACCCCTCCTACCTGTTCGAGGTGAAGACCCCCGCCGAGAGCAAGGGCCCCTGGGACTACTACAAGCTGGTCCGCACCGTCCCGGTGGAGGAAGCCTTCCGCCCGATCGCCGACGGCGGCTGCCCGCTCGTCCGGACCTGAACCACCACATGCGGGAGGGGCCTGTCCCCTCCCGCCCATCACGGGTGACCCGCCTTGTTCGAGGAACTCCTTTTCCAGCTTGAGATGGCCGCGCCGCAGATCGTGCTCGGGCTGGTGAACGGCGCCTTCTATGCGCTGCTCTCGCTCGGGCTCGCGGTGATCTTCGGCATGCTGAACGTCATCAACTTCGCCCATGGCGCCCAGTTCATGATGGGCGCCTTCGTGGCCTGGATGCTGCTGAACTGGGCGGGCATCCCCTATTGGGGGGCGCTGATCCTCTCGCCGCTGATCGTGGGCGCCTTCGGCGTGGTGCTTGAACGGCTGATGATCTCGCGCCTCTACAAGATGGATCACCTTTACGGCCTGCTGCTGACCTTCGGGCTGGCGCTGATCATCGAGGGCGTGTTCCGCAACACCTTCGGCTCCTCGGGCCTGCCCTATTCGCCGCCCGCGGCGCTCACGGGCGCGCCGGTGGATCTCGGCTTCATGCTGTTGCCGAAGTACCGGCTCTGGGTGGTGGTGGCCGCCTTCGTGGTCTGCATCGCGACCTGGCTGGTGATCGAGAAGACGCGCCTCGGCGCCTATCTCCGCGCCGCCACGGAGAATGCGCCGCTGGTCCAGGCCTTCGGCGTGAACGTGCCGCGGATGGTGACGCTGACCTATGCGGCGGGCGTCGGCCTCGCGGCGCTGGCGGGCGTCCTGGCGGCGCCGATCTATTCGGTGAACCCGGCGATGGGGTCCAACTTCATCATCACCGTCTTCGCCGTGGTGGTGATCGGCGGCATGGGCTCCATCCTCGGCTCGGTGATCACCGGCTTCGCGCTCGGCCTCGTGGAGGGGCTGACCCGCGTGGTCTATCCGGAGGCCTCGGCCACCGTGATCTTCGTCATCATGGCGATCGTGCTGGTGGCACGCCCCGCCGGCCTCTTCGGGAGGGCCTGACATCATGGCTTCCGCGACCACCGCCCCGGTCGACACCCTGCCGCCCGCCACCCCGCAATCGGGCCTGTTCGGCTTCACCCGGGCCCAGGGGCTGGCGCTGCTGGTGATGGTGGCGGCCATCGTGGCGCTGCCCTTCTTCGTCTATCCGCAATTCCTGATGAAGCTGCTCTGCTTCGCCCTGTTTGCCTGCGCCTTCAACCTGCTGATCGGCTATGTCGGCCTGCTTTCCTTCGGCCATGCGGCCTATTTCGGCATGGGCAGCTACGTCTCGGCCTATGCCAGCCAGAGCTGGGGGCTCTCGCCGGAGCTCTGCGTGCTGATCGGCGGCGCGGTGGGGGCGGGGCTCGGCCTGGTCTTCGGCTGGATCGCCATCCGGCGTGCCGGCATCTACTTCGCCATGATCACCCTAGCCCTCGCCCAGATGGTCTACTTCTTCTGCGTTCAGGTGCCCTTCACCCGGGGCGAGGACGGCATCCAGGGCATCCCGCGCAACCGGCTCCTGGGCCTGGTGGACCTCGGCCCGGACATGAACATGTACTGGTTCGTGGCGGGGGTCTTCCTGCTCGGCTTCCTGCTGATCCACCGGATCATCCATTCCCCCTTCGGCCAGGTGCTGACCGCGATCCGCGAGAACGAGCCCCGCGCCACCTCGCTCGGCTACCGGGTGGACGACTACAAGCTGCTGGCCTTCGTGCTCTCGGCCGGCCTCGCCGGGGTGGCGGGGGCGACCAAGGCGCTGACCGTGCACATCGCCACCCTGATCGACGTGAACTGGCCCATGTCCGGCGAGGTGGTGCTGATGACCCTGCTCGGCGGCCTCGGCACGCTGTTCGGGCCGGTGGTGGGCGCCGGGGTGGTGATGACCATGGAGACCTACCTCGCCCCCTTCGGCGCCTGGGTGACGATCAGCCAGGGCGTGATCTTCGTGGCCTGCGTGCTGGCCTTCCGGGCCGGCATCGTCGGGGAGCTGGCGCGCCTGTTGCGGGTGAAGCTGTAGTCCGTCCGCCAGGCGCTTGAAGCGGGGGCAGGGCGGGACGATCTTCGGCGCGGCATGAATCGCAACCCTCCTTCGGTCACCCTCTCCGCCCCGGTCCGCCGGATCGCGGGTTTCGCCCTCCTCGCGGCCGGGATCGGCTTCACGGGGCTGATGTCCTTCGTCCATGTCCTGGTGGAGCTGTTCGATTGAGCCCGTCGGGATTCAACCGCACCCGCGGCCCCTTTCACGGGCAGGATAAGTTGCCGGGCTGGTGGACGGGGCTGCGCGGCGTGCCGCTCGCTCTCTTCGCACTGCCATTCGTGCCGGCCTTCTTTCTTGCGCTGATCAGCGGCGAGGGGCGGCTGGTGGGTGGCTGCATCGCCGCGCTGGCCGGGGTCGGGCTCGCTATGTCGCGCCTGGCGCGCGCGCGGCGGGGCGATGCGCGGCGGGCGGGCGTGCTGCTGGGCATCGGGGTCGGATTGGCCGCGCATTTTGCCGGCGGCACGGCGCCGATCGGGGCGGTGGTGCTCGGGCTGATGGCCTGGGGCGGCGCGCGGCTTCTCTATGACGGGGTGGTGGAGGTCGCGCCGCCGCCGCCGCCCAGGCCAGCGCCGCCCCCGGACGCTCTGGACCCGATGCGCGCGCGGCTGGCGGCCCTGCGCAGCGGCGACCCGCGCCTCCTGCCCGCGGCGCAGGAGCTGGGCGGGCTGCTCGACGAGCTGGCGCAGCGGCCCGACGCGGCCGGGCAGGCGCGGCGGGTGCTGGTGGTTGGCATCGACGGGCTGGAGCGGATCGGCCTGCGGCTTTCCCAGGGGGCGACGCCGCCGGAAACGCTGCCCGTGCTGGTGGACGACCTGGCGCGCGCCGCGCGGCAGTCGGCGCAGGATCTGCGCGGCGCCGAGACCGAGGCGCTGGCGATCCAGGTGAAGGTGTTGCAGGACCGGCTGCACCAGGAGGGCATTTCGTGAGCGACAACACCTTGGAGCGCAACGCCGGGGAGCCGGCGCCGCCGGGCGTGCAGGAGCTGGCGGCCCGGATCAACCTGAACGATCCCGGCAGCATCACCCGTTTCGGCCAGGAGGCGCAGGGGCGCGCGGCCGCGGCGGCCGATGCCATGCTGGGCGCCGCGCGGAGCGATGCGGTGGGCGAGGCGGGGGACTCGCTGTCCCGCCTGCTGGGCACGCTCCGCGGCTTCGACGTGACCAAGCTGGACACCAAGCCCGGGCTTCTGGCGCGGCTGATCGGCCGGGCTGGCAGCGAGACCACCGCGATCCTGCAGCGCTACGAGAGCGTGCGCGGACAGGTGGAGGCGATCGGCGACAAGCTGGACACCCACCGCACCCGGCTGATGGAGGATGTGGAGCGGCTGGAGCGGCTCTACGAGGCGACGCTGACCTGGTTCCACGCCCTGGCGGACCATGTGGCGGCGGGCGAGGCCGTGCTGGCGCGGACCGACCAGGAGGCGATCCCGGTCGCCGAGCGCGCGGCGATGGACCCGTCCGACCCCATCGCGCCGCAGCGGCTGCGCGACCTGCGGGCTGCGCGGGAGGACCTGGACCGGCGCGTGCACGACCTGCGGCTGACGCGGCAGGTGGCGATGCAGGCGCTGCCCTCGATCCGGCTGATCCAGGAGAACGACAAGGCGCTGGCGGGGCGCATCCACTCGGTGCTGGCCAACACGGTGCCGCTGTGGCGGACGCAGCTGGCGCAGGCGCTGGCGCTTCAGCGGATGCGCGAGGCGGGCGCGGCGGTGAAGGCCGCGACCGACCTGACGAACGAGCTGCTGACGGCCAATGCCGAGGGGCTGCGCCGCGCCAATGTGGAGGTGCGGACGGAGATCGAGCGGGGCGTCGTGGACCTCGAAGCCGTGCAGAAGGCCAATGTGGCGCTGGTCTCGACCATCGAGGACTCGCTGCGCATCGCCCAGGAAGGGCGCGAGCGGCGGATCGCCGCGACCAAGGCCCTGGGCGAGGCGGAGTCCGAGATCCGGCGGGCGCTGACAGCGGCGCGCGCGCCGGCCCCGAAGCGGGGCTGAGGAGGGCTTCGTCCTTCCCGGAGGGCGGGGGAGAATGCCTTCTCCCCCGGCATCTTCACCGCCGCGCGGTGGCCTGCGCGACGTAGTTGTCGAAGGAGAGCTCCGAGACGCGGTGCCAGATGCGCATGTCGTCGCGGTGCTTGGACCAGCTTTCGTGGATCTTGGCGAAGTCCGGGTTCTTCGCGACGAGGTCGCGCTCCAGGTCCAGCCAGGTGCGCAGGCAGGTGTCCATCATGTCGCGCGAGAAGGGGGTGAGCTTCGCCCCTTGCGCGACGAGGCGGCGCAGGCTGTCGGGGTTGCGGATGTCGTAGCGCGCGACCATCCAGTGCGTGGCCTCGGCGCAGCCGGCGCGGAAGGCGGCCTGGTAGGACTTGGGCAGCGCGTTCCACTGGTCGAGGTTGACGTAGAAGTAGGTGGAGGCGCCGCCCTCCCACCAGGCGGGGTAGTGGTAGAAGGGGGCGACGCGGACGAAGCCGAGCTTCTCGTCGTCATAGGGGCCGAGCCATTCGGCGGCGTCGATCGTGCCGCGCTCGAGCGAGGGGTAGAGGTCGCCGGCGCCGAGCTGCTGGGGGACGCCGCCCAGGCGGGACAGCACCTGCCCGGCGAGGCCGCCGATGCGCATCTTCAGGCCGTTCAGGTCCGTGGCCGGGCCGAGCGCGCGGCGGAACCAGCCGCCCATCTGCGCGCCGGTGGCGCCGAGCGGCATGCCCAGGACGTTGAACTTGCGGTGGACCTCGTTCAGCAGGTCGATGCCGCCGCCCTCGTACATCCAGGCGTTCTGCTGGCGCGTGTTCAGGCCGAAGGGGAGGCCGGTGGCGAAGGCGAAGGCGTCGTTCTTGCCGGTGTAGAGGAAGCTGGTGGTGTGGCAGCACTCGACGCTGCCGGACTGCACGGCGTCCAGCGCCTGAAGCGGGGGGGCGATCTCGCCGGCGGAGAAGACGCGGATCTGAAAGCGGTCGTCGGTGAGTTCGGAGACGACGCGGGCGAAGACCTCTCCGGCGCCGTAGATGCAGTCGAGCGAGCGCGGGTAGGAGGAGGTCAGGCGCCAGCGGAGCGTCGGCTGGGCGGTCTGGGTGACGGCGGGCTGGGCGAGCGCGGGGCTTGCCGCCGCGGTGAGGGTGGCGGCCTGCGCGGCGCGGCCGATGAGGGCACGGCGGTCCATGGCGTTCTCTCCGTTCGTTGCGTCGGCCTTACTGCGATCCGCTCCGCGAGGCGAGGGGCTGCTTGACCGGCGCGGGCGGCGGGTGTGCCATCCGCCGATCAAAGCGGGAGGATGTTCATGCGCGCCTGGGCAGTGGTGGAAACGGGGCAGCCGTTGCAGGCCATGGACTGGCCGACGCCGGAGCCGCAGGGCGGCGAGGTGCTGATCGAGGTGACGCATTGCGGCGTCTGCCATTCGGACCTGCACATCTGGGAAGGCGGGTATGACCTGGGGAGCCGGGGCAGGCTTTCCCTGCAGGACCGCGGCGTGGTGCTGCCGCTCGCGATGGGGCACGAGATCGCCGGGCGGGTGGCGGCGATGGGGCCCGAGGCGAAGGGCGTCGCGGTGGGGGAGGCGAAGGTCGTCTATCCCTGGATCGGCTGCGGCCGCTGCGAGCGCTGCGCGGCGGGCGAGGACAACATGTGCCCGAACGCGGCGCGCACGCTGGGGATCTACCGGCAGGGCGGCTATGCCACGCATGTGCTGGTGCCGGACGCGAAGTACCTCGTGCCGGTGGAGGGGACGGACCCGGCGGTCGCGGCGACCTATGCCTGCTCCGGGATCACCGTCTACTCGGCGATCCGCAAGCTCGGCGACATGCCGCCTGACCGGGCCGTGGTGCTGGTGGGCGCGGGCGGGCTGGGGCTGGCGGCCATCCACATGCTGAAGGCCCTTGGCCACCACCGGATCGTGTCGGTGGACGTGTCCGACGAGAAGCTGGCGGCGGCCCGGGCGGCGGGGGCGACGGAGACGGTGCTGGCGGCGCCCGGCGGGGGCGCGGAGGCGACGGCAGCGATCGTTGCGGCCTGCGGCGGTCCGGCGATGGCGGTGATCGACCTGGTGAACGGCAGCGCCACCGCGCGCTTCGCCTTCGACGCGCTGGGCAAGGGCGGCGTGCTGGTACAGGTCGGGCTGTTCGGGGGCGAGATCACGGTGCCGCTGCCGATCATGGCCATCCGGGCGCTGACGCTGCAGGGGTCCTATGTGGGCTCGCCCGCCGACCTCCGGGCGGTGATGGCGCTGGCCAAGGCGGGCAAGCTGACGGCACTTCCGGTTTCCACCGCGCCGATGGCGCAAGCGGGGACCGTGCTGGAGCGGCTGCGCGACGGCAAGGTGACAGGGCGGGTGGTGCTGCGGGCAGAGGCGGCCTGAGGGCCGCCTTACCATCTTACTATCTTACCGGGCCGGTGCCCTGGCTGGGGCACAGGGCCGGAACGGCGAAACGCCCGACGGACCAGGGGTCCTCGGGCGTTTTCTGACGATATTCCTATGACGGGCGGCTGCGCCCGTCAAGGGCTACTTGATCTTGGCCTCGCGGAAGGTGACGTGCTTGCGCGCCACGGGGTCGTACTTCTTCTTCTCCATCTTGCCGGTGGCATTCCGCGTGTTCTTCTTGGTCACGTAGAAGTAGCCGGTGTCCGCGGAGGAGACGAGGCGGATCTGGATGGTGTTGGACTTGGCCATGTTGGGGCTCGGGACTCGATTCCAGGTGGGCGGGTGCCGGGTTGGCGGCGCCGGCCGGGGCCGGGTCGCGAAGGGGCCGCAACCTAGCGGGCGGGGCGCTGGCGTCAAGCACTGAGTGCGCTCAGTCGCGGATGGCTGCCTCGTAGAGGTCGGGGCGTTCCAGCACGGTGCGGGCGGTGGCGAGGTCGGCGTCGCGGCCCTCGGCCGGCGGGCAGGCGTTGCGCAGCGCCGCGATCTCGCTGGTGGGAACCGGCGCGCGGGCGGCGCGGGCGCGGGCGAGCGGAATGGCCATGGGGCTGTCGGCGGTGCCGAGGGTGGCGAGGCCGCGTGCCGTTTCCTCGGCGCCGAGGCTGGTGCAGAGCGCCGGGAGGACGCCCAGCATCTGCAGCGGCCAGCCGCGCGGGGCGAGGATGCGCGACCAGGAGAGGGCGAGCTCCCCGCCGCCGGGAAGGGGAACGAGGATCTGGATGAGGCCCTTGCCGAGCGTGGCGCTGCCCAGGACCACGCCGCGCCCGAGATCGCCGAGGCTTGCTGCCACCACTTCCGCGGCGGAGGCGGTGCGGCCGTCGACGAGCACCACCAGGCGGCGGCCGGCGGCGAGGTCGGGACCGGCCGCGAGGAGGCGACGGCGGGAGTCCGGGTGGCGGCCCTCTGTCGCGGCGATGAGCCGGCCGCCATCGAGAAAGGAATCCGTGACCTGAAGGGCCTGCTGCAGCAGGCCGCCGCGGTTGCCGCGCAGGTCCAGCACCACGCCGAGCGGTGCACTGGCCGCGGGGATGCGGGCCAGGGCGGTGTCGAGCTGCTCCGGGGTGGTGGTGGCGAAGAAGGGGACGCGGAGCCAGAGGATGCCGTCGCGCACCTCGGCGGAGACGGTCAGCGGCGGGGCGGCGCTGCGGGTCATGGCGACCGCAAGGCGGCGGCCCCCGCGCTGGAGGGTGAGGACGACGGTGCTGCCGGCCTGACCCTCCAGCAGGGCCATTGCCTGGGGGATGTCGTCGCCCAGGAGCGCGATGCCGTCGGCTTCCAGCAGGCGGTCGCCGGGGCGGAGGCCTGCGCGGGCGGCGGCGCTGCCGGGCACGACCTGGGTCACGGTAAGGGCGCGGCGGGCGGCGCGGCCGGGATTGGCGGCCAGGACCAGCCCGAGGTCGCCGATGCCCAGGCGGCGCTCGCGTCCCTCCCGCGCCTCGGCGGGGGTCATGTAGCGGCTGTAGGGGTCGAGGTGGTTGAAGATTTCCTCGAAGACGGCCTGGAGGACGGCCTGGCGGCCGGCCCGGCGCAGCGCCGGGGACTGGCGCTCGGCCTCGTCCAGCAGGGCGCCGACGGCCTCGGCGACGGAAGCGGGTGTGTTGCCCGCCAGCCGGTCGGCCGTCAGGGTTTCGGAGAGGCCGAGCACGAGGGCCGGGCCGCGGCGGGCGGAAGAGAGGGTGGCGTCGATCGCCTCCAGGCCGCGCAACGCCCAGAGGCCGACCATCGGGGGGTCCGTGGGCTCGATGTGGCGCTCGGCGATGGCGGTGAAGGCGGTGCGGAGGGTGGCGGCGTATTCCTGGGCGCGGGCCGCCCGGGGAAGGGCAGCGAGCAGGGCGAGGAACAGGAGGGGGGCGGCAAGGAGGGCCGGGCGGGGAGTGGTGCGGCGCGGGCTCAGCGCCGGCGCTTCGGCTGGGCGTCGCGCGCGGGCTTCTGCCGGCGGTCGGTGATCTTCTGGCGGCCGCGCGGGGGCGTGCCGCCCGAGGGGGGGCGGGGGCGGCTCTGGGCGGCGCGGGGATCGCCCTGAAGGAGCTGGAAGGTCAGGCTGCCCGTGCGGGGCACGGCCTCGGCCAGCCGCACCTCGACCTCCTGGCCCAGGGTGAAGAACAGGCCCGTGCGGCGGCCGATCAGGCGCATCGCCGCTTCCTCGTGGAACCATTGGTCGTCCGGCAGGGCCGCCATCGGGACGATTCCGTTGGCGCCGTTCTCCTCCAGTGTCACGAAGAGGCCGAAGCGTGTCACCCCCGAAACGCGCGCGGGGAAGGTGGCGCCGACGCGGTCGGCCATGAAGGCGGCGAGGTAGCGCTCCACGGCGTCGCGCTCGGCGAGCGCGGCGCGGCGCTCGGTTTTCGTGATGTGCTCGCCGGTTTCGGCCAGCGCGGTGACCTCGGGGTCCGTCAGGCCGTCGTCACCGAGACCGAGGCCGCGGATCAGGGCGCGGTGGACCAGCAGGTCGGCGTAGCGGCGGATGGGGCTGGTGAAATGGGCGTAGCGCGGCAGGGCGAGGCCGAAATGGCCGATGTTCTCCGGGTTGTACTCGGCCTGGGACTGGCCGCGGAGGATGGTCTCGCTGACCAGGCGGGACTCGGGGCGGTCCTTCACGGTCTCCAGGATGTGGGCGAAGTCGCGGGGCTTGACCTGGTCGGAGGCCGGGAGGGTGATGCCGAGGCCGGAGAGGAAGGAGCGGAGGTTCTCCATCTTCTCGTCCGAGGGGCGGTCGTGGACGCGGTACATGCAGGGGAGGTGGAGGCGTTCCAGCTCCTCGGCCGCGCAGACATTGGCGGCGACCATGAACTCCTCGATCAGGCGGTGGCTGTCGAGGCGGGGGCGGGGGGCGACGGAGAGGACCTTGCCGTTCTCGTCGAGGATGACGCGGCGCTCGGGGAGGTCGAGATCCAGCGTGCCGCGGCGGAGGCGGGCGGCGAGCAGGGCCTCGAAGGCGCCGTAGAGGCGGGCGACGTGGCCTTCCGACAGGCCGGCATCCTCGTTCGCGTCGCGGGCGGCCTGGACCTTTTCGTAGGTGAGGCGGGCGGCGCTGCGCATGAGGGCGCGGCCGAAGCGGTGGGAGGTCTTGGTGCCGGCGGCGTCGAAGAGCATCTCGACGTAGAGGCAGCCGCGGTCTTCCTCGGGCTTGAGGCTGCACCAGCCGTTGGACAGGGCCTCGGGCAGCATCGGCACGACGTGGTCGGGGAAGTAGACGGAGTTGCCGCGGTGCTTCGCCTCGCGGTCGAGCGGGGCGTTGGGGCGGACGTAATGGGCGACGTCGGCGATGGCGACGATGACGCGCCAGCCGCCCTCGTGCGGTTCCGCGAAGACGGCGTCGTCGAAGTCGCGGGCGTCCTCGCCGTCGATGGTGACGAGGGGGGTGTCGCGGAGGTCGTCGCGGGTGCCCAGCGGGATGGGCTGGGCGCGGGCGGCGGCCTGGGTGACCTCCTCGGGGAACTCGTCGGGGATTCCGTGGGCGGCGATGCAGAGACGGGAGACGGCGCGGGCGTCGTCCATGGGCCCGAGGCGCTCGACGATGCGGGCGGGGCGGGGGCCCATCAGGCGGTCGCGGCCGGCGCCGGGGATGGGCTCTGCCTGGACGAGTTCGTTTTCCTGGGCGCCGTTGGCTTCGCCGGCGGGGATGATCCAGCTGGCGCGGGAGCGGCGGTCCACGGGTTCCACCAGACCGTTGCTGTAGATGCCGAGCACGCGGGAGGGGGAGCCGGTGCCGATGCGCTTGAAGGTGCGGCCCTCGTACTTGTTGCCGCCGATGCGGGTGATGCGGGCCAGCACGCGGTCTCCCGGGGCGAGGGCGGCCTGGCCCGGGCGCTCGGGGCGCATGTAGACGACCGGCTTCTCGGGGCCGTCCCAGGTGATGGGGCGGGCGATGGGGTCGCCGTCGGGGTCGGTGCCGGTGACTTCCAGCGCGGCCATGTCGGGCAGGGTGGCGCTGTGGCGGATGGTGCGGCGCCCGACGGGGGCGGCCGTGCCCTCGTCCTTCAGGGCGGCCATGAGGTTGCGCAGCGCGGGGCGCTGGTCGCTGGTGAGGCCGAAGTGGCGGCTGATCTCGGTCTTGCCCACGCGGCCGGAGGCGGCGCGGAGAAAGGCGAGGAGGGCTTCGCGGGTGGGGAGGGGGTTGGGCGTGACGGGGGCGCCCTCCGCCTCCGGGGAGTCCTCGGGGTCGGGGGGCGCGGCCATGTCAGGCCGTGCCCTTCGCGGCGGCCTTCCTGGCGGCCGGCGGCTTGGCGGCTTTGTTCGGCGCAGCCTTCTTGGCGGCCGGCTTCTTGGCCGCCGCCTTCTTCGCGGCGGGTTTGGCCGCGGGGGCCGGGGGCGCGGTGGCCTCGGCGGCTTCCTTCGCCTTCGGCGCGGCCTTCTTCGGCGGGGCCTTGCGGCCACCGGGGCCCTTCTTGGGCGGAAGGGGCTTGCCCTTCTCGGCCAGCAGGGCGACGGCCTGGTCGAGGGTGAAGCTCTCCATCTCCACGCCGCGCGGAAGGGAGGCGACGGTGGTGCCGTGCTGGGCGTAGGGGCCGAAGCGGCCGCGCTTGACCTCGACCGGCGTGCCGTCCTTGGGATGGTTGCCGAGGAGATAGCCGCGGGGCTTGGCGTTGGCGAGCAGCTCCATCGCGCGGTTCATGCCGAGGGAGAGGATGTCGTCGTCGGCCTGCACGCTCTGCGAAAGGGCGCCCATCTTCAGGTAGGGGCCGAAGCGGCCGAGATTGGCGGTAATCTCCTCCCCCGTTTCCGGGTGGAGGCCCACCACGCGGGGCATGTTGAGGAGGGTGACGGCGCGGTCGAGCGTCAGCGTCTCCGGGTCCATGCCGCGGGGGAGGGAGGCGCGGCGGGGCTTGGTCGGCTTGCCCTTGGCATCGGTGCCGGGCTCGCCGAGCTGGACATAGAGGCCATAGGGACCTCGCCGGAGGGAGATCTCCTGGCCCGTGCCGGGGTCCGTGCCGATGTTGCGCGGGCCCTCGTTGCCGCTGTCCTCGCCATCCGCGGAGGGGACGACGAGGGGCCGGGTGTAGCGGCATTCCGGGTAGTTGGAGCAGCCGATGAAGGCGCCGGTGCGGCCGAGGCGGAGGCCCAGGCGGCCGTTGGCGCGGTGCTCGTTCACGCAGGTGGGGCAGGCGCGGGGGTCGGTGCCGCCCTCGCGCGCCGGGAAGAAGTGGGGGCCGAGGTCCTCGTCCAGCGCGTCGATGACGTCGCTGATCTTGAGGTCCTTGGTGGCGTCCACGGCCTGGCGGAACTGGTCCCAGAACTCGTGCATCACGGCGCGCCAGTCGGCGCGGCCGCCGGAGATGTCGTCGAGCTTTTCTTCGAGCGCCGCGGTGAAGTTGCTGTCGACGTAGCGCTCGAAGAAGGAAACGAGGAAGGCGGTGACGAGGCGGCCGCGATCCTCGGGGATGAAGCGCCGGGCGTCGATGCGGACGTATTCGCGATCCTGCAGGGTTTGCAGGATGGAGGCATAGGTGGAGGGGCGGCCGATGCCGAGCTCCTCCATCTTCTTCACCAGCGACGCCTCGGAGTAGCGGGGCGGGGGCTGGGTGAAGTGCTGGGCGGCGGTGACGGTGTCGCGCCTCGGCTCCTCGCCCTGGGCCATGGGGGGGAGGGTGCGGTTCTCGTCGTCGGCGGCCTGCTTGGGGTCGTCGATGTCCTCGCGGTAGAGCTTGAGGTAGCCGTCGAAGGCGATGACCTGGCCGGTGGCGCGGAGGCGGGCGCGGCCGGCCTTGTCGTCGATGTCCACCGCGGTCTGGTCCATCTCGGCGGACTGCATCTGGGAGGCGACGGCGCGCTTCCAGACGAGGTCGTAGAGGCGGCGCTGCTCGGGGTTGAGGTAGCGGGCGACGTCCTGCGGGGTGCGGGTGACGTCGGTGGGGCGGATGGCCTCGTGGGCCTCCTGGGCGTTCTTGGCCTTGGTCGCGTATTCGCGGGGGGCGGAGGGGAGGTAGGGGTCGCCGAAGGCGGACTGCACGTGGGTGCGGATCTCGCCGATCGCTTCCCGCGACATCTGCACGCCGTCGGTCCGCATGTAGGTGATGAGGCCGACGGTTTCGCCGCCGATGTCCACGCCCTCATACAGCTGCTGGGCCAGGCGCATGGTGGCCTGGGCGCCGAAGCCGAGCTTGCGGCTGCTTTCCTGCTGGAGGGTGGAGGTGGTGAAGGGCGGCGGCGGATTGCGGCGGGTGCGCTTCTTCTCGACCGCGGAGACGGTGAAGGTGCCGGCCTCGACGGTCTGCTTGGCGCGGGTCGCCGCCGCTTCGTCGGAAAGGTCGAACTGGTCGAGGCGCTTGCCGTCGAGATGGGTCAGGCGGGCGGTGAAGGGGGCGCCGGTGGGGGTGCGGAAGGCGGCCTCGATCGACCAGTACTCGCGGGGCTTGAAGACCTCGATCTCGGATTCGCGGTCGGTGATGAGGCGCAGCGCGACCGACTGGACGCGGCCGGCGGAGCGGGAGCCGGGGAGCTTGCGCCAGAGCACGGGGGAGAGGGTGAAGCCCACGAGGTAGTCGAGCGCGCGGCGGGCCAGGTAGGCGTCGATCAGGGGGATGTCGAGGTCGCGCGGGTGCTCGATGGCGTGCTGGATGGCGCGCTTGGTGATCTCGTTGAAGGTGATGCGGTGGACTTCGATGCCCTTGAGCGCCTTGCGGCCCTCCAGCATCTGGCGGACGTGCCAGGAGATGGCCTCGCCCTCGCGATCCGGGTCGGTGGCGAGGTAGAGGCGCTTGGAGTGGCCGGACTTGAGGGCCTGGACGATCTCGCGGACCTGCTTCTCGCCCCGCTCCTCCGAGGACCAGTCCATCGCGAAATCCTCCTCCGGGCGGACGGAGCCGTCCTTGGCGGGAAGGTCGCGGACATGGCCGAAGGAGGCGAGGACGGTGTAGCCGTCGCCCAGGTACTTGTTGATGGTCTTCGCCTTTGCGGGCGATTCGACGACGACGACGTCTGTCATATGGGGCCTATTAGCCCTCCGGTTCCTGTGTGCGCTGAATGCCGGAGCGCACCACGCGGTTTCCGGGAAGCGCTTCGATCAGGCCCTCCAGCTCCAGTTCCAGGAGCGCGGCGCGGGCGGTTGACGACGAGAGGTGGCAGCGGCGGAGCACCTCGTCAACCGTGACGGGTGTTTGGCCGATCAGGGACAGAAGGCCGGAAGGGCTTGATTCCCCGGGGGCGGCGGGGGGACGCACGGGCGTGCGCGAGGGCCGGGGCGGGGTGAAGACCGGGATCGCCTCGGCGGTGGCGGGCAGGACCTCGAGAACGTCCTGCGCCGTTTCGCAGAAATGGGCGCCCTGGCGCAGAAGGTCGTTGGAGCCGCGGCAGCGGGGATCGAGCGGGGAGCCGGGGACGGCGAAGATCTCGCGCCCCGCCTCGGCGCCGAGGCGGGCGGTGATCAGCGTGCCCGAGCGGGGGGCGGCCTCGACCACCACGATGCCCAGCGACAGGCCGGCGACGATGCGGTTGCGGCGGGGAAAGTGGCGGGCCAGCGGCGCGGTGCCCAGGGGCGCCTCGGCCAGGAGAAGGCCGGTCTCGGCGATCCGGTCCTGAAGTTCGCGGTTCTCCGGGGGATAGGCGATGTCGATGCCGCCGGCGACGGCGGCAACGGTCCGGCCGTGGCGGAGCGCGCCGGCGTGGGCGGCGGCATCGATGCCGCGGGCCAGGCCGGAGGTGACGGTGACGCCCTCCGCGGCGAGGGCCTCGGCCATGTCCTCGGCGATCCGCCGGCCGGTCGCGGAGGCGTTGCGGGCGCCGACGACGGCGACCTGGCGGGAGGGGAGGAGGGCGAGGTTGCCGAGCGCGGCGAGGATGGGGGGCGCGTCCTCGAGCTGGGCGAGGAGGGGTGGGTAGGAGGGCGTGCCGAGATGGAGCCAGGTGCCGCCCATGGCGAGCACGGCGTCGTGCTCGCGCTCGACCGCGCCGGTGCCGGGCGGGGCGAAGCGGTTCGCGGGGTCGGCGGCCAGGGCCCGCAGGGCAGCCCCGGCGGTGCCGTGCTGAAGCAGGAGGCGCCGGAAGTTCTGGGGGCCGACGCCCTCGGTGCGGGCGAGGCGGAGCCGGGCGAGGCAGTCGGCGGGCGTCACGCGCGGTGGATCACCTGCGGCACATCACTTCCCCTCGCCGATCCGGGGTTCCGTGCCGGCGAGAAGCCGGCGGATGTTGGCGTGGTGGCGGGCGTAGACATAGGCGGTGATCAGGGCCACCGGCCAGAAGAGGGGCCAGCCGCCCCAGGCGGCCGCGACGGCCGTCGCCACGGCCAGGCCGGCGAGGGCGCTGGCGGAGGAGATCTTCACCAGCTTCGCCATGGCGAGCCAGGTGAGGGCGGCGGCGACGAAGACCGGCCAGGCGAGGCCGAGGAAGACGCCGAGGGCGGTGGCCACGCCCTTGCCGCCGCGGAAGCCGAGCCAGGGCGGATGGCAGTGGCCGAGCACGGCGGCGACGGCGGCGATGCCCGCTGCCTCAGGGCCGAGCAGGGCGCGGGCGATCCAGATGGCGGCCGCGCCCTTCCCGAAATCGAGCGCGAGGGTGGCGGCGGCGAGCTTCTTGTTGCCGGTGCGCAGGACGTTGGTGGCGCCGATGTTGCCGGAGCCGATGGCGCGGATGTCGCCCAGCCCGGCGGCGCGGGTGAGAAGAAGGCCGAAGGGAACCGAACCCAGCAGGAAGCCGATGGCGGCGGAGAGGAGGGCGGTGGTGGGATCGTTCATCCGAAGACCCTTTGGCCGGCCTTCCAGGTGCCGAGCACGCGGCCCTCGAGCGCGCGGCCGTCGAAGGGGGAGTTCTGGGCCTTTCCGGGCAGGCGGCCGGCCTCGACCTTCCAGGCGCGGTCCAGGTCGATCAGGACGAGGTCGGCGGGGGCGCCGCGGGCGAGGCGGCCGCTTTCCAGGCCGAGCAGTTCCGCGGGGGCGGCGGTGAGGAGTTCGAGGGCGCGCAGCAGCGGCAGGTCGCCGGCGTGGTGGCGGGCCAGGGTGATGCCGAGCAGGGTGGCGAGGCCGGCGCCGCCGGGCTCGGCCTGGGCGAAGGGGACGCGCTTGTCGTCGGCGTCGCGCGGCTGGTGGTCGGAGGCGATGGCGTCGATCGTGCCGTCGGCGAGCGCCGCCACCACGGCGCGGCGGTCCTCCTCCCGCCGGAGGGGCGGGGACAGCTTGGCGTAGGTGCGGAAGTCGCCGATGGCGGTTTCGTTCAGGTCGAAATAGGGCGGCGCGGTGTCGCAGGTGACGCCGAGGCCTTCCTGCTTCGCGGCCCGGATGAGGTCCAGCGCGGCCGCGGTGGAGACATGGGCGAAGTGGACGTGGCCTCTGGTCAGGCGCGCGAGGGCGATGTCGCGCGCGACCATCATGGCTTCCGCGGCGGCGGGACTGGAGGGGAGGCCCATGCGGGTCGCCATCTCGCCCTCGGTGGCGCTGGCGTTGCGGGCGAGGGAGGGTTCCTCGGGGTGCTGGACGATGAAGCTGCCGAAGGCGCGGGCGTAGGACAGGGCGAGGCGCATGGTGCGGGCGCTTGCGATGGCCCGCGCCCCGTCGGTGAAGGCGATGGCGCCGGCCTCGCGCAGGAGGCCGAACTCGGTGAGGTCCGCGCCCTCGCAGCCGCGGGTGGCGGCGCCGTAGGGGAGGATGGAGAGGCTGCCGGTGGATTCGCCGCGGCGGAGGATGAAGCCGACCAGGGCGGGGTCGTCCAGCGCGGGGGTGCTGTCGGGCAGGGCGCAGAGGGTGGTGATGCCGCCGGCGGCCGCCGCTTCGGCCGCGGTCTCGATGGTTTCGCGGTGCTCGTGGCCGGGCTCGCCGAGGGAGGCGCGGAGGTCGATGAGGCCGGGGGCGAGGATGGCGCCCTGGCCGTCCAGGCCCTGCTTGTCGATCACCGTGGCGCCCTCGGGCGCGGGCTCGTTGGGGCCGCTGACGGAGGCGATGCGGCCGGCCTGGATGAGGAGGCTGCCGGGTGCGTCGCGGCCGGTCGCGGGGCAGACCAGGCGGGCGCGGAGGACGGTCTGGGGAGCGGGGCTCATCGGGCGTTCCGCCGCTGGTTCTGGGAAAGGACGTCGAGCACGGCCATGCGGACGGCGACGCCCATCTCGACCTGCTCCCCGATCACGGAGCGGGCGGGGTCGTCGGCGACGGCGCTGTCGATCTCCACGCCGCGGTTCATGGGGCCGGGGTGCATGACGATGGCGTCGGGCTTGGCGTGGCGCAGCTTGGCGGCGTCGAGGCCGTAGAAGCGGAAGAACTCGCGGGCCGAGGGGACGAGGCCGCCCTGCATCCGTTCCTTTTGCAGGCGGAGCATCATGACGACGTCGGCATCCTTCAGGCCGGCGCGCATGTCGTGGAAGACCTCGACGCCCAGCGCCTCGGCCTCGGCGGGGATGAGGGTGGGCGGGCCGACGATGCGGACGCGGCAGTTCATGGCGAGCAGCAGGTGGATGTTGGAGCGCGCGACGCGGGAGTGCAGCACGTCGCCGCAGATGGCGACGGTGAGGTTCTCCAGCGTGCCCTTGCGGCGGCGGATGGTGAGGGCATCGAGCAGGGCCTGGGTCGGGTGCTCGTGGGTGCCGTCGCCGGCGTTGATGACGCCGGCATCCACCTTCTGCGAGAGCAGGGCCGGGGCGCCGGACTGGGAATGGCGGATCACCAGGAGGTCCGTCTGCATGGCGTTCAGCGTCGCGGCGGTGTCCAGCAGGGTTTCGCCCTTGTTCACGCTGCTCGTGCTGACGGACATGTTGATGACGTCGGCGCCCAGGCGCTTGCCGGCCAGCTCGAAGCTCGTGCGGGTGCGGGTGCTGTCCTCGAAGAAGAGGTTGATCAGGGTGCGGCCGCGCAGCAGGTCGCGCTGGGCTTTGCCGCCGCGGTTGAGGAGCGCGTAGGACTCCGCGAGGTCCAGGAGCTCGGCGATGTAGGGAGGTTCCAGCCCTTGCAGCGCGAGGAGGTGCCGGTGCGGGTAGAGGGGCATGGGACCTCGGGGCTGCGGGGCCGAAGGAAGGCGTGGGCCGGTTGGTGTTGTTTAGGGGAGGCCGGAGTGGCGGGGAAGATGGTTGGGTGGCGGCCCATGGCGGCGGGGGACCTGGGCGCGGTTTCGGCGGTGGCGGCGGTGGTTCACCCGGCCTATCCCGAGTCGGACGCGGTGTTCGCGGAACGGCTGCGGCTGTTTCCGGCGGGGTGCCTGGTGCTGGAGGGGGATGGGGCGGTGCTGGGCTACGCGGTGGCGCATCCCTGGGTGCGCGCGGCGCCGCCCGCGCTGGACACGCTGCTGGGGGCGCTGCCCGCCGGGCCTGGAGCGATGCTGCTGCACGACCTGGCCCTGCTGCCGGGGGCACGGGGGCTCGGGGCCGGGCGGGAGGCGGTGCGGCGCGTGGCCGGCCTGGCCGGCGGGCTGCCGCTGGCCCTGGTGGCGGTGGGGGGCACGGAGGCGTTCTGGCGGCGGCAGGGCTTCCGGGCGGTGGCGGACCCGGCGCTGGAGGCGCTGCTGCGGGGGTATGACCCGCGCGCGCGCTACATGGAGAGGGCATCCGGCGGGGGGCGGGTGGCGTCCAGCGCGGCCTGGAGCATGTAGGCGGCGGCGGCGGCGTCCACGGCCCTGGCGCGCTTCGCCCGGCTGAGGTCGGCCTCGATCATCATGCGGTTCACCGCCGAGGAGGAGAGGCGTTCGTCCCAGAGCGCGACGGGGAGCTGGGTGGCGTCGGAGATGGCCATGGCCCAGTCCTTGGCGGCCTGGGCGGCGGGGCCGAAGGAGCCGTCCATGTTCAGGGGAAGGCCGCAGACGAGGCCGGCGGCGCCCTCCTTTTCGGCGATGCGGCGGATCTCGGCGGCGTTGGGAGCGAGCTTGGCACGGGGGAGGGCGGCGTAGGGAGAGGCGAGCATCAGCAGGACGTCGGAGAGGGCGATCCCGATGGTCACCCGGCCGGGGTCCAGTCCGATCAGGCGGGCGTGGCGGGGGAGGGCGGCGCGCAGGGCGGGGAGGGGGGTGATGGGCATGGCCGGTGCCTTGTAGCGCGGATGGCGCAGGGGTGCGTGGCCGGGAGCGGCGCGGCCGGTTCGCTTGCCTCGGCCGGTCGCCTCTGGCGATGGGGATCAGGCGAAGGCGGCGCGGCGCTGCGGGGGTGGCTGATCTCCGGGAAAGAGGAAGCGGCCCAGGGGGCTGAGACGGTGGAGGATCAGCCAGGCGCGAAAGGGAGGGGTGGTGGCGATGGCCACCACCGCCGGCACGGGCAGCTTGTTCAGCAGGCGAAGCACGAAGAAGCGGTGCAGGAAGAGGATGGCGAGGGAGGCCTGCCCGAAGGGGAACGAGGACGCGGGTGAAGGCGGGATGGCACCTGGAGGAGGACCTCGAACAGGCTCAGGGCCACGAGAAAGGTGGTGTAGGGGACCAGCAGGCTGCGCGCCCGCCTCAGCACATAGGCGGGGGTGGGGCCGGGCGGAAGAGCATGCCAGCGGCCACGAAGAAGAGGGGCATGTGGTAGAGGTAGATCAGGCCCTGGATCGTGCTGTGGGTGGAGTGGCAGATGACCAGCAGGACGATGCCTTTGACGGTGTCGATCCAGTCGATCCGGTCCGGCTGCAAGGCGATCAGCGCCGCCGCGCGGTGGTTGGCGGGTTGCCTGCGGTTGGGCCGGGATCGTCGGTTCGGCATGGGCGGGCCTGAGTAGGTGTTCTGTCAGGCGTAATATAGCGGAATGGGCGGGGCTCCGCGTGCGCGGACGGGACCTGTGGTTTCCAGTTCCAAGGCGGCGTCCGGCGGGCTTGACTTGGGCGGGCGCGGCGGCTTCCTGGCCGCGTCCGGACAAACCTGGGATTTCGCCCGACCATGTCGCTCGACCTGAAGACCGTGAGGCGCGTGGCCTCCCTCGCCCGGCTGCACCTGGAGGAGGGGGAGGATGCGCGGTTGCAGGCGGAGCTGAACGGCATCCTCGGCTGGATCGAGCAGTTGCAGGCGGTGGATGTCTCGGGGGTGGAGCCGCTCTCCGGCGGGGGAGGAACGGCGATGCCGATGCGCGAGGACGTCGTGACCGATGGCGGGCGGGCGGAGGCGGTGCTGGGCAATGCGCCGGACCGCGCGGGTGCCTTTTTTGCCGTTCCGAAGGTGGTTGAGTGATGCATCCGACCGATTTCACCATCCGCGGCGCGCTCGAGGCGCTGTCCGAGGGGATCGTTTCCTCCGAGGCGCTGACGGCGGCGCATCTGGAGGCGATCGCGGCGCTGAACCCGCGGTTGAACGTCTTTGTCACCGTGACGGCGGAGCGGGCGATGGAGGCGGCGCGGGCGTCCGACGCGCGGCGGGCCAATGGGATCGCCGGCAGGCTCGAGGGCGTGCCGCTGGCGATCAAGGACCTGTTCTGCACGGAGGGGGTGAGGACCACGGCTGCGAGCCGGATCCTCGGCGAGTTCGTGCCGCCCTATGAGAGCACCGTGACCGCCAACCTGCTGCGGGACGGGGCGGTGTTCCTGGGCAAGGCGAACCTCGACGAGTTCGCGATGGGGTCGTCCAACGCGACCTCGGCCTTCGGCGAGGTGGAGAACCCGTGGAAGCGGGGGAACGACGACGGGACGCGGCTGGTGCCGGGTGGGTCCTCCGGCGGGTCGGCGGCGGCGGTCGCGGCGCGGCTGGCGATGGGGGCGACGGCGACGGACACGGGCGGGTCCATCCGGCAGCCGGCGGCCTTCTGCGGCATTGCCGGGATGAAGCCGACCTATGGGCGGTGCTCGCGCTTCGGGGTGGTGGCCTTCGCCTCCTCGCTGGACACGCCGGGGCCGGTGGCACGGACGGTGGAGGATTGCGCGCTCCTGCTGGAGAGCATGGCGGGGCATGATCCGCGCGATGCAACGAGCGCGAAGGTGGCCGTGCCGGATTTCGCGGCGGCCTGCGCGCGGGGCGTGAAGGGGCTGCGGATCGGGGTTCCCCGGGAATACCGGCTGGAGGGGATGCCGGACGAGATCGAGGCGCTGTGGAGCCAGGGGTTGGACTGGCTGCGGGCGGAGGGTGCGGAGATCGTCGATATCTCGCTGCCGCACACGAAGTACGCGCTGCCGACCTATTACATCGTGGCGCCGGCGGAGGCGTCCTCGAACCTCGCGCGGTATGACGGCGTGCGGTTCGGGCAGCGGGTGGATGGCGCGGACCTGAAGGACCTGTACGAGCGCACGCGGGCGGCGGGGTTCGGCGCCGAGGTGAAGCGGCGGATCATGATCGGCACCTATGTGCTGAGTGCCGGGTACTACGATGCCTATTATGTGCGCGCGCAGCGGGTGCGGGCGCTGATCAAGCGGGACTTCGACGAGGCGTTCCGCGATGTGGATGCGATCGTGACGCCGGCGACGCCATCCGCGGCATTTGCGGCGGGGGAGAAGCAGGACGATCCGGTGGCGATGTACCTGAACGACGTGTTCACGGTGACGGCCAACCTGGCGGGCATACCGGGGCTGGCCGTGCCGGCGGGGTTCGACCGGCAGGGGTTGCCCCTTGGGTTGCAGGTGCTGGGGCGGGACTTCGACGAGGAAACGGTGTTCGCGGTGGGGACGGCGATCGAGCACGCGGCGAAGCTGACCGCGCTGCCGCAGGTGAGGGCTTTCGCATGAGCTTTACCATCGAGGGCGAGACGGGCCCCTGGGAGCTGGTGGTCGGGCTGGAGGTGCATGCCCAGGTGACCAGCCGGGCCAAGCTGTTCAGCGGCGCCGCCACCGAGTTCGGGGCGGAGCCGAACAGCCAGGTGAGCTTCGTGGATGCGGGGTTTCCGGGCATGCTGCCGGTGATCAACCGGGAATGCGTGGCGCAGGCGGTTCGCACGGGGCTGGGGCTGAATGCCCAGGTGAACCCGTGGTCGCGGTTTGACCGGAAGAACTACTTCTATGCGGACCTGCCGCAGGGATACCAGATCAGCCAGTTCGCGCATCCGATCGTGGGCACGGGGGTGATCCCGGTGGAGCTGTCGGACGGGAGCGTGAAGGAGATCGGGATCACGCGGCTGCACCTCGAACAGGATGCGGGGAAGTCGCTGCACGACCAGCATCCGTCCAAGTCGTATATCGATCTCAACCGCTCGGGCGTGGCGCTGATGGAGATCGTGTCGGAGCCGGACATGCGCTCGCCGGAGGAGGCGGGGGCCTACCTGACGAAGCTCCGGCAGATCCTGCGTTATCTCGGGACCTGCGACGGGAACATGGAGGAGGGTTCGCTGCGCGCGGACGTGAACGTTTCCGTGCGCAAGAGCGGCGAGGAGTTCCGGACGCGCTGCGAGGTGAAGAACGTCAACTCGATCCGCTTCGTGATGCAGGCGGTGGAGGCGGAGGCGCGGCGCCAGGTCGAGGTCTGGGAGTCCGGCGGCACGGTGGAGCAGGAGACGCGGCTGTTCGACACGGTGCGCGGGGAGACGCGCTCCATGCGGTCCAAGGAGGACGCGCATGACTACCGGTACTTCCCCGATCCGGACCTGCCGCCGCTGGTGATCGATCCCGCCTGGATCGAGGAGCTGCGGGCGGGGTTGCCGGAGCTGCCGGATGCGCGGCGGGCGCGCTACGTCAACGAGTTCGGGCTCTCCGCCTATGACGCCTCGGTGCTGGTGGCGGAGAAGGAGACGGCGGCCTTCTACGAGGAGGTGGCGGCAGGGCGCGATCCGAAGGTGGCCGCGAACTGGGTGATGGGGGACTTCTTCGCCATGCTGAACCGCATGGGGAAGGGGATCGAGGACAGCCCGGTTTCGGCGAAGCACCTGGGCGCGCTGCTGGACCTGATTTCCGACCGGACTCTGTCGGGGAAGATGGCCAAGGAGGTGCTGGAGGCGATGGGCGAGACGGGCAAGGCGCCCGGCACCATCGTCGAGGAGCGCGGTCTGCGGCAGGTGACGGATACCGGCGCCATCGAGGCGGCGGTGGACGCGATCCTGGCGGCCAATCCCGACAAGATCGCGCAGTACCGGGAGAAGCCGACCCTGTTCGGGTGGTTCGTGGGCCAGGTGATGAAGGCGATGAAGGGGCAGGGGAACCCGGCCCTGGTGAACGAGGTGCTCAAGGCGAAGCTGGACGCCTGACGGGGCGGCCGGGACCGCCCGGCTCGTCCTCCGTGGGCAGTTCGCAGTGGTTGTGGATGTCGGTGGCGGCGACCGCGGCATGGCCCATGGCCACGACGACCTGGTTGAGGCCGCGCACCACGTCCCCGGCCGCGTAGAGGCCGGGGATGGTGGTGCGGTTGTGATCGTCCACGATGAGGGCGCCGGCCTCGTCGTGCCCGGCGCCGAGGGCGAGGGCGAGGTCGGAGCGGACCTTGAGGCCGAGCGCCGAGTAGAGGGTTTCGAAACGGTGCTCGGCGCCGCCGGCGCGGATGGCGGCGATGCGGTCGCCTTCCACCTCCAGGGCCTCGATGGGCGCGGTGAGAAGCTGGATGCCGTGCTCGCGGGCGCGGGCTTCGTCCTCCTCGGAGAGGGCCTGGCCGAGGGTGAGGAGGGTGACGTCCTTCGTGTAGGAGCGGGCCAGGAAGACGGCCTCGCCGAGGCCGCGGGCGCCGTGGCCGAGGACGGCGACGCGCTTGCCGCGGGCCTCGAAGCCGTCGCAGATCGGGCAGTAGCGGATGAGGCCGCGCTTCAGGGCGTCCGGGTGGTCGGGCAGGGCGGGCTCCACGTCCACGGCGCCGGTGGCCAGCAGGATGCGGCGGGCGCGGAGGGGGGTGGGATCATCCTCCAGCACGGCCTCGAAGCCGCCGTCCTTGCGGTGAAGGGCGGTGACGCGGGCGTGGCGGGGGGTGATGCCGTACTGCGCGAGGTTCTCCCGCTGGCGGTCCAGGAGGGCGGGGCCGGCGATTCCCTCGGCGAAGAGGGGAAAGTTGTGGGTGGTGGGAATCCAGGCGGCGCGGCTTTCCCGGCCGTCCAGCACGGCGATGCGGCGGTTGAAGCGGGCCAGGTAGAGGGCGGCGGTGAGGCCGGCCGGGCCGGCGCCGATGATCAGGCAGTCGAGGGGGCCGGGTTCGGCCATGGATGGGTGTTCCTGCTGGGTGCTTCGCGCTGGGCTTAGGGTGGGCCGGTTGCGGCGTCTGTTACATGGGGCAAGCTGCGTGGATGTTCCGGGGGCTGGCCTTTTCCTCCGGGGCAGGGACGGCGATGGTGGCGGCAAGGAGAAAGCCGATGATCACCCTGCATAGCTGGAACACCCCGAACGGCCGCAAGATCAGCGTGGCGCTGGAGGAGATGGGTCTGCCCTACACCGTGAAGACGGTGAACATCGGCAAGGACGAGCAGTTCCGTCCGGAGTTCCTGGCAATCAGCCCGAACAACCGGATTCCCGCGATCGTGGATGAGGACGGGCCCGGCGGGCAGCCCATCAGCGTTTTCGAGTCCGGGGCGATCCTGATCTACCTGGCGGAGAAGACGGGGCGGTTCATGCCGCGGGGGCTGCGCGAGCGGATGCCGGTGATGGAGTGGCTGATGTGGCAGATGGGCGGCTTCGGGCCCATGCCCGGGCAGGTGCACCATTTCCTGATGCAGCCGGAGGGGCCTGCCAGGGAGTACGGGATGGCGCGCTACGGCAAGGAGACGCGGCGGCTTTACGGGGTGCTGGACAAGCGCCTGGCCGGGCGGGACTTCGTCGCGACCGGGGGGGAGCCGAGCATCGCCGACTTCGCGATCCTGGGCTGGGCCTGGCGGCACGAGCGCCATCTGGTGCCCTTCGACGACCTGCCGAACGTGGGAGCCTGGTACGAGCGGATGATGGCGCGGCCGGGGGTGCAGCGGGGCTTCGAGGTGGCGCTTTCCTGATGCGGATTTTTGCTGGAAGCGGTGGAGGGACGGTTTGACGGGGGAGCGAGGGGCGGTTAGAAGCGGCGCCTGCAACGCCGTGTGACTTCCACTCCTGCGGAGGGGTGGCCGAGTGGCCGAAGGCGGCGGTTTGCTAAACCGTTATAGGATGTCAAGTCCTATCGTGGGTTCGAATCCCATCCCCTCCGCCATTTCCCCTGTATCAGGCGCCGCGAGAGTTTGGATTTCGTGGCGCTTTTTTTTAATTAGCATTCGCGCCGCCGCGTCACCCACCCCAACCGTTTCACCGCCGGGCAGCCCTCGCCAGCATCCTGAATGCCGGGCTGGAACTTGCCCATAGCAAGGTGCTCGCCCGGGCTCGGTGCACGCCGTTCTGTTTCATCGGCCTGGAGACGTCCTTGGCTTGGCCGCGCGACCCACCGGCACGGCTGCGGCATGCCGCCATGTTCAGTGCTGGGGCTGGATGCTGTATCGCTTTGGCATCCAGGGAGGAACAAAGCACCATGCCAGCCGGCCGCCGCACCGCACTTTCCCTTCTGCTCGCCGCTCCCGCCATGGTCCGCGCGCAGGAGAACTGGCCTGCCCGGCCGGTCACCATGATGACGGGCTACGCTCCGGGCGGCCTGACGGATGTGATGACACGGTTGATCGCCGCACGCATGTCGAGGGAACTGGGCCAGCCATTGGTGGTCGAGAACCGAGTGGGTGGCGCGACCTCCGTGGCCTCCACGGCTGTGGCTCGTGCCGCGCCGGACGGCTATGTCACGCTGATGGGGGCTTCATCGCTCGCGATCAACCCGACCCTGCAGCCTGGCCTGACGCCGCGCGAGCCGCTGAAGGAGCTGCTGCCGGTTGGCATGGCCTATCGCAGCGCCTTCGTGCTGCATGTCCATCCCGCCGTGCCCGCGCAGACGACGGCGGAGTTCATCGCCTATGCGAAGGCGAACCCGGGCAAGGTGAACTTCGGCAGCTCCGGCACAGGGGCGGTCAACCATCTTTGCCTTGAGCTGTTCCGCAGCCGCGCCGGAATGGAGGTGGTGCATATCCCCTATCGCGGTGGCGCACCGGCGCTCATCGACCTCCAGGCGGGACGCATCCAGGCGATGTTCCAGGCGGCGCTCGAGGCGATCCCGGTGATCCGCGACGGCAGGACGCGACCACTCGCCGTTTCCTCCGCCGCACGCCTCGCGCTTCTGCCGGATGTGCCGGCGGTCGCCGAAACCCTGGCAGGATTCGATGCGGTGTTCTGGCAGGGCCTCTTCGTGCCGGTCGGTACGCCTGAACAGGTCGTTGCGCGGCTCACGGAGGCCCTCCGCACCGCGACCGAGGATCCCGACCTGCGGGCTGCCATGGCCGCGCAGGGCGTTGCGGCCGAAGCGGGCGACTCTGCCGCACTGCGCCGCTTGCTGGCCGAGGACACGGAGATGTGGGGACAGTTGATCCGGCAGGCCGGCATCAAGCCGGATTAGAGGCTGGCCGTCTCACCTTGAAGCCGGATGCGATCCGTGCCGCCGAGGATGCGTCGCCGAACGCCGCCGATGCAGCGCGGACCGCCCGGCGCCGTCGCGATCCGGGGCAGTGGAACGAAGGCCGGCCTCCGCGCGGCCGTCGACCTTGCGGCCGGCCTTGTCGCTTCACCCTGATTGTCGTCAAGCCCTTATCCGGGGAGCATGCGCCGGATCACGCCGTCCCGCCTGACCAGCGCATGATAGAGCGCGCCCGAGACGTGCAGCACGATGAGCACAAACAGGAGGGTCGCCGTGGCCTTGTGCACGCCCCCTATCGTCTCCGCGGTCGCCTGATCGGGGGCGAGGAGCCTCGGCAAGGGAAGGAGCCCGAGCAGCCGCGGCGTCGCGCCATAGGCGTTCGCTGCCATCCAGCCGAGCAGGGGCAGAAGGATGAGTACGACATAGAAGGCCCAGTGCGTTCCACGCGCGAGTATGCGCAAGGCGGCCGGAAGGTCTGTCGGTGCCGGAGGCATGGGATGGGACAGCCGCCAGCCGAGACGCAGCAGCATCACGAGGAGGATGGTCGAGCCGGTGGCGAGGTGCCAGGCCGTGATGCTGTCCTCGGCCGACTTGGGCAGGACGGCGGGTAGCACGAGAGCGATGGTGATCTGGGCCAGCACCAGCGCGACCACGAGCCAGTGGAAGGCGCGGCTCACCGCATCGTAGGGCTGCCCCAGGTCCGCCGGCTCACCCCTGACGCGCCCATCTGCCGGCATGCCCATTGCTCCCCCATCCCCGCACGTAGCATATGCCCATGGTGACCGAGTTTGCATCTTGCGCTCCAGGCCGTGCTTGCAAACACATTCGTGACGTAACGGTGGCTTGTGGTGCGTTGCAGGCCTCTAAGCTTGCAGTCACCGCAGGCGTGGCAGGACGGGGCTTTGATAGACCAGGACGCAAGGATCGGAGCCTCCTCCGCGGATGGTGGCCAGGCCACGGGGGCTCGCTGGATCGAACGTCCGGTGGTGGTTGCGACCTCCGCGGCCGAGTGGTTCGGCGCACGCCGCGCCGTCGTTGCGGCCCTGGCTGGCGGGATCGCGCTCGCGCTTGCCGTGCTTGGCTGGAATGTGCTGGCGGCCGGCGGCTGGACGCTGTGGGAGGCTCTCATGATGGGCAGCCTCGCCGCGAATGCCCCCTGGCTCGGCCTCACCGCCGCAACCGGCTTGGCCGGTTTCGCCATCCGGCTCTGTGTGCGCGATCCTTCGGCGTTTGTCTTTCCGGCGCTGCAGCGGGTGGATGCCGTGGTCCACGACCGGACCCTGCTCGCGCTGTGCGTGCGGTCGGAGGACATGGATGCGGTTCTTCCGCCCTCGGGCCGCTTGCTGCGGGAGTTGAGGGCGAGGCATGGCGACCGCTTCGTCCTGGGCATTCTTTCGGACACGCCGCCCGGACGCGCGGCGGAGGCAGAAGCGGAAGCGGTCGCCGTGCTTGCCGCGCGGTTTCCGGCCGGCGCGGTGCGCTACCGGTGCCGCGTCGAGAATGCCGGGTTCAAGGCGGGCAACCTGATGGACTTCCTCGACCACCAGGCCGTCGGCTTCGATCATGCCCTGGTGCTCGATGCGGACTCCACGATGTCGGCGGAAACCGTCGCGCGGCTGGTTTGCGCCATGCAGGCTGATCCGGGCCTGGCGATCCTGCAGACGACGATCTCCGGCCGCGGCGCGGAAACGCGGTTTGCGCGGCTCTTCGGCCTCGGGCTGCGGCATGGCACGGGGGCCTGGGTCACGGGGCAGGCCTGGTGGCAGGGGCCCTCGCAGCTCTACTGGGGGCATAACGCGCTTATCCGCATCGCCGCTTTCCGCCGCGATGCGAGGCTGCCGGCACTACCGGACGGCACCCACATCCTCAGCCACGACTACGCTGAATCAGCGCGGCTTCACGCGGGCGGCTGGGCCGTGCGGGTGCTGCCGGAGAATGCCGGCTCCTGGGAGCGCCACCCGCCGGACCTGCCGGCGCTCTTCGCCCGGGACCTGCGCTGGGCCGCGGGAAACCTGCAGTACCGTCACCTGCTGCTCCGGACGGACTTCGGCAGGCTGGGCCGTTTCCAGATGCTCGAGGCCATCCTGCATTACGCGCTGGCGCCACTCCGCTTCGCCTTGCTGCCGCTTGCCGCGCTGAACGCAGCGACCGGAGGCGGGGAGGGCACTCCGCGCGGCGCGCTCCTGCTCCTGCTCCTGTTCGGCTTCGTCGTGTCGAACCTGCCGAAGCTGGCCGGCTACGGCGAAGTGCTGTTGCGGCCCGGCCGCTTCCGGCGCGCTGCGCTGTTGCGCGGCATGGCGCAGGAGATGGTGCTTGGCCTGATGCTCGATACGCTGGAGGCCCTGGAGCGTTCGCTGACCCTGCTGCAACTGGCGCGCGGACGCTTTGCCGGCTGGACCGTGCAGCCCCGGGCAGCGCGGGAGGTCACCTGGGCGGCGGCAGCGCAGCGGTTCGGCTGGCACACCGCCGCGGGAGTCGTGATTCTTACCGGCTTCAGCCTGGCCGGCGGCTTTGCGGCACTGGTGGCTCTGCCTGCGCTGATGGGGTTGCTCTTCGCCATCCCCCTGGCAGTGCTGACCGCGCGCCCGCGTTGCAGGGCTGCGCGCCGGGCCCCTGGCTCCTGAGCTTGCCGGAGTAGGGCAGGGGCTTCGCGGCGCGGCCGGGAGCCTGCGCCTGTTCCTTGGGAAGCGTTCCGAGCAGGCGGGGAGGCTGGCATGAGAGAGAAGCCGCTCCCGGCTGAGCCGGGTCTCCGGGGCCGAGGGAGCCTCGGGTGGCTCTCGGGGGCACGCGCCACCGAACTGACCGGCGCCGCCGCAGTGCCCATCCGCATCCTTGCGCGGGCAGCCCGGGAACGATCGCAACGCATGAGCGCGGCTGCCCCTGGGGATGCTGCGTGAGGAGGCGGGACCGCGTCATGCAGTCCTTGCTGGTTGCGGTTCTTTTTGGGCAATCGCGTCCGGTGCGCGGTTGGTTCAGCCGGGGCGGCGCAGCACGTAGGCGGTGCCGTCCCACAGCGCGAAAGGCCGCTCGCCCGCCACTTCCAGGGCCAGGCCGTGCGCCGCCGCCCAAGCGCGCGCATCCGCCGCGTCGGCCGCCGAATCGCGCCCGTAGGACAGGTTCAGCACCACCAGCGCGCCGCCTGGCCGAAGCGCCCGCACGGCGCCCGCGACGTGCCGCGCGACCACCGCCGGGCCCAGCCGCACGATGTAGGGAAAGCTGTCGACGGCCAGCACGAGGTCGAGGCTGCTGGCCGCCAGGCCGTCGAGGTCCTGGCCGGAGGTGTGCGCCAGATGCACGTGAGGCCAGGGCGCGCAGCGCGTCCGCGCCTCGGCCAGCATGCCTTCCGAGACGTCCAGGCCCAGCACGGAGCGCACGCGCGGCGCCAGCGCGGCGGAGAGGCGGCCGATGCCGCAGCCCAGGTCGAGCACGTCGGCGCCAGCGCGCAGCAACCCGCGCGCGTCGAGCCAGTCGAGGATCTCCGCGGTGGCGGTGGCGAGGATCGCGGGGTCGCCCAGCGAGTAGAGCGCCACGCTGGCTTCGGGCGAGTTCGCCACCGCGCGGTCGAAGAAGCCGGCGATCTCGGCCGCGCCGGCCAGTGGGTCGGTTGCCGGACGTGCGTGATTGCTGCCCGCTCGCACGACCTCGGCCGAGAGTCGCTCCAGTTCCGGGCGCCGCGCCCTGATCAGGTCGGCGAGCGCCTGCCAGCGTGGCGCCGGCGGCTCGGAGCGCCGCTGCTCCAGCATCGCCGCGATGCCGGCTCCGGTGACGTGGCCGAGCAGCAGGCGGCTCAGCGCCACCTCGGGCGAGATGGCGCCTGCCAAGCACAAGCCGACGGGATCATCGTCGGACGGCACGGGGGGATT
Source organism: Muricoccus vinaceus (assembly GCF_042433125.1). NCBI lineage: Bacteria > Pseudomonadati > Pseudomonadota > Alphaproteobacteria > Acetobacterales > Roseomonadaceae > Muricoccus > Muricoccus vinaceus. The sequence continues at coordinate 119,296 of NZ_JBHLVZ010000084.1, read as the reverse complement.
GGGTTGCAACGGCTCTGGCCTCCCTGTGTGATCCGCGCAGGCGTGCGCCGCGGCCGAGGATTGATTAAGGCGACGGAAGACGGTGGTCCATCCCACCGGCCGCCGCCGGTCAGCTGTGTCTTCCTGATCGCGAACACCTGTGCGATCGCGGGAGTCCCGCGATCGGGGCACTGGTTCCGGTTGCGCGTTCGGGTGAATCGGCAAGGTCTGATGTTGGGCAGGATGTGGGAGACGCCCTCGTCCTGCCGCACTTCCAGAACTCAGCCAGTGCCACGCGGCAAGCGCTCACGCCATGTACGGCACGCCGTACATGGCCACGGTCGGAGAGCTTGGCGCAGCCATAAGGCTTGCAGAGAGAACTGGGTTCTCTCGTCGGCCTGACGCGGCCCGGCCAAGACCTCGGCGATCTTCCGAACGACGGCTTCGGCGGCCCGCTTCCCGACGAGGCGAGGCTGATTTCGGGCCGGGGGCGGAGCGGCCTTTATCCCGAGCGAACGCCGTGCATGAGCTGCTCGATCCGGCAGCCCTTTCGAGCATGCCTTCGTCAACGGCGTGCACGAGGAGGTCGTGAGGCCGGCCACGGAAATCGCCGGGATGATGAGGCAGTGCCTTTACCGAAGGCGCGGTGACGGGCTCCGCATCCTGCTGGCGGAGCCGCCGTGAAACACCGACGCCTTCGTGGGGTACGTGGTTCCAGAACGGCGAAGCCGAGGTCTGTTCCGCACAGCCTGCAGGGCGGCGACGCTGTGCGAGCGCCTCGGCCCGCCGCCGATCCCGGCACGCCCGCGGCTCAGGGCAACTCCTCGCTCCCGGGCACCACGCCCTTCGGCAGGCTGCGGATAAAGGCGGCCAACTCGGCCGGGCGGGTGATCCAAAGCCTGTCGCGCTGCTTCAGCACATGCTCCAGAGCCCGGCGCAGCTGCCGCAGGCGGTAGGGCTGCCCGACCACGAAAGGATGCAGAACGATGCTGCATACCAGCGGGTACTTCGCGGACTGGTGCAGCAGCTCGTCGAACTGGTCGGTGATCATGTCCGCGAACTCGCGGCCGGAATGCTGCCGGTAGACCTGGACCGGGCTGTCGTTGATCTCGATGGAATAGGGAACGGAGAGAAGCGGGCCGGAGCGGGTGCGCATCCAGAAGGGCTGGTCGTCCGCCGGCCACTCCATCACGTATTCAAAACCCTCCTCCACCAGGAGGTCGGGGGTGACGTTGCTTTCCGCGAGCCAGGGGCCCATCCAGCCTTTCGGAGCATTGCCGGCGTGGCGACGGATGCCCTCGGCGCTTTCGGCGATGAGGCGGCGCTCGTCCTCCTCCCACAATCCGTCCTGGCGCTCCGAGTTCGTGCGGCCATGCCCGACGAACTCGTCCCCGCGCCGCAGCAGGGCCGGTGCGATCTCCGGGCAGGCGTCGAGGGCGGCCGTGTTCACGTTGTGCGCGCAGGGCAGGCCGAGCTCATCGAGCAGGTCCAGCAGGTACCAGAGGCCGACGCGGTTGCCGTAGTCGCGCCAGGCGTAGTTGCGCTGGTTCTGCGGCGCGCCGACCGTGGCGCTGTCGCTGCCCAGCCCGGCGCGGAACGCGAAGTGCTCGATGTTGTTGCACACCAGGAGCGCGAGGCGCTTGCCGCCCGGCCAGTCATAGGTCGGCCGCTGCGGCAGGGCACTGTGGCCGTAGCGTTGCTGTACCGGAAGCTTCATGGATCGCCTTTCCGAGCGGTTGCACCGCGCCGGCCCGGAGGTGGGTGCCGCCGCGAGAAGTCGCGCCGGGGCGTTTGCTTCGCCCGCGCTGTCTGAGGCCTATTCCCCGCGAGGGCGGTTGCCGCGCAGGGGAGAAAGGTCCGCTTTGCCACTGTCGAGATGCAGCCAAAGGCGCCTGCGGACTCGTCCGCCCCGGCCACCGCATCCGCCGCGCGCTCGACTAGCCGCCAAGCACCGTCATCACGATCCGTTCCTTCACCGTGCGGTCCAGCAGCGCGCCCAGTGCCTCGCGTGCGCGCGGGAGGGGGTAGGTGCGGTAGGCCGGTGCGTGCAGCTGCCCGGCCTCGTGCAGGCTGAAGATTTCCTCGAAGCAGCGCCGTGCCAGTTCCGGCATGCGCTTGCGGTAATCGCTGATCTGCAACCCGGAGACCTCGATGTTCTTCACCAGCAGGTAGTTCGCCTTGACCGAGGGGATGCGCCCGGCGGCGAAGCCGATCACCACCAGCCGCCCGCGCCAGGCCAGTGCACGCAACGCGGCGTCGAAGGGATCGCCGCCGAGCATGTCCAGCACCACGTCGGCGCCCGCGCCGCCCGTTGCCTCCCGCACCTGCTCGCGCAGGGAGTCGCGGAGGTTCGCGCGGGACAGGTCGATCACCGCCTCCGCGCCGGCCTCCCGCACCAGTTCGGCCTTCGCCATCGAGGACACGCCCGCCAGCACCCGCGCGCCGAAGGCCTTGGCGAGCTGGATGGCCGCGATCCCCACCGCGCCCGTCGCGCCGAGCACCAGCACGCTTTCGCCGGCCTGCACGCGTCCGCGCTCGCGCAGGCCGAACCAGGCGGTGTCGGCGGCGAGCGACAGGGCCGCCGCCTCCTCGAAGCCCATGCGGTCGGGCAGGCGGTAACACTGGGCCGCGGGCGCCACGGCCAGTTCCGCGTAGCCGCCGATCTCCGCCATGGCGAGCACGCGGTCGCCGACGGCGAGCGCCGTCACGCCCGCGCCGAGCGCCACGACCGTTCCGGCGGGGCCCTTGCCCGGCGTGAACGGGCGGTCTGGCAGGAACTGGTAGGTGCCACCGATGACCAGCGTGTCCACGAAGTTCACGGCCACGGCGCCGACGCGCACCAGCACCTCGCCCGGGCCGGGCACAGGGTCCGGCCGCTCCTCCACGGCGACGTTGTCGATCGGGCCGAACTCCCTCACCACCGCGGCCTGCATGGGCATCCTCTCCTCAGGCGCGCGCGGGCAGGCGCACGGGGCGGGGGTGAAGCTCGCCGGCCTCGAGCCAGGCGGCGACAGCCCGTTTGAGCACCTTGCCGCCGGGGGTCAGCGGTATCTCCGGCAGGGCCAGGAAGTATTCGGGCTGGTCGTATTTCGAGAGGCCGGCGGCGTCCAGGTGCAGCAGGATCTCCTCCGCCTCCGCCGCCATTCCGGGGCGAAGCTGCACGGCCAGGCAGACCTTCTCGCCCAGGCGCTCGTCCGGCACCGGCAGCGCGACGGCACGCAGCACGGCGGGGTGCTGCATGGCGAGCGTCTCGATCTTCGCGGGAAAGATGTTGTGTCCCCCGCGGATGATCACGTCCTTCTTGCGGCCGGTGATGCGGATATAGCCCGCCTCGTCCACCCAGCCGAGATCGCCGGTCATGAACCAGCCCTGGGCGTTGAAGCTGTCCTCGGTTGCGCCCTGCTCGTCGAAGTAGCCGAGCATCAGGGAGGAGCCGCGCCCGCCGATCTGGCCGACCTCGCCCGGGGCCAGCGCCTGCTCCGGGTTGTCCGGGGAGAAGACGCGCACCTCATAGCCGGGGCAGCAGCGGCCTGAGGTTTCGGCCATGCGCTCCGGGGGGTCGCCGGGCAGGGTGTAGTGATGGGAGGAGGCCTCGGTCATGCCGTAGCCGCTTTGCGGGGTGACGCCGTGCTCCAGCAGCCCCGCCACAACCGCGCGCGGCACGGCGGCGCCGGAAACGCGAAAGCCGCGGACGCGGCCGAGGGCCGTCATTCCGCGCGCACGCAACTCGGCCAGCAGATCGATGGCGTGGGTCGGCACGCCGACAAGGTAGCTGGTGTCGGTCTCGACCAGGCGGTCGAGCAGGGATCGGCCGCGCGGCAGGTCGTGGATCACCAGCTCCGCGCCGCAGAGCAGGGCGATGACCATCGAGCCGAAGCCGAGATTGTGGGAGAGGGGGGAGAGCGTGGCGATCACGTCCTCTCCGCCGAGGTGCCAGTCGGCAACGATTGCGCGGGCGTTGCCGAGCAGGGTGTTGTCGCTGTGCAGGACGCCCTTGGGCCGGCCTGTCGTGCCCGAGGTGAAGGCGAGGTAGACCACGCCGTCCGGATCGGGAACGGGCGGTGCGTCGTTCGGCGCGCCTTCTTCCGGCCAGAGGCCGTCGCCCGACGCCTTTTCCAGGCGGATCACGCGCCTGATCGCGGGCAGGCCCCGGGCCGCCGCGAAGATGTCGTGGCGGTCGGCATCGGCGCCGTGGCCGGGCTCGGCGATCAGGGCGGCGGCGCGCATGCGCTCCAGCAGCTCCGCCACCTCGGCAACCGTGTGGTCGCGGTGCAGGGAAGGGCAGAGCACCAGCCCGTCCCGCGAGCAGGCGAGAAGGGCGACCGCCACCTCCACCCGGCTTGGCAGCCAGGCCGCCACGCGCTGGCCGCGGCGCAGGCCTGCCGCGCGGAGATCGGCCGACAGGCGGTTGGCGGCGGCCACCAGCGCACCGATGGTCACGCGGCGGCGGGCGTCGCGGATCGCGGGGGCATCCGGGCTGGTGCGGGCGCGGGCGGCGGCGATCATGTAGATCGTCTGGTCCTGCCAGAAGCCGGATTCGTAACCCTGGCGCAGGCGCTCGCGGCTGAGGGTCGTGAGAAGGGTGTTGCTCATGCGCCTCGTCTTGCCGGGCTGCCGGGATGGAAGGCGCAGCTCTGATGCTCCGCCTTAATGTCCTTACATTCCGGTTCGGGGGCGGCCCCTGTCAAGCGGCAGGGCGGGTGGCGGGCCTTCGGTGGGCGCCATCCGTGGTTTAAACTGGCCGGTCATGCCGCGGAAACGTCCGGAGAGTGTTCCCATGTCCCTGACCGTGAGCCGCGCCGACCCTCCACCCGGCGCGCTCCCTGGCCGCGACGCCCCCGGCGCGTTCGGACTGGAAAGCCTGCAGCCGCTCGACACCACGAGCGCGATGCCCCTGTACATGCAGCTGGCCGAGCGCCTGGCCGCCCCGATCCGGGCGGACCACGCGGCCCTGGTCGGGCATGCCTTGCCGACCGAGCTGGAATGCATGGCCTATTTCGGCGTCAGCCGCCCGACGGTGCGGCAGGCCATGGCGCAGCTCGTCTCCATGGGCCTGGTGGCGCGGGGTCGCGGCCGGGGCACCTTCGTGGCGCCGGAGCGGCTGAACCACGATGTCAGCCTCGCCTTCGAGGACGAGATGCGGGCGGCACGCCGCACGGTGCGCTTCCAGGTGCTGAGCCGGACGCGCGTGCCGGCCCCCGCCGCCGTCGCCCAGCGCCTGGGCGTGCCGGTCGGGGAGGCGGTGGAGCATATCGAGCGGCTGCGCTTCCTCGATGACGAGGTCTTCGCCTTCGAGCAGCGCTTCCTGCCACTGCCCGTCGCGGAGCACGTGACGGCCGCCATGCTGAGCACAAAGGCCATCATATCCCTGCTGACGGAAGCCATGGGACAATCGCCGGCGCGCATCACCAACACCGTCCGCTGCATTCCCACGGAGGCGCGCATCGCCCGCGCGCTGGGCGTGCCCTCCCGCACGCCCCTGCTGCACACGGAGCACACCTACTACGCCGCTTCCGGCGCTCCCGTGCTGCACGGCACCGTCTGGTTCCATGGCGAGCGCTTCCAGTTCACCCTCGATTCGCCGATCCAGTCCGGGACGCATGGCTGAGACGGCGCTTGACGAACCGCCGGGCTGCCAAATAATGTCCTGACATTAGGGCGAATGCGCTCCTTCCATTCGGAGGAAAGGTGATGTCAATCCGGATGCTGGCGAAGGCCGGGGCGATCGGCCGCGCGCGATGAAGCCGGCGCCCTTTCACTACCACGCTCCCGGAACGGAGGGAGAGGCGCTGGCGCTCCTGGCCGAACTCGCCCCCGAGGAGGGGCGCATCCTGGCTGGCGGGCAGAGCCTCATTCCCGCGATGGCGCTGCGCGTCGCACGGCCCGCGCATCTGGTGGACATCGGCAATGTCCCGGGCTTCGACCGTCTCACCTCGGAGGACGGGATCCTGCGGATCCGTCCCTGCGTGCGCCATGCGGCGCTCGGGACCGGCACGGTGCCGGGACCACTGGGCGCCTTGCTCGAGACCATGCGCGGCCACGTCGCTCATCTGCCGATCCGCACCCGCGGTACGTTCTGCGGAAGCCTGGCGAATGCGGACCCGGCCTCCGAATGGTGCCTGCTGGCGGCGACCCTTGGCTCGTCCATGCTGCTCCGCAGCGTGCGGGGCGGCCGGGAGGTGGCCGGCGAGGCGTTCTTCCAGGGCTTCATGACGACGGCGCTGGCGCCGGACGAGATGCTGGTGGAGGTGCGGCTTCCCCTGCTGGCCGAGACGGTGCGGACGGGCTTCTTCGAGTTCAGCCGCCGCTCCGGCGATTTCGCCCAGGCGGCGGCGCTTGCGGTGGTGGAGCTGCGGCACGGGGCCATCGTGGCGCCGCGGCTGGGCCTCGGCGCGGTGGAGGACCGGCCGCGCCGGTTGCCCGAGGCCGAGATGATGCTGGAGGGCAGGGCACCCTCCGCCGCCCTGTTCAGGGAAGCGGCCGCGGCGGCGCGCGCGGGGCTGCTGCCGATGGACGAGGACTCCTATCGCCTCGATCTGGCCGAGACGGCGATCCGCCGCGCCCTTTCCGCTGCCACGGGGGTTCCGGAATGAGCGGCCTGCACGACATCGTCCTCACCGTGAACGGGGAGCGGCACGCCGTGCGCGTGGAGGCCCGGCGGACGCTGGCCGACGTGATCCGGGAGGATTGCGGTCTGACCGGCACGCATCTGGGCTGCGAGCACGGCGTTTGCGGCGCCTGCACCGTGCTGATGGACGACCAGCCCGTGCGCGCCTGCCTGGTCTTCGCGGTGCAGGCGCAGGGACGCGCCCTCCGCACGGTGGAGGGCCTGGCGCAGGGCAGCCGGCTTTCGCCCTTGCAGCAGGCCTTCGTCGACAACCACGCGCTGCAATGCGGCTACTGCACGCCGGGCTTCCTGATGCTCGGCACCGCCATCCTGGAGCAGGATCCGGCCATCGGTGACGAGGCGCTGGTGGACGCCCTGTCCTCGAACATCTGCCGCTGCACCGGTTACGCCAACATCGCGAAGGCGATCCGGGCCGCGGCGGCGGCCATGCGCGCGGAAACGGCCGCCGCGGAGGTGGCGTGATGGACGGGCTGATTCCCGTGGAGGAGAGGCCCGCCCTGGCCGCCGGCCCCGGCGACTTCGTCGGTCGGTCCGTGACGCGCATCGAGGACGCGCCCCTGGTGCGGGGCGAGGGTCTTTTCGCGGCCGACGTGAACTTCACCCGCCAGCTCCATATGCGCGTGGTGCGGGCGGAGCTCGCGCATGCGCGCATCCTGTCGGTGAGCACGGAGGCGGCGCGGGCCATGCCCGGCGTCGTTGCCGTCTGGACGGCCGAGGACGTGGCCGACATCCCCCTCATCCCGTTCCGCGCCACGAAGGTGCGCGGCCTGGAGCCTTACTGTCAGCCTGTTCTGGCGCGAGACCGCATGCGCTACGTCGGCGAGCCCGTCGCGGTGGTCTTCGCCGATGATGCCTACCGCGCCGAGGACGCGGCGGAGATGGTGGTGGTGGAGGCCGAGGAGCTGGCGGTCCTCCTTGATGCGACCGCCGCTCCGGGCGAGTTCGCGCCGGGCCTGCACACCGAGCCCACCATTGTCCGCAAGGAGTATGGCGAGGTCGAGGCCGCCTTCCGCGCTGCCCATGCGGTGGTGGAGCTGGAGCTCTCGGTCGGCCGCCATTCCGGCGTGCCGCTGGAGACGCGCGGCGCCATCGCCCGCTACGACGCTGCCCGCGACGTGCTGGAGCTGCATGGCACCGCCAAGAAGCAGCACTGGAACCGGGACGAGATCGCCCGCCTGCTTGGCCGGCCACCACAGGGTGTGCACCTGTTCGAGGGCCATGTGGGCGGCGGCTTCGGCGTGCGGGGCGAGCTCTACCCGGAGGATCTGCTGGTCTGCGCCGCCGCGCTGCGGCTCCGCCGGCCGGTCAAGTGGATCGAGGACCGGCGCGAGCACCTGGTCGCCACCAACCATTCCCGCGAGCAGCACCACCGCATCCGCGCCGCCGTGGACGCGGATGGCCGGCTGCTCGGCATCGACGACGTGTTCTTCCACGACCAGGGCGCCTATGTCCGCACCCATGGCGCGCGCGTGGTGGACCTCGCCGCCGGCATGCTGCCCGGGCCCTACCGCCTGCCCGCCTTTCGCGTTGCCGGGCATTTCCGGCTCACCAACAAGACGCCCTCCGCCACCTACCGCGCCCCTGGCCGCTTCGAGACCACCTTCGTGCGCGAGCGGGTGATGGACGCCATCGCCGCGCGCCTGGGGCTCGACCGGATCGAGGTCCGCCGCCGCAACCTCGTCACCGCCGCCGAGATGCCGCATGCGCGGCCGCTGGATACGCTCGGTGTGGACGTCGTGCTCGATTCCGGTGACTACGGGGGTCTGCTCGACAAGGCGCTTTCCCGCTTCGGCTGGGACGCGCTGCAGGGGGAACTCGCCGCGCGCCGCGCATCAGGGGAGTGCGTCGGCGCCGGCCTTGCCTTCTTTGTCGAGAAGAGTGGCCTCGGGCCCTCGGACGGTGTCCGCGTCGCGGTGGACGCGACCGGCGCGGTGGAGCTGGTGAGCGGCGCGGCCTCGGTGGGGCAGGGGGTTGAGACGGTTCTCGCCCAGATCTGCGCGGAGGCGCTGGGCGTGGATTACGCCCGCGTCCGGGTGGTGCGCGGCCGCACGGACCGCATCGAGTTCGGGAACGGCGCCCATGCCTCGCGCGTGACGGTGATGTCCGGTTCCGCGACCTGGAAGGCCGCGCTCGCCGTGCGCGAGATGGCGCTGGATTGCGCCGCCCGGCTTCTCCAGCTGCCCTCGTCCGGGCTGACCATCCGCGACGGCGTGGTGATGCGCGAGGACGGCCTTGCCGGGCCGACTGTCACCCTCGCCGAGATCGCGCGCGGGATGGGGCCGAATTCCCGGGCGATGCATGGCCACACGCCCGGCCTCACCGCCGAGCGGTGGTTCTGGTCCGACCACATGGCCTATCCCTATGGGATCCATCTGGCTCTGGTGCGCATCGATCGCGGGACGGGGCGGGTGGTGGCGGAGCGCTACCTCGTCGCCAACGACGTCGGGCGCGCCATCAACCCGATGCTGGTGGAGGGGCAGATCGTCGGCGGGCTCGCCCAGGGGCTGGGCGGCGCTTTGTACGAGGAGTTCCGCTACGATCCGAGCGGCCAGCCGCTTTCCACGACCTTCGCCGACTACCTGATCCCCACGATCGCCGAGATGCCCGTGGTGGACGTGCTGATCGCCGAGGACGCGCCGAGCCCGCTGAACCCGCTGGGCGTGAAGGGGGCGGGGGAGGGAGGAACGAACGGCGCCGGAGCGGCCATCGCCGCCGCGGTGGACGACGCGCTGCGCCGGCCGGGTGCCATCACGGCGCTTCCGGTGGTGCCCGCGACGGTTCACCGCCTGCTGGGCGGCCTCGCGTGAAGGCGGCCCCTTTCGCCTATCACGACCCGCGCAATGTGGAGGAGGTGCTGCACCTGCTTGCCACGCTGGAGAACCCGCGCCTCCTTGCCGGCGGGCAGTCGCTCATGCCCATGCTGAACATGCGCGTCGCCTTCCCCGACCATGTCATCGACCTCAATCGCGTCGAGGGGCTGGACGGCGTCACGGAGCGGGACGGCGCGCTGCGCATCGGCGCCATGACCCGCCAGCGCGACGTCGAGGAGCACCCGCTCGTCCGCGCCCGCCTGCCGGTGATGGCGGAGGCGCTGTCCTTTGTCGGGCACTGGCAGACGCGGAACCGCGGCACGGTCGGGGGCTCGCTCTGCAACCTGGACCCCTCGGCGGAGCTGGTGGCCGTCGCCGCCGCGCTCGACGCCGTGCTGGAGGTGCGCGGCCCGGCCGGTGCGCGGGACCTGTCCATCCATGCGTTTCCCGAAGGGTTCATGACCCCAGCCCTGGCGCCGGAGGAGATGGTGACCGCCATCCGCTTTCCTTTCTGGCCGGCGGGCCATGGTCATTGCTTCGCCGAGTTCGCGCGGCGCCACGGCGATTATGCCATCGTCTCCGCCGCCGCCCTGCTGATGGTCGAAGGCGGCCGCGTGACCCGGGCCTCCCTTACCTTGGGCGGGGTGGCGGCCGGGCCGATGCGGCTGCGGGAGGCGGAGGCGGCGCTGCTGGGTGCCGTGCCTTCGGAGGAGGTGCTCCGCGGCGCCGCGGCACGCTGCCAGGAGATCGAGGCCATGTCGGACCCCCAGGCTCCGGCCTGGTACCGCCGCCGCCTCGCCACCACGCTGGTGCGGCGCGCGCTGGAAACGGCCCTGGCCCGGGCGGGAGGAGCGGCATGAGCGACTCCCGGCGCATCGCCCTCGCGGTGAACGGCGTGCAACACGAGGCCGAAACGCCGGTCCGCGAGCATCTCGCCGATTTCCTGCGCGGCACTCTGGGCCTGACCGGCACGCATCTCGGCTGCGAGCATGGCGTCTGCGGTGCCTGCACCGTGCTCGTGGACGGCCGTGCCGTGCGCGCCTGCCTCATGCTCGCCGTGCAGGCCGACGGATGCGCGGTGACCACGATCGAGGGACTGGGCACGGATGAGGCGCTGCACCCGCTCCAGGCCGCCTTCTGCGCCCATCATGGGCTGCAATGCGGCTTCTGCACGCCGGGGATGCTGACCACCCTGGCCGAGTTCCTGCAGGTCCATCCGGACCCCACGGAGGAGGACGTGCGCGTGGCCATCTCCGGCAATCTTTGTCGCTGCACGGGATATGACAGCATCATCGCCGCCACGATGGAAGCCGCGCGCGCGATGCGGGGCGCGGGCGCGTGACGGCGGTGCCGCCCGCCGCCTCCGCGCAGCGCTTGGTCGGCCGCGACGTGCCGCGCGTGGAGGACGCCGCGCTGATCCGCGGCCGCGGCCGCTTCGTGGACGACATCGCGCCCCCCGGCCTGCTGCACGCCGCCTTCCTCCGATCCCCCCACGCCCATGCGGCCATCGCCCGCATCGACACCGCCGCCGCCCGTGCCCTGCCGGGGGTGCAGGCGGTGCTCACCCTCGCGGACCTTGCTCCGCACCTGACGGACACGCGCCTCGTCGTCGCCCTTCCCAGCCCAGCCTACAGGTTGGAGCTGCACCGCCCCGTGCTGGCGCAGTCCGAGGTGGTTCATGTCGGCGAGGCCGTGGCCGTGGTCATCGCGAACAGCCGCCACCTTGCGGAGGATGCGGCCGCCCTGGTGGAGGTGGACTACGATCCCCTTCCGCCGGTGGGCGACTGCGTCGCCGCCCTGGCACCCGGCGCGCCGCCCGCGCATCGCGGCGCCCCCTCGAACCTGGCGGCCGAGATGGTGCTCGAATACGGCGCGGTGGATGCCGCCTTCTCCGCGGCCCCGCACCGCTTTTCCGAACAGCTCTCGATCCATCGTGGCGGCAGCCATTCCATGGAATGCCGCGGCGTCGTCGCCCGCCACGACGCGCTGGAGGACCGCCTGACGGTCTGGATCAGCACCCAGACGCCGCACGCCGCCCACCGCCTCCTTTGCGACCTCCTCGGCCTGGAGGACAGGGCGCTGCGCGTGGTCACGCCGGATGTTGGCGGCGGCTTCGGGCCGAAGCTCATCTCCTATCCGGAGGAGGTGGTGATCGCCCTTGCCGCCCGCCTGCTCGGCCGCCCCGTGAAGTGGATCGAGGACCGCGGCGAGCACTTCGTCGCGACCACCCAGGAGCGCGACCAGGTCTGGGACGTGGAACTGGCCACGGACGGTGAGGGCCGCATCCTCGGCGTGCGCGGCGCGCTGGTGCACGACCACGGTGCCTGGACGGCACGCGGAGTGAACATCCCGCAGGGCGCCGTCTCCGCCATGCCGCTCGCCTATGTCGTGCCGGCCTACCGCATGGCGATCCGGGCCGCGGTGACGAACAAGGTGCCCACCACCCCCGTGCGCGGCGCCGGCCAGCCGCAGGGCGTGTTCGCCATGGAGCGCCTGCTGGATCAGGCCGCGCGCACGCTCGGCATCGACCGTGCCGAGATCCGCCGCCGCAACCTCGTGCCGGGCGACCGCATGCCCTATGCCACGCCGCTGAAGACCCGTGGCGGGATGCAGGTGGTGCTGGATTCCGGCGACTACCCGCGCTGCATGCAGATGGCCCTGGACGCCGCCGGCTGGGCCGGCTTCCCCGGCCGGCAGCACGCCGCCCGCGCCTCCGGCCGCCACCTCGGCATCGGCGTGGCGAATTACGTCGAGGGCACGGGCCGGGGCCCCTTCGAGCACGTTTCCGTCCGCATCGAGCCTTCGGGGCGGATCGTCGTGGCGACGGGCGCGGCCGCCATGGGGCAATCCACCCACACCATGCTCGCCCAGCTTGTCGCGGAGCAGCTCGGCGGCGACATGGCCCGCGTGCATGTCATCGCCGGGGACACGGCGGCGGCACCCATGGGCATCGGCGGCTCCAACAGCCGCCAGGCCGTCCTCGCCGGCAGTTCCGCCCATGTCGCGGCGCTGCGCGTGCGGGAGAAGGTGCTGCACATCGCCTCCACGCTGCTGGAGGCCGCCGAGGGCGACCTGGAGATCGAGGGCGACGCCGTGCGGGTGAAGGGCGTCCCGGAGATGAAGGTGACGCTCGCCGCCGTGGCCCGCGCGGTGGCGGGCACGCCCGGCTTCGCCATTCCCGGCGGCCGGGGCCCCGGTCTGGCCGCCAGCGAGGAGGTGGTGATCGACGCCATGGCCTATGCCAACGGCACCGCCGTGGCGGAGGTGGAGGTGGATGCCGAGACGGGCGATGCGCGCGTCCTCGCGCTCACCTTTTCCCATGATTGCGGCAACGCGCTCCACCCGCGCATCGTGGACGGGCAACTCATGGGTGGCATCGCGCACGGCATCGGCAACGCGCTGTTCGAGCACATGCGCTTCGACGAGGAAGCGCAGCCAACCTCCACCACCCTGGCGGACTACCTGCTCGTCACCGCGACCGAGATGCCGCCCGTGCGCATCCTGCACATGCACAGCCCGACGCCGCTGAATCCGCTGGGCATCAAGGGCGTGGGCGAGGCGGGGGTCATCCCCGTTCCGGCCGCCATCGCTTCCGCGATCGAGGACGCGCTCTCGCCCTTCGGCGTGCATGTCACGAAGGTGCCGCTCTCCCCCGTGGACATCGTCGCCCTCATCGACCCGGCGGCGGCCGGGTGATCCCGACCGCGACCGAAGCCGCCCGGCGGATCGCGGACGGTGACCTCACCGCCGAGGCCTATCTCCGCGCCTGCCTTGACCACGTGGCGGCGCGGGAGCCGGCGGTGCGGGCCTTCGCCGCCATCGACACCGGGGCCACGCTGCGTTCCGCCCGCGGCCTCGATGCCGGCCCGGCGCGAGGGCCGCTGCACGGAATCCCCTTCGCCGTGAAGGACGTGATCGACACCGCGGACCTGCCGACCGGGATGGGGTCCTCCATCTGGAACGGCCACCGGCCCCGGGTCGACGCCGCTTGCGTCGCGCTGTCCCGGGCGGCGGGCGGCGTGATGCTCGGCAAGACCGTGACGGCGGAGCTCGCCTATGTCTCGCCCGGCGCCACCACCAACCCGCACGACGCCGCGCACACGCCCGGCGGCTCCTCCTCGGGCTCCGCGGCGGCTGTCGCGGCCGGCATGGTCCCGCTGGCGCTGGGCACCCAGACCGGCGGTTCCGTGCTGCGCCCCGCTTCCTTCTGCGGCGTGGTCGGCCTCAAGCCGAGCTTTGGCGCCATTCCCCGCCCCGGCATGAAGCTGATGGCGGACAGCCTCGATACGATCGGCCTCATGGCACGCACTGTGGAGGACGCGGCCCTCTTCCTCGCGGTCCTCACCGCCGACCCGCCCGAGCCGCTGCCGGACATCCCCGCACCCCGGATCGGTCTTTGCCGCACCGCTCTCTGGGAGTTGGCGCAGCCGGCCGCGCGCGAGGCGGTGGAGGATGCGGCGCGCCGCCTGGAAGCTGCCGGGGCCACCCTGCGCGACGTGAGCCTGCCGCCCGACTTCGCTGGCCTGACCGAGGCCCGCGTGACGATCAACGACCACGAGATCGCCCGGGCCCTCGCCGATGAATGGACGAACCATCGCGAAGGCCTGAGCGAGCGCCTTGCCGCCACGGTGGAGAAGGGCCGCGCCATCCCCCGCACCGCCTATGCCGCCGCGCAGGGAGCCGCCGAGTTCGCCCGCGCCCGCTTCCCGGACGCAATGGCGGGCTGCGACGCGCTCCTGACCCTGGGCGCCGCTGGCGAGGCGCCGGAGGGGCTGGCCTCGACCGGCGATTCCCGCTTCCAAGGCCTCTGGACCCTGCTGCACGGCCCGGCCATCGGCCTGCCGACGCATCGCGGCCCCAAGGGCCTGCCCGTCGGCGTGCAGCTTGTCGCCCCGCGCCACGCGGACCGGCGCCTTCTCGCCGTCGCCCGCTGGGCCATGGATCGCCTCGGGAGCCCCTTCGCTTGAAAGTGCCGCTCAGTCTCTCCTGTGTCGCCTATGACCGCACCCGCGCGCTCTTCGATGGGCGCGTGACGGTTGCGGGTGCCGAGCTCTACCCGGTGGCCATGTCGCCGGAGGAAGCGTTTCACCGGAACTTCCGCCACCAGGAGTTCGACGTCACCGAGCTGTCGATGTCCAGCTACATGGTCCAGCTCGCCGAAGGCCGCTGCCCTTATGTCGGCATACCCGTCTTCCCCTCACGCCTCTTCCGCCATTCCTCCATCTACATCCGCAGCGACCGCGGCATCGCGGGGCCGGAGGACCTGCGCGGCAGGACCGTCGGCGTGCCCGAGTACCAGATGACCGTTGCCCTCTGGATGCGCGGCATCCTGGCGGACCAGCACGGCGTCCAGCCCTCCGATATTCGCTGGCGGAGCGGTGGGCTGGAGGAGGCGGGGCGCGGCAACGTGGTGTCGCTCAACCTGCCCGCCGAAGTGGAGCTGCGCCCGCTTCCCGAGGGCGAGACGCTCTCCCGCGCCCTCGCCTCGGGCACGATCGACGCCCTGCTCTCCGCCCGCGCACCGTCCTGCTTCGGCCGCGTGCCCGACGTCACGCGTCTTTTCCCGGACTACCGCGCGGCAGAGGAAGCGTACTTCCGCACAACACGCATTTTTCCGATCATGCACCTCGTCGGGATCCGTCGCTCCCTTGTGGAGCGGTTTCCCTGGCTTCCCGTGAACATCTTCTCCGCCTTCGAGGAGGCCAAGCGCCTCTGCCTCATCGACAACGCCAAGATCGGCCATCTCTACACGACGCTACCCTGGGCCGTGGACGAGCTGGAACGCACCCGCGCCCTCATGGGTGACGACTTCTGGCCTTATGGCGCCGCGGCCAACGCGCATGTGCTCGAACGCATGACGCATTACGCGGCGACGCAGGGCCTGACGTCGCGCCGCCTGGCGGTGGAGGAGCTGTTCCCGAACTCCGTGGTCGACCTGGCAAAGGTCTGACGCCGGTCGGCGAGGTAATGTCTTGACATTACGATCCCTGGGATGCTCGGATCCATGGCGGCTGTCGGGCCGTGTCCCGGGAGGGGCAGGCGAGGCGGGTGGCCGGAAGAGCCTCCGCGACACAAGGCCACGGGAACGCGGTGACACGGTCGGCGACATCTCCGAGCGGGTAGAACACTGATGCTGAAGTTGAAGAGGCGCACCTTCCTGGGCGCCACAGCCCTCGCGGCAACGGGTGGTCGCACGGCGCGCGCGCAGGACTTCCCGGATCGCCCGATCCGTCTCGTGCTGCCCTATGCTCCGGGCGGCGCGGTGGATTTTGTCGGCCGGGTCTTCGCACAGAGCCTGACCGAGGGCCTTCGCCAGTCCGTTGTCACGGAGAACCGTGCCGGCGCAGGCGGTGTCGTCGGCGCCGACTTCGTCGCCAAGGCAGCGCCGGACGGCTACACCCAGCTTGTCATCGACCCAGCCCTGGTCATCAACCCTTCGCTCCAGGCGAGGGTGCCCTACGACGTGTTCCGCGATTTCCGGCCGGTCTCCATCCTCACCAGCTCGCCGCTCGTGCTCGTCGTTTCGCCAGACCTGCCCGTGCGCAGCGTCGCCGAGTTCGTCGCGCTCGCGAAGGCCAACAGGAGCCGCTACAGCTACGCCTCCGCCGGCGTCGGCACCACGCCGCATCTGGCGGGCGAGATGTTCGCGATGCGCACGGGATGCGAGGCGACGCATGTGCCCTATCGTGGCATCGCGGCCGGCTTCGCCGACATGATGACGGGCGCCGTGCAGTTTTCGTTCAGCAGCATCGCCGGCGCCCGCAGCCTGGTGAACGACGGCAAGCTCCGCGCCCTGGCCACCACCGGCGCGCGGCGCAGCGGCGCTTTCCCGGATCTGCCGACGATGCAGGAAGCCGGCATGGACGGGTTCGTGGTCGACCTCTGGCTTGCCCTCCTTGTGCCGGCCGGAACGCCGGATGCGGTTGTCGCGCGCATGCACGCTGCCACCATGGAGGTGATCCGCCGTCCCGATACGGCCGCCAACCTGGAGCGCGTCGGCGCGGAGGCGCGGGGCACCACGGTTTCCGAGGCCGCTGCGATCCTGCGCTCGGAGTATGACACCTGGCGCAAGCTCATCACGGACGCGAAGATCTCGGTCTGACACGATGAAGATCACCACGCACCGCCGCGGCCTTCTTGCCGGCGGCGCTCTGATCGCCGCGCCAGGCCTCGCCCGCGCCTTTCCTGTCCGCCCCATCCGTCTTCTCGTCGGCTTCGCGCCGGGAGGCGCCGCCGACACCGTGGCGCGCCTCCTCGCGCCTGGAATGGGCGCCGCCCTCGGCCAGACCGTGGTGGTGGAGAACCGCTCCGGCGCGAGCGGCACCAACGCCGCCGGTGCGGTGGCCGCCGCAGCCGCCGACGGTCACACGATCCTTCTTTCAACACTCACCCACGCGTCCAACCCGCATCTTTTCACAGGCTTGGCCTTCGATTATGCCGCGGCCTTCGCCCCCATCACGCAGGCCGTACTTTTCCCCACCATCCTCGCGGTGAGGAAGGATTTTCCAGCACGGGATATGGCAGAGTTCCTTGCCCTGGCGCGGTCGCGGCCGGAGCCGGTGATCTACGGAACGCCTGGCAATGCCACCGCCCAGCACATGGCGGGCGAGCTGCTGCAGCTCCGCACCGGCATCCGACTGGAGCACGTTCCTTACCGCGGCGGCTCCGAAGCTGCGCGCGACCTGGCCGGTGGCGTGATCGAGGCGTCCTTCAATTCCGTCGGCACGGTGGCGCCGGCGCTTGCTGCCGGCGCCCGCCCTCTGGTCGCCGTGACCGCCCACCGCATTCCGAGCCTGCCCGATGTACCCACCGGCAGCGAGTGCGGCATCGGCGATTTCGTGTTGAGCGACATCTGCGGGCTTTTCGCACCCGCCGCCACGCCGCCCGACCGCGTGTCGCGGCTGCAGCAGGCGGTCGTGGCCGCCCTGCGGATGCCGGAGGTGCAGGCGCGCCTGCGTAGCCAGGAAACCGAGAGCATCGGCAGCACGCCGGCGGAGTTCACGGCCTTCATCACGGCCGAGAGCGCCCGTCTCGGCACGCTCATCCGCGCGGCGGGCATCAGGCTCTCCTGAGGGGCGACAGCGCGCGCGGCGGTGTGCCTGGACCGGATCGCGCCCCCACCGTTTTGGGTGCGCCATCCACCCGGTCCATGAGGAGGGCGAGGTCGCCCGCTTCGGCGGCAGCGGCCAGCCTTGCCTCGCATCACTCGGCCTCGATTTTTGCCCGAGAGGGACCGTGGGTCCCGGCTGGGTCCGGCGGCAGCGCGCGGCCGCCCGTTGCCGCTGTGGCAGTCCGGTCGCGGGAGGGCAGCGCCATCCGCTCGCCCCCCGAGCGGCCTCGGGGGCCGCACGGCCTGGGGCGCCTTCGCGGACCCGATTGGCCACAATGAAGGCTGCGGCGGCCGGCGGTGGCGCGGAGGAGGGTTGCCGCCGTCCAGGCCAGCCCCGCGGCGGGCATTCCGGCAACCCAGCCGATGAGCGCCTGGCGGTGCACCGGGACAACTTCCCATGCCCCGGCCGGGTTCGGACCCGGGCACCGCGATAGCCGGCTGGCGTGCATTGTCATAAATCAAGGCACCGAGGGTGGATCCAACGTAACCACCTCGCACCGCGCGGAGCCGCTCCCGGGAGGATGGCATGACAGTGAAGGTGCGGTTCTGCGGCGCGGCCCGGACGGTGACGGGCTCGTGCCTGCATTTCGAGACGGAGCGGGCACGCTTCCTTGTGGACTGCGGCATGTTCCAGGGCCCGAAGACCCTCAAGTCGCTGAACTACGAGCCGTTTCCCTTCGACGTCGCCCGCCTCGGCGCGGTGCTCCTGACCCATGCCCACATCGACCACAGCGGGCTGCTGCCGAAGCTCTGGAAGGAAGGCTTCCGGCGCGCCATCCACGCGACGCCGGCCACGGGCGATCTGCTCTCCTGTATGCTCCCGGATGCAGGCCACATCCAGGAGAGCGAGGTCGAGGGCCTCAACAGGCGTAACCGCCGGCGCGGCAGGGACCCGCTGGAGCCGATCTACACGGCGGACGACGCGGAGCGGACGCTCGCACTGCTGGACACCACAGAGTACGGCCGTTGGACCACACCGGCCGAGGGCGTCCGGGCGCGGTGGTGGAATGCGGGCCACATGCTCGGCTCCGCCTCCATCGAGCTGGAGATCGCGGATGGCCGCGAGACGGTCCGCGTCCTCGTCTCGGGCGACCTCGGGCCGGACGTCGGGACGATGCAGCCGCGGCCGGAGGGCCCGTCGGAGGGCGTGGATCACGTTATCGTCGAGTCGACCTACGGCGACGAGGATCGCCCTCCGATTGCCCTCGGAGCACGCCGGGGCGAACTCGCGCGCCTTGCCTGCGCCACGGCGAAGGGTGGTGGCGCCCTTCTGGTTCCGACCTTCGCGGTGGAGCGGGCGCAGGAGGTGGTGCTCGACCTCGTGCACCTGATGGACGAGGGCGCGATCCCGCCGACGACGATCCACCTCGACTCGCCGCTCGCCACGCGCGCCAGTCGCGTCTTCGCCCGCCACGCGGCCGCGCTGGAGGACGGCGCGGCGGTGCGGGCTGCGCTCGCCTCGCCGCGCCTGCGCTACGTCGCCGACGTCGCCGAGAGCCGGCGCGTGACGGAGCTGGATGGTTTCCAGGTGGTCCTTGCCGGCAGCGGCATGTGCGAGGCGGGCCGGATCCGCGAGCACCTGAAGGCCAGGCTTGGGGAAGCTGGAACGGTCGTCGCCCTCGTCGGCTACCAGGCAACCGGCACGCTGGGGCGGCTGCTCCAGGACGGCGCTCGCCGTGTCCGGATCCAGGGGGACACCTATGCGGTGGCGGCGAAGGTCGCGCGGATCGAGGGCTACTCCGCCCATGCCGACGGCCCGGAACTCGGCCGCTGGATCGCGGCACGAGGGCCGGTCCGCGGCGGTGTTTTTCTTGTTCACGGGGAGCCGGACGCCATCGAGGGCCTTGCCATGCGGGTGATCGGTCGCGGCGTGGTGCCGGAAGAGCGGCTGGTCCGCCCGGTGCTCGACGAGGCCTTCGCCTTGCCAGCCGGCGGGCCTCCCCTGCGGGACGAGGCGGCATCGCGCAGCCGGCGGAGCCGTCCTGGCCTTGTCGGCCAGCCGGACTGGCACAACGCCAGGGCGGCGCTCCTGCTCGAGATGGAAGCGGCACTGGACGAGGCGCCGGACGACGCGGCGAGGCTTGAGATCCTGGCGCGCCTGCGGCACGCGATGCCCTCGCCTGACGACCGGCGCGGCCGTCCCCGATGAAGGGTGCCTGCAGCAGGCCAAGGCGCCGCGGGACCTGCGGGCAGGGGCCTGCCCCGATCGGTCGCAACCTGACGCCCGGCCTGGCCGTCGCTTCCTGCGCGGGGCGCGATGGGGCATGCCGGTTCTCGTTGTTTCCCGCGGCTCCCGGCTGAGCCGGACGCCAGGTGCAGCCAAAGCCAGTCCGCGCCCTGTCGCGGGGCCTTGAGGTTCTCACGGCGCTCAACCGCCTGGGCCCATCCAGTGTCGTGGCGCTGGCGCGCGAGACGGGTCTTTCCCGCGCGACGGTGTACCGCATCATGCAGACGCTGCTGGACGACGGCTTCGTGGCCCGCGGCGCATCGGAGGACCGCTTTCTGCTGCGCCTCCGGGTCCGGGAGCTTTCGGAGGGGTTCGAGGACGAGCAGTGGATCTCCACCGTTGCCAAGCCCGCCCTGATGGCCCTGACCGCGCGCATCCTCTGGCCTTCGGATGTTGCGACGCTGGAGGGCACGCGCATGATCATTCGCGACACCACTCACCGCATCGCGCCGCTCTCGATCGACCACGGCATGGTCGGGCGCCGCCTGCCGCCCCTCGCCAGCAGCGTGGGGCTGGCCTACCTCGCCCATGTGCCGGATGCCGAGCGGGACGGCATCCTCCGCCTCCTGGCGGAATCCGATGATCCGGCGGATGCCCCCGCGCGCGACCCCGCCCGCATCGCCCGCCTGCTCGCCGCCACGCGCCGCCGGGGCTATGCGGTGCGGCAGGGCGGGGCGCCTTGGCCGCACACCGGCTCCATCGGCGTGCCGATCCGGCACGGCGGCCGCGTGCTGGGCTGCATCAACGTGATCTGGATGGCGCGGGTGATCGGGCGGGACGAGGGCATTCGCCAGTGCCTCGAACCCCTGCTGGAAACCGCGGGCCTTATCGAGGAACGCCTGGCTGCCGGCGAGGGGTAGCTGTTCACCAGGCGGACAGTTCCAGCATCGCGCTCGTCGCCCCGCATGGCCTGGCTATACCGTTCCCCAAGGCCGCAGAGCCGAGGGAGGAACACGATGTTGACGGTGCGTCGCCGTTGGCTCGCCGCGACGGCGGGGTTGGCGGCAGGCGGCGGCATGCGGTCCCGGCAGACCCTCGCGCAGGCTCCATTCCCTTCGCGTCCCGTGCGCGTGATCGTGCCGGCCGGGGCGGGTAGCGGGCCGGATACGGCGATGCGCCTGCTGGCGGACCGGCTTGCGGCGCTCTGGGGCAAGCCCGTCGTGGTGGACAACCGCGGCGGCGGCAGCGGCAATGTCGGCGCGGGGGCGGCGGCGCGGGCCGAGCCGGACGGACACGTCCTGCTCTTCTCGCAGGCTTCGCCGCTGGTGCTCAACCAGCACCTGACGCGGTCCATGCCGTTCGACCCGGCCCGCGACCTGACCCCGGTGACGCTGTTGATGTGCACGCCCTTCGTGCTGGCCGCACGGCCAGGCCTCGGCGTGCGCTCCCTGGCCGAACTGGCCGCATGGGCGCGTGAGGCACGGGGAGGCCTGACCTTCGCCACCGGCGGCGCGACGAGCCTGCCGCGCTTCGCGGGGGAGCAACTCGCACGCGGCCTGGGCATCCGGCTGACCAACGTGCCCTACGGCGTCAGTCCGCAGGCCCTGCAGGACACCATCGCCGGCCGCACCGACCTGGTGATCGACGGCACGCCCTTGATCACGCCGCAGCTCCGCGCCGGGCTTCTCTCGCCGGTTGCCATCACCTCGGCGACGCGCTTCCCGGGATTGGAGGCGGTACCGGCGGCGGCCGAGACGCTGCCGGGCTTTGAGATGGGAGGCTGGTTCGCTCTGCTCGGTCCGGGCGGGATGCCCGCCGCCCTGGCCGAAAGGATCGCGGCCGATGCGGCGCGGGTGCTGGCGGTGCCGGACCTTCGCGACCGTCTCCTGCACGAGTTCGGTGCCATCGTTTCCGCGGATGGTCCCGCAGCCTTGGCCGCCCTGATGGAGCGGGAGCGCGCCAGCCTGGGGCGGCTGGTGCGGGAGTTGGAGGTGCCGATCGAATGAGCGAGACCGTTTCCGCGACGGCGCATCCTGGCCAACCCGGCACCGCAGCCGAGGAGGCGGACCGCGCCGCCATCCGCCGCGTGATCGAGGCCTGGGGCTTCGCGCGGGATTCCGGCGACTGGGACGTCCTGGCCACGACCTTCCAGCCGGATGGCCGCATCGCTGTGAGCTGGTTCGACGGCCCCTTCGCCGGGTTCGTGGAGACCTGCCGCGCGAGGCGCAGCGTGTCCTTCTCCAAGCACGTGATGTGCGGCAGCCGGGTGATGCTGAACGGCCGCCGCGCCCTGGCGGAGACCGACGTGCTGCTCTGCATGCGCGGCCCGGTCGATGGCGTCGAGATGATCGGCCAGACCTGCATGCGCTTCCTCGACCGGGTGGAGCGCAGGGGGGACGGCGCCTGGCGCGTCCTGCGCCGCGACGCGATCTACGACCACGACTGGATGGTGCCGGCTGTCCCCGGCGTCGCGCCGGCGCTGCCCGATGCCGGCGACGCGCCGGGGCACCGCTTCCTCGCCTGGCGCCTGCGCCGTGCCGGCCGGACAGTGCCGGCGGACCTGCCCGGACCGGGGAGCGAGGGTGAGGCCGCCCTGCGCGCCGGAGGCCGGACCTGGCTGGAGGCCGCGCCATGAGCGAGGAGATGTGGGACGTCGCCATTGTCGGCTACGGGCCGGTGGGCGCGGCGCTGGCCAACCTGCTCGGCGCGGGGGGCGTCCGCACGCTGGTGCTGGAGCGGGAGGGCGCCGCCTACCACCTGCCGCGCGCCGTCCACTTCGACGACGAGGTGATGCGGATCTTTCAGTCCATGGGGCTGGCCGAGGCGATGCTGCCGGTCACCCATGTTTCGCCCGGGACGCATTTCGTGGACGGGCGGGGGCGGTTGCTGCTGGACTGGTCGCGCTCCCCGGATGTCGGCCCGCAGGGTTGGAACGTTTCCTACCGCTTCCACCAGCCGGAGCTGGAGGCGGTGCTGCGCCGGGGCGTGGAGCGCTGGCCCTCCGTGACCCTCCGGAGCCGGGCGGAGGTCTTCGCGCTGGAGCCGGGCGCGGACGCGGTCGGGCTGCGCTTCGAGGATCTCTCGAACGGCCGTATCGGCCGGGTTTCGGCGCGCTACGTGGTGGGCTGCGACGGCGCCCGCTCCCTTGTCCGGCGCTGGATCGGCGAGCCGATGGAGGATCTCGGCTTTCACGAGCGCTGGCTGGTGCTGGACGCGATGCTCCGCCGCCCGCGCCCGGACCTCGGCGACCACACGGTGCAGCACTGTGACCCGAACCGCCCCGCAACCTATGTGCGGGGCACCGGGAACCGGCGCCGGTGGGAGATCGCGCTGCGGCCCGAGGACGACCTCACGCCCCTCGCGCAGCCGGAGGGCGCCTGGCCGCTGCTGTCGCGATGGATCACGCCGGAGGACGCGACGATCGAGCGCTCCGCCATCTACACCTTCCACAGCACGGTCGCCCGGCGCTGGCGCGAGGGACGGCTCCTGCTGGCCGGCGATTCCGCCCACCAGACGCCGCCCTTCCTTGGCCAGGGCATGTGCGCGGGCCTGCGCGATGCCGCGAACCTCGCCTGGAAGCTCGCCCGCGTGCTGCAGGGCTCCGCGCCCGAGGCGCTGCTGGACAGCTACGGCAGCGAGCGCGCGCCGCATGTGGAGGGCTATATCCGCGAGGCCGTGCGGATCGGCGGGCTGATCAACACGAAGGCGATGGAGGCCGTGGTCTCCTCCGACGTGCTGCGCGGTGGGGAGGCGGCGCGCCTGGTGCCGGTGCGCCCCGCCCTTGGCCCCGGCCTTTCCGCCGGTTGGGCCGGGCCGGCCGGGCGCCTCCTTTCCCAGCCGCGCCTGTCGGACGGAACGCTTCTGGATGACCGGGTGGGTCTGCGTTTCGCGGCCGTGATGCGGCCGCGCCTCGCCGCCGCCCTGCCGAACGAGATGCTGGACCGCCTCTCGGCGCGCGGCGCCGTGCTGGTGGCCGATGCCGCGCCGGCAGTGGGCGCGATGCTGGACGAGGCCGGGGCGGAGGCGGTGCTGCTGCGTCCCGACCGCCACGTGTTCGGGGCCGCGCGCGACGCGGCGGAGATGCGCGTGCTGGCCGAGGCGCTGTGACGCGGTGACGACGGGAAGGACAACATGAGACGGGTGTTGCTCGAGGCGGACGGAGCCCGGGGTTTCGGCTCCGTGGATGGCGACACCGTCGCCGACCTCACCACGGCCTTCGCCGGGCGCGCCGTGGGGCTGTGCGCCTCCGGCATCGGCATCCTGCGCAACCCCGTGGTTCGGGAGGAAGGGCGATGAGTATCCAGTCGCTTGGGTATATGGTGATCGGCTCGGACCGGCTGGCGGATTGGGACGAGTTCGCGACGCGCCTGCTGGGGATGCAGGCGGTGGACCGGGGCGGCGGCATGCGGGCCTTCCGGATGGACGACCGCAGCCAGCGCCTCCTCGTCTCCGGCCGCGCAGCCCCGGCGACGGTCGGGTGGGAGGTGGCCGATGCCGCGGCGCTGGAGGCGCTGGCGGCGCGCCTGGAGGCCGCGGGCACTGCTGTCAGGCGTGGATCGCGCGCGCTGGCGGCCGAGCGGCAGGTGATGGACCTCATCGCCTTCGAGGACCCGCAAGGCACGCGGCTCGAGGCCTTCCACGGTGCCGTGCGGGCGGACAGTCCCTTTGTGCCGGGCCGCGCCATCGCCGGCTTCCGGACGGGGCCGCTCGGCATGGGCCATGCGGTGCTGCACGTGGCGGATGCGGACGCGCTGATCCCCTTCTATCGCGACCTGCTCGGCTTCTCCGTCACGGATTGGTCGCGTCATCCCTATCCGCTCTACTTCTTCCACATGAACGGGCGGCACCACTCCTTCGCGATGGTGGGCTCCGGCCGCTCCGGGCTTCACCATTTCATGGTGGAACTGGGCGCGCTGGACGACGTGGGGCAGGGCCACGACATCGCGCGCACGGAGGAGGGGCGGCTTGCCTTCGGGCTCGGGCGCCACACCAACGACCACATGACCTCCTTCTACGCCAACACGCCTTCCGGCTTCTTCGTGGAGTACGGCTGGGGCGCGCGCGTGATCGACCCGGCGACCTGGCAGCCGCACGAGACCTTCGACGGACCGACGCTCTGGGGGCACGAGCGCTTCCACATGCCGGAGGAAGGGCGGGCCCGCATGCGCCACATCGCCATGGACGCGGCGCGCCGCGGCGTGCGCGCGCCGGACCCGAATCCCGGCCCCTTCACCTCGGGCTGTGCCTGGGCGGATGCGGTGGTGGCACAGGAATGACGCGGCGCGGCGACGTGGCGGGGGGAGAAGGAGGGTGATCGGAAGACGAAGCCTCGCCGCGATCATGGCGCTGCCGGGCCTTGCTTGGGCGGAGGAAGCCTTCCCGTCCCGCCCGATCCAGGTGGTGAATCCTTATCCCGCCGGCGGTGCCACCGACCTCATGGCGCGCGCCATGGCCACGGGGCTTCAGCAGCGCCTCGGCCAGCCCGTGGTGGTGGTGAACCGCGACGGCGCGGCAGGCGCGGTCGGCACGCTCGGCGTCGCGCGCGCGGCGGCGGATGGCCACACCCTGGCCTTCGTGCCTTCCCTGGTGCTCTCCGTCCTGCCTGTCACGCAGCCGAATTCGGGATTGCGGGCCGATGCCCTGCGGCCGGTCTGCCAGATGTTCGCCAACGCCCAGGCCATCGCGGTGCGGACGGACTCGCCGCTGCGGACCCTCGCGGACCTTGTCGCGGCGGCGAAGGCGTCGCCAGGGGCCGTGACCTACGGGTCGCTCGGCATCGCCTCCATCCCGCACCTCGCGATCCTGCAATGGGCACGCGCGGCGGGCATCGAGATGACGCATGTGCCCTACCGTGGCGACGGTGCGGTGATGACGGACGCGCTGGCCGGGCGGATCGACTTCGCTGCCATCGTGCTCGGCTCGGCCTCGGGCCGCACGGACATGCGCCTGCTCGCCGTCTTCGATACGGCGCGCAACCCCGCCTTTCCCGAGGTTCCGACCGCGGCGGAGCAGGGCTTCGACGTAGCGCCGACGAGCTTCGGCGGGTTGATGGCGCCCTCCGGCACGCCGCCAGAGCGGATCGCCCTGCTGGAGGCCGCATGCGCGGAGGTGGCGGGCGGCGAGGTGTACCGCGCCGCCGCCCGCCGGGCGCTCCAGCCCGCGGCCTTTCACACCGGCGCCGCCGCCTTCGCCGGCCGCCTGGCACGCGACGTGGCGGAGAAGGCGGAACTCCTGCGAGCCATAGAGCCGGCCCGCTGACCGAAGAACATGCCCCGCGAAAGGGGCGCGGAAGGGAAACGAGCATGATCACCCGCAGGATCCTGGGCACCGCCACGCTCGCCGCTGTTCTTGCCGCCCCGGGCCCTGCCCGGGCGCAGGAGGGCGTGCCGCGGACCGTCACCCTTGTCGTGCCCTTCTCCGCTGGCAGCGTGGTGGACATCATGGCCCGCCCCTTCGCGGAGGCGCTGCGCGCGTCCCTGGGCGGAGGCACCGCCGTGGTCGTGCTGAACCGGGACGGCGGCGGCGGCGCCGTGGGCGCGGCCACTGCGGCGGCGGCGAAGCCGGACGGCACGACACTCTACTTTGGCCCGTCCGGCATGCTGACGACGCTGCCCTTCCTTGTGCGCGGCCTGCCCTATGCCTGGGGTGCCCTGGACCCGGTCTGCCAAACCTTCGAGAACATCTTCGTCGTGGCCGTGCCGGCGAACTCGCCCTACCGAACGCTCACTGAACTGCTGGCCGACGCCAAGGCGCGCCCGGAGGCGCTGTCCTGGGGCGATGCCGGCCCTGGCACGGTCGGCAATCTCGTCGCACTTGAACTGGCGCGTCGCAACGGGGTCCGCATGACGCCCGTGCCCTACCGCAACTCGCCACAGATGATCCTCGACACCCAGTCGGGTGCCCTCGCGTTCTCCATGTCCACCTTCGCCACGGTGCGGGGCACGGATCTGCGCGTGCTGGCGGTGGTCGCCGACGAGCGGCAGCACGCGCTGCCGGAGGTACCGACGCTGAAGGAACTCGGGCAGCCCGTGGAATGGCGCGGCTTCGGCGGCATCATGGCACCCCGCGGCACCCCGGCTGCCCTTCTGCACAGGCTGGAAGGCGCTTGCCTGACCGCGGTCCGAAGCGACGGCTACCGCGAGATGGCGGCCCGGACAGGCCAGATCGCGCCGCCACTCGGCGCAGCCGCCTTCGGCACGCGGTTGGAGGACGAGCACCGGAGCGCGGCCACCTTCCTGCGGGAGATCGGCCTGGCCCGGTAGCCGGCTTGGGCAACTTGCCGGTTTCAGGGCAGCTGGGGGGCGAGGTGGGTTATCGCGGTGGAACTGTCCCGATCCCCGCGGATTGGCTGAGCCCCTGCGTCACCTTGATCACGGGGAGCGCGGACGAGGGCCGGCGTTCAACAACTTGCCCGCGCCCCTCCCGTACCGCACGCCTCGGCGATGGTGCGCCGGGCCCTCGCGTTCCGGACTGCGGAGCCGGGTCACGCCATGGAGGCTCGCGCGCCACACCCCGAGGGAACAAGGCCGCCGCACCGCCTGATGCCACGCGGTTACGGAGGCAGCGCCCGGGTGAGCCAGGGCTGCCTCCGCGCTCTGCCGGTGGTCAGGCGAGGTCGTTCGAGCCGGCGGGCAGGGGTGTTGTGTCCGGCTCCCGCGCCGCTGGCTCGTCCCCGCCTGTCGCATCGTCTCCGCCTGTCGCATCGCCATCGGCATCGGCATCGGCATCGGCGTCAGCGGGCGAGCGGGCTTCGGTCAGGCTCTGCGAGAAGCCCGCAACGGCGTTGAGGCCCGTCGCCATGGCGGTGGCGGCCATCGCCGTTCCGACGGCCGCGGCAACGGGCGCGGCCATTGTTGCCATCATGGCGGCGCCCGCACCGGCCATCGCAGCGGGGAGAGACATCGCCGCCTCGGCCTGCTGCCCGGTGCCTTCAGGCGGCGGCGCGGCGGTATCCGGGGCGTTCCCCACGCCTTCGTCACCGCTTCCCTGGCGGTTCTTGGGTGCGGAGCGTGCGCGCTGTGGACGGCGATCCGTGGTCGCCGCCGCACCCCGGGTCGGGGTAGACCGTTTGGACGGCGCCGGCCTCGAACTCCCCGTGTCGGACGACTCGTCCCGGACGACGGGGGTGGTCCTGGGGGTGCGCCGAGCCGGGGATTTCACCGGAGCGGGAGAGGGCCGCGACGTGCGGGTGCTGGCAGGTGTCGCCTTGCTCTTGGCTGCTGGGGAGGCCCGGTCCTGGCGTTTGGACTTTGCCGCGGCGCCTCGCGGTGCAGGGGACTGCGTTGCCCGGCCGGATCCCGTGGTCGAGGACGCGCGCCTGCTGGTGGCGGCTGCAGGCTTGGCGGGCTGCCGCGCGGGTGCTGCTGCCGCGCGAGGGCTGCGGGCGGCGGTCTTGGTTGTCCCCTTGGCCCTGGAGGCGGCGCCGGACGGCGCCTTGGCCTTGGCCGTGGCAGGCCGGGCGCTTGCCTTTGCCTTTGGCCTGGTGCTGCTGGTGGCCGGGGCAGCCCGCCGCGCCGCCGCGGCGGCTGGCTTGCTTGCCGGCTTGGTGGCGCGGGTCCCGCGTGCGGCGACCTTGCCGGCTGCTGCCGTGCGCGGTGCCGCGCTGCGCCGGCTGGTGGCGGGGGCAGCCTTCTTGCCGGCCGCGGAGGAAGCTGGCTTGCGCTCGGCCTTTGCCGGGCGTGCGCCGCGGGCGGGCGTCTGCACCGCCACCTTGCGAGCCGTTGTCGTCTTGGGCGCAGCAGCCTTGCCCGCGCGCGACGGAGCCGCCGTGCCTGCCTTGCCCCTCGTGGGAGTGGTGGCGCCACGGGCACTTCGTGCGGCGGTGGAGGAGGCGGCTTTTCCGCCGGCGGCCGCAGGCTTGCTGCGTGCCGTGGATGCTGATGGACGGCGGCCGGGCCGGGCCGCCTCCGGGCGTGTCTTGCTGGGGGGAGCCTTGTTGCCTGGACGTTTAGCCATGATCACCTCCGAAACGAGTGGGCAGTTGGCTAGCAACCGATTCGCATAGTGCGCGCCCGGCGGCCGCGTGCAATGGTTCCGTTTGAACAAGCGTCTTGGTGATCGCGCTAGCGGCTGGCTCCGGGAGGAAGTGGCCCGGCTTCTCCGCGCACCTGCGTGAGAAAGCGCTTTGGAATCCGGCATGCGACTGTGTAGGCGGGATTGAAGACGTTGCCGACGTCGTAGCGGACGACCTGGCCCATGAGATGGCTGGCCGCTCGGGCGTCGAGCCCGTAATCCTCACCGAGCCAGCGCAACATCTCCGTGGTTGCGTGCTGCAGCGCCTGATCAAGCGGCCGGGCGTTGCCGATGGTGAATACGTCATCGGACGTCTCGCCACGGGGCCAGGCGATCGTTCGCTTCAGGACACGGAGCGTGACCTCCATCTCGAAGGAGGTCTCGATCCCTGTGCCGACGATCTCACCGTCGCCCTGACAAGCGTGTCCATCGCCAAGATAGAAAAGCGCGCCCGGCACGGACACGGGGAACCAAGCCGTCGTACCCGGTGCGAACAGGCGGTAATCCATGTTGCCGCCGTTCGGGGCGCTTGTCGCGGTGGACAGCGCCTGCCCTCCGGCCGGTGCCACCCCGAAGCAGCCGATCATGGGTTGAAGCGAAGGTGAGAACGTCTCCAGTCCCTTTGCCGGTTCCTGCAGCCGCACGGTCCCGGCCTCGCGGTCGATCTCCCATACGTGGCGCTGCTGCGGCGGCCGGTCGGCGAGGACAGCGGGGTCCAGAACAGTGGAGGCGAGGGGCGAATAGGTCCAACCGGTTGTCCGGCTTGGCGTCAGCCGGTTGATGTGGACAGCCAGCGTGTCTCCCGGCTCCGCACCTTCGACAAAGAAAGGCCCTGTCATCGGGTTCGGCCGGCTACCGACCGCCATCTCACGGGCGTCTAGTCCCGACGCGTCGATCGTATCGGCGATCACGGTGTCGCCGCTGGCGACGCGAAGACACGGGTCGGCGGTGCCGATCACGTTGAAGTACTGGGTGGGATGAAAGCGATGCGTGGCCATCAGGCTCTCCGGGAGATCACGTTGGTGCAGGGCACGTTGCCTGATGCGTCCATGCGTGCAGCCCAATACTGCACGGTATGAACCCGTCCAGGGATGGTCAACGCTGGCTGGAAACCGTGGGTTCCACTGACGATCAAGGAGCGGGGAGATAGCAGTCAGCCGGGTGAATCAGCGCGCAGCGACAAGCGCTGCCCCTCTTGCCGAACTTGAAAGGCTGCCGCGATCCGGTCGCAGCGTACATAGGCCGAGAGCCGGTAGGCGGCCCTGATGTTGGTGGTTGTGGTGGAACCGACGCTGCCGCGTTGCTGGTATGCTGCCCAGTGGGTTCCTGGAGGCGTTCGCTCGACCGCGTGAACACGGGTATTAGCCCTCCCTTGCCGTTTCCGTTCGGGGCCTTGGGTCTGGGTAGAGCGTAGAGGCTTTCGGCTGGTCGGCGAGGTCGGTACCCGATCCATTATTGGGGGGAGAAGATCTGGCCGCTTTCGTCCTGGTGACCAGGGCTTCGGTGCTGCTTGTGCTGAGAGCCTGCTTCAGCGTGTCAGGCTGGGTCTATCAAGGCTTCCATGCTGGCGAGTACACCGGCGCGTTCGATGCGCGCATTGGCTGGGTCGAGCCGCTCTGCGTAGCTACGCAACTCTCGTGGCGGATGCCATGCGGGTTGGACCGCATGTGGCGGCGCTGCGCCGTGAGGGCGCCTTTGAAATTGCCAAGCGCAAGTTGGCGTCCTGGTGCAAGTTCTCTCATCCAGCTTGGGAAGCTCCGCTGAAAAGCCCTCACCAGAGCCAAGCCATTCGCGCCGGGTCACCGCATTTGCGGAGTGCCCTCCTGGCAGGCGAGCTCACTTTGTCAACTCATAAGCATATCTTTATGTCTCTTGACTCCGCTTGCGCTCGTTGGCCAAATGTCCGTGTCGAGGTTCCCCGGCGCGCGCTATGTGTCGGGGCTAAGAGGGAATCCGGTGCAGGCGCGGCAAGCGCCGAGGCCGGAGCTGCCCCCGCAACTGTGAGCGGCGAGCTGAGGTCCATGACGTGTCACTGGCGCCCAGGGTTCATGCCCTGGCGCCGGGAAGGCCGGACCGAGGCGACGACCCGCGAGCCAGGAGACCTGCCCCGGCACATAACGTCCTCCGGCGGGGTGTCCGGTCAGGTCGCAGGTCCCGCACGGCCGCTGCCTTCTTTCCGGAAGGGCTGCCGCGTGCCGGCTCGCGCCTGGTCTCCTCGCCAGAACCAGCACAGGCGAGGTCCATGTCCGTCACCGTTGCATCGCTCGGCTTTCCCCGTATCGGCCCGCGCCGCGAGTTGAAGACCGCCCTGGAGCGCTACTGGTCGGGCAAGTCCGACCGGGGTGCGCTGCTGTCCGCTGCCGCAGCGCTGCGGGCAGAAGCCTGGGCGCGGCAGAAGGGTCTCGGCGTCGACCACGTGCCGAGCAACGATTTTTCCCTCTACGACCACGTGCTCGACACCAGCGCCATGGTCGGCGCCATTCCCGCGCTCTATGGCTGGACGGGTGGGCCGCCAGACCTGGACACCTACTTCGCCATGGCACGCGGCTCCCAGGGCGAGGCGCGCGCCGGATGCAGCCACGGCTGCACCCACGAGGCGGCGGATGTGCCTGCCGCCGAGATGACAAAGTGGTTCGACACGAACTACCACTATCTCGTTCCCGAGTTCCCCGCGGAACAGGCCTTCGCGCTTTCCTCCCTGAAGGTGGTGGACGAGTTCCTGGAGGCGAAGGAACAGGGGGTGCACACCCGGCCGGTGCTGCTTGGTCCGGTCACGTACCTGAAACTCGGCAAGAGCCAGGCAGGCAGGCCGCGCCTGGAGGATTTGCTGCGCGCCATCCTGCCCGTCTACGCGGACGTGCTGTGCCGCCTCGCGGCCGCAGGTGCGGACTGGGTGCAAATCGACGAGCCCTGCCTTGTTCTCGACCTGACGGTGGAGGACCAGGCCGCGCTGCGCACGGCCTATGTGGCGCTTGCAGAAGCCGCACCGGGCATCCGGCTCATGCTGACAAGCTATTTCGGCGGGCTGGGTGAAAACCTGGAGACGGCGCTGGCCTTGCCCGTGGCTGGGCTGCACATCGACCTGATCCGCGCGCCGGAGCAACTCGACACGGTGCTGGCCGGGGCACGGCCGGAGCTGCTGCTGTCACTCGGCGTGATCGACGGCCGCAACGTCTGGCGTGCCGATCTCGAGGCCATCCTGGCGCGGCTGGAGCCGGTGGCGAAAGGCCGCGACCTCGTTCTCGCACCTTCCTGCTCTTTGCTGCACACGCCGATCGACCTGGCGCTGGAGACGGCGCTCGACGAGGACGTCCGGAGCTGGCTGGCCTTCGCCGTGCAGAAGATCGAGGAACTGGCGATCCTTGCCAGTGCCCTGAACGAGGGGCGCGACTGCGTGGCGGATGTTCTGTCCAGCTCATCCGCAGCGGCCAGGGCGCGGAAGACCTCGCCCAAGATCCACGACGCTGCCGTGGCCGCGCGCATGGAGGCGAAGGACGCTGCCCTCGACCGCCGCGGCACTCCCTTTGCCGCGCGCCGCAAGCTGCAGGTGGAGAGGCTGGGCCTTCCTGCCTTTCCCACGACCACCATTGGCTCCTTCCCTCAGACCGAGGAGGTCCGGAAGGCACGCGCCGCCCACGCCAGGGGCACGATCAACGATGCGGAGTATGAGGCCTTCCTGCGCGAGGAAACCGCCCGCGCCGTGCGCTGGCAGGCGGAAATCGGGCTCGACGTGCTTGTGCACGGCGAGTTCGAGCGCAACGACATGGTGCAGTACTTCGGGGAGCAGCTTTCGGGCTTCGTCTTCACGAAGCACGGCTGGGTCCAGTCTTATGGCTCCCGCTGCGTGCGCCCACCCATCCTGTTCGGTGACGTCTCGCGCCCGCAGCCGATGACGGTGAAGTGGTGGGAATACGCCCAAGGCCTGACTGCACGGCCGATGAAGGGCATGCTGACGGGGCCGGTGACCATCCTCAACTGGTCCTTCGTGCGCGACGACGTGCCGCGGGCGCTGGCCTGCCGTCAGATCGCGCTGGCCATCCGGGACGAGGTGGCGGACCTGGAGGCGGCTGGCGCGAAGATCATCCAGATCGACGAGGCCGCCCTGCGCGAAGGGCTGCCGCTGCGGCGCGGGGATTGGCAGCGCTATCTCGACTGGGCTGTGGAGTGCTTCCGCGTCGCCTCGGCCGGCGTGGCGGATGCAACGCAGATCCACACCCACATGTGCTACTCGGAATTCAACGACATCATCGTGGCCATCGCCGGGATGGATGCGGACGTGATCTCCATCGAGACGGCCCGGTCCAAGATGGAGCTGCTGGAGGCCTTCGCCGGGTATCGCTACCCGGCGGAGATCGGACCCGGAGTGTACGACATCCACTCCCCGCGCGTGCCGGCGGTGGAGGAAATGACGCGGCTGCTGCGGGCCGCCCTGTCGCATCTGGCGCCGGAGCAGCTCTGGGTGAATCCGGACTGCGGGCTGAAGACGCGCAAATGGCCGGAAACCCGCGCGGCCCTGGTGAACATGGTGGCCGCGGCGAAGCGGGTGCGGGAACCCGCCTGACCGATCAAGGGGCCGCGCAGCGTCGCGGCCCCGCCCCGTGGGTCGCATGGCCGCCGCATGTTGAAGGGGCGGCGTCACGGAAGGTGTAGCCAGCCTGGCGCCGACCCTGCGGCGCCGGCCATCCGGCAAATGGACCGGTCCTTGGCCGGCCCGTGGGGCAGGGCTTCCGCTGCCTTCGCTTCCCTCGGTGTTCGTGCCACCGAGAACGGAGGTGCTGGAGCAACAGCCCGGCGTCGCACGCTTGGCCCGTGTTGGCCCGAGG
Organism: Muricoccus vinaceus; assembly: GCF_042433125.1. Lineage (NCBI taxonomy): Bacteria > Pseudomonadati > Pseudomonadota > Alphaproteobacteria > Acetobacterales > Roseomonadaceae > Muricoccus > Muricoccus vinaceus. Next base: position 85,767 of record NZ_JBHLVZ010000084.1, on the reverse strand, counting down.
TGGACGCAGGTCACGCGCAGCTACCGGAGGGCGGGCGTCCAGCACATCGTCGCGCTCCGGGCGAGTACGGCTTCTTTTCGGAAAGAGGACCTGTCCGTGCGAGTTGGCGCGCTGCTTGGCTGGCGGACGCGCCGTGCCCCTCGTGCCGGTCTCCAGCCGTGGCAGGGTGCTCCGTTCTGCCGTCAGGGAAGCACAAGCCGATGGGGTGCTGGAGCGCCAGGCCCATGGAGCCAATGCATCCCATCTACACACACCAACCCCTCCTGGGCTGGCGGCTCAGGCGGCAGCTAGTCTCCCTCAGGGGGCAGCGCGGAACTCAGCAGTTGCTGGCCGGCGCGCTCAAGGGCGGCCGCGGCCTCCACGGTGCCGAGGTAAGCGGCGGAGGAAAACGCCCCCTCCGTCAGCATCATCAGGGCATCGCCCAGCATGTTCGGGTCGGCGGCACCAGCGTCGGCGCAGACCTGGCGGAGCGTATCGCGCATCCTGCGCTTGTAGGCATCGGCGACCTTGCGGGCCGGATGCTCGGCGTCCGGAAATTCGGCGATCGCAAGGCCGAGCGAGCAGCCGCGGAAGCCGGGCTGGCGCAGTTCGGCAACGGCCGCTGCCAGAAAGGCCGCCGGACGCTCGCGCGCAGGAAGGTCCGGGCTGAGCGCCTCGCGGTACCAGGCCGATTCCTGCTCGCAATCGTCGCGGAGGATGCAGGCGACCAGCTCATCCTTCGACGGGAAGGCACGGTAGAGGCTGATCTTCGTGGTGCCAGCGACCCGGCACAGCTCCTCGACGCCCGTGGCGCGGATGCCCTGCCGGTAGAACAGGTCCCGAGCCACCTCCCGCAGCCGCTGTGCGGCCGTCCGGCGCTGGGGGATCCCTGACGCTTCGCTCACGATCACCTCTCCGTCTGCCGGACCCGCTTGACGAGGCGGGGGTTGTAATGTGACCGACCGGTTCGTATCCATATGAACGAACCGGTCGGTATCATCCGGCCCCGGAGATTGGTCATGTCGACCCCCATTCGCAAGGGCCTGGCCCCACTGGCGCTCGCCCTTGCCCTTCCCATCCTCCCGCTCGCAGCCCAGCCGGCCTTGCCCAGCGTCACCGTTTCCGAGCCCCTCCGGCGCAACGTGACCGAATGGGAGGAGCACATCGCGCGGCTGGAGCCCTCCGCGAAGGTCGAGCTGCGCCCCCGCGTCTCCGGACAGGTGGAGCGGGTGCATTTCCGGGACGGGCAGGTGGTCCGGGCCGGCGAGGTGTTGTTCACCATCGACCGCGCGCCGTTCGACATCGCCGTGGAGAGCGCGCGGGCCGAGCTGGCGCGGGCGGAAGCAAAGCTGGAGCTGGCGCGGCAGGAGATCGACCGCACCTCGTCTCTGGTGCGCGACCGCTTCGCGCCCCAGGCCCAGCTGGACACGCGGCGGGCTGCCCAGCGCGACGCCGAGGCCGGGATCACCGATGCCCGCGCGAAGTTGCGCCAGGCGGAGCTGGAGCGGAGCTGGACCGAGGTGCGGGCACCGCAATCCGGCCGGGTCTCGGACCGGCGGGTTGATGCCGGCAACCTGGTGCAGGCCGGGGGGACGCTTCTGACCACCATCGTCGCGCTGGACCCGATCTACGCCACCTTCGACCTGAGCGAGGCGGATTACCTCCGCTTCGCCCGGCGCGGCGCGCGGGCAGAGGGCGACGCGGCCGAGCCGGTGCGGCTGCGGCTTGCCGACGAAGCGGAGTGGAACCGCCAGGGCCGGCTGGATTTCCTGGATACGGCGCTGGACGGACGCTCCGGCACCATTCGGGCGCGGGCGACGCTGACGAACCCGGATCTCTTTCTGACTCCCGGGACCTTCGCGCGCCTTCGGCTCCGGGCGGGTGAGGGGGATGTGCTGCTCGTGCCCGATGCGGCCATCGCGGCGGACCAGGCCGCCCGGGTGGTGATGACGGTGGCCGCCGACGGCACGGTGGTTGCCAAGCCCGTCGTGCTGGGCCCCGTGGTGGACGGGCTGCGCATCGTGCGGGGCGGGCTTTCGGCGGAGGACCATGTGATCGTGGCCGGGATGCACCTGGCGCGCCCCGGCACCCGGGTGACGGCGGATCTGCGGCCCGCCGCGCCCCCGCGCCTGGCCGACGCGCGCTAAGGGGCCGCGGACATGCGCTTCGCCCAGTTCTTCATCTCGCGGCCGGTGTTCGCCTCGGTGATCTCGATCGCGATCGTGCTGATCGGCGCGATCGCGGGGCTGCGGCTGCCGATCAGCGAGTATCCCGAGATCGCGCCGCCGACGGTGACCATCGCCGCCAGCTATCCCGGCGCTTCCGCCTCCGTCATCGCCGAGACCGTCGCATCCCCGATCGAGCAGGAGATCAACGGCGTCGAGGGCATGCTCTACGTCTCCTCCCAGGCGACCGGGGACGGGCGGCTGAGCGTCAACGTGGTCTTCCGGCAGGGCGTGGACGTGGACCAGGCGCAGGTGCTCGTTCAGAACCGCATGGCCGTGGCCGAGGCGCGGCTGCCGGAGGACGTGCGGAGGCTCGGCATCACCGTCCGCAAGGCCTCGCCGGACATCATGATGGTGATCCACCTGACCTCGCCCGACGGTTCGCGCGACGAGCAGTACATCTCCAACTACGCCATGCTGAACGTGAAGGACCGCATCGCCCGGCTGGACGGCGTGGGCGACGTGCAGGTCTTCGGGGCGCGCGACTACGCCATGCGCATCTGGCTGGACCCTGCGAAGGTCGCCGCCCGCGGCCTGACGCCCGGCGAGGTGCTGGAGGCCCTGCGGCGTGCCAATGTGCAGGTTGCGGCCGGCGGCCTGAACCAGCCGCCGACCGGGGCCTCGAGCGGCGCCTTTCAGCTGAACATCCAGGCGCTGGGGCGCCTGCGCAGCGTGGAGGAATTCTCGGACATCGTTGTGGCGACCAACGAGGCTGGCGTGCCGCTGCGCCTGCGCGACCTGGCGCGGGTTGAGCTGGGTGCCCAGGACTACACGCTGAACGCCTACCTGGACGCCGACAAGGCGGTGGCCATACCGGTGTTCCAGCGTCCCGGCTCCAACGCACTGGCGACCGCCGCCGCGCTGCGCGCCACGCTGGAGGAACTGAAGCGCGACTTCCCGCCGGGGCTGGACTACCACACGGTCTACGACACCACCCGGTTCATCGAGCAGTCGATGGAGGCCGTGGTGCATACCTTCGTCGAGGCGATCATCCTCGTCGTGCTGGTGGTGATCCTGTTCCTGCAATCCTGGCGTGCCTCCATCATCCCGCTTGCGGCGATTCCCGTCTCCATCATCGGCACGCTCGCCTTCATGTCGGCGCTCGGCATCTCGCTGAACAACCTTTCGATGTTCGGCCTCATCCTCGCCATCGGCATCGTAGTCGACGACGCCATCGTGGTGGTGGAGAACGTGGAGCGGCACATGGCCGAGGGGATGGATTCCGTCGCCGCCACGCGCCGCACCATGGACGAGGTGGGATTCGCACTGATGGCGATCGCGCTCGTGCTCTGCGCGGTGTTCGTGCCGACGGCCTTCATCGAGGGGATATCCGGCGCCTTCTACCGGCAGTTCGCGGTGACCATCGCGGTGGCGACCCTTCTCTCGGCACTCGTCTCGCTCACCCTGTCCCCGGCGCTGGCGGCGCTGCTGCTGCGGCCGCACTCGCATGAGCGTGCGAAGGGCTGGCGGGCCTGGGTGGGGGCGCCGTTCGGCCTCTTCTTCCGTGGCTTCAACCGGCTGTTCGACCTGCTGTCGATCGGCTACGGCGCGATGACGCGCCGGCTGGTGCGGCTCTCGGCCGTGCTGCTCATCCTTTATGCCGGTCTGCTCGCCTTCACCGGCTTCACCGTGAACCGGACGCCGACAGGGCTGATCCCCCCCTTGGACCGCGGCTACCTCATCGCGGCCTTCCAGCTTCCGCCGGGCGCCGCGCTGTCGCGCACGGACGAGGTGGTCCGGCAGGCGGCGAAGGACGTGCTGGAGGTGCCGGGCGTGGCGCATGCCGTGGCCTTCACGGGCTTCGACGGGGCGACCTTCACCAATGCGCCGAACTCGGGCGTGATCTTCGTCACCCTGAAGTCCTTCGAGGAGCGCGAGGCGGAACACCTGACCTTTCCGGGCATCACCGGCGCCGTGCAGGCGCGGCTGATGCAGCAGCGGGAGGCGCTGGCGCTGGTGATCCCTCCGCCTTCCGTGCCCGGCATCGGCACTGGCGGGGGCTTCAAGCTCTACATCCAGGATCGCGGGGACCGTGGTTCCCGCGCGCTGGAGGAGGTGACGAACCGCATCGTCGGCGCGGCCAACCAGCGGCCGGAGATCGCCATGGCCTTTACCCTGTTCAACACCAAGACCCCGACCTTGCGGGCCGAGGTGGACCGGAGCAAGGCGGAGATGCTGGGCGTTCCGCTGTCCCGCGTGTCGGAGGCCCTGTCGGTTTACCTCGGCTCAGCCTTCGTGAACGACTTCAACATTCTTGGCCGCACCTACCGGGTGACCGCACAGGCGGAGGAGACTCAGCGGCTCACACCGCGCGACGTGGCCCTGCTGCGCACGCGCAACCAGGATGGCGCGATGGTGCCGATCGGCGCGCTGGCGACGCTGGAGCCGGATAGCGGCGCCTACCGCGTGCCTCGCTACAACCTTTATCCTGCGGCCGAGGTGCAGGGCGCGGCGCGGCCGGGCGTTTCCACGGGACAGGCGATCGCGGCCATGGAGGCGATGCTGCGCGAGGAACTGCCGCAGGGGTTCGGGTACGAGTGGACGGAGATCGCCTTGCAGGAGACAACGCAGGGCAACACGGCGCCCATCGCCTTCGGCCTCGCCGTTGTCTTCGTTATCCTGCTGCTGGCGGCGCTTTACGAGAGCTGGCTGCTGCCGCTGGCTGTGGTGCTGATCGCGCCGATGTCGGTGCTGGCGGCGTTGAGCGGCGTCGTCTGGCGCGGGCTCGACAACAACGTCCTGGTGCAGGTCGGGCTTGTGGTGCTGATCGGGCTGGCGGCCAAGAACGCCATCCTGATCGTGGAGTTCGCCCGTCACGCCGAGGCGGAGGGGCAGTCGCGCTGGGAAGCGGCCGAGGCCGCCGCCCGGACCCGCCTTCGGCCCATCCTGATGACCTCGCTTGCCTTCATCCTCGGTGTGCTGCCGCTGGCCGTCGCCACAGGGGCGGGCGCGGAGATGCGGCAGAGCCTGGGCACGGCCGTCTTCGCGGGCATGCTGGGCGTCACGGCCTTCGGCCTGGTCTTCACCCCGGTCTTCTACGTGGTGGCCCGGGCGATGGCGCGACGCGAGCGTGATTCGCGTGCCTTGGAGGTGGCGACGCCATGAGGGCTTGGTTGTTCTCCGGTAAGGCTGCGCTGGACGACGGGTTCAGGTCGCGCTTTCCCGCCAGCTGAGTCCTCAGAGGCCAAGCTGAGGCGGCGGGGTGAAAGCCCCCCGTCGTCCGGGTGAGGGGCTGTTTCTGACCCTCGCCTGGCCCGGGGTGCCGCCAGGCCGACGAGACAAGGCTTGATTTGCTGCGGATGCGCAGGATCCGGCCTTCACCGGGCGGCAAGCCGGGCGCGCGCGGGGGCGGAAGAAGAGGGGAGGGCGGCCCTTGGCGGATCTACCCGTTGATGGGTGGGCGGTGAGGCCCCCCTTGCGGCTGTTTTAAGACGGGACCGCCTTCCCCCTTTTATTTTCACCACGCTCATGTCGCGATCGCACGGCGCCGTGGTGCAGCGGACATGCCATCGCCCGAGCGGATCGGGGATGTGCGGCAGATCGCCAGCCCTTCGGAGCCACCCGCGGCACCAGGACGAGGCGGCTCGGGGGCTATTCCGATCATGCCGCCTACTCCCGCGTGGTCACGTCGACTACATCCGGGTTGGTGACAGAACGGCCGCCGCAAGGTGGCCGGGGTGTTCCAGGAACACGGGAGACGAGCGATGGAGATCAAGCGTGCGGGCTCGCAGCCCTCCGGCGAGGGGCCGGCGGACTGGTTCACCGGCGCGGTGCGGGTCGATCCTTTGTTCGGCCCGCCCGAGCCGGCGCGTGTGGCGGGTGCCTTGGTGACCTTCGAGCCCGGCGCCCGCACGGCCTGGCACACGCATCCGCTCGGCCAGACCCTGATCGTGACCACCGGCCTCGGCTGGGCCCAGCGCGAAGGCGGACCGATCGAAGAGATCCGGCCAGGCGACGTCGTCTGGTTCCCGCCCGGCGAGAAGCACTGGCACGGCGCCACGCCGACCACGGCCATGAGCCACATCGCGATTCAGGAGAAGCTGAATGGATCGCCCGTGGATTGGATGGAGCAGGTCACCGACGATCAGTACCGGCCGTGAGCTCCCGCTGAAGGCCGGTGCTTTCTTCTCCGGAGCAGCATCAACCGGCCTCCGCGATGCCGAAGGCTGCCCTGAGCTCCGCCATGACGGAGCGGACCGGTCAGGGCGCGGGAAAGGGTTCGGGCCTGCGGGCCCTCCTCAAGCCTGCCGGAGACGCCCCTCCAGTGCCGCGATGAAGAGCCGCACCTTTGGGGGCACCAGCCGTGCCGTGGGGTAGACGGCCCAGACCGCCAGCGGCTCCGGCACCCACAGGCCGGTCGGGACCGGGAGAAGATGTCCGACCGACACCTCCTCCCGAACGTCCCAGGCGGACAGCATGGTGATGCCGAGGCCACCGAGGCAGGCCTGATGCAGCGCCTCGACCGAGCTGGAGGTGAACGGGCCCGAGATGCGCTGGCGCAGGGTCCTGCCGCCCGAAAGGAAGGTCCAGTGGCTCACCCCGGTCAGGGCCAGGCAGCTGTGGCGGGCCAGGTCCGCGGGCGTCTCCGGCGCGCCGTGCTCCGCCAGGTAAGCGGGTGCGGCGTAAAGCCCGCGCGGATTGTCCGCGAGCCGCCGCGCGACCAGCGCGTTCTCGCGCAGCGGAGCGATCCGGATCGCCAGGTCGAGCCCCTGCGCGACGATGTCGATGATGCCATCGCTCAGCAGCAGGTCCACCTGCAGCCCGGGATGCTCATGCAGGAAGGCGGGCACCAGCGGCGCCACCACCTTGCGGCCGAAGGGCACCGAGGCCGTCAGCCGCAGCATCCCCGTCGCCCCGTCCGGACCCGGCCGGACGGAGGCGCGCGCCATTGCCTCTTCCTCGAGAAGCGCGCGGGCATGGGGGAGGAAGGCCTCCCCTTCGGCCGTGAGCGACAGCGATCGCGTGGTACGGTGCATCAGCCGGGAGCCGACCTCCTCCTCCAGCTCGGCCAGACGGCGCGACGCGAGCATGGGCGTGATGCGCAGGCGGCGCGCCGCGGCGGCAAGGCTTCCTGCCTGGACCGCCTCGACCAGCACGAGGAGGTTGGTGAGGTTGATCATAACTGTTTGCGTTATACTGCCCGAACAGAACGGAGATCTACAGCGCCGGGTGTTATGAGCCGAGTTTGCGGGGCAGCAGATCAGGATCAGGTCCATGCCGGACGTCTCCATCCCGCACCCGCCCCTCCTGTCCGCCCCGCCGGTGCCGGAAGGTGGCAGCCATCCTCCTCCACGGCTCGGGTTCGGCCTCACCTTCGCCATGGCCGCCGCGGCGGGGACCGCTGTCGCGAACATCTATTACAACCAGCCGATGCTCGGGATCATCGGGCAGGATTTCCCGGGCTCGGGTGCCACCGCGCTGATCCCGACGGCTACCCAGCTCGGCTACGCCGCCAGCCTGTTCCTGCTGCTGCCCCTGGGCGACCTCCTTGACCAGAAGCGGTTGATCGTCGTCCAGTTCGTGGTGCTCGCCGCGGCGCTGGCCCTGGCGGCGCTGGCACCCAGCGCCCCGGTTCTTGTTCTCGCCTCCCTCGTCGTCGGCATGTCCGCCACCGTGGCGCAGCAGATCGTGCCCTTCGCGGCGCATCTGGCACCGCCGGCGCGGCGTGGTGCAACCGTGGGTGTCGTGACCGGCGGGATCCTGGCGGGCATCCTGCTCAGCCGGACGTTGGGCGGCTTCGTTTCCGCCCATGGCGGCTGGCGCGCGATGTTCTGGCTCGCCGTGCCCATGGCGCTCGGCGCGGCGGCGCTGATGGCGGCCATCCTGCCGGTCCGCCCCGCCGCTGCCTCGATCGGCTATGGCGAGGCACTCCGCTCGCTTGTGCATCTCTGGCGCAGGCAGCCGGCCCTGCGGCGGGCGACGCTGATGCAGGCCGCGCTGTTCGGTTCCTTCTCCGCCTTCTGGACGGTGCTCGCCCTGCGGCTGGAGGGGCCTCCTTTCGCGCTGGGCGCGGAAGTGGCCGGGCTGTTCGGCGTGGTCGGGGCCGTGGGCATCGCTGCGGCACCGCTGGCGGGGCGGCTGGCCGATCGGCGCGGCCCGGAGCTGGTGATCGGGCTGGGCGCCTTGCTCACCCTTGCCGCCTGGGCGGTGTTCGGCGCCTGGCCGTCGCTGGGTGGGCTGGTGCTGGGCGTGATCATCCTCGACTTCGGCGTGCAGAGCGCGCTCGTCTCCAACCAGCACGTGATCTACGCCCTGCAGCCGGATGCCCGCAGCCGGATCAACACCATCTTCATGACCGGCATGTTCCTGGGCGGCGCGGCCGGTTCGGCGGGCGCCATGACAGCCTGGGCCCTCGGTGGCTGGGGCGCGGTCTGCGGCTTCGGTGCGGCCCTGGGCGCCCTCGCCCTTGTGGTGGAGGCCATCGCCCGGCGCGGCAGGGGAGCCGTGCGGTGAGGGCGTTGCGCATTGCCGTGGCGGGAGGCTCCCTTGCGGGCCTCTTCGCCGCCATTCTGCTGCGGCAGGACGGGCACGAGGTGCGCGTGTTCGAGCGTTCGGCGGGCGGGCTGGAAGGCCGGGGCGCCGGGCTGGTGCCGCAGCGCGAGGTGTTCGACGTGCTGCGGCAGGTAGGCGCCGAGGAGGTGTTGAAGGTTGGGGTGGTGGCGCGCGACCGCATCGTCCTGGACGCGGCCGGCGGCATCGCCCACCGGCAGGCCACGCCGCAGATGCAGGTGTCCTGGGATCACCTGTACAGCGCGGTCCGGGCCCGGCTCGCGGATTCCGACTACCGCCTGGGCCGTAGCGTGGAGCGTGCCACGCAGTCCGGCACCGGGGCCGTGCTGCATTTCACGGATGGCGGCAGCGAGGCCGCCGACCTGGTGCTCGGCGCCGATGGCATCGGGTCCGTGCTGCGCGAGGCCGTGACCGGTGTGCCCTCGCGCAACGCGTATGCCGGCTATGTCGCCTGGCGCGGCCTGGTGCCGGAAGGAGGGCTGCCGGACGACGCGGCGAGGGTGCTGCTCGACCGCTTCGCTTTTGCCATGATGCCCGGCTCGCAGGTTCTCGGCTATTCGGTCACCGGCCCGGGTGGCGAGATGACGCCTGGAAGCCGGCGCTACAACTGGGTCTGGTACCGCCGTGTCACCCCGACGCGGCTTGGCAGCACACTGGCCGACGCCTTCGGGCGCGCGCATCCTTTTTCACTCGCGCCGGGCCAGCTTCCCCAGGCCCAGGTGGCCACACTCCGGTCCGACGCGATGACAATGCTCCCGCCGCCCTTTGCTGCTGCCGTGGCGGCGGAGCCGACGCCCTTCGTGCAGGCCATCTTCGACTACGAGGCGCCGCGGATGGTGTCCGGCCGCATGGCGCTGCTGGGCGATGCCGCCTTCGTGGTGCGGCCCCACACGGCCATGGGCGTGGCCAAGGCGGCTGGCGACGCGATGGCCCTGCGGGCCCATCTCTCTCGCCTTTCCACGGATGATGCCCTGCGCGCCTATGAGCGCGAGCGCATGCCAGTGGGGTCGGCGATCGCCGCCTATGGACGGCGGCTCGGCGCCGAGCTGGGCTGAAGCGTGGCTGGGGGCGCGCCCAGGCATGCGGGGCGTCCCGGAGTGGTCGGGCGCCCGGGGGTGGATCCGGTCCGTCCGCTGGGCGCGGGGCGAGCCACCCGAACCGGGCGCGGCCATGTGCCGGGCGCGGGCGCGATCCCGCGCGTGGATGCGTTGCGTTCGCCTTCAGCCCCGCCCGGATGCCGCCGGGAGCGCGGCGCGCACGGCAAAGACCGCCGCGCCGTGGCCGGATACGGCGCAGGAAGGCCTGCGGCGCGGGGCACCGGGAACCGGGCCGGATTCTCGCAGGCCATTGCCTGCACAGCGCGGATCGCGACCCTCGCTCCACCATGCATGCTCAAGAGAAACTAGGTGGGCGGCCCGCCCCGGTCGTTTGCGGGAGAAGGTGGAACGGCACCATGACGAGCGTCATGGTGCCGGGAGGACGTGCACCGGCCCCTCGCGCAGCCGGTGCGCCAGCACGTCGGCGGCAGCGGTCAGCGCCAACCCAGGGCCGGGGCGACGTGCTTCAGGATGCCACCGATCACATGCGCGCAGTAATCGACGCCAAGCTGGTTCGGAACGGTCAGAAGGAGCGTGTCTGCCTCGGCGATGGCCTCGTCGGCGCGGAGTTGCTCGACCAGCATGTCGGGCTCGGCGGCATAGCTGCGGCCGAAGATGGCGCGGGTCTTCTCGTCGATGAACCCAACCTGGTCCTGCTCCTTGCCGCCCCGGCCGAAATAGGCGCGATCACGGTCTCCGAGCAGCGGGAAGATGCTGCGGCTGACCGAGACACGGGGGGTGCGGGCGTGGCCGGCTTCCGTCCAGGCAGCGCGGTAGGTGCGGATCTGGGCAGCCTGCTGGATGTGAAAGGGCTCGCCGGTCTCGTCGTCCTTGAGGGTCGAGCTCTGCAGGTTCATCCCCTGCCGCGCCGCCCAGACGGCGGTGGCGTTGGAGCCCGAGCCCCACCAGACGCGGTCGTGCAGGCCTTCCGAATAGGGCTCGAGCCGCAGCAGGCCCGGTGGGTTGGGGAACATCGGGCGGGGGTTCGGTTGGGCGAAGCCTTCCCCCCGCAGCGCTTCCAGAAACGCTTCGGCATGGCGGCGGCCCATGTCCGCGTCCGTCTCGCCCCCGGCTGGCGCATAGCCGAAATGCCGCCATCCATCGATCACCTGCTCGGGCGAGCCTCGGCTCAGACCGAGCTGGAGACGGCCGCCGCTGATGAGGTCGGCGGCACCGGCGTCCTCGGCCATGTAGAGCGGGTTCTCGTAGCGCATGTCGATGACGGCGGTTCCGAGCTCGATGCGGCTGGTCTTCGCGCCCATGGCCGCGAGCAGGGGAAAGGGAGAGGCGAGCTGGCGGGCGAAGTGGTGGACGCGGACATAGGCGCCGTCCGCGCCCAGCTCCTCCGCGGCGACGGCGAGGTCGATCGATTGCCGCAGGGCGTCGCCGGCCGAGCGGGTGGCGGAATGGGACGAGGGCGTCCAATGGCCGAAGGAAAGGAAGCCGATCTTCTTCATGGTGAGCGAAGTCCAGAAGGGCGGGGTGCGATCCGCCGGGGGAAATGGAGAAGCCCCCGGCGTGATCCACGGGGCCTCCGTTGCCCCGGAAGATGGGGCCTGCGGTGCTTTCCTTCCCATCACCAGATCCGATGATGGTGATGCCCGCAAGCCTTCCTGCGGCGGGGGCATGTTCCCTGCCGGTTCCCGCGCTCAAGGTCGCCCGAAGGTCACCGGCGCCGCGGAGCGGCGGGCCGGTGCCTGGCACTGGTTCTTCCGTCAGGCCGGGGCGATGCCCCAGAACTTGGTGAAGCCGGATTGCAGCCCCTTGATGCCGCGGAGCGCGGTTTGCTGCTTGAACTGCCCGAGGGGATAGTAGGGGACCTCCTCCATGCAGGCCATCTGGATGTCCCGGCAGATAGCCTGCCGCCCCGCCAGGTCCGGTGCGTCGAACCATGCGTTGTAGAGGTTCTCCAGCCGCGCGCTCTCGTACCACCCGGCATAGCCCGCCGCGCCGTTTCCGCGGATCCCGACATGCGTGGCCGGGTTGAGCCAGTCCGTGCCTGTCCAGCTCGTGGCGAACAGGCTCCACCCGCCGGATTCCACGGGGCCGCGGTTGTTGCGGCGCTGGAGCATCGTGCCCCAGTCGGTGGCCACGTAATCCACGTTCACGCCGATGCGGCGGAGCATGTCGGCCGCGACGTCGCCCAGCGCCTTGATCGTCACGTAGTCCGTCGGGACCAGCAGCACGACCTTCTCGCCCTTGTAGCCGGCGGCGATGAGGTCGCGCTTCACCGCCGCGTCGTCGCGCGGCTTGCGCAGGGGATCGAGCCCCACTTCGCTGGCCATTGGCGTTCCCGGGCAGAAGAAGCCGGTGGGCACCTGGTACGAGGCGGCGTCGTCGCCGACGATGGCCTGCATGTAGGAGGCCTGGTCGATCGCCCCCATCACGGCGCGCCGGATGGCCGGGTTGTCGAAGGGCGCTTGTGTGCAGTTGGGCCGCAGCATGCCGATGGTGCCGGCCTCCTCCTGCACCCGCAGCTGGATGCCCCGGCCACGGGCGACCATCGGCTTCAGGTCGTGCGCCACCTGCTCCCACCAGTCCTGCTCACCCGCCACCAGCGCGCCGGCGGCGGTGGATGCGTCGGGGATGGTGGTCCAGACGACGCGGTCGTAGTTCACCACCTTGGGTCCCGCGCTGCCGACCGCGGGCCCGCCCTCGCGCGGGCGATAGCGCTCGAACCGCGCATAAACGTTCCGGGAACCCTGCAACCGTTCGTCCGTGACGTAGCGGAACGGGCCGCTTCCGATGATCTCGGTGATCTGCGTGCCCGGGTCGGTCCGTGCCACCCGCTCGGGCATCATGGCCGGCATCATCGCAGTGGTCTTGGCCAGGGCGTCCGGAAGGAGGGGGAAGGGCTTCTTCAGCCGGAACACGATGGTGCGGTCGTCGGGCGCGGAAAGCTCGTCCGTCGTGCGCATCAGGGCGCCTCCGAAGGCGTCCCGCGCGCCCCAGCGGCGGATGCTCGCCACGCAGTCGCGCGCGAGCACGGGCGTGCCGTCGTGGAACAGCAATCCCTCGCGCAGCCGGATCGACCAGCGCCGGCCGCCCTCCTCCACGGTGTGCCCCTCGGCCATCTGCGGATGCGGAACGTCGTTCGCGTCCAGACCATACAGGGTGTCGAACACCATGTAGCCGTGGTTGCGGGTGACGTTCGCCGTGGTCCAGTGAGGATCCAGGAAGGCCAGGTCGATCTGCGGGATGAAGCGCAGGGTCCGGGCCTGGCCTTGCGCGAAGGCGGGGGCGGAAAGAACCGCGCCTGACGCGGCGGCCCCCTTCAGCAACGAGCGACGGAGCATCGGTCCTCCTCCTTCATGGGTTGGAAATCCGCCCGGTGGGCAGGATGGTTCCAGACGTTCAGCAAGGCATCAGGCCCGCCATTCAGCAAGGCGCGCAGCAAAGCATTCAGCAAGGTTCACGCCAGCATGGGCGGAAGCCGGTCACGGTGTGCCGCTGCCGCGCTGGTGCAGGCGCGGCAGGAACGCGAAATCGTCGAGCGGAAAGAAGGGCCGCGCAACGGTGAAGGGAAGGTCCTGCACGCGGTAGGAGGTCATGCCCGGCGTGTCCACCGTGATGCATTCTCCGATCGGCGCGTAGTTCAGCGTGTAGTGATAGCCTGAGCGCGTGATCACGATCCCGAGCGCGGCGGGATCGACGCCCATGGCCCGGAAGTAGTCGGGGTCCAGGTACGAATAGGGCTGGTCGGTGAGCACCACATGGACGGCGCCGGTGCGCAGCACCGCATAGGCCCCCAGCGCGGCGGTGTAGCCGGCATCGGCCGGTCCGTCATAGGTGACCTGCGCCGAGGAGCCGAGTGCCACGATCTGACCGGTCACGGCCGCGGGTGGTGCCACGGTCGAGTGACGTCCGCCAACGCTCAGTGTCACCGTCGCGCCAAGCCCGGCCGCCAGGCAGGCCTGCACCGCCGCGGCATCCGCGATGGGCACGGCGGAGGGCGGAAGGTCGCCGCGCGCCATCAGGGCGCGAAGAACGTAGGTGCCGTCACCGGGGCTGCCCCCGGCCACGCGATCCCCCTGGTCGCCCAGGATCAGCGGACGGTCCGTACCGCGCGCGGCACGGTCGAGGCAGCTCTCCAGCGACGGGTAGCTGCCGATCAGCGCGTGCCGCTCGTCCCAGAGCTTCTGCGCCAGTTCCAGGGCCAGGGCGTCAGGCCCCGCGCCGTTGCCGTAAGCCAGGACCCACTGGCCGAGCCCGGGCACGTCCAGGAACTGCTGCGCGTTGAAGATCGACACGTCATAGGCGGCGCCGGCCTCAACGGCCGCGCGGGCCCGGGCGTGCAGGGCACGCAGCGGGTCCTCGTCCGTGCGGTCGTTTCCGAGCGTCAGCATGGGGAGGTGCACGGCCGACAGAACAGGGCGCAGCCGCCCATCCAGCATGTCCATCGCCGCGAGAAAGGCGCGCCGCCCCGTGCTTCCCTGGTCGCCGTGCGGGTTGGTGTGATAGCCCGCGAGCAGGTCGCAGCGTTCCAGGATCTCCGGCGTGACATGGGCGTGCAGGTCGAAGGCTGCCGTCATCGGGAGCGCCGGTCCGACGATGGCGCGCAGCGCCGCCATCAAGGCTCCTTCGGGGTCGTGAAGGCCGGGTGTCAGCATGCCGCCGTGCAGCGGGAGCACGATGGCGTCGAAATCCCCGCGGCGTGCCGCATCGCAGAGGATGTCGCGCATCTCCGTGAACACCGCCTCCTCCACGGGGCCGCCGGACTGGGCGCGGAACATCGTCGGCACGATCACCTCGACGTCCCGCTCGGCCGCGGCATCCACGATGCCGCCAAGCAGGGAGTTGCTTCCACGCGCGGTCCGCACCGCTTCCATGCCGGCGCGGATGTTGAAGCGGGACCGGTCGGTGGGCACGGGGTTGAAGCTGTGAGATTCCTGCGCGATGCCGCCGGCGAGAATTCGCTTCTTTCCCATTGTCCGTCTTCCGATGTCCGCCCGGAAGCACAGCCCGCCGAAGGTCCGTGGCGCAAGCGTTCCGCCGGGGGTGGGCAGAATACTCGCCGGTTCAGTATGTCGGCGGGGTGATGGCGCTGACGATCTCGCTGACGCCCGGGTCGACGTTGCGGAAGCGGTGCGGCTGCTGGCTGTCGAAGTAGTAGCCGTCGCCCTGGCGCAGCACCGCCGTGCGGTCGCCCACGGTCACCTCCACCGCGCCGCGCGTCACGAAGCCTGCCTCTTCCGCCCGGTGCGCGATGCTGGTCTCCGTCGCCGCGCCCGGCGCGTAGCGCTCGGCCAGCATCAGCATGCGCCGGTTCGGGTAGTCCATGCCGATCAGGCGGTACGAGACACGATCCGGGCGCCCGATCTCCACCAGTGCCTCGGCGCGGTAGAAAGGCTGGCTCGGCAGGCCGCTCTCCAGGTCCGCGAAGAAAGAGGAAAGCGTGGTGCCCAAGGCTGCCAGGATGGCGCCGAGGGTGTCCACCGAGGGGCTCATCCGTTCCCGCTCGATCAGCGAGATGGCGGAGTGCGAGACGCCGGAGCGAGTCGCAAGCTCGCGCATGCCGAGGCCCCGCCGGGTTCTCATCGCCTTCAGTTTGGCACCGACAACCGCCATCCGCGCTTTCCCCTCCCCACCGGGTGATCCGACCCCTCCGGTGAGGATAATGGACAGCCCGTCCGATGCCCACTTTCTTGATGGGGAAAGCCTGGGCCACCCTCCGGAGGCAGGCCGGTCGCTTTCGCGGGTGGCCTGCCTCCCTCTTCCGCCCAGTCCGGCAACGGAAACCCGAATGTCCTCCCTCCACGACCCCGATGACGGCCTGACCTTTATCAAGGCGGTCCGGCGCGATTCCTTCCAGGACAACGACGCGCTCGGTGCCACGGTGAAGGGCGTGCTCGACGGCGTCCGGACCAGGGGGGATGCCGCGGTGCGCGACTATGCCGCGGCGTTCGACAAGGTCGAGTTGGAGCGGTTCGAGGTGGATGCGGCCGAGAGGGCCGCAACGGTCGCGCGGCTGGACCCTGCGGCACGCGCGGACGCCGAATTCGCCATCGGCCGCGTCAGGGACTTCGCCTCCCGCCAGCTCGGCACGATGCTGCCGCTGGAGGTGGAGCCGCTGCCCGGCCTGCATCTCGGCCACCGGGTGATCCCCATCCAGCGCGTCGGTGCCTATGTGCCCGGCGGCCGCTATCCGCTGCTCTCGGCGCCGGTGATGACCATCGTGCCCGCCCGGGTTGCCGGGTGCGACGAGGTGGTGGCCTGCCTGCCGCCCGGCGCGCATCCCGACATGATCGCCGTCTGCCATCTTTCCGGCGCGGACCGCATCTTCCGCATCGGCGGCGCCCAGGCGATCGCCGCCATGGCCTTCGGCACGGAGAGCGTTCCCGCCGTGGACAAGATCTTCGGTCCGGGCAATGCCTATGTGAACGAGGCGAAGCGGCAGGTGTTCGGCAGGGTCGGGATCGACCAGCTTGCCGGCCCCAGCGAAATCTATGTGGTGGCGGACGCGACCGGCGACCCCGAGATGATCGCGACCGACCTTCTGGCGCAGGCCGAGCACGACGTGATGACGCGCGTCGGCCTCATCACCACCGACCGCGCGCTGGCCGAGGCAACCGTGGCCGAGGTGGAGCGCCAGCTTGCCGACCTGCCGACGGCGGACGTCGCGGGCCCGGCCTGGCGCGACTATGGCGAGGTCGTGCTCTGTGCCGACGAGGCGGCCATGATCGGCTATTCCGACCGGATCGCGGCGGAGCACCTGCAGGTCCACACCGCGGACCCCCACGCCACCGCGCGCCGCCTGCGCAACTATGGATCGCTCTTCATCGGCAAGCTGGCGAGCGTTGTTTATTCCGACAAGTGCTGCGGCACGAACCACACCCTGCCGACGCTGGGCGCGGGCCGCTACACGGGCGGGCTCTGGGTCGGCTCGTACCTCAAGGTCTGCACGCACCAGTGGCTGGACCCGCGGGGCGTGGCCGCGGTCGCGCCACCCGCCATCCGGCAGAGTGCGCGCGAGGGGCTGGAGGGCCACCGCAGGGCCGCGGCCTTCCGCACGGGCCATAACCGCGCCGCACCCATGCGGCACGGGTGATCGCGGCCAGCGTGACGTGGCTGGCGTGGCATTGCCGGGCGTCGTGCCCGGCGCGTGGCGCCCCGCTCAGCGGGCGCTCCGCTCGATGTTCCAGAGGATGGGAAAGCCGAAGTCGATCACCCCCTTCAGCTCCGCCCTCCAGACCGCAGGGCTCGCGAACTGCCCGGCGAGCGGGAAGTTGGCCTGTTGGAGGGAGAGCCGCTGGAGTTCGCCGGCGATCTCCCGCCGCCTGGCCGCGTCGGGCTCCGCCTCGAAGCGCTCGATCACCGGGGTCATGGCGGGGTCGCAGTAGCCCCAGGGCTGGTTGTTGGTGCAGTTGTAGCCAATTCCCGGATTGCTGAGCGGGTTGGCCAGATCGAAGCCCGTATAGACCACAGGCAGCAGGCTCCAGCCGCCCTGGTCGAGCGGCTGACGCTGGATCCAGCGCTGCGCGTGGGACGACCAGTCGGAGGTCTGCACGTCGAGGTTGACGCCGGCCTGCTTGAGGCGGTCCAGCATCACCAGGCCGATCGGGTTGATCAGGGCGGAGTCGGCGGGCTGCAGGAAGACGACCCGCTCGTTGCGGTAACCTGCCTGCCGCAGGAGCTCGCGGGCGCGGGCGATGCTGGTATCGCGCGTCTGCTCCGTTCCGGCGGCGCTCTCGTAGAAGGTGCCGCACGCATAGAGCGAAAGGCATTCGGGCCGGGCCAGGTCGGTCGGCACCCCTTCAGCGGCGATAAGCTCCTGCCGGTCCATGATCTGCTGCACGGCGCGGCGGACGAGCACGTTGTCGAAAGGCGGCTGGTGGTGATTGATGCTGATCCCGCCCACGATCTCGGCATAGCCGCGCGCCCGCGCGAGCACCAGGTTCCGGTCGCGCTGCATGTTCCGGATGTAGTCGATCGGCGCGTATTCCAGGTAATCGACCTCGCCGCGCTGGACCGCCGCCGCGCGCAGGCCGGGGTCTCCCATGTTGACGAACTCGACGCGCTCCACCTTGGCGACCTTGCCGCCAGCGAGGCCGTCGGCCGGCTCGCTGCGAGGGCGGTAGCGCGGGTTGCGGGCGAAGACGGTGCGCTCCCCGGGTATCCATTGGTCCCTGAGGAACAGGAAGGGACCGGATCCGACGACTTCGGACACGGGCGTTGTCGGCGGCGTGGTGGCGGCCAGGCGTGCCGGCATGATGAAGGGAACCTGCACGCTCGGCTTGCCCAGCGCCTCGATCACCAGGCCGAAAGGCCGCCCGAGCTCCAGCACGAAGGTCCGGGCATCGACGGTGCGGAGGTCCTTCGTCGCGGCGATCAGGCGGCGGCCCAGGGAGTCGCGGGCGCCCCAGCGCCGGATGGAGGCAACACAGTCCTCGGCGGTCACCGGCGCGCCGTCGCTGAATTCCAGCCCTTCGCGCAGGGTGAAGGTGTAGGTCAGACCGTCATCGCTGATCCGCCAGTTGTCCAGCATCTGCGGGCGGTATTCGCCCTTGCCGTCCATCGCGATCAGCGTGTCGAAGACCATGTAGGAGAAGTTGCGGGTCACGAAGGAAGGGCCCGCGATCGGGTCCAGCGTCTGTAGCCCGACATTCAGCACCAGGCGCAACGGCCGGTCCTGCGCCTGCGCCGCGGGCACCGCGAGCGGCGCGGCGGCCAGCAGGGTGGCAGCGAGGGTCTTCCTCAGTCTGGTTCCAAGTCCCATCGGCGTGGTCCTTCTTCTGGAGGCACCGTGTGTTCTCTGGCGTGCGTGGCGGCCGGGTCAGCGCCCGGGCGTCCTTCTCAAGCGGAAGCGGTGGCGGCCTGGGGGTGCGGCGCCCGCATCCCGCGGGTTTCGAGAAGGGGCATGACCTCCTGGAAGCGGCGGAGGCCGTCGGCGAAGTCCACCCAGGTGAGAAGAACCCCGTCCAGCCCGGCCTCGGAAAGCTCGTCGAGGCGCGCGGCGATGTCCCCGGCGGTGCCCACGAGGCCGGAGCCGCCGGCGCCCGCCGCGAAACGCTTGCGGAAGGAACGGACGGCCTCCGGGGATTGCATGATCTTGGTCTGCGAGCCGACGCCCGCGCTCCATGCGTCCAGGCTCGGCCCGTCCTCGTGCCGCACGGCGAAGTGCTCGAGGTAATCCGCGGCCTCGGTGCGCGTCGCCCGCTGCACGCAATAGGCGTAGGTCCAGACCTGCACCTCCCGGCCGTAGTCCCGGCGGGCCATGTCCTTGTAGGCGGCGATCTGGGCGGCGATCTCGGCCGTGTCCTCCGATCGCAGGATCAGGAAGCAGACATCGGCGAACTCGCAGGCGAAGCGCTGGCCGCGGTCCGACCCGCCCGCGTTGACGATGGGCGGTCCGGGCCGCTGCAACGGCTTGGGCATGGAGGAGCCGCGGAGGACGCGGAAGAACTCGCCCTCGTGGTCGAACTCCGCCTCCTCGTGCCACAGGCGCTGGATGATGCGGAGCCATTCCTCCAGATGGTCGTAGCGGCGGTCGTGCTCGGCCATGGCGGCGCCGAACATCTCCAGCTCCGGCTTGTTCCAGCCGCCCACCACGTTCAGGGCGAAGCGGCCATCCGCGATGATGTCGATCGTCGCGCACTGCTTGGCAGCCGTGATGGGATGAAGGGTGGGCGCGTGGGAGGTGGCGATCACCGTCATGTGGCGCGTCGCCTGGGCGATGCCCGCGCACCAGGTGAAGGGATCGAGCGTCACGCCGCTGGGATGGGACGGCTCTCCCTTGAGGTAGCCCTTCCATCGCGCATAGGCGAGCACGGCCTCAAAGCCCAGATCATCGGCCTGGCGCGCGGTCTCCACCGAGTTCTTCCAGCTCGGCCGGTAGGCCTCCGGCACCAGCGTCTGGGCGGCGCCCTTCCCGTTGGTCCCAAAGATCCCGAGCTTCATCCTGTTGGGGCCGAGCAGCGGATTGCGCCGCCGGATGGCATCGGAAGGTGCCGCACCGGACATCAGGCGAGAACCGGCACGGTGCTGTCCACCACCCAGCGCGCGAGGCCCGTCAGCGCGGCGTCGCCATGCATCTGCCCGATCACCTGCACGCCCACGGGCATGCCGCCAACCGAGAGAAGCGGCAGCGTGATGGCGGGCGAGCCGAGGACGGAGGTGGCGGCGTTGAAGGCGGGGAGGCCCGTCGTGTGGGTCACGCCGGAGTCCTTGGCCTTGTTCTCCAAAAGCGGGGCAGGGCCCACGGAACTGAGGCTGATCAGGCCATCCGCCAGCGGTGCCAGCGCGGCGAAGGCCCGGCGCGCGGCCTCCCGTTCCAGGAGGACCAGGCGGTAGTCCTCGATGGACATGCCGCGCGCGAGGTCGAGCCGGGACATCATGCTCTCGCTCAGCCCGACCGGGAATCGCTCGATCAGGTTCTCGAGCGTCCAGCGCAGCTCGTAGCCGCACACGTCGCGGCAGATGGCCAGGCTTTGCGCGATGGCCCGCTCGAAGTTCTCGATCAGGGGGCTGTCGCGGCGCCGCAGGATGGTCACGCCGGCGTCGCTGAGCTGCCCGAGAAGCTTGTCGAAGGCGCCCGCGGTCGCCTGGTCCGTCATCGACCAGCCCTCGCTTTCCATGACGATGAGGCGCGTGGGCCGGGCCGGTGGGCGCGGGGCCGTCTCCCCGTAGAGGCCGGGATGGCCGGGGTCGCCGCCGGCGCGCTGCGCCATCTCGAAGGCGACACTCCACATGTCCGCGAGGCAGCCGGCATGCACGCCGATATGGCTCTGGCTGAAGGCCAGGCGCTCCCCGCGATGGATGGCGCCGAAGCTTGGCTTGATGGCGGTGTTCGCGCAGAAGCCGGCCGGGCGGATGATGGAGCCGACCACCTGCGTGCCCAGCGCGGCCGGCACCATGGCCGCGCCGATCGCCGCAGCCGAGCCCGAGGATGAGCCGCCGGGCGTGTGGTCGGGGTTGAACGGATTGGTGGTGGGGCCGGGATGGGACATGCCCAGTTCCGTTGTCACGGTCTTGCCGAGGATGACCGCGCCGGCCTGGCGCAGCGCCAGCACGCTCGCGCTGTCGGTCCTGGTCTGCACGCCCTTGAACAGGGGGGTTCCCTGTTCGGTCGGCATGTCCTTGGTTTGTAGCATGTCCTTGATGCCGATGGGCATGCCGTCGATGGTGGAGAGCACGCGCCCGGCCTTGTAGCGGGCGGTCGCGGCATCGGCCGCCTCCCGCGCCCCGGCCTCGTTCAGCGTCACCCAGGCCCGCACCACCGGCTCGCGCGCCGCGATCACCTCCAGGCAGCGCTCCAGATAGGCACGGGGCGTGTCCGTGCCAGCGTGGAAGGCGGGCACGGCGTCGTGGAAGGTAAGCGGCCTGAAGCCCGCGGGATCGTAACCGTTGGGCGGCGGCGCGGCGTGGTTGGCGTCAGGCGGCGTCATGGGCGGCGATCCAGGCTTCGGCGACTTCGGTGCCGGTGGCGAACCAGACATTGGGAAAGGACTTGATGAAGGCGATCATGTCCCGCAACAGGGCGATGCGGCTCGGCCGTCCCGTCACCTGCGGGTGCATGACCAGGTTGAACAGCCCGCCCCAGCGATAGATCTCGCGGAACTCGTCCTGGAAGATTTCCAGCATGTGGCTGTTGGGAAAGATCGGCCGGGGCGACTTGACGGAGAAGAGCGCGTGCGGCGCGTCGTCCGTGCTCCAGTGCCAGGGCAGCTCGATCGGCCCCTTGCCGCCGCCGGGCAGCGTGAGGCGGTAGGGCACCACGTCGTCCAACAGGGAACTGTCGTAAAGAAAGCCGTGCTGGTGCAGCAGCCTGATCATGCTGTCGCTCGACTCCCCGGCGGGGGAGCGGTAGCCGCGCGGCACGACGCCGACCACGCGCTTCAGCGCATCCAGCCCCTTCTCCATCTCCTCCACTTCCTTGTCCGGGAAGTCGGGGTCGATCCAGTTGTGCGAATAGCTGTGGTGGGCCACCTCGTGACCGCCGGCGACGATCATCTCGGTGCGCTGAGGGTGGTGCTCCGCGGTCCAGCCGGGGACGAAGAAGGTGGCCTTCAGCTCCTCCTCCTCCAGCGTCTCCAGGATCTTCGGCACGCCCACCTTGGCGCCGTACACGCCCTGGCTGAGGATGCCCGGCCGGCGGGCATTGCCTGGGTCGCGCGAGGTCCACAGCGTCTCGGCATCGAAGTCGAAGGTCAGCATCACGGCGATGCGCGCGCCGCCGGGCCAGTTCACGCTCTTGTCGATCATTCCTCGATCCTTCATCCCCCGGCCCGTCATCCCGTTGTTGCCTGCCCGGGTGCGCGCGGCGGGTTGCGCGCGGTTGTCCAGCCGCCATCCACGGCGATCACCTGTCCCGCCACGAAGGAAGCGTCGGCGGAAGCCAGGAAGGCGATCACGGCGGCGACCTCCTCCGGGCGGCCGGCCCGGCGCAGCGGTGTCGGCTCGACAATCGCCTTGAGGTAGTAGTCGTTCAGCAGGTGCTTCTCGGTCATGGCCGTCTCGATCACGCCGGGCGCCACGGCATTCACCAGGATGCCCTCTGGCCCCAGTTCGGATGCGAGCTGGCGCGTGAACTGCGCCACGCCGGCCTTGGCGACCGCGTAGGCCGTGGTGCCGGGATAGCCCGCCAGGGCGAGGGTGGAGGAGACGTTCACGACCCGCCCGCCTGGCCGCGACAGGTGCGGCGCCACGTCGCGGGTCACGCGCAGGACGGCTTTCAGGTTGGTGTCGATGAAGCGGTCGATCAGATCGTCGTCCGATTCCGCGAGCGGCCTGGAGCCGCCGATGCCGGCATTGTTCACGAGGATGTCGATGCGGCCGAAGACGTCCATCGCGGTGCGGGCCAGCGCCGTGCCCGCATTCCCGGACGTGATGTCCAGTTCCATCGACCGGGCGCCGAGGCTTCGGGCCGTGGCGGTGACGTCCGGGCTGCGGTCCGCGAGCAGGACCTGCGCCCCCTCCGCGGCGAGGCGGCGCGCCGTGGCCGCCCCGATGCCGCGCGCCGCGCCGGTGACGATGGCCACGCGGCCTCCCAGACGTCGCGGGTCAGGCAAGGCGTCCTCCGTCCACGGGAAGGGCGACGCCGGTGGTGAAGGCCGCATCGTCGCTGAGAAGGAAAAGCACGGAGGCGGCCACCTCGCCCGCCTCGCCGAAGCGGCCCAGCGGGTGGCGCGCGCGGAACTCGGCCTCCCGCTGCAGGCGCGCCTCCGGGCTGGTGGCGGATGCGAAGGTTTCCTCCAGCATCGGCGTGTCGATGGAGCCCGGGCAGACGCAGTTCAGGCGGATGGCCTCGCCGGCATGAACGCGCGCGAGGCTGCGGGTCATCATGACAACGGCGGCCTTGCTGGCGGAATAGGCGGGCAGGGCGGGGGAGCCGGTGAGGCCGGCGGCGGAGGCGAAGGTGACGACGGCGCCGCCGCCTGCCTCCCTCAGCAGTGGCAGGATCGCGCGAAGGGTCAGCCAGGTGCCCTTCACGTTGATGTCGAAGAGGCGGTCCCAGTCCTCCTCCGCGAGTTCGGTCAGCGGCACCGTGGAGCCTATGGTGCCGGCCGAGGTGGCCAGCAGCGTCACTGGTCCCATGCGGCGCGCCTCGCTCGCCAGGCGCGCCTGGTCAGCCGCGCTGGTCACGTCGCCCTGAACCGCGACGGCGCCAGGGCAGGCACGCAGGGTTACGGCAAGTCCCTCCGCGTTCCGGTCGAACAGGAGGACGCGCGCGCCTTCGCGTGAGAGGCCCTGTGCGGTGGCGCGCCCCAGGCCGGAGGCTGCCCCCGTTACCACGGCGACGCGGCCGGTGAAGCGGTCAGCCCGCATGTGGATCACTGCGCCCGAACATCGACCCTCCACGAAAGCGAGAGTATTGTCTAGCGATACGAACGAATTGTAGAGTGATGGTAAGGAGGGATCGCGCCGCATGTCAAAGGCAAAGCAGCCTTCGTTGCCCACGCGCGACGACGTGGATCCGCGGCTCTACGTCCAGGCCGTGGAGAAGGCGTTCCGGGTGCTGGAGGTCTTCGGCTCGCTTCAGCGGCCGCTCTCCCTGGCGGAGATCGCCGAGGCCTCGGGGCTGGACAAGAGCGGCGCGCAGCGGATGTGCTACACGCTGCGCTGCCTCGGCTACCTGGCGCTGGATGAACACGGGCGAGGCCATGTTCCGGGCTTGCGGCTGATGGATCGCTCCTACGACTTCCTGCGCATGCACCCCCTCGTGCAGCGCGCCACGACACCGCTGATGGACCTGCGCCGGACCACGCAGGAGCGGGTGGATCTGAGCCTGCTCGACGATCTCTCGATCGTTTACGCCGTGCGCCTGCAGAGCAAGCGGGAGACCTTCGCGGCCACGCTGGTCGGGCGGCGCCTTCCCGCCTTCTGCTCCTCCGGCGGGCGCGCGATGCTGGCCCAGTTGAGCGACGACGCGATCGAGGATGTGTTCCGTCGCTCCGATCGGCGCCCCATGACGCCCCGCACGGTGACGGACCTGCCCGGCCTCCGCGCCAGGATCGCCGAGGCGAGGGCGCTGGGCTACGCGCTCGCGCTGGAAGAATGGTTCCTGGGGGAGATCGTGCTCGCGGCCGCGGTGACCGACGCCGAAGGCCGGCCGGTCGCCGCGGTGCATATCGCCGCGTCGCTTTCGGAATGGGAGGAGGAGCCGTTCCGGCGACGCATGGCGCCGCTGGCGATGGAAGCCGCGCGTGCCCTGAGCGGCTGAGCGGCCTGCCTGGGGCAGGCCGCCACCGGAAGTGCCGGGATGAGGTTTTGGCCTAGATCGGCAGGCCCTTGATCCGGGCGACGGCGGTCATGACCCCGCGCAATTCCGCTAGGCCGCGCAGGCGGCCGATCAAGGGATAGCCGGGAAATGTCGGCTTTCCGATGTCGTCCGCCAGTTCATGCCCGTGGTCGGGCCGGAAGGGGATGCGCCAGTCCGGCCGGCCGGCGTCGAGGCGGCGCTTCTGCTCCGTCAGCAGCGCCTCCACCACCGCCACCATGTCGGTGTCCCCGCCGAGATGGTCGGCCTCCATGAAGGAGCCGTCGGGTTCCTTCGCGACGTTCCGCAGATGCGCGAAATGGATGCGGTCGGCGAAGCGCGCGGCGATGCGCGGCAGGTCGTTGGCCGGATGCGCGCCGAGCGAGCCCGTGCAGAGGGTCAGCCCGTTGGCGGGGCTGTCGGCCATCGCGAGGAGGTCGGCGATGTCCTGCTCCGTCGAGACGATGCGGGGCAGGCCGAAGAGGGGGCGCGGTGGATCGTCGGGGTGCATGCCCATGCTGACGCCGAGTTCCTCGGCGGTGGGGATCACCTCCGCCAGGAAGCGGCGCAGGTTGTTCTTCAGATCCTGTGCGGTCATCCCGCCATAGGCCGCGAGGATGCGGCGGAGGCCCGCGACGTCGTAGCGTTCGAAGGCACCGGGCAGGCCGGCCATGATGGAGGCAAGCAGGGTTTCCTTCTGCTGCTCGCTGGCGCCCTCGGCCCAGGCCCTGGCGCGGGCGAGCAGCCCGGGTGACACGCCCTCCTCCGCGCCGGGGCGCCCGAGGATGAAGACGTCGAAGCCGACATACTCGTGCGCGTTGAAGCGGAGCGCGGTGCCGCCGCCCGGGAGGGGGTGGCGCAGCTCGGTTCGCGTCCAGTCCAGAACGGGCATGAAGTTGTAGCAGATGTTCGTCACGCCGCAGGCCGCGAGGTTGCGCATGGATTGGCGGTAGCTGGCGAAGAGCGGGGCGCAGTCGGCGTCGCCGCGCCGGATCTTCTCGTGCACCGGCAGGCTTTCCACCACGCGCCACTGCAGCCCCAGCGCGGGATCGCGCGCGAGGGCCGCCTTGCGCCGCTCGATCTCCTCCACCGTCCAGACCTCGCCATAGGGGACCTGGTGAAGGGAGGTGACGATGCCGCGCGCACCCGCCTGCCTGATGTGGTCGAGACGGACCGCATCGTCGGGGCCGAACCAGCGCCAGGTTTCTTCCATCAAGAGGGATCCTTGAATAATGGGTCGGCACCCATGATGGCGTGGGTGTGGGCGCGCTGCCCCACGATGATCGCGCCGCGGCGGAGGGCACCGCAGCACCCGGAGGCATGAGACCTCACCGTGTTCGCCTCGCCGGGCGTGCCGGTGTTCTTTCGCTGGCCGGGTCGGCGGCCATGGCCGAGAGGTTCTCGTGGACGCGCAACAGGGCGCCGCGAAGCCGGGCCGCGTCCTCTGCGGCAAAGCCGCGCAGCGCCTCGTCCTCGTGCATCACCGCAACGGGGATCAACGTCTCCAGGAGACGACGGCCCGAAGGTGTCAGGCTGATGTCCACCGTCCGCGCATTCCCCGGTACCCTCTGGCGCGAGACCAACCCTTGACGCGACATCGTGCCGACGAGGCGTGACAGCGTGGACAGCTCGACGGTGGTGGTCGCGGCCAGCTCGCCCAGGCCCATGGCGGTGCATTCCCGCAGCGCCGCCATGACGCGGTACATCGGCAGGGTAAGCCCATGGGGTGCAAGGTGGCGGGAGAAGAGTTCCCCCATCCGGACACCCACGCGGTTCAGAAGGTAGGGAAATGCCTTGGTGAGCTGGTAGTCGTCCATGAGATCCTCTCGGCGGGGTGGTGCAGCCGAAAAAACTTGCTGATGCAACTCTTTCATTTGCAAATGTGACCTGCGGCGGCCATGATGACCTCAACGGTGCCGGAACCAAGACCGGCCGGGCGGGAGGAACGCCATGGAAGAGTACGACGTTGCCGTCATTGGCTACGGGCCGACGGGCATGACCCTTGCCGCGCTGCTTGGCCAGCGCGGCCACCGCGTGCTGGTGCTGGAGCGTTATACCGGCCTCTACAACCTTCCTCGCGCCGCGTGTTTCGATGACGAGGTCATGCGCACCTTCCAGAAGCTGGGCTTGTCCGAGGAGATCGGACGGGGCGCGGTGGTGCAACGCGACTACGACTGGATCAACGCCGACGGCGAGACGCTGGTGGAGCTGACCTACGCCGACCCTGCGCCATGCGGCTGGGCCCAGCTCTACATGATGTTCCAGCCGCATGTGGAGGACGTGCTCGACCGGCATGACAAGGCTCTCCCGACCGTTTCCGTGCGGCAGGGAGTCACCGTCACGGCGCTGATCCAGGACGATGCCGGGGTGACGTTGCGCGGCACGAGCGAGGGTGGGGGGGATATATCGGTGCGCGCGGCCTTCGTGGTGGGGGCCGATGGTGGCAGCGGCTTCGCCCGCCGCGTCGTGTCCGAAGCGGTGGAGGATTACGGCTTCCAGGAGAACTGGCTCGTCTGCGACTTCCGGATGCACCGCGCCGTCGCGGGATTGCCGATGTTCCGGCAGGTCTGCGACCCCGCGCAGCCCACCTCCATCGTCCGGATCGGCCCGCACCACCACCGCTTCTCCTTCATGCTGAACCCCGGCGAAACGCGGGAGGAGGCGACGCGTCCCGGGCGCGTCTGGGACAGGGTGGCGCGCTATCTGACCCCGGCCGATGCCGAGCTGATCCGCGCGGTGAACTATGTGTTCCGCTCGCGCATCGCCGGCCGCTGGCGCCAGGGCCGCGTGCTGCTGGCCGGAGACGCGGCACATGAGATGCCGCCCTTTCTCGCGCAGGGCATGTGCTCGGGCATCCGCGACAGCCACAACATCGCCTGGAAGCTCGACCTCGTGCTCACCGGACAGGCTCATCCGGATATTCTCGACACCTACCAGCAGGAGCGCGAGCCGCATGTGCGCTTCATCACGGAGCGGGCGATCGAGCTGGGGCGGGTGCAGACCATGCGCGATCCGGCCAGGGCCCGGGAGCGCGACGCAAGGCTGCTGGCGCAGCGCCGGGGGAGCCAGGCACCCGAGAAGCTGCGCTTCCCGCCCTTGAGCGGGGGCCTGGTGGTGAACGGGGGCGGGCTGTTTCCGCAGGCAGCGGTGCGGGCCAAGAGCGGGTCGGGCCTGTTCGACGATGTGGTGGGCGCCGGGTGGTGCATCGTGGCGGCCACGCCCGGGGTGCTGGACCTCCTGACGCCCATGCAACGCGCCGCCTGGGAGCGGATCGGCGGACGTGTCGCTGTGGTGTCGCCTTCTTCGCCGGACGTGTCTGTGCCGGGCGCGCTGGAGGATCTTTCCGGCACCTATGCCGAATGGTTCGCCGCCCATGGCGCCGCTGCCGCCGTGGTGCGGCCGGACTGGTATGTCTTCGGCACCGCGACGGACGGGGGTGGGCTGACGGCGCTTCTGGGCCGGCTTTCGCGGGCGCTGGAAGGGCGTGACGTGCTCGTTCCCTCGTGACCGCGGCCGCGGCACGCATCATCGACGCCACCAAGACGAAGGAAAAGAGAAATGCAGGGCAAGGTCGCGCTGGAGGAACACTTCGCCATCCCGGACACGCTGATGGACAGCGCCGGATTTCTGGCGGCGGAGGTGTGGGAAGAGCTGAAGGCGCGCCTGCTGGACCTGCAGGACCGGCGCCTGCGGGAGATGGACGCGCACGGGATCGAGGTGATGCTGCCCTCGCTCAACGCGCCGGCCGTGCAGGCCATTCCCGATCCGGCGCAGGCGGCGGAAATCGCGATGCGGGCGAACGATTTCCTGGCGGGGGAGGTCGCGAGGCGCCCCGACCGCTTCCGCGGGCTCGCCGCACTGCCGATGCAGGACCCGGACCTCGCCGCACGGGAGCTTGCCCGCTGCGTCACCGATCTTGGCTTCGTCGGCGGGCTGGTGAACGGCTTCTCTCAGGTGGGAGCGGCGGACAACGCGACCTATTACGACCTGCCGCAGTACCGGTCCTTCTGGGCGGAGGTGGAGCGGCTGGGCGTTCCCTTCTACCTGCACCCGCGCAACCCGCTGCCGAAGGACGCGGCGATCTATGACGGCCATCCCTGGCTGCTCGGCCCCACCTGGGCCTTCGGGCAGGAAACGGCTGTGCACGCGCTGCGGCTCATGGCCTCCGGCCTGTTCGACGCGCATCCCGGGCTGCGCATCATCCTTGGCCACATGGGGGAGGGGCTGCCCTACTCCATGTGGCGGGTGGACAACCGCAACGGCTGGGTGAAGGCTCCCAAGGGCTATCCGGCAAAGCGCCCGCTCGGGGAGTATTTCCGCGAGAACTTCTTCATCACGACGTCGGGCAACTTCCGCACGCAGACGCTGATCGACGCGATGCTGGAGATCGGGGCGGACCACATCCTGTTCTCCGCCGACTGGCCCTTCGAGAACATCGATCACGCGGCGGACTGGTTCGATGCCTGTTCCATTTCGGAGAACGACCGGCGGAAGATCGGGCGCACCAATGCCTGGAAGCTTTTTGACCTGGATGGGGCCATGGGGCGGGACCTCGCGCGGGCCGCCGAATAGTCTGGACACAACAAGGGCCAAAGCCCTGCGGGAGGAATCACGACATGAATCTCACCCCCCCTTCGCCCCGGACGGTGCTGCCGCGCCGGGCAGCGATGGCCGCGGGTCTCGCCCTTGCGATGCCCGGCACCGTGAGGGCGCAGGGCACCGCCACGGCCAGGCCGGTCACGATCATCGTGCCCTACACGCCCGGCGCGCCGCCCGACATCATCGCGCGCGCGGTGGGGGAGGGAATGTCGCGCCGCCTGGGTCGGCCCGTGGTGGTCGAGAACCGCCCGGGCGCCTCGGGCAATATCGGGACGGAGGCGGTGGCGCGGGCGGCACCGGACGGCAACACGCTGCTGCTGCAGGCAACGACCCTCTCGATGAATGTGAGCCTGTTCCGCACCATCCCCTACGACCCCGTAGCGAGCTTCGCCCCGATCGCGACCCTGATGGAGACGGAAGGCACTCTGGCCCTCAACGCCTCGGCCGGTGGGACAAGCCTCGCCGAGTTCATGGCGCGGGCGAAGGCGCGGCCGGGGGGACTGAACTACGCCTCGCCCGGCGTGGGAACGCCGCACCACCTGGCCATGGAGCTGTTCAAGCGCCGGGCCGGGCTCGATGTCACGCATGTGCCCTATCGTGGCTTGGCAGGGGCCATCACGGACATCCTGGCCGGGCATGTCGCCGCCATGTTCATCCACACCCCGCAGGCCGTGGAGCTGTCGCGGGATGGGCGGGTGCGCGTGGTGGCCGTGACGGCCGACGCGCGGCTGCCTTATCTGCCCACGGTCGCGACCCTGGCCGAGCAGGGCGTCACGGGCGTGGTCATGCGCGACTGGTACGGCCTCTTTGCCCCGGCCGGCACGCCGCCGGAGCTGATCGCGCGGCTGAACGAGGCGGCGAACGACGTGCTGTCGGCACCCGACGCGCTGCGCAACCTCGTCGCCCAGGGCTACGAGGTGGTGGGCGGCACGCCGGAGGCGCTGCGGGAGCGGGTTGCGGTGGCCATCCCGCGCTGGGCCGCGGTGGTGAGGGATGCCGGGATCACGGCGGAGTAGCGGCCGGGAACCGGAGGCGCGAAACCCGGCGCCCGCGTGCGGCATGCGCCGAGCAAGCTCGGCCGCATGCCGTCCGCGGCACGCGCGTCATGTCAGCCCCGCGTCCACCACGAACTGTGCGCCCGTGCATCCAGCGGCCTCGTCCGAGGCGAGAAAGAGCGCCACGGATGCGACGTGCGAGGCCTGGAGGCGAAGCTTCAACGCCTGGCTGGCCATGAACTCGGCCTCCATCTCTGGCGTGCGCCAGAGGCCGAGCTGGCGTTCCGTGACGATCGCACCCGGCACGATGCAATTGACCCTCACGCCATCGGAGCCCAGCTCCCGCGCCAGGGTCTTGGTGAGACCGATAACGGCGGCCTTCGCGGTGGTGTAGCCCACCATGCCCGGCCTACCTTTGATCCATGAGGTGGAGCTGAACAGAATAATCGAGCCGCGCGCGCGTGCGCGCATGCCCTGGGCAACCGCCTGGGTGGCGAAGAACTGGTGGTCCAGGTTGACGGCCAGCCGGTCCCGCCATTGCTCGGGCTCCACCTCGTCGAAGGCGTGCCTCTCGTCGCTTGCGGCGTTGTTCACCAGCACGTCGATGCCGCCGGCGATCCCCTCGATGTCACGCACCGTCCGGCGGAGGACCGCCACGTCGCGCAGGTCGCAGGCGTGATACGCCGTATGCGGCAGGGTATCAGCCAGGAGGCCGCCAGCTTCGTGCTGGATGTCGAGCACGTGGACGTTGCAGCCCTGTGCGGCAAACGCGCCTGCCATCGCCGCGCCGATACCGGTGGCGCCGCCCGTGATCACCACGCGCCGGCCGCGCAGGCTGCGGTAGGACACCGCAGCGGGCAGTGCAGGAGGGCTCGGCACCGGGTGATCCTTGTGTGGAACGGACGCCATGGGCAGGATTTGTAGTGTTGCGCGAATGCCTGTCAACGCGGCAAGGGGCGGGTAGCCCGCTGCCGGACCGCGGCGCTACGATCCTCCGCCTGCCGCCGCGCTCCGCTGGTGTCGGCACTTTGCTAAAGCGAGGAGGAATGCCGGATGGACATGGCTCGTCGACCCAACATCGTTCTGGTCATCACCGACCAGCAGCGCTTCGACACGATCGCCGCTGCCGGGTTCGGGCATATGATCACCCCGAACCTTGACCGTCTCGCGCGGGAAGGGGTGATGTTCACGCGCATGTACGTGACCTCGCCGTCCTGCGCGCCCTCGCGGGCGAGCCTGTTCACCGGCCTGTACCCGCACACCACCGGCGTCTTCCGCAACGACGAGCGCTGGACGCACACCTGGGTGAACCTGCTGGCCAATGCCGGCTACCGCTGCGTCAACGTGGGCAAGATGCACACGCATCCCTTCGAGGAGTCCTTTGGTTTCCATGAACGCCATGTCGTGGAGAACAAGGACCGTGCAACGCCGCGCCTGCCCTTCTTCATGGACAACTGGGACAAGGCGTTCTGGTCGCATGGTCTCGAGAAGCCCAGCCGGATGACCTATGCGCGGCGGCCGGATTACCGCGAAAGCCTGGGCGCTTTCGTCTGGGAGCCGCCGGCGCATCTGCATTCCGACAACTTCGTGCCGGCGCTCGCGGCACACTGGATCGACTCCTGGCGCGGCACTGGGCCCTTCTTCCTGGAGATCGGCATTCCCGGACCGCATCCGCCCTACGATCCCACGCCGGAGGCGCTGGAGGCCTATAAAGGGCGGGACCTTCCCGCGGCGATCTGGGACCGGGAGGATATCGACGGCCAGCCCACGGCATTGAAGAAGCTGCGTGAGCAGCACCTGTCCGTGGATCATGACGCGGTGGTGCACCTCGACGAGCCGACGCCGGAGCAGATGCGGCGCCAGCGCGAGCACTATTGCGCCAATGTCACGATGATCGACGCCCAGATGGGCAAGCTGACGGAGGCTCTGGAGCGACGCGGCGTGTTGCAGGACACGGTGATCCTCTTCACCTCGGATCACGGAGACTGCCTGAACGACCACGGGCACAGCCAGAAGTGGACGATGTACGAGGGAAGCGTTCGCGTGCCGGCCATTGCCTGGGCTCCGGGGCGGGTGGCAGAGGGGAGGGTGGTGGAAGACCTCGTTTCGCTGTTCGACCTCGGTCCGACGATTCTTGAGCTGGCTGGCATCGAGCCGCCACGCTGGATGGAGGCGCGCTCGCTGCTTCCCTATCTCGGCCATGGCGAGGTGGAGCCTCGCCCCTTCGTTTTCGCCGAGCACGCAGGTGACCGGATCCTCAGCGGCACCGAGTTCATGACGATGATCCGCGAACAGCGGTGGAAGCTTGTGCATTTCGTGGACAGCGACGAAGGGCAGCTCTTCGACATGCGCGCCGATCCACAGGAGTTGCGCAATCTTTGGAACGACTCGGGACATGAGCCGGTTCGCAGGGCGCTGGTGAACGAGATCCTAGCTTGGCGGATCCGGAGCGATCTGAAGACGCAGGGCTGGTCCGAGGCACTCCGGGGCTTTCCGGCGCGTTGATCCGCGGCGGCAAGGCAGTGTTGCTAGCCCACGGCCCGCGTGCTGCCTCGCTCTATCAGAGTCCAGCCGGCTACCAGTCGCTGGGGCGGCCCGCCAGCGATCCGCGCGAGAATGGTCTGGGCCGTGAGCCGCCCGATCGCCTCGCGCGCCGGGCGGACCGTGCTGAGGGGAGGGGCCATGTAGGCGCTGGCTTCCGAATCCCCGAAGCCGACGACGCCGCAGTCGTCCGGTACGCGCCGGCCCCGGCCGGCGAGGCCGCGCAGCACGCCGAAGGCGACGGCATCGCTGTTGCAAACGATGCCGTCGACGTCGCGCTGATCATCCAGCAGTGCGCGCAGCAGGGCTTCACCGAGCCGCGGGTCGCCTGGCTCGGCCCGCGTGCAGAGCACGGGTTCGGCAAGCCCGGCCTCGGCGGCAACGGCGGCAAGGCCCTGGGCACGCTTCCGCGCGCGCGTGTCGCCGGGGCGGAGGCTGCCGAGGAAGGCGAGGCGGCGGTAGCCGCAGGCGAGCAGGTGCTCGCCCTGCGCGCGCCCGATCGCGGTGTGGTCCATGCCGACGGCGGAATCGATGACCTCCCCGCCGATATCCCACATCTCCACCACCGGCGCGCCCGATGCGCGCAGTAGCCCGACCGCGCGGGGATGATGGTCGAGACCGATGATCGCCATGGCGGCCGGGCGCCAGCTCAGGAAGTCGCGCACGATCTGCCATTCCTGTTCCGGGTCGTAGCGCGAGTTGCCGAGCATCACCTGCAGGCCTTGCTGAACGAGTTCCGTCTGCATGGCATCGATGACGGCGGCGAACTCGGAGTAGAACAGGGACGTGACAACCACGCCCACGACGTTGGAGCGCGTTCGAACGAGGCCGCCGGCGAGGCGGTTGGGGACATAGTCCGCCTCGTCCAGCGCGGCGCCGATGCGCGCCCTGAGTTCCGGCCTCACGGTTTGCGGAGCGCGCAAGGCGCGGGAGACCGTGTTGACCGAGACGCCCACGCGGCGTGCCACGGAGGCGAGCGTCGCGCGTGGGCTCGCGCCGTGGTCGCTGCGTTGTTCTCCGGTCATCTTGGCCTCCTCCCCGCCGATTTCCGCACCCGGCCCCAGGACGACGCGTGGCAAAGTGAGCGTTGCGTTAACCTTAACTCTATGTGAAGCTGCACCTCCTGAACAAGAACAACAACGGCGCTCTGTGCGCCGCGAGGACGTGCGTCGGAGGATGGGCATGCCGCGGTCAGCGCAGGCAATTCAGCACGAGCCACGCCTTGGCCGGGTCCTTGGCCCGCCCACTCAGCCCTACAGTCTGAAAGGCTTGAGCCCGCATGGCTGACCGGCCGAACATCATCCTGATCATGACGGACCAGCAGCGCTACGATTCCATCGCGGCGCTGGGCTTCCCGCATGTCTCGACACCCAACCTGGACCGGATGGTGGAGGACGGGGTCGCCTTCACCGAATGCCACATCACCGCACCGAGCTGCGTGCCTTCGCGCGCAAGCCTGTTCACGGGATACTACCCGCATACGACCGGAGTTCTCGCCAACGGGCAGGCATGGCAGCACACCTGGGTGGAGCGGCTGCGCGAGAGCGGCTACCGCTGCGTCAACGTGGGCAAGATGCACACCATTCCATACGAGTCCGACTCCGGCTTCCATGAGCGCTACGTGGTGGAGAACAAGGACCGCTACATGGAGGGGCGCTGGTTCTTCGACGAATGGGACAAGGCGCTCGCGGCGCATGGCCTGGTCAAGCAGCAGCGCGAGCAGTACCGCGAGAGGCCCGATTACCGGACGCGTCTCGGCGCCTTCGACTGGGAGCTGCCGGAGGCGCTGCACTCGGACGCCTTTGTGGGCAACATGGCGAAGTGGTGGGTGAACACCTACCCGCCGACCGAGCCGTTGTTCCTGCAGGTCGGCTTTCCCGGCCCGCACCCGCCCTTCGACCCGCCGGCGCGCTACTCCGCACCCTACCTGCGGGCGAACGACCTTCCGTTGCCCAAGCCGACGCGGGAGGAGCTGGATGGGCTTCATCCGGCGTTGCAGGAAAAGCGCCGGCATGACGTGGAGGTGGATCACGACAGTGTCGCCTGGAGCCTCGATCCTTCCCCGGACCAGATGCACCGGGTCTGGGCGCATTATCTCGGTAACGTCACCCTGATCGATGACAAGATCGGGGAGTTGCTGGGGGCGCTCCGGGAGCGCGGCTACCTAGAGGACGCGGTGGTGATCTTCACTTCCGACCATGGGGAATGCCTTGGTGAACACGGGCTGATCCAGAAATGGTCGATGTATGACGTCGTGACGCGCGTGCCGACCATCATCTGGTCCACCGCCGGCCGCTTTCCCGGCGGGCGCCGCGTGGAGGGCCAGTGCCAGCTCTTTGATCTCGGCCCCACTATCCTCGAGCTGGCCGGCCTGACGCCGCCAGCCGATTTCGAGGCGCGCAGCCTGCTGCCGGCGCTCGAGGGACGGGACTGGACGCCGCGCACCCATGTGTTCTGCGAGCAGGCCGGCGACGTGGCGCTGGGCGGAGTCGAGTTCATCACGGGCGTGCGCAGCGACGGCTGGAAGCTCGTTCACTTCAAGGGCTCTGCGGAAGGACAGCTCTTCGACCTCGCCAGCGACCCTGCGGAGGTGCGGAACCTCTGGAGCGATCCCGCGCATCTGGAGAAACGGCGGGAGTTGCTGGATGCGATACGCGAGTGGCTGATCGATTCCGCCTACCGCACGCGCGACCTTCACGCGGCATGCCGGTGACAGCCGTGGCTGAGCCAGGTGCCGCTGGGTCCGGTGGCATCCTGCCGCAGCCAGCCGCTACGATGGCCTGGATTCCCGGCGGCGTGTTCCGGATGGGCTCCGACCGTCATTATCCGGAGGAGGCGCCTGTTCACCGCGTGCGCGTGGACGGGTTCTGGATGGATCGCTCGCCGGTCACGAACCGTGAGTTCTCCGCCTTCGTGCGGGCGACCGGGTACCGCAGCGTGGCGGAAACGGCACCGGATCCGGCGCTCTACCCTGGCGCCGATCCCCGGATGCTTCAGCCCGGCTCGATTGTGTTCCAAGCGCCGTCGGGACGCGACGGGCTGCGGGCCGCGGAAAGCTGGTGGCGCTTTGTGCCCGGGGCCAGCTGGCGGCGCCCGAAGGGGCGAGAGGAGATCGGGACGGCCCTGATGGAGCATCCCGTCGTCCACATCGCCCATGCCGACGCCGCGGCCTATGCCGCCTGGGCGGGCAAGGGTTTGCCGAGCGAGGCCGAGTGGGAGTTCGCCGCGCGTGGCGGGCTGGATGGGGCAGACTATGCCTGGGGCAACGAGTTCCTGCCGGATGGACGGCGGATGGCGCATGTCTGGGAGGGGGAGTTTCCGGCGAAGCGCGCGGGCACCGGCGAGCATGGCACGGCTGTCGTGGGTTCCTATCCCGCCAATGGCTACGGCCTTGTCGACATGATCGGGAACGCCTGGGAATGGACGGACGACTTCTGGACGGGACGGCATGCCCCCGAGGTGTCGAAGCCGTGCTGCGTTCCCGCCAATCCCCGGGTGACGGATGCTGCAAGCAGTTATGATCGGCATCAACCGGCGGTTCGCATTGCGCGCAAGGTGCTCAAGGGGGGATCGCATCTCTGCGCGCCGAATTACTGCCGCCGCTACCGGCCGGCGGCACGCCACGCTCAGATGATCGACAGCGCCACCACGCATGTCGGCTTCCGATGCGTGCTGCGGCCGGACGGATCAGGTGGCGCGGCAGGGGGCGCACTGGCATGACGGACCCGATGCCCGGCGTGGAGGAGCCTTCGCGAAAGTCCTGGGCACCGGCCGCCGCCATGCTGGGGTTGAACCTCCTCGCTGTGCTGCTCGGGCTCGGTGCCTGGTGGCTCGTCACGGCCGAGGGAGTGGCGGGCCTGCCAGGGCCCGGCGCCGTGCTGGCGGCCGGGATCACCCTGGCGCGGAACGGGCAACTGCTGACGGACTCGCTGGCGAGCCTGGCGCGGGTGCTGACGGGTTTCCTGCTGGGTGTCATGATCGCGGTGCCCGTGGGCTTTCTGATGGGCTGGTACAAGATCGCGCGCGGGCTGGTTGAGCCTTACGTGCAGTTCTTCCGCACCATTCCGCCGCTGGCCGTGATTCCGCTGGCCATCGTCACCATGGGCATCGGAGAGACACCGAAGATCTTCGTGATCTTTCTCGCGGCCTTCCTGTCGAGCGTGGTCGCCACCTTCCAGGGTGTGGTCAGCGTGGACCGCACGCTCATCAACGCCGCGCGCGTGCTGGGGGCGAAGGACGCGACCATCTTTCGCCGCGTCGTCATCCCGGCCTCCACGCCCTTCATCATGGTGGGCGTTCGGATCGGACTGGGCTCTTCCTGGGCGACTGTGGTGGCGGCGGAGCTGATCGCGGCGCAGTCCGGGCTGGGCTTCCGCATGCAGCAGGCTCAACTCTACTACGACTTGCCGACGATCTTCGTCAGCCTGATCGCCATCGGTGTGCTGGGCCTGCTGATGGACCGCATCATCATCGCGGCCGACCGCGCCCTGACCGCGTGGCAGGAGAAGGCATGAGGCCGAAGATCTCCTTCCAGGATGTGTCCCGCCGCTTCGATCTTGGCGGCGGTGGTGGGTTCCTGGCGCTGGACCGCTTTTCGCTCGACGTGGCGGATGGCGAGTTCATCACCGTGGTCGGGCCATCCGGTTGCGGCAAGTCCACGGCCATGAACATCGCGGCGGGGCTGTTGCGGCCATCTTCCGGACGTGTGCTGGTCGAAGACGCCGAGGTGGATGGGCCAGGACCCGAACGCGGCGTGATCTTCCAGCAATATGCCCTGTTTCCCTGGCTGACGGTGCGCGAGAACGTCGAGTTCGGTCTGCGCGTGGCGGGAATGGCGGCCCGGAAGCGCCGCGAGGTGGCGGACCATTTCATCGCCCTTGTCGGCCTGTCCGACTTCGCGGACTCCCTTCCGAAGACGCTGTCAGGCGGCATGAAGCAGCGCTGCGCCATCGCGCGGGCCTATGCCGTCAATCCCAAGATCCTGCTGATGGACGAGCCCTTCGGCGCCCTGGACGCGTTGACTCGGGTTAACCTTCAGGACCAGCTGCTGCGTACCTGGAGCCAGGAACGGCGGACGGTCCTGTTCATCACCCACGACGTGGACGAGGCCGTGTATCTCGGCAGCCGCGTGATCGTGATGGCGGCGCGTCCGGGCCGTCTTCATAAGGTCGTGCCGGTGGACCTGCCCTATCCGCGTACGGAGGAGATGCGCCTTTCGGCTGGGTTCACGGCGTTGCGAAACGAGGTCTGGCGGTCGGTTTATCATCCGGCGGAGCACTGAGCGGCAAAGCATCAACGCCGGCGAAACGGCGCGACAGGGAGAGACACCATGCTGACACGACGCAACATCACGACCGCCGCCGCGGGCGCCTGCCTCGCGGCGCCCCGCATCCGCACCGCCCGCGCGGCGGGCAAGACCGCCACGATCGGCTATATCGCGGACTTCCCCAACGCGAGCGTGATCGCCATCGCGAACGACCAGAAGTATTGGGATGCGGAGGGGCTGAGCGCGGACGCGAAGGTTTTCACCAACGGGCCGATCCAGATCCAGGCCATGGGCGCCGGCAGCCTGAACTTCGGCACCATCGGCCCGGGCGCGCTCTGGCTGCCGGCCAGCGGGCGGGCCAAGGTGGTCGGCGTCAACGACATCGGGTTCAGCGACCGCATCATCGCCCAGGGAGGCATCGGCTCCGTCGCCGAGCTGAAAGGCCGGAAGGTGGGGGTGCCGCAGGGCACCTCGGGCGACATGATCCTGCGGCTGGGCCTGGCGCGTGCCGGGCTCTCGGTGGCCGACATACAGGTCGTGCCCATGGACCCAAGCACCGTGGTGGCGGCCTTCTCCTCCCGTCAGATCGACGCTGCCGGCATCTGGTACCCGCTGATCGACGTGATCAGGACCCGCGTGCCCGACATAAAGGAGCTCGCCTCGAACAACGACTTCTTTCCCGAGACCTCCTTCATCAACGCCTTCGTGGCACGCAACGAGGTCGTGCGGCAGGACCCGGACCTCGTGCGACGCTTCCTTCGCGTGATGAAGAAGTCGCTGGACTACCGGATCGCGAATCTCGATCGCTCGATCGAGCTGACCGCGACCTTCCTGGGCGCGCCGCTGGCCATCACCGCGAACGTGGCGCGGAGCCGCAAGCTGCTCTCCAGCGCCGAACTGAACCGTTTCACGGAGGACGGGACGGTGAACCGTTGGCTGGAGCAGTTCAACGCCATGTTCAAGACCTTCGGCGTCCTGGCCGACCCGCTGCCCGCGGAGCGGTTCTACGAGGCAGCGCTGTTCACCTCGGCCTGAACGGTGGCGCGGCACCGGCGGGCGGCGGCGCGTCCCGCTACAATGACAGGCGGGGCGATGCCCGATCGTGCGGGATGGCTCGCTGCACCATCACGCACGCGCCGCGGGTTTCGCTTTCCGGAGCGCGCACCGGGTTGGGCGGCACCACCAGACGAATCCTGAACGGAACGGCAGCCCGCCGCTGCGCGGCCGGCTGGCGCCGATCTCAGCCGCCGGGCCCAGCCATCTCCACAGGACGCGGACCGGGGGGCGTCCCCTTCGGCACCATGTCCTTCGGCTCGCCCGGCGGGTCCGGCCGGTGGACAGGCGGCACCGGCGCGCCGGGGGGAGGGCGCCGCGTGATCAGCCGTGCCCCACGCTGAAAGGTGATGTAGCTCCAGAACCATTCAAAGGAGACGACGACGCGGCTGCGGAAGCTGATGAGGTAGTAGACATGCGCGATCCCCCAGAACCACCAGCCCAGCCGCCCCTTCAGCCGAAACCCGTCCAGCGCCACCACGGCCGACCGGCGCCCGATGGTGGCGAGGTCGCCGTGGTGGCGGTACTCGAAGGGCGGCGGCGCGGGCTGCCCCTTGGCGCGGGCCGCGATCACGCGGCCGACGTACCGGCCCATCTGCTTGGCGGCGGGGGCATTCCCGGGGATTGGCCTGCCCGTGCCATCCTTGGCGAACACGAGGTCGCCGACGACGAAGATGTCGGGATTGCCCGCCACGGAAAGGTCGGTTCCGGCGGTGACGCGGCCTGCCCGGTCGCGCTCCGCCCCGATCCAGGCGCCGGCCGGGGAGGCGACGACGCCCGCTGCCCAAACCGTTGTGCTGGCCGCGATCCGTTCCTCCCCGCCCAGCACCACGCCATCGGCATCGCAGGTGGTGACGCGGACGCCCGTGCGGATCTCCACGCCCATCCGCGCGAGCGATCGTTCGGCGTAAGCCGACAGCTCCTCCGGAAAGCTGGCCAGGAGGCGGGGGCCGGCCTCGACGAGCAGAATGCGGGCGCGGCGCGGGTCGGCGCGGCGGAACTCGCGCTTCAGGGCCTGCCGGGCCAGCTCGGCCATGGCGCCGGCCAGTTCCACGCCGGTTGGTCCACCGCCCACGACCACGAAGGTGAGCAGGCGCTGCCGCTCCGCTTCGTCCAGCGCCATCTCAGCCCGCTCGAAGGCGGTCAGCAGGCGGCGCCGGATCTCGGTCGCGTCCTCGATGGTCTTGATGCCCGGTGCGAAAGCCGCCCATTCATCGCGCCCGAAATAGGAATGCGTGGCGCCGGTCGCGAGCACCAGCGCGTCATAGGGAAAGGAGACACCATCCGCCTGCACATGGCGCGCGGCGGTGTCGATGCCCGTCACCTCGGCCATCAGGACGGTCACGTTCTCCTGCCGGCGGAAGACGCTGCGCACGGGCCAGGCGATGTCGCCTGGCGAAAGCGCGGCCGTGGCCACCTGATAGAGCAGGGGCTGGAACAGGTGGTGGTTCTGCCTGTCGAGGATGGTCAGCTCCACCGGGGCGTCGGAAAGGGCGCGCGCCGCCTCCAATCCACCGAAACCGGCGCCGATGATCACCACGCGGAGCGGGCGCGCCGGCTGTGCCCCCGCGGGCACTGGCGGTTCGGTGCTCATCGGCTGGTCCTTCCCGGAGGCGTCGGCGCGGTGCAGGCGGTGCACCGTGCCGACCGTCGTCGCTGGCCTCCGAACGCCTCGCGGCGAAGGCGGTTCCCCCTCAGGCCGGGCGCTGCGTCCAGGCGAGGCAACCGCCCGTGATGGCGGAGGTGCCGACCAGCAGGGCGCCGCCGCGGTAGAGCGCGAGCACCGAGCCACCGTCCCGCAGGTCCACCGCGAGCATCCCGCCCGAGGGATCGCTCCAGGCCACGCGACCGCCGGCGGCGATGGCGGCGGCGAAGGCCTGGTCCGGGCCGATGCCGTTGCGGAACAGCACCAGCACCGTGGTTGCTCCGGCGGGCGACAGCGCGGCGATGGGGCCTGAGGCGAGAACAAGGGCGGCGAGGGCGGCCGCCACCGCCGTCGCATGGCCGCCGGGGGGCGGATTGCCATCCCGCCGCCTCAACCAGAGCCCGGCCGCGAGCGGGGGCAGCCCGATCACGATGAGCCAGCCGATGTCCCAGAGGAGCGGGTCCGGCACGTCCACGCGGATCCGGTGGATGCCGACTGCCCAGTGGAAGCCCACGACGTCCACGACCTGCCAGATGCCGAAGCCGAGCAGGACCGCGCCCAGCAGCCTCGCGCCCGAACCCCCGGTCAGGCCAGCCCGCGCGCGCCAGAGCAGCCAGAGCCCGACCGCGGCGATGAGGTAGACGGCCACGTGGAACAGCCCGTCCGCCAGGATCTGCGCGCGGATGTCGCGCAGCGCATCCCCGGGCACGAGGGACAGGAAGTGATGCCATTGCAGCACCTGATGCAGCAGGATGCCGTCGAAGAAGCCGCCCAGGGCGAAACCCAGCACGCCTGCCGCCAGGGCGGTGCCATGCGAGGTGCCCTGGCCGGAGGCCCCCATGGATCGCTCCATCACGGCGCTCATGCGTGGCCAGCCCGGGCCACGCCGCATCCTTCGATC
Organism: Muricoccus vinaceus; assembly: GCF_042433125.1. Lineage (NCBI taxonomy): Bacteria > Pseudomonadati > Pseudomonadota > Alphaproteobacteria > Acetobacterales > Roseomonadaceae > Muricoccus > Muricoccus vinaceus. The sequence continues at coordinate 44,261 of NZ_JBHLVZ010000084.1, read as the reverse complement.
GGCATGGGAGGGAACGAACCTGCTTCGGTGGAATATGGGATCAACGGGAACTCCCTGAATGCGATGAGCGGCCAGACCAAGCGGCATTCTTCGGGGGGCGACGGCCGCGTGCCGCTAACATGTGCAAGCGGCAGGGGACGCCGGGCGCAGACTCAGCGAAGCGTGATCGCACGGGCTCCGCGGTGCTTCTTCCGGCGGGCGGCCACTCCCGCGGTCGCCGCTCTGCCTTGGCCGGACAGCCGGCGGGTGGCGGGCTGGGTTCCGGCCGGGCCGCTTGCCTCGGGCGCTGACTTCGGGGGGGAGCCTGTTCCGGGCCCGACGCACCGCCCTATATGCACGCTTGAACCGTCGGGGCGCTCCCATGGCAGATATCGCGTCTACCCCCCGCGTCGAGGACACGGTCCGCACGGCCCGCCCGAAGCTGCACAAGGTGATCCTCGTCAACGACCACTATACGCCGCGCGAGTTCGTCGTGCGGGTGCTTCGCGCCGAGTTCCGGATGGACGAGGGGCAGTCCTTCCGGGTGATGCTCACCGCACACCAGCGTGGCAGCTGCGTTGTGGCGGTGTTCACCCGCGAGATCGCGGAGGAGAAGGCCACGCGCGCGACGGACATGGCGCGCGAGGCCGGCTATCCTCTGTTGTTCACCACCGAGCCGGAGGAATAGCCGGCCGCCCCGCCCCGCGCGCCATCCGGGGCGTGGCAGGCACTGTCACCGAGCCGTCGCAAATTCATCACCCACGCGTTGCCGGCCGGAGCTAAGGAGCCGCCACCGGGTGGGGAGAGTGTGATGCGGGATGCGGGCGAGCGTGCCGCGGCGTTGGCGGTGGAGGAGCTGGGCAGCAATCCCGCGCCGCTGGACCCGATCGGCGCCGTGGTCGGGCGCCGCCTCGGCCGGCGGGCAACGTTGCGGGGGCTGTTCGGCGCCTCGGCCGGTGCTGCGATGGCGGCGAGGCCGGCCGGCCTCGCCGCGAGCTCGGCCGGGGAAGCCGCTTCTCCCTCCAGCCTCGGCTTTCGGGGGCTTCCGCATGGTTCGGGCCCCGATGAAGCGGTGGCGGCCGGCCACGAGATCCAGGTGGTGATCCGCTGGGGCGACCCGGTGCTGCCGGGCGCCCCCGCCTTCGATCCCGCGCGCCTCACCGCCGAGGGGCAGGCGATGCAGTTCGGCTACAACAACGACTACCTCGATTTCTTTCCGCTGCCCTGGGGTGGCGGAGACGAGCACGGGCTGCTGGTGGTCAATCACGAGTACACCAACCCGGAGCTCATGTTCGCCGGACTGGGCGATGCGCGCACGGCGCGCCTGCGGACCTCGGCGGAGCAGGTGCGCATCGAGATGATGGCGCATGGCGCGAGCGTGGTGGAGATCCGGCGCGAGCGCGGCCGGTGGATGCCGGTGCCGGAAAGCGCGCTGAACCGCCGCATCACCGCGGAGACGCCGATGCGGGTGAGCGGGCCGGCGGCGGGGCATGCGCGGTTGCGCACGGCGGCCGACCCCTCCGGCACGCGCGTGCTGGGCACGCTGAACAATTGCGCCGGGGGCAACACGCCCTGGGGCACGGTGCTGATCGCCGAGGAAAACTTCAACTACTACTTCGGCGGGCCGGGCGTCGCGGTGGGAGAGCAGGCTGCGGCCTATCGCCGCTACGGGCTGGTGCGCGACGCCCAGTTTCCCTGGGGCCGCCACGAGCCGCGCTTCGATGTGGCGAGCGAGCCGAACGAGCCGAACCGGTTCGGCTGGGTGGTGGAGTTCGACCCTTATGACCCCGCCAGCGTGCCGGTGAAGCGCACCGCGCTCGGGCGCTTCAAGCATGAAGGCTGCACGCATGCCGTGGCGCCGGATGGGCGCGTGGTGATCTACATGGGGGACGACGAGCGCTTCGACTATGTCTACCGCTTCGTCACGGCGCGCGCCTGGAATCCGGCGGAGCCCGCCTCCAACCGGGACCTGCTGGACGAGGGCACCCTTTCCGTGGCGCGCTTCCACGACGACGGCACGCTGCTGTGGCTGCCGCTTGTGCAGGGCGAGGGGCCGCTGACGCCGGCGAACGGGTTCCATTCGCAGGCCGATGTGGTGATCGAGGCACGGCGGGCCGCGGACCTGCTGGGCGCCACGCCCATGGACCGGCCGGAGGACGTGCAGGCGAACCCCCGCAACGGGCGCGTCTATGTGATGCTCACCAACAATGCCAGCCGCACCGCCGCGCGGGCGGATGCGCCGAACCCGCGCGGCGCCAACCTGCACGGGCATGTCATCGAGATCATCCCCCCGGCGGGACGGGGCGGGCCGCCGGACCACGCGGCCGCCGTGGCGCGGTGGGAGCTGTTCCTGATGGCGGGGCGGCCCGGCACCGATGCCGGCGCATCCTACCACCGCGCGGTCGGGCCGGAGGCCGGCTGGCTGTCCTGTCCGGACAACTGCGCCTTCGACAGCCGTGGGCGGATCTGGATCGCGACCGATGGGGCGCCGGCCGCCGCGAAGATCGCGGACGGGCTCTATGCCGCCGATACCGAAGGCGAAGGACGTGCGCTGACCCGGCGCTTCTACGCGGCCCCCCAGGGCGCGGAGGTTTGCGGCCCCCTCATCGGTCCGGGCGACCGCACCGTGTTCCTGGCCATCCAGCATCCGGGAGAGGAGGCCGGCAGCCATTTCGAGGCGCCCGCCACCCGCTGGCCGGATTTCGTGGATGGCATGCCGCCGCGGCCTTCTGTGATCGCCATCGTGAAGGCGGATGGGGGCGAGATCGGTGGCTGAGTTCGGCCCGCATCCGGGGCGCGGCGCCTGAGCCTGCGGGCGCCGGCCCGCCAGCCGCTCACGGCCGCATTGGCGACCGCCTAGTCATCGGCGGCTTCCGTCGCGCGGGCTGAGGGGCGTGCTGCGAAGCCTTTGTGCCAGGCGGCGAGGGCAGGGCGGCCGGTTCGCCAGGAAAGGTCGGCGAAGCGGAAGTCGAGGTAGGAAAGGGCGCAGCCGATCGCGATGTGGCCTATTCCGAAGGAGCTCCCGCCGAGATGGGGCGCCTCGCGCTCCAGGTGGTCCAGCGAGGCTTCGGTGCGGACAGTGAAGCTCGACATCCATTCGGTGGTCTGGGCGGCCGGCGGCTTGTCGCGCTCGTTGCGCCAGAGAACGAGAAGATCCAGCAGGCCGTTGCCGAGCGCGTGGCGCGTCAGCGCGTCCCAGCGCGCGGGGCCGGCGGGAAAGAGTCGCCCGCCCCCCGCCTGCGCGTCCAGGTATTCGATGATGGTCAGGCTGTCGAACAGCACGCGGCCATCCTCCAGCACCAGGGTGGGGATCTTGCTCAGCGGGTTGTCCCGCAGCAGGCCGGCATGGGGCATGCCCATGCGGACCACGGTGCGCACCGTCTCGATCCGGCCCGCCAGCCCCAGTTCATGGGCGGCGATCATGACCTTGCGCACGAAGGGGGAGCGCGGCGACCAGTGTAGCTTCACAAGACGATCCTTCTTCCTGGTCCTGCCCGCGCGATTGTCGTCACGGGACGGACGGTGGGCCCGGTCCGGCAGCGATGGCCGCGTGGCGATGGAGGGCGCGCACCAGGCCGGTTCCCCGCCGGTGCCGGGCACGAGCCAGCGGGGTTCCGCAGGTTCATCCTTCGGATGGGCCGGACGGCCCCGTTCCGGTGCGATGTGTCAGCGCATGCTGAAGCCGAAGCGTTGCCATGCCCCGGCGGCCTCCGGGCCGCGGAGAAACTCCAGCAGCGCCCTCGCGCGGTTGTTTCCCGCGCCCCGCCGCGTCAGGGCGAAAGGGTAGGTGATGGCGGTGTGGCTCTCCGGGGGAAAGGTGCCGATCACGCGAACGCCCGGCGAGGCCATCGCGTCCGTCGCGTAGACGATGCCGAGCGGTGCCTCGCCGCGCTCGACCAGCAACAGGGCGGAGCGGACGTTGTCGGCCCGGGCGAGGCGAGGCGCGATCCGGTCCCACTGGCCCATCCAGGTCAGCGCCTCCCGCGCGTAGCGGCCGGCGGGCACGTTGGAAGGATCACCCGTTGCCAGCCTGCCGCCGCCGAGCAGCGCCAGCATGTCGGTCCCCCGGGCGAGATCGACGGCACGGGCGCGATCCGCCGGCGCGACCAGCACCAGGGCGTTGCCAAGAGGGGAACTGCGCGTGCCCTCGGCGAGAAGGCCGCGCTCGGCGAGGTAGTCAGCCCATGGCTCGTCCGCGGACATGAACAGGTCGGCCGGTGCCCCCTGCTCGATCTGGCGTGCCAGGGCCGAGGAAGCGGCGAAGGAGAGGCGGGGCGCGGAGTTGCCACGCGCTTCCCAGCTGCGCCCCAGCTCGCGCAGCGCATCGGTGAGCGAGGCCGCGGCGAAGACCGTGACCGGTTCCTGTGCCCCGAGGCGCTGCGGGGAAAAGAGCGCAGGGGCGGGCGAAAGCAGCAGGAACCTGCGCCGCATGGAAACTCCTCCGGTGGGGGCATGGCGGAGCCACGGAGTTGGAGGCCCCCAACGCGACCCGCCCGCTCCATCCCGAGACGGCTGTATATTCGGTCAGGCTTGACCGGCAAGGGCGGTGGCCCTTGGAGGCGGCGCGGCGCTGGCCGGCACGCACCGAGATGGAGCCGCGCCTCGCCGTTCCGGCGGCTGCGCGATGCGGAGCGGCGCCTCCGGCCTTGGCGTGGACGGAGAGGTCTGCAAGGGGGGCACGGGCTGCGTCGCGCAGCCGTGTCCGGCCACGTCGGTCGCACCGGTGGACCTTGGATCATGACCAGCGTTGTTGAACCCACCACAAAGCTGAGGCCGGCCCCGTACCCATGAGCACCACCACCAGCCGGGAGCCCCCGCCTCCCGCACAGGTCCAGCCGCCGTCCAGCCCCGATCTGGCCAACCTCCTGACCGTTGTGGTGGGCGTGGTGAGCGTCGCCGGCCTTTACTTGGCGCGGGAGGTGCTGATCCCGATCACGCTCGCCATCCTGCTTTCCTTCGTGCTGGCGCCCGTGGTGGCGCTGCTGCGGCGGGTGGGGCTGCCGCGCGTGCCGGCGGTGCTGCTCTCGGTGGTGCTGGCGCTGGGTGTCATCCTGCTGATCGGCAGCGTCATCGGGGTGCAGATCGCCGGGCTGGCCCGTGATGCGCCCCGCTACCAGAGCGCGATCCAGCAGAAGGTGGAAACGGCCCAAGGTGCTGCCTTCGGTCGCATCAATGAGCTGTCCCGCCGATTGAACAACGAGGCGCGACCGGCAGCGTCCCCGGACGGACCGGCCGAGAGCGGCCCGGCCCGGGCCGACGCCGCCGCGGGTGCCGAGGCCGGGCGGGCCACCGCGCCGGTGCTGGGCGGCGACGGGACCCGGCCCGTTCCCGTCGAGATCCGGCAGGGCGAATCCTCCATGCTGGAGCTGGTGCGCAAGTTCGTCTCGCCCGTTATCGGGCCGCTGGAGACAACCTTCATCGTCTTCATCGTGGCGGTGTTCGTGTTGCTGCAGCAGGCAGACCTCCGGGACCGTCTGATCCGGCTCTTCGGCTCCAGCGACCTGCACCGCACCACCGAGGCGCTGGACGAGACCGGGCGGCGGCTGAGCAAGTACTTCCTGGCCCAGCTGATGCTGAACAGCGCTTTCGGCGTGATCGTCACGATCGGGCTTTTCGCCATCGGCGTGCCCAGCCCGATCGTCTGGGGCATCCTGGCCGCGCTGTTCCGCTTCGTGCCCTATGTGGGTTCGGTCCTGGCGGCGGTGTTCCCGCTGGTGCTGGCGGCTGGCACGGAACCCGGATGGACGATGGTGCTCTGGACCGCCGCGCTCTTCATGCTCGCGGAGCCCATCATGGGCCAGATCATCGAGCCCATGGTCTACGGGCACAGCACCGGGCTCTCGCCCATCTCGGTGATCGTGGCCGCCATCTTCTGGACCTGGCTGTGGGGCCCCATCGGGTTGATCCTGGCCACGCCTCTCACGCTTTGCCTGGTGGTGCTGGGGCGGCACGTGGAGCGCCTCGAGTTCCTCGATGTCATGCTCGGCGACCGGCCGGCGCTGACGCCGATGGAAAACTTCTACCAGCGGCTGCTGGCCGGCGACACGGACGAGATGCTTTCGCAGGCGGAGGCGCTGCTTCAGGAGCGCTCCCTTTCCTCCTACTACGACGACGTGGCCCTGCCGGGGCTGCGCCTTGCGGCCAATGACGTGGAGCGGGGCGTGCTGCCGCCGGACCGGTTGGAGCGCCTGAAGAACGCCGTGTCAGGCCTGGTGAACGACCTTTCCGAGGTGGCGGACGTCAACCCGCCGGAGAAGGGGGCAAAGCCCGACGACGCCACCGGACCGGCGGAACGGGCTCCGCCGCCGCGTCCGGTGCCCGCCGTCCCCCTGCCGCCGCGGACGGAGCGCGCCGGCGCATGGACCTCCGAGCGGCCGGTGCTGTGCCTGGCCGGGAAAGGGCCGCTGGACGAGGCCGCCTCGGCGATGCTGGCTCAGTTGCTGGAGAAGCACGGGATCGGTGCGCGGGTGGTTCCCCACGAGGCGAGTTCGCGTGAGCAGGTGGGGCGGATGGAGGTGGAGGGCGTCGCGATGGTCTGCATCTCCTATCTCGACATCTCCGGCAGCCCCGCGCATCTGCGCTACCTGTTGCGGCGCCTGCGCCAACGCCTGCCGGAGGCGCCGCTGCTGGTCGGCCTCTGGCCCGAGGGAGCCGAGGTGCTGACCGATGAGGCCAAGGCCAAGGCGGTGGGAGCGGACCATTTCACGGCCTCCCTGCATGACGCGGTGACACGCTGCATGGAAGTGGCCGCCGCCGGGGAAGTGGCGCGGGCGCCGCGGCCGGCCCCGGTGCTGCCGGGCTGAGCGTTGGCATGCGCCAGTCCGGCAGGCCTGTCCGGGCTGGCGGATCCCTGCCTCGGTGCGATCAGGCGCCGGTGCGCAGCTTCAACAAAAGGCCGCCACCGGCGAACCAGATCAGCGCCTTCTTGAAGGAGCTTATTTCCTCGGAGACCGCTGCCGACATGGATGGGGAACAGGGTAAGCACCCGAGAGAGCTTTTTCGTCGCGGCAGGTGACGGATCTGATCGTAAGTCTGAGCGGCGTGAGCCGGGCAAACTTCGGAACGCCCCAATGACGATCAGCAGCCCCAGCGATATCCATGCGGCCTGCCATGACTGTCGGCGCGAAGCCGAGGTCCGAAGCGTCCGGACTCATGGAGAGCATGCCCATCAGCGGAAGGCCTGCTGCACACGGCTTACCTTCCGTCAGGGGTCAGGAGGCCGCGCTGACACGCATGATCGGAGCAAGCGGGCCATGCAGGCCGCCGTGCACCTTGTTCATCCGGCGAAGGCGATGCCGAACGACGCAGCGCTCTCCGGCATGATATTGGGCGCGGTGATGCTCACGTGCTCCGCGCTTTCGGAGAAGCCCAGCACCACGTCGGCCCGCGTCAGCCGACCGCTCTCGATCGCATCGACCCAGGCCGCCTGGCCTGCGGGATCCGAGGCGCGCTGGAGGGTGTTGACGTAGAGCTCTTCCACGAACTCGGCTGTTGTCAGGTTGATGCCGTAGCGGCTGTTGAACTCCTGGCTGGTGGTGAAGGCCTGGGCCAGAGCCAGTGGGGTTTGGGCGCCGCTGTCCAGCGCCTCCCGCCAGGCACGGAGGCCGGCGGCGTCAGGCAGGCGGCCGAAGCTGGTGCCATAGAGCCGGGCAACCAGAGCCGCGGTCTCGGACAGGTCCCAGATGCCCGCCTGGTTGAGGGCGATGGTCCGGGCCAGGTTCTCGTCGCTTTCCGAGAAGCTCGCCAGGGCCTCGGCGCGGGTGGTGGCTCCACTGGAAATGCGGTCCGACCAGAAGGCCTTGCCGCCGGCATCCGGACTCCGGCCAAGCGCATTGGCATAGAGGAGGTCCACGTAATCGGCGGTGGATGGATGAGCGCCGTAGCGCGCGCGAAACTCGTCGGTCTCAAGAAAGGCCCCGGCCAGGACGGAGAGGGGGGTTCCCTGGGCGAGCGCACCGATCCACTGGTTCAGCCCGACCTGTTCCGCCCTGCGCCCAAGTGCTGCCTGGTAGAGGCGAACAACCTGGGCGGCCGGATCGGCGGCGTCGAACACCACCCGGCCCTCAAGGAACTCGATCACCTCCGTGTTGCGGAAGGTGTCGGTGCCGGTGGGCTGAACAAAGGCCACGTCGCCGTTCCCGAGCACGGAGAACGCGCCGGATCGGCGGCCGGTGTCGCGGAAGTCCACGGTGTCGTAGCTCGCGCCGCCGTCAAGAAAGTCGGATCCGGCTCCGCCCTGCAGCGTGTCCCTCCCCCCGCCGCCGAGGAGGGTATCGCTGCCCTCGTTGCCGACGAGAAGGTTCGCGAAGGCATCGCCGGCGATCCTGTCGGCCAGGATGGAGCCACGGATCGACTCGATGCCGGTCACGAGGTCGACGCTGCCCAGGAAATCCACGATCACACCGGCCGAAAGATCCGCGACGATACCGGCCGCCGGGGACAGCAACCCACCAGCAAAGCCGTAATCCACCGTGTCGAAGCCGGTGCCTCCGTCGATGGTGTCGCTGCCGCCCGATGGGCCCACGCGATCGTTGCCGGCCGAGCCGACGAAGGAGTCTGGGCCATCTCCGGTTACGACAAGCTCGATGCCGGCATAGGTGGTGAAGGACATGTTCCCATGCTCGCAGACGGTCAGCGCGGTTCCGGCTCCGTCCGGAAGGGCGTTGATGACGGCCGGGTCCGCGGGATTCGTGAGAAGGACGTCGAAGCCACCGCGGCCATCCACCGTGTTGATGCCGTCCATCGGCATAAAGCGGTTGTCCAGGTGGTCGCCGAGAAGGATGTCGTCTCCGAGGCTGCCGCGGAGAGAGGCAACGCGGACCAGCGTGTCGGCACCGCCCGCTGTCCAGGCCGTGCCCGCAGCAAGATCCGCTGCGACCGGCAGGATGCCGGATGACAGATAATCGGCAAAGGTGGTGGTGAGCCCGTTGCCGATGATGATGTCGTTCCCACCGGCCCCGTAGAGGAAGAGGTTCGTCGCGGAGCCGACCGCCGTCACCTCCATGCGGTCATCCAGGGCGGAGCCATAAATGGCGTCGATGTCCTGGAAGATGTCGGTGCCCAGGCCGGCCTTCAGCACGAAATTGCCGAGCGCGCTGCCCGCGGCGGTCGCCAGGGTGACGAAAACGGGAACGCCGATGGCGGTGTAGTCCGCCACGTCGTAACCGCCGCCGCCGAGCAGAGTGTCGTTACCTGCGGATGCAAAGATCCGGTCATCCGACACAGTCCCGGTCGCGGCGTTGTTGCCGCTCGTTCCGGCGATATTCGCCAAAGCAGCCTCCTGATCAGAGCCGGAGCCATGATCGGTGGAGCGGGTTACGCTTGGCTTAACTCGGGCGAAGCATCGCATGCAGGCCTTGCGCGCCGACCGCTACCATGAGGTGAGTGTCGCGCGGAAAGGACTTCGGGACCGGCCGATGCGGAAAGGGGCGTCGGTTCGCGGTTGATGCCGGGCAGGCCGTGTTCACAAGGGCGGCGCGTGGACGAAAGAGCCCGGGAGAATGTATCGGGGCTTAACGCAATGTTGTTCCAGCGATCCGATTGCGAATGTCAGCGCAGGGATTTTTCGCGGTCTGGCGCCTGTCCGCCGAATCCCGGAACGATCATGCAGCACGCGCCAAAGGAGGACCCGGAGCGTGGGGGCGCGCCCGGCCCGCAACAGGTGGTCAGCCGGGCGCCGCGGCCGGGGCACTGGCCGCCCCGGCCAGGCCGCCAAGATAGGCCGCCCGGACTTCCGGGTTGCTCCAGAGATCGGCGGGCTTGCCGCTGACCAGGAGCGATCCTGTCTCAAGGACATAGCCGCGATCCGCGACGGAGAGAGCCATGTGTGCGTTCTGCTCCACCAACAGCACGGTCGTGCCGAGGTCGCGGATCGAGGTGATGATGCGGAACACCTGCTGCACGATGAGGGGCGCGAGCCCGAGACTGGGCTCGTCCAGAAGGAGCATGCGCGGCTTCGCCATCATGCCGCGTGCAACGGCCACCATCTGAAGTTGCCCGCCCGAGAGGGTCCATCCCAGCGCATGCTCCAGGCGGCGAAGATCGGGAAAGAAATCGAACATGCCGTCGGCATCGGCCTCGAGCTGCCGGCGGGGGACCCCGCGGCGGTTGCTGCCTCCAAGAAGGATGTTCTCACGCACTGTCAGTCCCGGGAAGACGCGGCGGCCCTCCGGAACATGCGCGATCCCGAGCCGTACGATGGCTTCGGGCTTCAACCCGACGAGCGACTGGCCAGCGAACTGGAGCATGCCCGAAAGGTTGGGAACGAGCCCGCTGATCGATCGGAGAGTGGTGCTCTTCCCAGCGCCGTTGCTACCGAGCAGGGCAACGATCTCGCCTTCGGCGACCGTGAGGTCCAGGCCCTTGAGGACGTCCGCCGCACCATAGCGGGCCCGAAGGCCCGACAACTCAAGCAAGGGCATGCTCGCGCGGCTCCCCGAGGTAGGCGGCGATGACGTCTGGGTCGGTCAGCACCTCTCGCGGGGTGCCGTCGGCGATGCGGCGGCCGAAGTTCAGCACGGTGATGTGGTCGGCCACCTGTTCCACAAGGTTCATGTCGTGGTCCACGATCAGGATGGTGAGCCCATGGCCCTTCAGCCGGCGGAGCAGCAGGCCGAGTTCGTGCTTCTCGGTCATGTTCAGGCCCGCCGCCGGCTCGTCCAGCAACAGGATATGGGGATTGCCGGCGAGCGCCCGGGCGATTTCCACGTAGCGCTGGTGGCCGTAGGAGAGGGTGCCGACCAGGCGGTTCGCGTCCGCACGGAGTCCCACGAAATCAAGTGCTGCGAGGGCGCGCGAGACCACGAGCGCCGGTTGCTCCGCGATGTCGTTGCCCGGACGCTCGGCGCCGATCATCACGTTCTCCAGCACGGTCATGCCACGGAAGACGCGGATGTTCTGGAAGGTGCGCGCGAGGCCTCGGCGTGTGCGCTCATGCGCCGGCGCCGTGGTGAGGTCCTGCCCGGCAAGGCGGATGGTGCCGGCGGTGGGGCGGTACAGGCCCGTCGCGACGTTGATGAAGGTGGTCTTGCCAGAGCCATTGGGCCCGATCAGCGCATGGACCGCGCCGCGGCGCACCGAAAGGTCCACGCCGTCGAGCGCCTTGAGGCCGCCGAAGTGCTTGGCCAGGCCGGTGATCGCGAGCGCGGCCTCGGAGGAGGCCGTGCCGGTCTGGCTCAACAGGGGAAGCGGCGGCACCGTGCCCTCGATCGGCGTCGCACGGCGAAGGCGGTTCGCGACGAAGCCCCAGAGCCCGTCGGGCAGGAACACCATGATGAGGATCACGGCGGCACCGTAGACGGCGAGGTAGATGTTCCGGAGGAACCGCAGCCATTCCGGCAGAAGCACCAGGAGCGTCGTGCCGAGGAGCGCGCCGAAGGGCGACTGCACGCCCCCGAGAAGCGCCATGGTGAGCAGCACGATGCTTTCACCGAAGGCGAACTGGTCGGGGCTGATGTAGGAGAAGGCGCCGGCGAAGAGGCCGCCGCCGAGACCGCCGAGCAGGGCGCTGATGGCGAAGGCGAGCACCTTCGTGCGGAAGACATCGATGCCACAGGTGCTGGCGGCGATCTCGTTGTCGCGCACGGCCTGCATGGCGCGGCCCAGGCGGGTGGTCTTGAGGCGCCACGCATACCAGGTGACCGCCATGAGAGCGACGAGGCAGAGGGCGAGATAGCGGTCGCCGCGGTCCAGCTCAAGGCCAGGAAGGCTCGGACGTGGGATCGATTTCACGCCGTCCGGCCCATGGGTCAGGCCGATCCAGTTGGTCAGCACGAGGGTCACGATCTGCTGAAAGCTGATGGTGACCATCGCAAGGTAGTGGCCGCCGAGGCGGAGGCTGGCAAGCCCGAGGGCGATGCCGAAGCCGGTGGCCACGGCGACGCCGAGCAGCAGCGAGACGAAGAAGGGCAGGTGGAAATCCGTCGTGCCGAGGCCGACACCATAGGCGCCCAGGCCGAAGAACGCGGCCTGGGCCAAGGATATCTGCCCGCAATAGCCAAGCACCACGACGAGCCCCGCCACGCCGATCGCGTAGGTGGCCGCCTGCATGACGATGTTGAGGATGTAGCCGGAGGTGGGGGCAAGTGTGGAAGCGGCGAGAACCGCCACGATGGCCAGAGCGAGGACGGGCAGCCCGCGCCAGCCATTGGCTGCGGATGCGACGATCGCTGAGGAGACGGAGCTTGCCGGGGCCGTGGTGCTCATGCCTTCTCCGAGATCTTTTCGCCGAAGAGGCCCTGCGGGCGGATCAGCAGGAAGAGAAGAAGGAGCGCAAAGGCGATTGCATCCTTGTAGGGGACCGAGATGAAGGCGGCACCGAAGGTTTCCACCACGCCGAGAGCGAGCCCGCCGAGGATGGCGCCGGGTATGTTACCGAAGCCACCGATGATGTTCGCCGCGAAGGCCTTGAGCGAGATCAGTGCGCCCATGCCGACCGATACGAAGAGAATGGGCGCCACGAGGACGCCCGCGATGCCGCCGAGCGCCGCGCTGTAGCCGAAGGTGATCAGCACCATCAGTGCGACGGGGATTCCCAGAAGGCTCGCCATCTCCTTGTCCTGGCTGGTGGCCTGAAGCTTCTTCCCGAGCAGCGTCTTCTCGAAGATGAGGAACTGGAGCAGCACGAGCAGCGCGGTGATCACGATGATGGCGAGATACTGGCTGTCCATGAACACGCCACCCAGCTCCAGGCCTGCGCTCTCGAACAGGCCAGGCAGGACCTCGGGGCTGGGTCCGTAGGTGGCGAGCACGATGTTGGACAGGAAGATGCTGGCGCCGATGGTGCTGATGATCACCGGCAACTGGCCGCGGTGGCGGAGGGGCCAGTATGTGGCCCCGGCAAAGAGCACGCCGAAGCCTGCCATGGCCGCGATCGCCAGAGGCACGGAAAGAAGATAGGGCAGGCCCAGCGCGCCCGAGAGGATCACCATCAGGTAGGCGCCGAGCATGCTGAACTCGCCTTGAGCGAAGTTCACCACGTTGGCCGCGCGGATCAGAAGAACGAAGCCGAGCGCGACCAGCGCGTAGATCGCGCCGATGCCGAGGCCGGTAAAGAGAAGCTGCGGAACGAGTTCAAGCATCGCCCTTTCCCCGCGCCGCGCAGGAAGGGGCCGCGGTGCCCCTCATTCCTGGATGTCGATCCGTCGGATAAAGACGATCTTGCCGCCGTCGTTCCGGACGATGTTGTAGCCGCGGAGCCCGTCCCCGTTGGCGTCGAAGTTGTACTCGCCTTCCGCCCCCGCATAGCCGCGGATGCCGAGAAGGGCGGTGCGGACCTTGTCCGGATCCGTGCTGCCGGCCGTGCTGATGGCGAGCGCGAGGAGGTTCACGGCGTCGAAGGTCCATGAGGACTGGTTGTCGGCCAGCTTGCGGTGAGCGGCCTCGTAGCATCGGGCGAAGTCCTTGCTTGCCGGCGTCGCGTCCACCGCGAAATCGGCGACCCCGAAGGTGCCGTGCAGCGCCGGCCCGGCGAGGTTGAGCGCGGTGGTGTTGGTGATCGAGGGCGATCCAATCCAGGGGATGCGGACGCCGAGCTGGCGCACCTAGCGCGCGAAGATGCCGAGGTCGTTCTCAAAGGTGAAGTAGCTGCCGAGGATGTCTGCACCGGACTGGCGGACGGCCAGCACCACCGCGGTGTAGTCCGAGGCCTGGTTCGTGTAGCCCTGCATCAGCACGGGGGTGATGCCCTTCGCCTTCAGGGCTTCCTCCAGCGCCCTGGCGCCGTTGCTGCCGAAGGCGTCGGTGGAATAGACGATGGCCCACTTCTGCTTCTTCAGGTCGGTCACGCCGTATTCGGCGATCACCTTGCCTGAATAGCTGTCGTTCGGCCGGCAGCGGAAGAGCCAGGGATTGCCCATCCGGGTCAGCGTGGGCGAGGTGCCGCCGATCATCATGGGCTTGCCGGCCTTGAGCACGTCCGGCGCCATGGCGTCGACCTGCGTGCTTCGGATGGAGCCGATGAATGCGGCGATGTCGCGCTGGGCCGAAAGCCGGCTGAAGGCCAGGACAGCCCCGGGGTTGGTGGTCTGGTCGTCCTCCACCACCAGTTCCATGGGACGACCGAGCACGCCCTTCTCGTTCACCTGGGCAAGTGCGAGGCGCGCGCCGTTCAGCTGGAAGCTGCCTGCCTCCGCAGCCGGACCGGTGGACGGGAACACGCAGCCGATCCTGATGGGATCAGCGGCGATCGCGATGTGGGGGGCGGCGAGCAGGGCAACGGAGCCGAGCGCCAGGCGGCGCCGGGTGGTCACGGATTCGTTCAACGTTCGGTCCTCCTGCCATGGTTCTGCCGACCATGTACGCAAGAAGTTCAACATAGCGCCCTGGAGATCGCAAGCGGGTCGGTTGGCGTGGTGGCCGCACCATCCGCGAAGTTGCCGTGCTGCGCTGCGGCAAGGAACAGCCGGCACTGGCGCGCCGCTGGCAATGCCCTCATCCTGGCCGCAGATCACAAGCGCCGCCGCCCGCGTCCCGCCCCGGGTTGCGCCGAACCGTTCCGGGAGCCCGTCCATGCTGGCATCGATCGCCGAGCGCGCCGTCATTCACCTCAACCCGGCGGACAACGTCGCGGTCGCCACCAGGCGGATACAGGCGGGGCTGCCGCTGGGCACGGGCGGGGCAACGGCGCACGCGGATGTTCCGCGCGGGCACAAGGTGGCTGTGGCCGCCATCGGCGCCGGTGAGGAAGTGATCAAGTATGGCCAGGTGATCGGCCGGGCGACGTGCCCGATCGCGGCCGGGGAACACGTGCACCTGCACAACATGGCCATGCACGAGGGCGAGCTGGTTCATGAGTTCTGCGCCGACGCGGTGCCGACCCCGTTGCTGCCCGAAGCGGAGCGACGGCATTTCGAGGGCTTTCTCCGGGCGGACGGCCAGGTGGGCACGCGGAATTACATCGGGGTGATCACCTCCGTGAACTGCTCGGCGACGGTGGCGCGTGCGGTGGCGGACCGCATGAACCGTGGCGGCGATCTCGCGGCCTATCCGAACGTGGACGGCATCGTGGCGCTGACGCATGAGGGCGGCTGCGCCCTGGCGATGCGCGGTGAAGGCTACCTGTATCTGACGCGCACCCTGGCTGGGTACGCGCGCAACCCGAACTTCGCGGGAATCCTGATGCTGGGCCTCGGCTGCGAGACCAATCAGATCGCGCCGCTGCTGGACATGCACGGGCTGGCGGAGGGGCCGCTGTTGCGTAGCATGACCATCCAGGCGGAAGGCGGCACGCGCCGCACGATCGAAGCGGCCTCGGCGCTGATCCGCGAGATGCTGCCGGTAGCCGATGCGGCACGACGAAGCGCGCAGCCGCTTTCCGGGCTGAAGCTGGCCCTGCAATGCGGTGGATCGGATGGCTACTCCGGCATTTCGGCCAACCCCGCCCTGGGCCATGCGGCGGACCTGCTGGTGCGGCACGGCGGCACGGCGGTGTTGAGCGAGACGCCCGAGATCTACGGGGCGGAGCACCTGCTCACCCGGAGGGCGGCAACACCCGCCGTGGCGCAGAAGCTGCTCGAGCGGATCGACTGGTGGCGCGACTACACCGCCCGGAACGGGGCGGAGCTGAACAACAATCCATCCCACGGCAACAAGGCGGGCGGGCTGACAACCATTCTGGAGAAGTCCCTCGGCGCCGTGGCCAAGGGCGGCTCGATGCCGCTGGAGGCGGTGTTCGAATACGCGGCGCCCGTGAACCGGACCGGCTTCGTCTTCATGGACACGCCGGGCTACGACCCGGTGGCGGTAACCGGCCAGGTGGCGGGCGGGTGCAACGTGATCTGCTTCACCACCGGGCGCGGCTCGGTCTCGGGCTTCAAGCCCGCGCCCTGCATCAAGATCGCCACCAATACGGACATGGCCGTCCGCATGGACGAGGACATGGACATTGACTGCGGCGGCATCGTCACGGGAGGCGAGATGATCGAGGAGGCGGGGCGCCGGATCTTTGAGATGGTGATCGCGGTCGCCTCGGGGAACAGGACCTTCAGCGAGGAGTTCGACTACGGGCACAACGAGTTCGTGCCCTGGCACATCGGCGCGGTCACCTGAGCCGCAGCGAACCTCGGACGGGACAGGCATTGATCCCGTGACGGTTCTGTTGCAATCCGGTGACAACCCGCCACTGGAGCGGACAGGGAGTCGCGCCATGCTGTTCCGTATCCTCCGGGCCGCCGCCGTGCCGGCCGTCCTGCTCGCGGTCGCGGGACCGGCGCGGGCGCAGGGTTCGCTCAACCTTTACTGCTCCGTTCAGGTGGAGTGGTGTCAGGCGGCGGCGAACAGCTTCGGGCGCGAAACGGGCATCCGCGTCGCGGTCTCGCAGAAGGGGTCCGGGGAGGTGCTGGCCCAGATCCGGGCGGAAGCGCAGAACCCGCGCGGCGACCTCTGGTATGGCGGCACGGGCGACCCGCACCTGCAGGCGGCGGAGGAGAACCTGTCTGCGGAGTATCGGCCGGCCGCCCTCGACCAGCTTCACGACTGGGCCCAGAAGCAGGCGCGCGACAGCCGCTACCGGACGGTAGGAATTTACGCCGGCGCGCTTGGCATGGCCTTCAACCCCGAGCTGCTCGCGCGGCGCAACATCGCGGCGCCGGCCTGCTGGCGGGACCTGCTGGATGCGCGCTTCCGCAACGAGATCCAAATGGCCAACCCGCAATCCTCGGGCACGGCCTATGTGATGATCGCGACCATCGTGCAGATCATGGGCGAGGACCCGGCCTTCGAGTACCTGAAGGCGTTGCACCGCAACATCAACGCCTATCCGCGATCCGGCACCGGCCCGATCAAGTCGGTGGCGCGGGGGGAAACGGCCGTCTCCGTCTCCTTCGTGCATGATGCGGTGACAGAACGCCTGGGCGGCTTCCCCGTGAGCAGCGCCCTGCCTTGCGAGGGCACCGGCTATGAGGTGGGCTCCATGTCCATCATCCGTGGGGCGCGGAACCTGCGCAACGCGCAGCGTTTCTACGACTGGGCGCTGACGCCGGCGGCGCAGCAGCTGGGCGCCGAGACCAAGCAGTTCCAGACGCCCTCCAACCGCACGACGCCGGTGCCGCCCGAGGCACCGCAAATGTCGCAGATCCGGCTGATCGACTACGACTTCGCGAAGTACGGGGCCTCCGCCGAGCGGCGGCGCCTGATCGAGCGCTGGGACCGCGAGGTGAACGCGCTGCCGCGCTGAGGCCGCGATGCGCGCCGCCGGCTTCTGGAGCAGCGCGGTCGCCCTGGCGGCGGCGCTGCTGCTGCCCTGGTACCTGCTGCAGGACGGGATCGCGGCAACGCCGCTTGCGGGCTTGGCCTGGTTGTCCGATCCCGATTTTGCTCCTGCCGCGGGGCAGGTTCTGACCCAGGGGCGTTGGTGGCTCTGGCCCGCGCTGCTGGCCCCCGCGCTCGGGCTCGTCGTGGCGATGGCGCCGATCGGGCGCGGGATGCGCGCGGCGTTGTTCCTTCTGGCGGGGGGCCTCGGCCTCCTCGCGCTGCTCGCGCAGGGCTATGCGATCGGCGTGCAGGGCTGGGCGGCGCCCTGGTTTGAGGCTCTGGGACCCATGGACGACCGCCAGTTCGGCGTCGGCTGGGGCGGCGCTCTCGTACCGGCCGCCCTGGCCGTCCTGATGGCCGCGGGCCTCGCCGGGCGCGGGGCGTTTCGCAGGGATGCCTTCACCGCCGCCGTGGCGGTGGTCGTCGCGGCATCGATCGGGCTGTTCACCGCGCTCCCGCTGGTGCTGCTTCTGGCGGACGCGTTCCGCGACGCATCCGGCGGGATGGCGGTGGTGGCCGTTTTCGGGCGGCTGGCGGATGACCGGCTGTGGAGCCTGGCGTGCCTGGGCGGCGCGCCGCGCTGCGGCGCGGTCTGGAATACGTTGCTGCTGGGCTCGCTCGTGGGCGCCGGAACCACCGCGCTGGGGCTGGCCTTCGCGCTGCTGGTCACGCGCGGGCGGCTGCGCTGGGCGCGGGGGCTGCGCTGGCTGACGGTGCTGCCCATCGTGACGCCGCCGTTTATCCTGGGACTGGGGCTGATCCTGATCTTCGGCCGGTCGGGGCTGGTGTCCAACGCCGCCTCCGCCTGGTTCGGGCTGGAACTGGGGCGTTGGATCTACGGCCTGCCGGGCGTCCTCCTGGCGCAGCTCTTTGCCTTCACGCCCATCGCCTTCCTGGTGCTGATCGGCGTGGTGGAGGGGCTGTCGCCGACATTGGAGGAGGCCTCCTCCACCCTGCGCGCGACGCCGCGGGAGACCTTCCGCACCGTCACCCTGCCATTGCTGCGGCCCGGCATCGCCAATGCCTTCCTGCTGGGTTTCGTGGAGAGCATGGCCGATTTCGGCAATCCGGTGGTGCTCGGCGGCAATTTCGGCGTGCTGGCAACGGAGATCTTCTTCGCCGTGGTGGGGGCGCAGGCGGATGCGGGGCGGGCTGCGACCTTGTCGCTGATCCTTCTGTTCATGGCGCTGGGCGCCTTCTCGCTCCAGCGCTGGCTGACGGCGCGGAAGTCCTACGTCTCCATCGGTGGCAAGGGCGATGGCGGCGTCGCGCCACCGCTGCCGGCCGGGGTGCGGCGAACCTGCCTGTCCGTGGCGCTGCCCTGGGCGGGGCTGACCGTGGTGCTCTACCTGCTGGCGCTCTCCGGCGGCTTCGTGGAGGTCTGGGGGCGCGATCACACGCCGACGCTCCGGCACATGGTGAAGGCCTTCGACGTTCAGGGAGGGCAGCTCACGGGGCTGGCCTGGAACAGCGTGATCACCACCGTGACGCTGGCGGCCATCGCCGCGCCCATCACCGCGGCCCTGGGCATCGCGGCCGCCTGGTTGTTCTCCCGCACCCGCTTCATGGGCCGTGGCGTGCTGGAGTTCGCGACCATGCTCTCCTTCGCGGTGCCTGGCACGGTGATCGGCGTGGCTTACCTGCGCGCGTTCAACCTGCCGCCGCTGGAACTCGCAGGCACGGGGGCGATCATCGTGGCGTGCTTCGTGTTCCGGAACCTGCCGGTGGGGTTGCGCTCCGGCATGGCCGCCATGGCGCAGATCGACCCTTCGCTGGACGAGGCATCCCACACCCTCGGCGGCGGTGGGGTGGATGCCTTCGGGCGCGTGGTGCTCCCCCTGCTGCGCCCGGCCATCGTGGCGGGGCTGGTCTATGCCTTCGTTCGTGCGATGACGACGATCTCGGCGGTGATCTTCCTGGTCACCGCGGATACGGAGCTGGCGACGGTGTTTATCGTCAATCGCGTGATCAACGGTGACTACGGTCTGGCCATTGCCGTGGCGGTGGTGCTGATCGCGCTGATGGTGCTGATGCTGGGGCTGGCGCAACTTCTGGTGGGGCGGCGGCGGATTGGGCGGCGCGCTGCCGTGCCGGCCGTCGCGGCCAGGGGGGCGGTGGCATGAGCCGCGCGGCGGAAGTGCGCTTCGAGCACGTCTGGAAGCGTTTCGGGGCGAACAGCGTGGCGGTGCGGGACGTTTCCTTCACTGTGCCGGCGGGAACGCTCTGCACCCTGCTGGGGCCCTCGGGCTGCGGCAAGACCACGACGCTGCGGATGATCGCGGGGCTTGAATATCCGAGCGAGGGACGGGTGAGGATCGGTGGGCGGGATGTTTCCGCCCTGCCGCCGGCCGAGCGCGACGTGTCCATGGTTTTCCAGTCCTACGCGCTGTTTCCGCACATGAGCGTGCTGGAGAATGTCTGCTATGGACTGACGGTCTCGCGCCGGCCGCGGCGGCAGGCGGAGGCCGCCGGGCGCGCGGCGCTCGAGAGCGTGGGGCTGGCCGGCTTCGACGCGCGCCTGCCTTCCGAACTGTCGGGCGGGCAGCAGCAGCGGGTGGCCGTGGCCCGCGCGCTTGTGCTGGAACCCTCCGTTCTCCTGTTCGACGAGCCCTTGTCCAACCTGGATGCGCGGCTGCGGCGCCGCATGCGCGAGGAGATCCGCGAACTCCAGCAGCGCCTGGGCGTGACGGTGGTCTATGTCACTCATGACCAGGCGGAGGCGCTCGCCATCTCGGACAAGATCATCGTGATGAACCAGGCGGTGATCGCGCAGGAGGGCACGCCGCGGGAGCTTTACGAAGCACCCGCCAACGCCTTCGTGGCCGGTTTCGTGGGGGAGGCAAACCGGGTCCCCGCCGCGCTGCGCCGCCTGGGTGAGCGCGACGGAGAGGTCTCGCTCGGCGATGCTCGGATCGTGCTGCCGCACCGTGGCCTTCCGGACGGCGCGGCGGAGCTTGCGCTGCGGCCCGAGGCCATCGCGGTGCTGCCGGCCGGCGACCCGGCGGCGATGCTGCCCGGCACGGTGGTGAAGGCTGCCTACCTGGGTGGGGTGATCGAGTACACGGTGGCCACCCCGGCGGGGGAGTTGTTCGTCATCGCCCCGGCCTCGGGCCTTGACCATGCGGCGGGCGACCCCGTGGGACTGCGCTTCGGCGCGCACGGCGCGGCGCTGCTGCCCCGCGGCTGAACGCACCTGCCGGCCGCGATGCGGTGAACGGGGCAGGGGCCTTCCATGGCCCTGGCCACGACCGGGGCCATGGTGGACGGCGGGAGCGCGATGTGTGATCCGGCGCGGGGGCGGCGGGGCTGCCTGCCCCTGTTTTCCGCTCACGGTCCAAGGCCACCGCACCATGAACAACGCCGCGATCCCCGTAACGCTCGCACCATCCGTGGCCGCCACGCGATTCCTGGTGGAAGAGATGTTCGAGGCGCTGCGCCAGGGTTCCCCTGGCAACCCGGGCATCACGCGGGCGCCTTACGGCGAAGGCGAGGATTTCGCGCATCGCCTCCTCGCGGACCGGGCCACCGCCCTGGGCTTCGAGGTAAGCCGGGACGCGGCGCTCAACACCTATGTGACCTTGGCCGGGCGCGACCGCTCCGCGCCCGTGCTGATGACCGGCTCGCACCTCGATTCGGTGCCGCAGGGCGGGAACTTCGACGGTGCCGCGGGGGTGGTGGCCGGGCTCGCGGCGCTGGTGGCCATCCGGGAGGTGATGCCTGTGCCGCCGCAGGATCTGGTGGTCATGGCGATCCGGGCGGAGGAAAGCGTCTGGTTCCAGGTCTCCTATGTCGGCAGCCGCAGCGCCTTCGGCCTGCTGCCCGCCGGGGCGCTCGATGGCGCCAGGCGGATCGACAGCGGGCGCAGCCTGGGTGAACACATGGCGGAATGGGGCGCGGACGTCGCGGCCTTGCGAGGGGGCGCACGGCACCTGGACGCCGCCGGGATCGGCGGCTTCGTGGAATTGCACATCGAGCAGGCGCCGAGCCTTGTGGAGGCCGGTCTGCCCCTGGCCATCGGCACGGGCATTCCAGGCAATTTCCGCTATCCGGACATGGTGATCACGGGGGAGCAGGCGCATGTCGGCCTGCCCCGCCGCTTCCGCCGGGACGCGGCCCTGGCAGGGGCCGACTTCGCGGCCGGGCTGGACCGGATCTGGGCGGAGCACGAGGCGCGTGGCGTTCCCATGGCGGCGACGATCGGGCGCTTCCACACGGATGCCGCCCTGCATGGCATGACGTCGGTGCCCGGCCGCTTCCTGATGAGCCTGGACGTCCGGGCCTACGACGCCGGCGTTCTCTCGGCCCTGGAGGAGGCGGTGCTCTCCCTGGTGCGCGATATCGAGAACCGGCGGGGCGTGCGTTTCGAGCTCGGCGCGCGCGCTTCCGCTCCCGTCGGGCCGGTCGCGCCGGCGGTGCGCACCCGGCTGGAAGCGGCGGCGGGGGTGTTGGGCGTGCCCTGGCAGCCGCTGGGAAGCCCCGCCTCTCACGACGCCGCCACCTTCGCGCAGGCGGGGGTGCCGATGGGGATGATCTTTGTGCGAAACGAGAACGGCAGCCACAACCCGGCGGAGGCCATGGACGTGGCGGACCTGATGCATGGCATCGGGGTGCTGGCAGGCTGGATGGCCACGCCTGCCTGACCGGGTGCGGCGCGGTTCCAAGGCGCGGCGCCAAGCGGCCAGCCGGGGGCGAGCCCACAATCAGGGGTAGTTGCCGCTGCCGCCATGCTTACGCCGCGCGAGACCGTTCGCGGAGCAAGGGTGCAGTGCGTCGGCTTTTTCAACCCGGAAACGGATTGATCCTGGGCCGAGCGTACCTCTAGGTTCGCCACAAGAACCCGTGATCGCCGCGCCGGCGGCATGCAAGGAAGCCCCGATGGCCAACCGCGTCACCTACTCCGTCACCAACAGCTGGAACACGGGTCTTCAGGCGAGCGTGGCGCTCACCCCTGATCAGGCGCTCAACGGCTGGACGCTGGAGTTCGATGCCACCTTCGACATCACCCAGATCTGGAACGCCCGGATCGTGTCCCATGTTGGCAGCCACTACGTCATCAGCAACCTCGCCTGGAATGCCTCGGTGCCGGCGGGCGGGGCGGTGTCCTTCGGCTTCCTCGCCTCCCCTGGGGCGGCACCCGCTTCCTTCACGGTCAACGGCCAGGCCACAGGGGGGAACCCGCCCCCCCCGGTGGACCTGCCGGCGGCGAGCGTGGCGGATGTCTCCGTCACCGAGGGGAATGCTGGCCAGACGGAGGCCCTGTTCAAGGTCACGCTGTCCAAGGCCTCGGCCTCGGCCGTGACCCTGGCATACGCGACCCGCGACGGGACGGCGCTGGCCGGGCCGGACTATGCCGCGGCCACAGGCACGGTGACCTTCGCGCCGGGGGAGACGACCAAGTTCATCCGCGTGGCCGTGAACGGCGACACGGCCGTGGAGGCGAACGAGGGCTTCGCCCTGGTGCTGTCGAACCCCACGGGCACCACGCTGGCCGCCGCCGCGGCCACGGCAACCATCCTGAACGACGACACGGCCCCGGTGGTGTTGCCGGCGGCGACGGTCAGCGACATCTCCGTCGTGGAGGGGAGTGTCGGCCAGAAGTTCGCGACCTTCACCGTCAACCTGTCCAGGGCGGCGACCACGGCGGTGTCGCTGGCCTATGCCACCCAGGACGGCACGGCCAAGGCGGGAACGGACTACGCGGCGACCACGGGCACGCTCAGCTTCGCCGCGGGCGAGACCAGCAAGACCGTCAGCGTCGCCGTGCTCGGCGACACCGCGGCGGAGGCGAACGAGACCTTCCAGCTGGCGCTCTCGGCCGCGTCCGGCGCGACGCTTGCGCGGGCCGCCGCCACCGCCACCATCGTGAACGACGACGTGGCACCCCCGACGGTGCCCGCCACGGCCGGAACCGTGAGCTACGCGGTCGCCAGCGACTGGGGCAGCGGCTTCACCGCGGACGTGAAGGTCGGGGCGACGTCAATGCGGCTCGATGGCTGGACGGTGGCCTTCGATGCCAACTTCACCATCACCAACATCTGGGGTGCCGAGATCGTCTCGCATGTCGGCACGCATTACGTGCTGCAAAACCTCTCCTACAACGGCGGGGTCGCGCCCGCCTCCTCCGTGTCCTTCGGCTTCCAGGCCAGCACGACGGCGGGGCATGACGTCGCCCAGCTCACGCTGAACGACAGGGCCGCGGGCACGCCACCGCCGGTTGCCGTGGTGCCGGCGCTGTCCATCGCCGACGCCACCGCGACGGAGGGCAATGCCGGCAGCCTGGACCAGGCCTTCACCCTGACCCTGTCGCAGGCCTCCACCGCTGCCGTGAGCGTGGCGTTCACCACCGCGAACGGCACGGCCCTCGCGGGGAGCGACTTCAGCGTCGCCAGCGGGGCCGTCACCTTCGCACCGGGCGAGGTCAGCAAGCTGATCCACGTGGCCGTGCTCGGCGACCTCGTGCAGGAGGCGACGGAAAGCTATTCCGTGGTGCTCTCGGCGGCCTCGGGTGCCACCATCGCGCGGGGCACGGCCACCGGCACCATCCTCGACAACGACGCCGCGGTGGTGACGCCGCCGCCTGCCACGGGGCATCAGGGCTTCTTCCACACGCAGGGCAACCAGATCGTGGACGATGCCGGGCATGCGGTGAAGATCGCGGGCGTGAACTGGTTCGGCTTCGAGACCGCCACCTTCGCCCCCCACGGGCTCTTCGCGCGCGGCTACACCTCCATGATGGACCAGATGAAGGAGCTGGGCTTCAACACCATCCGCCTGCCCTACTCGGACCAGCTTCTCGATCCCGCGCGCAACACGCCGAACGGCATCGACTACAACCTGAACCCTGACCTGCGGGGGCTGAGCGGCCTCGCCCTGATGGACAAGATCGTGGACTACGCGGGCCGGATCGGGATGAAGGTGATCCTGGACCATCACCGCAGCTCCGCCGGCGACGGGCCGAACGGCGAGGGGCTCTGGTACGACGCATCCTATGGCGAGGCGAAGTGGATCGAGAACTGGAAGATGCTGGCGCAGCACTATGCCGGCAACAGCACGGTGATCGGCGGCGACCTCGCGAACGAACCGCACGGTGCGGCGGTCTGGGGCGGCGGCGGCGCCAATGACTGGGAGGCGGCGGCGACCCGCGCGGGCAACGCCATCCAGTCGGTGAACCCGGACTGGCTGATCATCGTGGAGGGTACGGGGCAGAACTACTGGTGGGGCGGCGACCTGACGGGCGTGGCCACCAACCCGGTGACGCTGAACGTGGCGAACCACGTCGTGTACTCGCCCCACGATTACCCGAACTCGGTGTATCCGCAGCCCTGGTTCGGTGCGGCGAACTTCGCCGACGGGCTGGAGAAGGTGTTCACCGACCACTGGGGCTACATCTACCGCCAGAACATCGCGCCCGTGCTGCTCGGGGAATTCGGCTCGCGCCTTTCCGATCCGAAGGACGTGACCTGGCTGTCGCGCCTGGTTTCCTACCTGGACGGCGACTTCAACGCGGATGGCCGCACGGACATCGCCGCCGGGCAGCAGGGCATGAGCTGGACCTGGTGGTCCTGGAACCCGGATTCGGGTGACACGGGCGGCATCCTCGGCGATGATTGGCGCACGGTGAACCAGGCGAAGCTCGCCGCGCTGCAGCCGATCCTGGCGGATGCCAGCCCGCTGAGCGGCGGGGCGTAACGCCCGCCGCCGTCCCTATTCGCGCGCGAGGCGGAAGGTGCTTCGCGTCCGGCCAGTGGCCATGGCCGGCCGCTGGAAGCTGGCCGCGCCGCTCAGGCTGTTGCCGCTGATGGTGCCTCGCAGCTCCGTGTCATGCGGGTTGCGGCCCATCAGCAGCGTGCCGGAGGCCGCGAGGTGGCCTTCGGTGTCGAGCGTGCCAAACAGCTCCCCCGAGCCGATCAGGCCCGAGGAAGCCTCGAAGCGGACGGAAACCGCGCCGGGCTGCCCCGCCGGCCGGATGGAGAGCATCAGCCGGCCGCCCTGCCGCAGGGTTTCGTTGAACACCGTGCCCCGGAAGGTGGCGGCCCCCTCGGCTGGTGTGCGGGCCACCCGGCCCGCGCCCGCGTCGCGCGGAGCGGGCAACGGCGGGGCCGCTTCCGCCGCCTGCTCGGCACGCGGCTGGCGCGGGCGGGTGGCTGGCGGCGGGGCACGGGGGGCGGCTTCGGCCGGGGCCGGCTCCGACGGTGGAACCGGGTAGGGAACGGTATCGTAGGTTTGCGGCCGGGCTGGGCCTTCCGGGGCCGAGGCCCCGAGAAGGGCCAGGCCAGACAGCACGGCCAGCACCGCCAGCGCCGCGATCGCGCCAAGGGCGCGCGCCCGGCGGCGCCCCGTGGCGCCGGCCTGCGACAGGGCAGGGCGGGCGGCGGCCTCGGCCTGCGGCGCGGGAAGCGTGGCTGTCGCCTCGATGGCCATCGGCGCCGGCACGGAAGGGAGCGGCAGTGCGGCACCCTCCCGCATCGCGCCGGCTTCCTCCACGTGCCGGCGGGTAACCTGCGCGGCGCCATCCATTCCCGCCAGGAAGGTGGCGGCTCCGCCCAGGGTGTTCACGAGCCGGAGCAGGCCGCCCGATCGCAGGGCCAGGGCGCGGACGGCGCCGGGCTCCAGCAGGTCGGAGGGCTGGCCCGCCGCGGACAGCCGGGCGGCGGCGAAATCGGCCACCTCGTCTTCGGTGAGGGGGTCGAGCGGCACGGGCACGAGGGCCGGGATCGCCGCGGTGAGCCCGCCAGCGGAAGCGGGCAGGGCCGCCAGCACGAAGGGAGCCTGGCGCGCCGCCAGATCCGCCAGCGCGGGCGCACCGAGGGAGCCCGCCTCGTCCACCAGCAGGATTTCGCCCTTCGACCCGTCCACCCGTGCCCCTCCGGGGTCGAAGAAGCGAACGGGGCTGCCCGCTTCCCTCATGCGGCGCGCGATGTCCTGCAGCAGCAGGGTCTTTCCGGAGCCTGGCGGGCCCAGCAGCAGAACCGGCCGGCCTGCCCGAACGACATCCAGGGCGGCCTGGCCCGCACGGCGCCAGGCCGGGTGGGGGACCGCCTCGGCCAGGGTCACCTTGAGCCGGAAGGCGGTTCCAAGGCTGGAAAGGTCGGCTGGTTCATTCACGCGGCGGTCCCGTGTGCAGTGGGCGGGGGGTGGCGGCGCGCAGCGCCAGCGGGAGGGTGGCCGGGGCAGGTCCCATGTTCCCCGGCATTAACTCACGAAGGGGGAGCGGGTTAACGGCTTCCCGCCTGAGCGGTGAAGCCTTGTGCGCGGTGCGGCACAATCACAGATGGAACCGATGAAGCCCTACACCGATCGCCTCAGCGCCGCACAAGGGAGGCCGCGTGCATGAACCCAGCGGGCAACGAGCCGTCCTCCGCCCGGGTGGTAAGCTTGAGCGGGGCGCGCGACGACAAGCTCTGGGCGGTGGTGGCCGCCGTCGGACGGAAGACGAGGATCGCGGAAATCTATGCGAGCCGTGCCGCGGCGGATGCGGACCGGAACTGGCGGGAGCAGGAGGTGCGCGCCTATGCCGCCTTTCTCCGAAGTTCAAGCTTGCCCGTTCCCAACTACAGCGTCTCGCCGATCCGGCGCGCGGACCTGCCGCGCAGTTGGCGGCCTTTGCCGGCACTGGGCTTTCTCCGGGGCCAGCTCATCTGAGGCGACGCCCGGCCCGCCCGTGGGAGAACGTGCCGGTTGCGCGCGGCCGGGCTTGGGCTACGGCTTCCCCGCCGGCTGGGCGGGCGCCGCCGCTTCCGCGGGCAAGGCCGCTTCCGCCCGGCCGGCCAGACTCATCGCCATCATGCCGGCCGCAAGCCGCGCCAGGGCGCGCGCGGCACGGAGGCGGACGATGCTCTGGTCCACCGGCCCGTCCGGCATGGTGCAGCCCGCTAGGGTGACGGCCGTGCCGAGGATGCGCGCTTCGAGCGCACCGATCACCGCGTCCGGCGCGGCGTCCTTCCCGAATTCCTCGTCCAGCGCTTCGCCCGCGCGATCGATTTCCTCCTCCACCCGCCCGTCCTCCGCCGCGATGGCCAGGATCTCCGCGGGCGGGTCGGGCTCCTCGCCGCACTGGATGGCCATGAGGCCCAGGGCCGCGATCAGGGTGTGCATGGTGCCGCCATCCCCCCCGCGCGAGGCGAAGGCGCCGAAGGCAACGGCCAGGGCCGCCTCGCCCAGCACCTCGCGGGTTTCCGGGTTCAGCGCGTCGATCGCGGGGGAGGGGTCGGCCGGGCCGGCCGCCTCCGCCCCGGCCGGGGCCAGGCTGGGGACGCCGCCATCGGCGAAGGCCCGGGTAATGGTGGCGAGGGCCTCAAACAGGCGCTGCTCGGATGCCGCGTTCATGGGCCGCTCCTCGGAAGAGCCGGGAGAACGCGCAAGGGAGAAGGTCGTTGGACCCCATTGCCGCGCGCACCGGAGCGGGTGAGCTTTTGCCGGACGCGTTTGCCCCGAGGAGGAAGCCCCATGATCCAGCGATCGGTCCCGGCCGTGTTCATGCGCGGCGGCACGAGCAAGGCCATCATGTTCCATGCGCGCGACCTCCCGGCGGATCGCCGCGCCTGGGACGGGGTGTTCACCGCCGCGATGGGTACGCCCGATCCCCATGGGCGGCAGCTGGACGGCATGGGCGGGGGCGTTTCCTCCTTGTCCAAGGTCTGCGTGCTGGCCCCTTCCGCGCGGGCGGATGCCGATGTGGACTACACCTTCGCCCAGGTTCTGATCCGCGAGGCACGGGTCGACTACCGCGGGAACTGCGGCAACATGAGCAGCGCGGTCGGCCCCTTCGCGGTGGATGAAGGACTTGTGCGGGCCGCGGACGGCCTGGCCACCGTGCGGATCTTCAACACCAACACCGGCAAGATCATCCACAACACCTTCGAGGTGGAGGAGGGGCGCGCGCGCTACGACGGGGCCCTGGCCATTCCCGGCGTCGGCGGCACGGGGGCGCCGGTGCAGCTGGACTTCCTGCGGCCGGGCGGGGCCACCACAGGGCGCCTGCTGCCCAGCGGCCGCGTGCTGGACCGGTTGGAGGTGCCTGGCTTCGGGACGATCGAGGCCTCGCTGGTGGATGCTGCCAACGCTGCGGTTTTCGTGCGGGCGCGCGACATCGGGCTGGAGGGCACGGAACTGCCGGAGCGGCTCGACGCCGATCGCACGATGCTGGAACTGCTCGACGCCATCCGCCGGCAGGCCTCGGTGGCGATGGGCATCGCGCCCGATGCGGAGGCGGCACGGGCGGTCAGCACCGTACCTTACGTGGGGTTCGTGGCGCCGCCCGCCCGCGCGCGCACCCTGTCGGGCGAGGAGCTGAGCGCGGAGGAGGTGGACCTGACGGTTCGGATCATCTCGAACGGGCAGCCGCATCGCGCCCTGCCTCTGACCGGCTCGCTCTGCACCGCCGTCGCCGCGCGGATCGCGGGCACGGTGGTGGCCGAGGCACTGGCGCCTGCCCAGGCGACGGGACCGCTGCGGCTGGGCATGCCCTCAGGGGTGCTCACGGTCGGGGCGGAGGTGACACGGGAGGACGGCGCCTGGGTGGCGCTCGCCGGCTCGTTTTACCGCACCGCACGGCGCCTGTTCGATGGCCGTGTCTGGGTGCCGGGAGCGGCGTTGCGCGCGGCCCGAACCGAGGCCATCAATGAAGCGGCGCGGACCTGAGGAAGCGCTGGCGGTCGCCGGAGGTGACGCTGACCTCGAAGCGGTCGCCCTCGCGATCCACGAGCAGGGGAACGTCCACCCCGGCATCCCCGAGCGACCAGATGCCGCGGAAGAAGTCCGCGAGGTCGGCGAGGGGTTTCTGCGCCACCGCGAGGATCTGGTCGCCCTTGCGCAGCCCGGCCCGTGCGGCCGGGCCCTGGGCTGTGACGCCGATCAGCACCACACGCCCGTCATCCGCGCTGGCGGAGACGCCCAGCCAGGGCCGGGACGGGCGGTTGGGACGGCCAAGGGTGCGCAGGTCCTCCAGGATCGGCTTCAGGAGGTCCGTCGGCACGCTCATGTTCAGCACGCGCACCCGGCCATCGCCGGGGTCGTGGCCGAGCTGGATGGAGCCGATGCCGACCACGTCGCCTTTCGGCCCGATGACCGCCCCGCCGCCCCAGAGGGGATGGGCGGGGGCGGTGTAGAGGGCGTCGTCCAGCAGGTACTCCCAGTAGCCCACGAATTCCTGCCGGGCGACGATCCGTGCCGCGAGCGCCCCCGGCCGCCCGCCGGCGCCGGCGAAGACCACGCGGTCCCCCACCTGCACGCGGCCGGAATCACCGAGTGCGAGCGCCGGCACACCCGGCCGCCCCAGAGCCTGCACGAGGCCGAAGCCCGTCACCTGGTCGTAGCCGAGTACGTGGCCGGGCACCACGCGCCCCTCGGCGGTGGTGAGCCAGATCTCATCCGCCTCGGTGACGAGATAGCCGATGGTCAGCAGCAAACCGTCCTCGCCGATGAGCACGGCGTTGCCGATGCGCTCCGTGCCCAGGGTCTTCGCCGTGAAGGCGTCCTCCGGCACCCGGGCGCGCAGGGTGAGCACGGCGGAGAGCGCGCGGTCCAGGTCGAAGGCGTAGTCGCCCGGTTGCGGCCGCAGGGTCAGCGGCACCGCCCCCTCGTCGATCGATCGTGCCATGGCCTGAACCCCGAACTGCGTTCCACCCTACATCGTCACTGCTGCGGCGGCGCGCCACCCCCGTTCTCGCGCGGTGCCGCCTCTCCGGAAGGTTATCCGGGAAGAACCGCGCGGCGCGCCCGCGGGCGGGCGCATCCCGGCCGGGCTTGCCGGGCGCGTCGGTGTTGCGCCAGGGTCGGGCGCCTCCGCGGGGGCGGGAAGCATGGAGCGCCGGATGAGCCGCCTGTTCGAACCACTTCAACTCGGCGGCCTGCGCCTTGAGAACCGCATCGTCATCGCCCCGATGTGCCAGTACTCGGCGGAGGATGGGGCGGCGGGCGACTGGCACCTGATCCATCTCGGCCACCTGGCCCTGTCGGGCGCGGGACTGATGATCCTGGAGGCCACGGCCGTATCGCCGGTCGGGCGAATCTCGCCGGGTGATCTCGGGCTCTACTCCGATGCAAACGAGGCGGCGCTTGCGCGCGTGCTGGGCGCGCTGCGCGCACATTCGCCCATGCCCGTCGCGGTGCAGCTCAGCCATGCCGGGCGGAAGGGCTCCAGCCGTGCCCCCTGGGAGGGCGGGGCGCAAATCCTGCCGGGGGAGCCGGGCGGCTGGAAGACGGAGGCGCCCTCCGCGGTGCCGCATTCGCCGGAAGAGGATGCGCCCGCCGCGCTGGATCGGGCCGGACTCGAACGGGTGCGCACGGATTTCGTGCGCGCAGCCGAGCGGGCGGCACGGATCGGCCTGGACGGGATCGAGATTCACGGGGCACACGGCTACCTCCTGCATCAGTTCCTGTCCCCCATCGCGAACAAGCGCACCGACGCGTATGGCGGCAGCCTTGAGAACCGCATGCGCTTCCCCATCGAGGTCTTCGAGGCCGTGCGCGCGGCCTTTCCGGCCGAGCGGCCGGTCTGGATGCGCATTTCCGCGACCGACTGGGTGCCGGGCGGCTGGGACATCGAGGGCACGGTGGCGCTTTCCCTCGCGTTGAAGGCGCGGGGCTGTGCCGCCATTCACGTCACCACCGGCGGCGTTTCGCCGCAGCAGGCGATCAAGCTCGGCCCCGGCTACCAGGTGCCCTTCGCCCAGCGGGTCAAAGCGGAGGTCGGGCTGCCGACCATCGCGGTCGGGCTGATCACCGAGCCCGAGCAGGCGGAGGCGATCATCGCGAAGGGCGAGGCGGATGGGGTCTCCCTCGCGCGCGCCATGCTCTACGATCCCCGCTGGCCATGGCACGCGGCGGCCCGGCTCGGTGCGCGGGTGAATGCGCCAAGGCAGTACTGGAGGTCCCAGCCGCGAGAATTTAAGGACCTGTTCGAGGCTGCGAGCCACGGGCAACGCTGAGTCGCCCGCGGGCGTGGCACGGGGCACCGCTTGAGCCCTTGCGGTGGCCGGCCGCGGCTTTCCGTCGGACCAGGCGGTCGTGAGGGCTCGCGGTGCCGGGCCATGCCTCTGCCCATGCCGCAGGGCAGGTTTACCGGAGGGGCCGCTGTTCGGTGGGAGAAACGCTGGATGGCACCACCGCGTGTTCGCACTCGCACACTGTGATTACAAAAGACTACAACACTTACTTGCGATTGTTCGGCGTTCTTCGGTTAACAAAGCGGACGCGGCCACCAAGAGAAAGCCATTCATGATTGAGATGTTTCATGAGTTCACCTTTGAAGCGGCGCACAGGACAACCCCGACCACACCGCTTCACGGCCATACCTTCAAGGTGAAGGTTGTGCTGACAGGTGAACCCGTGCCGGTCTTCGGATGGTCGCACGACCTGCTGGAGGTCGAGCCAGTGATCGCGGGCGTGCGCAAGCAGCTCGACCACACCTATCTCAATGACATTCACGGATTGGATACCCCGACGCTGGAGAATGTCGCGCAGTGGATCTGGAAGCGGCTGAACAGCGAGATTGAGGGAGTGGACAGCGTGGAGGTTCGGCGAGGCCTGGAGGGCTCGGGCGAGGGCGTCGTCTACCGGGGCAGGCGCTGAGCGCCGCCTGCTTCATCACGCCTAACCAAACCCTTTCTGGGAGACCACCAAGTGAGCGTCACCATCCGACGGCTGCAACCCCGTTCCGTTGCGGCCAAC
Organism: Muricoccus vinaceus; assembly: GCF_042433125.1. Lineage (NCBI taxonomy): Bacteria > Pseudomonadati > Pseudomonadota > Alphaproteobacteria > Acetobacterales > Roseomonadaceae > Muricoccus > Muricoccus vinaceus. The sequence continues at coordinate 12,362 of NZ_JBHLVZ010000084.1, read as the reverse complement.
GAGGCCGTCGAGCAGTCCCTCACAGCCGGCGAGCGCGAGGCGATGATCTGCGCCGCGGCCGGCAAGATCGAGGACCTGCTCGACATCCTGCGCGTTGATCACCGGAACGACCCCAACACCCGCGGCACCCCCGGGCGCGTCGCCAAGATGCTGGTGAACGAGCTGATGCGCGGCCGGTTCGAGGCGCCGCCCGCCCTGACCGATTTCGAGAACCGGCTGGCCTATGAAGGCCTGATCGTGACGGGGCCGATCGAGGTCCGCTCCACCTGCGCGCACCACATGATGCCGATCCGGGGCGAGGCCTTCGTGGGCGTGCTGCCTTCGGCGGGCGGGAAGGTTCTGGGTCTTTCCAAGTACGACCGCATCGTCGATCATTTCGCTTCGCGATTCCAGACCCAGGAGGAGCTGGTGCAGCAGATCGGTGATTTCCTGTGGGAAAGCACGGCGCCCCGCGGCCTGGCCATCCGGATCAGCGCGGCACACCTGTGCCGCACGCATCGCGGCATCCGCGCCTCCAACGGACGGATGGTGACGAACGCCTATTTCGGCGCCTTCTCCACCGAGCCTGCGCTGAAGGAAGAGTTCCTGCGCGAGTGCGCTTCGCTGGAGATGCCGGCGCGATGACGCGGAACACCGTCAGCAACGGAAAGGGTGGTCCCTGCACGGGGGCGCGGCCCGGACGCCGGAGCATGATCTCCGGGGTGGCTGGCGGACTTGCGGCCGGGCTGGCGCTGACCGGCGCGGCGCCGGTCGGCGCGTGGGCGCAGGTGTCGATTCCGGGCGAGACGGGGCGGCCGGTGCGCCGCGCCCCGGCGCCGCTCCTGACCGTGGCCGGCAAGATCCGTGTGAAGAACCGGGGCGACGAGACCGTCTTTGACCGTGCCATGCTGGAGAGCCTGGGATCGGCGACCATCACGACCACCACGCCATGGTACGAGGGGCCCGTCCGGTTCGAAGGCGTCCCCATGGCCAAGCTGCTCGAAGCGGTCGGCGCCGAGGGTGAAACCCTGACGGCGATCGCGCTGAACGACTATTCCACCGACATCCCCGTGGAAGACATCAGCCGCTTCGGCGTGCTGCTTGCGACCCGCCGGGACGGGGCCGTGATGCCCGTCAGCGACCGCGGACCCCTGTTCATCATCTATCCCTATGACTCGAATTCCACCCTGCGGTCGCGGCTTTACTACAGCCGCTCGGCCTGGTCCGTCGCCCGGCTCGTCGTGCGGTGAAAGATCGGGCGGTGCCGAAGGCCCGCGCAGAGCACGGGGCGGAAGGCAACGGCCTCGCGCCGGCGTCGGCGCGGATCCTGTCCGGCCCGCGGATCCAGGTCGGTTTCATCGTGGTGACCATGGTGCTGACCGTGGCCGCCATCTACGCGTCCTATCTGATTTTTGACCGACAGAACGCTCTTGGGAAGGTGTCCCGCTACAATCTCAGCTGGACGGCCGGGCAGGCCGGGCTGGAGGTTTCGCGCCTTCAGGTAGCGATCGGGGCCTACGCGCTTTCGGAAGGCGAGGCCGAGCGCGACGCCCTGGAAATGTGGCTCGGCATCGTCAAGAATCGCATCTCCGTGCTCCGAAGCGGCGAGCCCGGTGCCTTCATCCGCTCCCATGCCGAGCTGAATGGCATCGTCGGGCAGCTGGCCGCCGCAACGGATGAGGCGCAGCTCCTGCTCGGAAAGCTGAACGACCCCGCCTCGCTCGACCGAATGATGCGCAGCTTCGAGAGCATGAACCGCCCGATGGCGCGGCTCGCCTCGATCGCCCATGCCTATGGTGCCGATCTCGCGGCGCGCGACGCCCAGGAACTGGACCGGCTGCAATGGCTCTTCTCCGGCCTGCTGGTGGCGCTGATCGGCTGCTCCCTGGCGCTCGCGGCCTTCGCATCCTGGCGCAACCGCCTGCTCGCGCGCTCCAACGCCGAGGTGCGCGCGCTCGTGCTCGACCTCACCCGCACGGGCGAGCGCCTCGCGGCCGCCAATGAGCGCGTGCAGGAGGCCGTCAGCGCGTTGACCGAGCAGAACACGACGCTTGAGGCGCGCGACGCGGAGTTGCTGCGGCAGAACCGCTTGTTCGAGGCGGCGCTGAACAACATGTCGCACGGCCTGGGCATGTTCGACGAGAAGCACCGCCTGATCGTCAGCAACCGTCGCTTCAGCGAGATCTTCCGCCTGCCCGCCGGTCTTGCAAGGCCCGGGGCGAGCGCCGAGGAGCTGCTGCGTACCGCCGGCACCTGCCACGGGTTCGGCGAGCGCGCGACGGAGGCGGCCTGGGCGCAGCACCAGGAGCTGGCCTCGCGTTCCAAGGCGGCCACCTTCGTGTGCGAGGACGACGAAGGGCGGTCGCTCTCCGTTTCGCAGCAGCCCCTGGCCGATGGTGGCTGGGTCGCGACCTACGAGGATGTGACGGACAGCCGGCGCGCCGAGTCCCGCATCCGCCATCTGGCCAATCATGACGCCCTCACGGGCCTGCCCAACCGCCGCCGCTTCAACGAGCGGCTGGCCGAGGCGATCCAGGCGGGCAGCAAGCTGGCCGTGCTGTTCCTGGACCTCGACCAGTTCAAGAACGTGAACGACACGCTGGGCCACCAGGCCGGTGACGAGCTGCTCCGCTCCGCCGCGAACCGGATCCGCGGCTGCGTGCGGGAGGTTGACCTGATCGCGCGGCAGGGAGGTGACGAGTTCGCCGTCCTGATTGAGGGCGAGGCCTGCCGGCCGGAACGGGTGGAGGCCCTGGCCAAGCGCATCGTGGACGTGCTGGCGCTGCCCTTCGACCTGTCGGGCTACCAGGCTTCCGTCGGCGTCAGCATCGGGATCGCGACGGCCCTGGATGCGGCGGCCAGCGCTGATTCCATCCTCAAGCACGCTGACGTGGCCCTCTACAGTGCCAAGGCGGCCGGACGAGGCACCTTCCGGGTCTTCGAGGCGTCCATGGCGGCCGATCTCCAGGCGCGGATCGACCTGGAGGGTGACCTGCGCGGCGCGCTGGAGCGGGAGGAGCTGGAGGTCCATTACCAGCCGGTCTTCGATATCCGCCGGGGGCGGCTGAGCGGCTTCGAGGCGCTGCTGCGCTGGCGGCACCCGGTGCGCGGCATGGTGTCGCCGGCGGACTTCATCCCGATCGCCGAGGAAACCGGCATGATCGTACAGATCGGGGAGTGGGTGCTGCGGCGGGTCTGCATGGAGGCGGCGGGCTTCCCCAAGGGGATCAAGGTCGCGGTCAACATCTCGCCCGTGCAGTTCGCAGGCGGGTCGCTGGTGGACATCGTGCGCGACGCGCTGATCCAGTCCAGCTTCATGGCCGGTTGCCTGGAACTGGAGATCACGGAGTCCGCGCTGCTGCAGGACAGCGAGGCGATCGTCGAAACACTGCACCGCCTGCGCTCCCTCGGGATCCGCATCGCGTTGGATGATTTCGGCACCAAGTATTCCTCCCTGACCTATCTGCGCAGCTTCCCTTTCGACAAGATCAAGATCGACCAGTCCTTCGTGCGCGACATGGCCTCCCGCAACGACTGCCTGGCCATCGTGCGCTCGGTGGCAAGCCTGGCCGCGCAGCTCGGTATGACCACCACGGCCGAAGGGGTGGAGAGCAGCGCGCAGCTGGAGCAGATCCGCGAGGCCGGGTGCACGGAGGCGCAGGGCTATTTCTTCGGCCGCGCGGAGCCGCTCGCGAGCCTCGGGCACTGGTTCGAGGTGCGGCAGCCGCTGCTGGTGGCGCAGATCTGAGCCGCGGCCGGTCGCCGCGCGCCCGCACTCGATCCTGTCTCGCGCAGGAAAGTCGGACCGCGTCGCGCCAGCGTGCGACCTCGGCGGCTATGCAGGCGGCGAACTCGGCCGGAGTGGTTGGCGGGGAATCCGCCCCCTGCTCCACCAGAGCCTGCCGGAGTTCGGGCTTCGCGAGCATCCGGAGAAGGGAGGCGCCCAGCCGCTCCACGATGGGCGCGGGCGTGCCGGCAGGCGCGGCAAGCCCGTCGCCACCGACGCTCTCGAAGCCGGGCATCCCGGCCTCGGCGGTTGTTGGCACGTTCGGCAGCGCCGCGATGCGGCGGGGCGCCGTGACGCCCAGCGCCCGCACCTGCTCCTCCATTGCAGGCGGACGGGGCTGTTGGGCATGGCGCGCGACGAGCGCCGCATCCAGCGCCACGTCGTCTGCGCCGTTGTGGCCATGGCAGCCGGCGGCGGCGGGGTGGTGGACGATGATGCGCTCGGCCGGCAGCCCCATGACCAGGCCGAGGTCGCGGCGGAGGCCGAAGATGTTCTGGGAAGGCGACCAGACCTTCAAGCCCGCCTTGGACCATCAGGCGATGGCGCAGCTCGGGCCGATGGAGGCGTGCGCGATGAAGGGGCGGAAGAACGCGGGGCGCAGGGTCCGCGCGGCCGCGGCTCCGCCTGAGGCTTGCCCACCGGGCGCGGTGCCGCGCGGGCGGTCGGCGATGACGGCCGTGTCGCAGGGGCCGGCGCGCAAGCGGGCGGCTTCGGCACGGCATCGTCGCGCGCGTCGCTGTCCAGAAGCGCGGATCCGGCTTCAAACCAGTAGGAACCCAGCGCGCGCCCATCCAGCGCCAGGAAGGTGCCGTCCTCCACCCGCACGGCCTCCCGCGCAGCCCCGCCGCATCGCGCCGGATGGCGCGAAGGATGCGATTATGCGCGCCGCAGCGGCAGAGGTTGCGGTCCAGGGCCGCGCGCGGCGTCGCCTCGTCCGGGTCGGGGTTCTGGTCCAGCAGCGCGGCGGCGCTGACCAGGATGCCGGAGAGGCAATAGCCACATTGCCCCGCCTGTTCCTCCAGAAAGGCTCGTTGCAGCGGGTGCGGGGCGGCGCGCGTGCCGAGGCCCTCCACCGTCCGCACCCGGCGCCCGCAACCGCCTCAAGCGACAGGGTGCAGGAGGGCACGGCCACGCTGTCGAGCTGGACCATGCAGGCGCCGTAGGCCTCCGCGCCGCAGCCCCATCGCGTGCCGTAAAGGCCGAGCCCGTCGCGCAGCGCGAGGGTGAGCGGCGTGTCGGGCGTCAGGTCCAGGGAGGCCGTCCGGGGCAGGTGGCGGGCCAGGTCTGCGTGGGCGGCGAAGAGGCCGGGGCTGGAATGCAGGGCGGCCGCGACCGTGATCCCGCGCCCCTTCCGAGAAGGCGACAGCGCCGGTCTCCCCGGCCACGAGGGCGAGGTCCACTCGCCCTTCGGCCAGCAGGTGCGCGTTCCCAGGCCTGCCAGCGGTGTTGCGCCGCCCGATGAAGAGCGACGGGTCAGCGGCGGTCACGGCAGCCGCGAAGGCCGCGCCGAAGGCCGGGAGGCCGCCGCGGGAGGTGGAAGTGCCCAGGGAAAGGCGCACCGGCGGCGAGGATTGCCCCAGCGCCGCTCCGCCCGGCACGGTCGCGGCGCCGGATAGGATCAGGCCGCAGCGGTCCTGCACCACGGGCGCGCTCCATCCCGCTGCGCCGCGGTCTCCGGGCAAACCGGGAGGCGGCCTTTGGACCCCGGACGAGCGGGGCCGCCGGGAGCGCGGCGGAGAGCGCGCCCGATGTCAGGCGGCGGGCGCGGCCCGGGCGCGGCTCAGCCCGGCAGGAAGTCGGGCACCGAGAAGTAGCGCTCGCCCGTGTCGTAGTTGAAGCCCAGGACGCGGGAGCCCGCGGGAAGTTCGGGCAGCTTCTGCGCGATGGCGGCCAGCGTCGCGCCGGAGGAGATGCCGACCAGCAGCCCTTCCTCGCGTGCGGAGCGGCGGGCGTGCTCCTTCGCATCCTCGGCGGAAACCTGGATCACGCCGTCGAGCAGCGCGGCGTGCAGGTTGGCGGGCACGAAGCCGGCGCCGATGCCCTGGATCGGGTGCGGGGCGGGCGCGCCGCCCGAGATCACCGGGGAGGCCTCCGGCTCCACCGCGAAGACCTTGAGGCCCGGCCACTTCGGCTTGAGCACCTGCGCGCAGGCCGTGATGTGCCCGCCCGTGCCGACGCCGGTGATCAGCACGTCCAGTCCGTCCGGGAAGTCCGCGAGGATCTCCTGCACGGTGGTGCGGGCATGGATGTCGATGTTGGCGGGGTTCTCGAACTGCTGGGCCAGCCAGGCGCCAGGGGTTTGCGCCACGAGCTCCTCGGCGCGGGCGATGGCACCCTTCATCCCCTTCTCGCGCGGCGTCAGGTCGAAGGTCGCGCCATAGGCCTGCATCAGGCGGCGGCGCTCGATGGACATGCTCTCGGGCATGACGAGCACCAGCGTGTAGCCTTTCACCGCCGCCGCCATGGCCAGGCCGATGCCGGTGTTCCCCGAGGTCGGCTCGATGATCGTGCCGCCGGGCTTCAGGCTGCCATCCGCCTCGGCGGCCTCGATCATCGCGATGCCAATCCGGTCCTTGATGGAGCCGCCGGGGTTGGAGCGTTCCGACTTCACCCAGACTTCGGCATTGGGGAACAAGCGGTTCAGGCGGATATGGGGCGTGTTGCCAATGGTGGCGAGGACGTTCTGGGCTTTCATGGGGGCGCTCCTGTCGGGCCGGATGGGATACCGGCGGGCGGCGCGGCGCAAGCCCCGGGGTTCAGCCCGGGCTGGCCCATATGGAAGCTTTTGCGGCCTGGAGCCCGGACGCTGCCGCTGAAAAGGGAGATTGATCATGAGCGCAACGCAAGTCTGGCGCGGGTGGGACCGCACGGCGCTCAGCGCCGCCTATAACAACAACGCCGCCGTGCCGGGCGGCAGCGCCATGGTCGAGGCATGGGCGGCCGAATCCGCACGCCTGCGCGCTGCCCGTCCGGCGGGGATGGACCAGCTCTACGGCGCGACGGCGCGCGAGGGCTGGGACCTGTTCCCCGCGAACCGGCCCGATGCGCCCTGCCTCGTCTTCATCCATGGCGGCTACTGGCAGAAGAACGGGCGGGAACGCTTCTCCTGCATCGTGGAGGGCGCCCTGGCGCGGGGCTGGTCCGCCGCCCTGCCGAGCCACACGCTGGCACCCGAAGCGAGCATGACCGTGATCGCCGCGCAGATGCGCAGGGCCATGGACTGGCTGGCGGCGGAAGGGCCGTCCCAGGGGATCACGGGGCCGGTGATCCTTTCGGGCTGGTCGGCGGGCGGGCACCTGGCGGCTCTGCTGGCCGAGCACCCGCTGGTGCGAGGCGCCCTGCCCATTTCCGGCATTTTCGACCTGGAGCCCATCCGGGGCACGGGGCTGAACGACGCGCTGGCGCTGACGGAGGAGGAGGTCGCAACCTTCTCCCCGCAACGCCTCCCCGTCAGCCCCAAGCCCATGACGGTGGCCTTCGGGGCGGAGGAACTGCCGGAGCTGCAACGCCAGTCCCGCGACTTTCACGCGCGCCGCGCCGCCCTGGGCGCGCCTGGGTCGCTGCTCTCCGTCGCCGCGGCCGACCATTTCAGCATCCTCGACGACCTCCGGCAGCCGGAGGGGGCGCTGATGCTCGCGGCAGAGGCGCTGCTGCGGGCATGAGCGGGACAGCCTCTCGCTGACGCCAGCACCAGAGGCCGCGGTGCTGGCGCCCGGCGCGGCCCTTATGATGGGCCTGGGCCGACGCGGCGGGGGGCGGGTGCCGATTGTCCGCCGCGCCATGGCGAAGGCCGGGACCGGCAGGCCTGGCCCCCAGATCCGCGCCGCCTTGGCCAGGTCCGCGGAATAGACCCGGAGCCGCTATGCACCGATCGGCGCGGTCTCCGCGATGCGCGACGATGTTCGCGGAATCCGCACCCGGCGCCGTGCAAGATCGAGGAGCTGGAGGTACATCATCGCCACCATAACCGCATCACGGCCGGCATCGTGCTGGCCAAGGTCGGGAATGCCAAGGTCGCGCAGCATGGCGGCGAAGCGAAGGTCCAGAACGGTGCCCGGCGGGGCGTCCCCGTACTTGCGCTCGTAGTAGAGGCCGGACAGCTCGATGCGCTGATTTGGCAGCCCGACCCGCAGCATGGCGCGCACGTGCCGGTCGAGCATGGCGATGTCGAAGTCGATGTAGTAGCCGAGAAGCGGCCGGCCACCGATGAAGCGCAGCAGCCCGGGCAGCACTTCCTCCATCGGCCGCCCGGCCGCGACGTCGCTGGCGCGGAGTTGGTGGACCTTGATGGAGTCCTCCCGGGGCATGAGATCCGGCCGCACCACGGCCTCGAAGCGCTCGCTGGTGATGATCCGCTGCCCACGCACCATCACGGCCGCGACCGATATGACCTGGTCGCGGCGGATGTCGAGGCCGGTGGTCTCGCAGTCCAGCGAGACGACCTCCCCGGCCGGGCCTGGATCGAACAAGAAGGCGAAACCGCGATCGGCGAGGGATGCGAGGCCGACGTGACGCCGCAGCCCCTGCAGGAGACCTCGGCCCGGCAGCTTCACGTCCGGGCTCCGCCCATGCTCAGAACGCCTTGAGGCCGAAGCGGGTGCGGACGACCTCCCGGAACTGGCGCACCACGCGCAGCGCATCGCGCAACAGGTCGCGGTCGGCGGTGGAGAGCTGGCCCAGCCGGATCGAACCATCCTCCCGCGCGGCACCACGATGCTGCGCCTCGAGCTGCGCGCGGAGGCGGAGTTCCATGAAGACGCGGAGCGCGCTGACGAGTTCGCGCGCGAAGGGCGCCTCCAGCGCGCCCTCCTGCTCCAGGGCCGCGATCCGCGCCTGCGTCGACTCCGCCACCAGGCCGCGCTCGATCACCAGCGCCCGCACGCCGTGCACGATGGGGAAGATGCCGGCGCGCTTGATGTCGATCGCGTCCGAGCCCAGCCCGACCGACACCATGAAGGTGCCGAGCAGGCCGATCTGGGGTGCCGCAAAGCTTTCCGTCAGCTGCGCGAACTGCGCGAGCAGCGCGCCCTCGCCGCGCATCGTCTCCAGCAGGGCCGCCCTGGCCCGTATGAGCAGTTCCCGGCGGCCGGCCACTGCCACGGCATCCCAGAAGATCGCGATGTTCATCGCCGCCTCCGGGCTGCGGTCGAGCACCCAGGCGTGGAGCTGCTTCGTGAAGCCCTCCAGCGGCTGCGACCACACGGGATTGCGGACCATGACGCCGCCGGGGCAAGGGGGGAAACCGAAGCGGTCCAGCGCGCCGGAAAAGGCTTCGCGGAAGGCGGTCAGCTCGTCCGGGGGCACCGGAGAGGCGAGAAGCAGAGCATTGTCCTGGTCGGTTCGCAGCGTCTGCTCACCGCGTCCCTCCGAACCCATCAGCAGCAGGCATCCGCCCTCCCGGACCGCGGGTGGCGCCAGCAGGTCATAAAGGCGCGCAAAGAGGCGGCGGTTGAGGTCTGATGTGATCTCGGCGATCGCCTCGACCCGGATGCCCTGCCGGTGCAGGCGCTCCACCTGGGCCGCGATGTCGTGCGCGGGCTCAGCCAGCTCGTCCACATCGCGGGCGCGGTCGATGCGGCCGGGAATGAGCTGCGGATTGCCGGCGAACAGCCCGAGGATGTCGATATCCTCAAGGAAACCGACGAAGGCACCGTCCTGCCGCACCGCCAGGCGACGCTTGTCATGGCGCGTCATCAGAAGCACGGCTTCGAACAGGAACTCGTGGGCCTCCACCGAGACAACATCGAAATGCGTGACCTTGCGGATCTCGGTCTCCAGCGGAAGGCGGCGCAGCACGACGGCCTTGGACAGGTTCATCCCGGTCACCACGCCGATGCGCGTGCCATCCCGGACGAACAGCGCATTGATGTTTCCATCCCGCATGCGGTGTCCGGCGGCCTCGATAGTCTCGGTGCCGTCGATAAAGACGGCGGCTCCCCGCCTGGCTTCCCCCACGCGCGCGCGCAGCACCATGTCGAAGCCATCCGGACGCCGCCCGCCCGAGAGTGCGTCGAGCTTGCGCGATACTTCGGCATAGAAGAAGGCGGCAAAGGCGGGATTGCGGCCGATCAACTCCACCACCGTCGCGCGCGGTATCAGGTGACACAGCGTTTCCTCGGCGGCCACGAAGTCTTCGCCGGCCGAGCCGTGCACCAGGGCGCGAGGGTCGAAGCTGTCCTGGGCCCGCAGCACCGAGGTGAGCGCTCCGGCGTGGCGGGCCTCCACCGCGCCCTTGATCACCACGTGCAGGTGGGCGGAGGCGGCGCCCTGGGCGATGATGGTTTCGCCGGGCGCGAAATAGCCGATGTCAATCGAGGCCCGGAGAACCTCGACCTCCGCATGGTTCAGCCGGTCAAAGGGCGGGTTGGCGGTGTTGAAGCCCTCAGCCACCGAGGCCGGCCCTCACCCAGGGGCCACCCGCCCGCGAAGCGATGCGCATGGTGGGTGGCCCCCGGCGTCCCGGCGCCTCAGTGAACGTGGGCGCCGCTGGCGCCGATGCCGGTCTCGGAGCGAACGTATTGCGCATCGAAGACCGCCCGCTCGCGCCGTGCCTGCTCGCTCTGGTCCAGAAGAGAGAAAATCCAGATGCCGAGGAAGGCGATGGCCATGGAGAAGATCGCCGGGTTGTCATAGGGGAACAGCGGCGCGGCGAAGCCGAAGGTGCTGACCCAGACGGCCTTGCTGAGCACCACCATCAGCACCGCGCCGATCAGGCCCAGGAATCCTCCGATCAGCGCCCCGCGCGTGGTGGTGCCGCGCCAGAAGACCGACATCAGCAGCACCGGGAAGTTGCAGCTCGCCGCGACCGAGAAGGCAAGGCCCACCATGAAGGCCACGTTCTGGTTCTCGAACACATAGCCAAGCACGATGGCGACGATGCCGATCACGATGGCGGAAACCTTGGAGATGCGCACCTCGCGCTGTTCGTTCGAGCGGCCGCGCGCGATCACGGAGGCGTAGAGGTCGTGGCTCACCGCGGAGGCGCCCGCCAGCGTCAGCCCCGCCACCACCGCGAGAATGGTGGAGAAGGCGACGGCGGAGATGAAACCCAGGAACAGTGACCCGCCGACGGCGGTGGACAGGTGGATGGCCGCCATGTTGGTGCCGCCCAGCAGGCCCGTGACCTTGTTATAGGCACCGTTCGCCCCGAGGTTGAAGTATTCGGGGTTGTTCATCAGGAAGGTGATGGCACCGAAGCCGATGATAAAGGTGAGGATGTAGAAGTAACCGATCAGCCCGGTGGCATAGAACACCGACTTCCGCGCAGCCTGGGCGTCGGACACGGTGAAGAACCGCATCAGGATGTGCGGCAGCCCCGCCGTGCCGAACATCAGCGCGAGGCCAAGCGAGATGGTGGAGACCGGGTCCGCCACGAAGTTGCCTGGCGCCATGATGGATTGCCCGCGCGGGTGCGTGGCCACCGCGTCGGCGAACATCGCCTCGGGGCTGAAGCCGTAGCGCCAGAGCACGGCCAGGGCCATGAAGGTGGCACCGCCCAGCAGAAGGCAGGCCTTGATGATCTGGACCCAGGTGGTGGCCTTCATGCCGCCGAATGCGACATAGACGATCATCAGCGCCCCGACGATCACCACCGCGTAAAGGTACTGCATGCCGAACAGCAGCTCGATCAGCTTTCCGGCGCCCACCATCTGCGCGATGAGGTAGAACGCGACCACCACCAGCGTTCCGGTGGCGGAGAGGATGCGGATCGGGGTCTGTTGCAGCCGGAACGAGGCGACGTCGGAGAAGGTGAACTTGCCGAGGTTGCGTAGCCGCTCCGCAATCAGAAACAGGATGATCGGCCAGCCCACCAGAAAGCCGATGGAATAGATCAGCCCGTCGAAGCCGCTGGCGAAGACCAGCCCGGAGATACCGAGGAAGGAGGCCGCGGACATGTAGTCACCGGCAATGGCCAGTCCGTTCTGGAACCCACTGATCCCGCCGCCGGCCGCATAGAAATCGGCCGCCGACTTGGTCTGCATGGCGGCGCGATAGGTGATGCCGAGGGTCGCGAGCACGAAGACGAAGAACATGACGATGGCCGGCCAGTTCAGCCCTTGGGCGACCGAGGGCGGGCCGCCCGCAGCCTGAGCCCATGCGCCGGTGCCCAGGGCCAGCGCGGGCATGGGGAGGAGTAGCTTCATGGTGCGGGACATCAGCGCGTCACCTCTTCCTGCAGGCTGCGGGTGAGATCGTCGAAGCGGCTGTTCGCCCGGGCGACATAGACGCCGGTGAGCACGAAGGCGGTCGCGATGATGCCGAGGCCGAGCAGGATGCCGAGCGATGTGACGCCGCCGCCGATCCGAACGGCCATGAGGTCCTTGGCGAAAGCCACCAGCAGGACGAAACCGAAATAAAGACCCAGCATGATGGCCGAGAGGGTCCAGGCGAAGGCGGAGCGCCGTCGGATCAGTTCCTGGAACCTGGGGCTCCTCAGGATGCGCTCGTGCGGCTCCATGCCGTGGCTTTGTCCGTCCATCTGCTCACTTGCCTTTCGCTTCGCGCTTCTTCGCGTGGATGAAGCGGACTTCCCTCACCCCACGCGGTTTCCGATGAGGTCGCTGACGACGGTGGGGTCGGCGAGTGTGGAGGTGTC